>NZ_FRDO01000002.1:0-797627 GCF_900143165.1 Paenibacillus sp. ov031
CCAGTGTGGCCGATCACCCTCTCAGGTCGGCTACGCATCGTCGCCTTGGTGAGCCGTTACCCCACCAACTAGCTAATGCGCCGCAGGCCCATCCCCAAGTGACAGATTGCTCCGTCTTTCCAGTTCTCTTCAGGAGAAGAAAACAACTATTCGGTATTAGCTACCGTTTCCGGTAGTTGTCCCAAACTTGAGGGCAGGTTGCCTACGTGTTACTCACCCGTCCGCCGCTAACCATCAGAGAAGCAAGCTTCTCTTCAAGTCCGCTCGACTTGCATGTATTAGGCATGCCGCCAGCGTTCGTCCTGAGCCAGGATCAAACTCTCCAATAAAGATGAATTTCAGCAGCGTGGTTAGACGCTATGAAAATCATCGGTGGTATTGAAAAGAGCGATAAGCTCATTTTGAAACTGACGATTCATTATGAATCAAAAGTTACTATCCATTTGTTCAGTTTTCAAGGAACTTGTTGTCCGTTTGTGTTAATGCTTGTCAACCGGACAGGAATCTTATCTTATCATGTCGACTAACTAACTGTCAACTCTTTTTTTCGTCAGCGTTCAAAGCGTTTCGACAATCATTCGCTTGAGGCGACAAGAAATAATATATCATGATCTAATTTATTTAGCAAGCACTTTTTAATAACCTTTATATAAATGATTTATAATCCACAACTCCCGCTATCTAACGAAACTCTCAACTACATCAATCGACAGATTATATGAATCCGGATGGATCAACTCTATTTACATACAGATACTTCGAGTTACTGAAAAATGAATTCTATTTACTTAAAACAGAAAGGGTACATCTACTTTTGAACCAATAGTATTAGATAACCAATTAGAGGATACTTTTATATTAGAAGTGTTTCCCTTCACCTTTTGATACAAGTGATCCAAAACGCTCTATAATAAGGTATATATAATATAGAATAAGGAATGAATATGATACTCCCGTTCAAGTAATCACTGACACAGTACACAATAATACTAAATTCAGAACCGCTCTCTAATCACAATCGGCTTCATTTATATCGAGGATGTTCTGATGAATAACCTATATGGGGTGAAAGCATATGAAGCAATGGCTGAAGAACATTCGAAAGGGTTATGGTAAAAAGCTCGTTTCCATTCATGCCTGGAATGCCTGGATTGTTGTCATCCTCGCGGTATCAGGTCTTATGTTGGTCGGTGGTTTCTGGCGTGAGTTACTCGGGATTGGACGCGTATGGTTAAAGTGGCTACATATTGTCGTCGGTCTAGCTATGCTAGCACCTGTGGTGTATTACTTACTTTTGGCCGGAAAGCACTGGAAACAACTTCGCAATAGGCCATGGCAGAGAGCAAATACAATCGTTGTTCTTGCACTGCTGGTAGGGTGGCTGTTATCAGGTATAGTGTTATGGCAGTTCAAGCTCGCTGGGCCGAGATGGTCGAATGCCGCGCTTCTGGTTCATGATTTGCTGACTTGGGTGGGCCTGCCTTATATCATCTACCACTCCATTACACGAACGAGATGGTTAAAAGATCCTGCACGCCGTGCAGTAAAAGCAACGACAGTTGTAGCAGAGGGTAGAAATAGGGTGCATTCAACTGATGCTCCTGATGAATATACAACGCCAGCAGCGGTAGTTTCTACCGAATCTATACGTACCATTAAGGAGAGTCCTCTCCATCAACCAGAGAAACCTCAACCCGTGTATACACGGCGGGCATTTATTCGTTCTGCTGTAGGCGTGGGCCTAGCTGTGACTTTGGGGCCTACTTTTATATCATGGGTTGGACGAAACCTCAAACTAGACAATAGTATTGATAGCATGCTGGAGAACGACCCCAATCACATGGTGCCTTTGCCACAAGCGCTGCCAGCTTCCTCACCGCCCGTCGGAGGCGGAGCTGAAGGTCATTTTCGCGTATACACGGTTACACCGATACCTTCCTTTTCCAATGCAAACTGGTCATTCCGGATTGATGGGCTTGTTGAACGGGCACAGGTATGGAACTGGGAGCAGTTCGTGAAACTTGCACGTACCGTTCAGGTCAGCGACTTTCACTGCGTTACAGGCTGGTCTGTATATAAGAATACTTGGGAGGGAATATCTCTTAAGCAACTTTTGACCCAAGCAGGCGTAAAACCCGAAGCGCACAGCGTCAAGTTCTACTCCGGGGACGGTGTATATACGGATGCGATAACGATGGATCAGGCACAGATGGATGATATTATGGTAGCTGTCATGCATGACGGCAAACCGATCCCGGCAGATTTGGGCGGTCCGGTACGCTTGGTCATTCCCCAGATGTATGCCTATAAGTCTGTCAAGTGGCTGAATCGTATTGAACTGATTGACAGCGAACATATCGGCTACTGGGAAGAACGAGGTTATGACAAGGATGCATGGCTTACTGGTGCTTCTCAGGCGCGTTCCTGATTTGAGTTACTGCCGATATACAGTTGAGTTTAAATAAATGTGCAAACAAAAGACCCCCGTTCCACTTATTCGTGGTACAGGGGTCTTTAAGTTATCTATACCTTATTCGAGTTACGCTCCGATTTAATCAAAGCCTACTCCACATTCAGAATCTATCCCTCTTGATTTAAAAGACGTACAAGTTCGTCCTCATCCTCAATGGTAGGAATGCCGAGATCATGAGCTTTGGTCAGTTTAGAACCTGCCTTCTCTCCGGCAATAACGAGGTCTGTCTTTTTGGAGACACTACCCGTTACCTTCGCTCCAAGTGCTTCGAGTCGTTGCGTTGCCTCTTCCCGCGTAAGTTGATGCAGCGTTCCGGTCAGCACGACCGTTTTGCCACTGAAGAAGGAATCTTCCACAATCGCTGCTGGTGCCTCAGGCGCCTGAGCTTTCACGCCTAAATTCAGCATCTTCTCGATAGCTGCCTTTGTAAACGGGTCTGCAAAGAAAGTCACAATGCTCTCAGCTACAATACCACCTACATCAGGTAGTTCAACGAGTTCCTCTGCCGTTGCATTCATAATGGCATGCAGGTCGCGGTAATGATCAGCCAGCATACGTGTAGTTGATTTACCTGTATTCGGAATACCCAGTGAATATAGGAACGAAGCGAGGTCACGATCCTTGCTCTGCTCCAGTGCAGCAATAAGGTTGTTCGCTTTCTTTTCACCAAACCGCTCCAGCTTCACCAAATCATCGAATTGCAATGTATACAGGTCAGCAGGCTCACGCACGTTCAATTCATCGTACAGCTGAATCGCCGTTTTCTCGCTGAATGTCTCAATGTCCATAGCATCACGGGAAGCAAAATGAGAAATCCGGGCCACCGTCTGCGGTTTGCACGCCAGCTTGTTGTTACAGAACAAATGCGCTCCACGCTGTTCCAGCGGGAATCCACATGCCGGACATTGCTCAGGGAACACGATTTCCTCGCCATCACTCTCTTCAGTCACTTTACCCAGGATCTCAGGAATGACATCATTGGAACGACGGATAAAGACACGTGTACCCAAGGCAAACTTCAAATTTTTCCTCTCAATGTCACCCACGTTATTCAATGTACAGTTCTGTACCGTTACCCCAGCTAGCTCAACCGGTTCAACTCGAGCAAGTGGAGTCACTTTGCCGGTACGGCCCACATTCCAGACAACAGAGTTCAGAACGGTCGTGGTCTCTTCCGCCTCGAACTTGTACGCTACCGCCCAACGAGGGAATTTATCCGTATAACCCAATGCCTCACGGGTGCGCATGTCTGTGATTTTAATAACAGCTCCATCGATCAGGTAGTCCAGTTGACCACGACTTTCTTGTATCGCAGCCAATTGCTCCATCACATCATCAAACTCATGGAAATATGTAATAGATGGATTGACTTTGAATCGATTCTCACGGAGAAAATCCATCATCTCCTGATGGTTGGCAAACTGAATATCATCCGAATAACCTACATTATAGAAATACGCGTTCAACCGCCGCTCTGCGGTAGTCTTCGGGTTCAGGTTGCGCAGTGCTCCTGCTGCGGCATTCCGGGCATTTTTGAGCGGCTCTGCTGCTGTTTCATTATAACGATTCAATACAGACAGGTTCATGATGCCTTCACCCTGGACTTCAATGGTGCCGCCTGTATAAGGGATTTTGAGGGGAACCGACTTAATCGTTCTAACCTGAGCCAAAATGCCCTCGCCTACGGTTCCGTTTCCACGCGTAGAGGCTTGAACCAACTCACCGTTTGTGTACGTTAGATTCAGGGTCAAACCGTCAAACTTCAGTTCAATCACATAGCCAGGTTCGGGCAACGGATTGTCTGGATTTTTGGTGTTGAAGTCATTGACCAGCTTGAGCACACGAGTATTCCAGTTTCGCAGCTGCTCTATATTCTGGGCTTTGTCCAAGCTCCACAATGAGGATAAATGGCGATGAGGTGTAAACCCTTTGAGCAGTTCACCACCCACACGCTGTGTCGGAGAATCAGGCAAAACCATGCCACTCTCCTGTTCCAGCGTAACCAGTTCATCGTACAGAAGATCATACTCCTTATCACTGATCTGCGGCTGATCCATCGTGTAGTACTGATAATTATGCTGGTTCAGCTCGGTAACGAGTTGCTCCATCCGGTGCATCGGGTCCATACAGGGCCATCCCTCCGTTATTATAATTTGGATCTATGTAGAACGAACGTTAGAGCAAGCTCTAAGTTCGTTCATGAACATCTATTCTACTTTGGTGATCGGGGCAAAGCCTGCAAGCAGACGTTTTAGGCCAACCGGGGCCGGGAATGCGATCTGAAGCTCTGTGTCATTACCTGTGCCTTTCACCCCAACAATGGTACCTGTTCCCCATTTGCCGTGTTGTACTTTATCTCCGGCTTTGAAACCATCAGAACCAGCTCCGGCAGCGACCGGTTTAGATGCTGACGACGGGGCAGGCGTGCTGGATGTGCTGGACGACGTACTCATGGTAACCCGTGAGGAAGTAACTGACGAAGCGGAAGAACCACTTTGGCTCTGACGATCAAACAACTTGCTTGCTCCACCAAAGTTACTCCCTCCACTGGCACCAAGTCCACGGCCACCATATGATCCACCTGCGCTGCTACCACGACGGTAGCGGTCACGAGCGATGGAGGTATCTTCTTTTAGCTCATCCGGAATTTCATCTAGGAAGCGTGATGGCGGGTTCGCCGTTGTGCGTCCGAACAAGGTCCGCATTTGCGCGCAAGACAGGAAGAGTTGTTCTTCCGCACGCGTAATGCCCACATAAGCCAGTCTGCGTTCTTCCTCCAGCTCCTCGTTATCCATAAAGGCCCGGCTGTGTGGGAAAACTCCTTCCTCCATACCAACGATAAAGACGACAGGGAATTCCAGACCTTTGGCACTGTGCATCGTCATCAGGGTAACTGCGTCACTCTGATCCTCTTCATCATCGTTCATACTGTCGATATCTGCAATCAGTGCGAGATCGGTGAGGAATGAAACGAGCGTTTTGTCTTCATTATTTTTCTCGAATTCCATCGTAACGGACAGGAACTCATCAATGTTCTCCAACCGCGCGCGGGATTCGAGCGTATTTTCATTTTGCATCTCTAGTCGGTACTGACTCATCTCGAGAATCTTCTCGGTCAGTTCGGTCACAGACAGATATTCTACCATCTGATGCAGCGCGGCGATCATATCATAGAACTCCACCAGCGCATTCCGCGTTCGACCGGCAAAACCGAGATCGTCCACAACCTGAAGCACACGGTATATTGAAATCCCCCGTTCTCCTGCTGCAGCTGCCAGCTTCGCTACCGTTGTATCACCAATGCTGCGTTTTGGTACATTAATAATCCGGGTAAGGCTGATGTCATCATCGGGGTTCGACAGCAGGCGCAGATACGCCAGAATGTCCTTGATCTCTTTACGATCATAGAACTTGATGCCGCCAACGATCTGATACGGAATATCAGACTTAATCAGAATTTCCTCTATAACCCGGGACTGGGCGTTGGTACGGTACAAAATGGCATGGTTCTGATAGGATTTGCCGTTCTTCACATTTTTACTAATCTCGGAGGTTACAAAATACCCCTCATCATGTTCGGAATCCGCACGGTACACCTTGATCTTTGAGCCACCCTCTTTGTCCGTCCACAGTTTCTTCGGTTTGCGCCCAGTATTCAGGCCGATTACCTCATTCGCTGCATTCAGGATATTCGAAGTGGAACGATAGTTTTGCTCGAGCAAAATCGTATTGGCTTCAGGGTAGTCTTTCTCAAAATTCAGGATGTTGCTGATATCCGCTCCACGCCAGCGATAGATCGATTGGTCACTATCCCCTACGACGCAAATGCGGTGATGACTATCAGCAAGCATACGGCAAAGCATGTACTGCGCACGGTTGGTATCCTGGTACTCATCCACGTGAATGTACTGGAATTTCTTTTGGTAAAAGTCGAGAACTTCCGGTACCTCTTTGAAAAGTTGAATAGTCGCCATGATGAGATCATCAAAATCGAGCGAGTTGTTGGCTCTGAGCCGTTTTTGGTACATCTTATACACTTTCGCCACAATGCCTTCAAAATAGTCAGCAGCCTGTTTCTCATATTGCTCCGGACTGATCAATTCATTCTTCGCGGTACTCATCATCGATTGAACGGCTTTTGGCTCAAATTTCTTGGTGTCGATGTTCTGGTCTTTCATACAACTACGAATGACAGATAATTGGTCAGATGAATCCAAAATGCTGAAATTGGAGGTGAAGCCGATGCGTTCAATGTCACGGCGCAGAATACGCACACACATGGAGTGAAACGTTGATACCCAGATGTCACGACCCTGAGAGCTGCCAACCAGTTGGGATACCCGGTCTTGCATCTCGCGTGCCGCTTTGTTCGTAAACGTAATAGCCAAAATACCCCAAGGGGGTGCTTTTCGCGTTGCAATAAGATAGGCAATCCGGTGTGTTAGAACACGGGTCTTGCCACTGCCCGCTCCAGCCATAATCAACAGCGGTCCATCCGTCGCCTCGACGGCTTGCCGTTGGGGGGTGTTAAGCCGTGCTACGGCATCATGTATATTTACAGGTTGCATGCATGCATGCTCCTTTCATTGGTTGAAATCGATATAAGTAGTACTAAGGGTTACACTCGTCACTACGATGACAGAATAATCTTCCGATCGCCGTTATTCCCGGATTTTTTGATCTACTTTTTTCAAAGTGAAAATCCGGTAATAAATGCGAGCACTTCGTTTCTCCAGCTTATTTCTGTCCTCTTCGTTCTCGTGTAAAAATTTAGTTTAGCTTATTTTTAAGAGTAGTTGAAATTACAATTGAACTGCAATTACTATCTTTCAGTTCTTTCAGTTGTTGAAAAAGTGAGAACGCTCCGCTTCTCCATTGCAGTCTACGTTCTTGTGTAAACGACATTGCGCTCATGTAACTTGTTCTATTTAGCAAAGCCGAAGTTCTATTTTAACAGATCAGGAGGGGAAATTGGGGGAATGGTAAACTAAACCGATTAAACGGATTGTTTCACAGCTTGGACCGTCTCCAACGCCTTGTGCAAATCACTGTACACAATGTTTCCAACCACAACGGTGTCTGCTACCTGTGCAGCTTGTCTAGCTTTCTCCGGACTATCAATCCCGCCGCCGTAGATAAGATGCGCCTTGGTGAGTTGTCTGTGTGTCTCTCCAACCAGCTCCATATCTCCAAACGTTCCGCTGTACTCCATATATACGATAGGCAGGTTTAGCAGACGTTCCGCAGCCTGGGCGTAAGCAACCGCAGCATCCGTCGTTAATTCCGTATCCGCTCCCGTCATTCGGGCAACAGTGGAGTCGGCATTAAGGACAATATAACCTTCTGCAATAAGCAGATCCCATGGGATCAGGTAACCGTAACGCTCGATGGCTTGCTGGTGCTGTCCGATCATCCATTTGCTATCCGTTGCATTCAGCACCATCGGAATTAGATATCCGTCAAAACCAGGCACAACTGCCTCCAGCTCGGATACTTCTAGCACGCAGGGCAGCTCGTAGCGACGTACTCTGGACATCAGGTCAACCGTGTTGTCATAGGTAATTCCCGAAGACCCACCAACAATAATGGCATCGGTACCCGACATGCAGATCAGGTCAAGTGCTTCATCCGTTATTTCCCGGTCCGGGTCTAGCTTAAATACATGTCTCCACTGCTTAATCATGTCTATCAACGAACATTCCTCCAGAGGTTCTTCTGCATCCTAAAAAGCTTGTAAACTAAGTCTAAGTCAGCAGGGAGTGAGTGTCAATGTTCGTATAAAAAGGGGAACAAAAAATCACAGACTTTTCCCTGGAATTGCAGGAGAAGCCTGTAATTTTAGATGGCAGGGATGTGATGCTACAGAATTTAAGCCAGCGCCTGCTGCCACTTCGAACATCAATATCTTGAGTAGAGTTGGATCCAAAGTCTCAAGTAGGAATACCGCAACCTCTGAATCATAATTTTATACTCAAGGTTTCCAGGCAAAACGTGTGTTCATCTCATCCAGTTCCTGCTCGGTTAATACATCCGAATACACGCCGTACACGCCCCATTTCTCATAGTTTGCTACCTGATCGGTGTCATTAATGGTATGAACGTAGGTGACGGCTCCTGCCTGCTTCAGCTTGGCCACGAAATTCTGGTTTACTTTATATTCCGGCATGGTTACGGCATCGATGTCATTCTTTTGTACAAAATCAACCACCTGAGCTTCAGTATCCTGCGTAGCATAAAGGGTATAAATAATAGAAGGAAACGCGTAGATTTCTTTCACGGTTTCGAGCATCGGCTCGTTATAGATCTGTACTACAACCCGATTAAGAATTGAAGGGTCATGTTTCTTGGCTGCGTCCACGAGTGATTTTAGCACCTGCTGAATATCCTCGTCCTTCTGTTCTTTGGTATCGGTCACGATATACATATCCGGGTACTTGGCTAATACATCCATAATGCCGTCGGCATCCATCGGTTGGTACATGCCCAGAATAGGGGTATTCATAAATTCATCATGTGTCAATGCTCCAGCCTGTTTGTCTTCGGGTAACTCCTCGTCCTGTCCCAGCATTTTGCTCATGTTGGCGGTCCATTCATGTCTGGCTACTGCTTTGCGGTCCGAGGTCAGCATAAAGTCAATCTCAAACACGCGTGTGCCCTTCTCATAATTGGCAATCATCGCCTCATAGGCGTTGGTGTAAGGCTGTTCACGGATACTGCCCATGGCATGAGCAATCAGTCGATAGGCCGTAAACCCATCGTGCTGCTCCTCGCTCTGACTGTCATAGGCAAAAAAGAGTGTGCCCACGGTTACGATGAGTAGTGTAATGACGGCGGCAATTCGTTTCATATGGCGTTCACATCCTTATCAGGGTGGTAGGGAAGAAAAAGAGTACGAATAAGATGATATGACGAAGCATGTGCGGTTTTTCCTTTTTGATAGCTAACTACCCTGATTGGAGAGGTGTAAAACAAAAAGCCGCCCGAAGGCGGCTGTTAAATCTAGGGATGCAGTATTTCGGATGGATAAGAAGCACCATCTATTCGGTTTGTTGCACACTCAATTCATTCAGAAATGCGATCAAAGCTTCGCGCCAAGCTCTCATGGGTGGCAGACCGTTTGTACGAATAGCGAGATGATCCATTACGGAATATTGAGGTCGAGGAGCAGGACGTGGGAATTGCCCGGTGGTACAAGGCTCGAGAACAGCACTCAGTTTGAATCCGGATTGCTTGGATGCTTCTTCTGCAATGGCCTGTGCAAATTCATACCAGGTGCACATTCCAGAATTAGAGGCATGGTAGATACCATATTTCTCAGTTAATGAAAGTTCACTCACGAGTCTGGCTAAATCCACAGTATATGTGGGCGACCCTTGTTGATCATGAACGACCTGAAGTCGGGGACGCTTCTCCAGAAGTTCCAACATGGTTTTGACAAAATTACTGCCGTGTACTCCAAACACCCATGATGTTCGTATAATAAACCATCGCGTGCAGAGACTCTCGACCAGTCTCTCTCCGGCAAGCTTTGACTTGCCATACACGGTCTGCGGATTCGTCAAATCAAATTCCTGATAAGGCCTCGTTGCCGTGCCATCAAATACGTAGTCGGTACTAATATAAATCAGTTTGGCTTTCACTTTCTCTGCAGCAACGGCTATATTTCTAGTGCCTGTTACATTGACTGTGTACGCCATATCCTCATCTGTCTCGGCCTTATCAACGGCTGTATAGGCAGCACAATGAACGATGATGTGAGGCTGGAAAGCGTTAATGGTTTCTCTGCATTGCTGTTGATCGGTAATGTCCAATTGGTCCCTGTCACAGGCCATGACATCATGACCACCAGCTCGAAATATCTTTACAACATCGTATCCGAGCTGTCCCGCAGCCCCCGTCACCATTACTCTATACTTCATTTTGTAGGATCACCCATTCGATCACCATACTGAAGTTTTACATAATCTTGATACGTACCTGATTGAATTCGTGTCCACCATTCCTGATGATTCAGATACCACTGGATGGTTTCCTTGATCCCTGTCTCAAAATTGTGCACGGGCTTCCAGCCAAGCTCAGTATGCAATTTGGTCGGGTCAATCCCATAACGTCGGTCGTGGCCTAGTCGATCCTGTACATATTGAATCAAACTTGCAGGTTTGCCTAGTTGTTCTAGAATCTTTTCAACAATATATATATTGGTACGTTCATTATTTCCCCCGATGTTATATACCTCTCCAATCTTGCCATTATGAATGACCAGGTCGATAGCACTACAGTGATCTTCTACATAGAGCCAATCACGAATATTAAGCCCATCGCCATAGACAGGAATAGCCTCATCATTTAATGCACGAGATATAATAAGCGGTATAAGTTTCTCTGGAAATTGGAAAGGTCCATAATTGTTCGAACAACGTGTAATGTTTACAGGCAAACCAAAGGTTTCATGATACGCTCTGACAAGCAAATCCCCACCCGCTTTACTGGCAGAGTATGGACTGTTCGGCATCAATGGTGTCTCTTCTGTAAACAAACCTGTTGGACCAAGTGAGCCATATACTTCATCCGTAGACACCTGAACATATTTGGTAACTTGATATTTTTTCGCCGCATCCAGCAACACCTGAGTTCCGAGTACATTGGTACGCACAAAAATATCGGGGGACAGAATGCTGCGATCCACATGAGACTCAGCCGCAAAATTGACGATTACATCGATCCCTTGGGATATAATTTGTTCCATTTGCTGAACGTCAGTGATATCCGCTCGGATAAACGTATATTGAGAATTCGATTCTACGGATTGCAAATTCTCAAGGTTGCCCGCATACGTTAAGGAATCCACGTTAACAATTTCATAATCAGGATGCTCACGAAGCATATACATCACAAAGTTGCTGCCAATAAATCCAGCCCCTCCAGTAACGAGCAGTTTCATGTTATCTCTCTCCTTCTGCCCCCAGATACTGTTCGATCCGAGAAGCTTGTTTTAGTTAGCCAAAATTCAGTTCCGCCCCTTCAAGTAAAGGGTGCTTCTGATCTTTCTCGGAGAGAATGGGATCCGACACAGGCCAATCAATTCCGAGCGCTGGATCGTTCCACAAAATACCCCGGTCATGTTCAGGCGAATAGTATGCATCCACCTTGTATGTCACCTGTGTATGTGGCACCAGTGTACAGAATCCATGAGCGAAACCTTGGGGGACAAGCAACTGCCGCTGATTATACTCACTAAGAATGACACTTTTCCACTGTCCAAAGGTTGGTGAAGTCGTACGAATATCTACAATAACATCATAGATGGCTCCGGATATTACTCTGACCAACTTGGTCTGTGCTCTGGGCTGAAGCTGGTAATGAAGTCCGCGAAGAACTCCAGCTTCGGCGGACAGGGATTGATTGTCCTGAACAAACACATGATGTATACCATTTTCATACAGAACACGCTCATTATAACTTTCCATGAAATATCCCCGATGATCGCCATAAACCTTAGGTTCCAATATAGCTGCGCCATCCATAAACAGCGGAATCACCTTCATGTTATCCCTCCGTTATTGCTATTAACAGCATTTCTTCATATTAATCTATGTATATGTAAAGCATCGGGCAAGTGATCGTTCATTGGCCTGGTTAAATCATGATATTTCAATACGTTGTTCCATAAAATAATTAAAACCCAGCCGGTGTTTTACTTTCGGCTGGGCTTGATCATAGCGATTTCTCTATTTGTTCTGTACTATATGCTCCAGATACTTCAACAAATCCTCCCGCAAATCCGGGCGCTGAAGGGCATAATGAATCGTGGTTTCAATAAAACCAAGCTTCTCCCCAACATCATGACGCAGACCGTCAAAATGATAGGCGAGAATCTGTCGTTGGTCATTCAGACGGGACAAGGCATCCGTTAACTGGATTTCTCCGCCCACGCCAGCAGACTGCTGACCAAGAATATCGAAGATATCCGGCGTCAGAATATAACGTCCCATAATCGCCAAATTGGAAGGTGATTCTTCCGTCTTCGGTTTCTCGATCAAACGACGCGCACGGTACACACGATCTTCGGTGCGAGATACCAATTCCCCGTCCACAATCCCGTAACGTGACACTTCGCTCCAATCAACAGGCTGCACACCTACGATCGGAGATTGCAATTCATCATAAACTTCGATCATCTGCTGAAGACAAGGATGATTGGATTCCACGATGTCATCCCCCAGTAGCACGGCAAATGGTTCGTTTCCGATAAACTTGCGGGCACACCAGATGGCGTGCCCAAGACCCTTTGGTTCCTTTTGACGGATATAATGGATGTCTGCCATCTCGGAGGGTTTGCGAACTTCATTCAGCAGATCCCACTTCTGTTTACCAGCCAGATTCTGTTCCAATTCGAATGAATAGTCAAAATGATCCTCGATGGCCCGTTTACCTTTACCTGTTACGATAATGATATCCTCAATGCCTGAAGCTACAGCTTCTTCAATAATGTACTGGATCGTCGGTTTGTCAACGATTGGCAACATCTCCTTGGGCATCGCCTTCGTGGCAGGCAGAAACCGGGTACCGAGCCCGGCCGCTGGAATGATTGCTTTGCGAATACGCACGCTAGATCCGCTCCTTCTGGTGGAGAAATAATTATATATTAGATAAATCGAATACTAATTTGGCTAGACTTCATTATACCATCAACAGCTCCCGGATATCCTGCTCGGATAAGGTAGTCGATCCTCGATCTCCGGGTTCAATGACTTCGGCAATCAAATCCTTTTTGCGCTGCTGCAGCTCCAAAATCTTCTCCTCAATCGTACCTTCCGTAACGAGGCGGATAACCTGTACGACTTGTTTCTGCCCCATACGATGGGCACGTCCGATGGCCTGTTCTTCCACGGCGGGATTCCACCAAAGGTCATATAAAATAACAGTATCTGCACCTGTTAAGTTCAATCCGGTACCGCCAGCCTTCAAGGAGATCAGGAACAGCTCAGCTTCACCCTCGTTGAATCTGCGACACATCTCTACCCGACTCTGTGCAGGTGTCTGACCATCCAGGTAGAACAAATCTCTCCCCTGTGCAGCGAGCGTCTGTCGAATCAGATTCAGCATGCTAGCGAACTGGGAGAAGATGAGAATGCGTTTCCCAGCAGCGAGACAATCCTGGACCGTCTCCAGCAGCTGCTCCATTTTCCCGGAATCCCCTTGATAACCCTCCACAAAGAGAGCGGGATGACAGCACAACTGGCGCAGGCGTGTAATACCAGCCAGTATTTTAATCCGGTTCTTCTGAAAACCGTTCTCTTCCATATCCTTGGATGTCTCATCCTGAAGCTGAGACAGGTACGCGGCATACAGTTTCTTCTGTTCGTCCTTCAGCTCGGAGCGCTGAACGGTTTCAATACGATCCGGCAATTCCTCCAGCACATCTTTCTTCAGACGGCGAAGAATAAACGGACGGACCATCCGGGCAATGCGTTCAGGAGGCAGATCTCGGAATCTGCGATAGCTTGGAAATAGGCCCGGGAAAACCGCTTCAAAGATCGACCATAGCTCATCCAATGAGTTCTCCACGGGTGTTCCTGTAAGAGCGAAGCGACGTGGTGCCTCAATCTGTTTAACCGCTTGGGCTGTCTGGGAAGAAGAGTTCTTGATAGACTGGGCTTCATCCAAAATAAGCGTATGAAACGTTCTCCCGAGATATGTGTCCAGATCGCGGCGCAATAGCGGGTAGGACGTCACAATAACATCTGCGTCATCCATACCTTCGAGCATACTGGCTCGTTCGTCTTTCTGCCCAGCTGCAATCAGAACTCGCAAATGCGGCGCAAATCGGGCAAATTCATTGGCCCAGTTGTACGTTAACGAAGCTGGTGCAACGACGAGTACCGGGGGATGAGTAGATTGTTGGTCCAACAGTTCGGCCTGTACTTCATCTGGGATGTTATTCCCGAAAGTTCCCTCATCGACAGTGTAATCAACATCACCTGGATTGCTTATGTGCTGTTTCGGCTTTTCTTTCAGTTCTGCCGCGATATAGGCAATACTTTGCAGCGTTTTACCAAGTCCCATATCATCTGCCAGGATACCGCCAAATCGGTAAAATGCGAGTGTACGCAGCCACTGATATCCACTGGCCTGATAATCACGCAACACGGGAGCAAGCGCATCCGGTAATGCAAAATCCATCCGCTCGGGATCACGAAGATCATCCAGGAAACGTTTCAGAGAACCTCCCCACTTCACATGGCCCGAAACCTCGTCTCGGCCAGGAAGCTGCAAGGCCCGAACTGCCGGCATCCGTATATGACTGCCATTGATATCGCCCGACGCCAGTCCAAGGGAATCCGCCATGTGTGCAAAGCTGTCCGCTCCGTCATTTTCGAGAGAGACAAACACACCGCTGCGCAAGCGGAAATACGGTTTCTTTTCCACAATGCTGCGCATAATTTCCTGAAGCTCCAGCTCATCTACACCTTCCATCTCGAATGAGATCTCCAGCCAATCCAAGCCTTTGCCCAGATCTGCCCGAACTTTCGGCGGTGTCGGATAGGATTGCACCATTGCCTTCACCGCATTCGGGATATAGACATCTACCTGCTTCTCAAGCTCCGGCAGCAAATGATACATCACATCGTATACCGCATCTTCTCTTTCACTTGCCCATACACTGCCATCCCGTTTCAGGAAAGAGCGATCTAGTCGGTCGATTAGGTTACGCTCCGCATGACGGTCACGTACCAAAATCACCTTTTTCTCTTCCTCATCGATCAAATATTCGGCCAGCGGATTAATCACCATTACACCGTAATCAAACTCCAGACGCGCAGTAATCCGTTCCCGGTAGAAATCAATATACAACTTTGGCGCGAGCTCCGGCTCTGCGATTCGTTCTCTCACCTGGGAGTCGATCGACAGATGTCCAAGTGTACGCAATTCCGGCACTACATGCTGCACGAATTCATCCACCTGCTGAGCAGAAATATCGATACTTTCCTTGATTCCATAAGAAGTGAGCGCTCTGCTCAAATCCTCCAGACTTCGCATCTGCATCGGCTCCAACATATGCAATTGCCCTTCCACCACGGCAGCATCATAGGCTGGAAGAAGAATTAACTCACGCAATCCGGAGATCTCAAGCTGATATCCTTCATTAGTCCCCTGCGCAATACGATAAAATAATGGCAGTGCCCCTTCACCCAAAGTGAGCGGACCATTGGCTAACCCTGTTCCCTCCATCCGGCTATCTGCCTGCAGCAGCAAATCCAATAGAGGCTTCCAGACCAGAGGAGCAATCAATATATCTCTTCCGTCTGAAGCACCCAAGTAACCCGAGATGGATTCACGGTATGCTTCCTCACTCTGCCTCATCCGAATAAGCATAGACAGGATCGCCTGATCCTGGGGCTTAAAATAATGCTTTGAAGGGTCGTAGAAAAATAGCTTGGTAAACGACATCGGCTCACCATTCTCAATGCAGTTCAGGAATTGCTTCACTTTCTGAACGACATACAGGCGTTTATTTCCTACCTTCAGTTCAAGCGCGAGTTTGGCTCCACCTTTGTGAACTTGAACAAGCTTGCATATAAATTGGAGCTGCAGCTCCTCCCGCAATGAAGACCGGGTTACAGGCGCAGTGTATTTACGATCATTTGATTGCAGGGGGCTGCGTTCTTTAGCAAACATGGAAAGAATCTGATCTGCTGTGCGGTAGGAAGGTTTATCTGCTGATCTACCCCATCCAGGAGCCGAGCTTGGTCGACCCGCTTGAGCGAAATGTACGGACGGACGATCCATATCCGAATGGTCATCAAGCTTGGATTCGGAAGACAATGGCTCGGCTGCAAAGGCCTGAGCAGATGAAGTTGAATGAGATCCCACATTCATTACTGAGTCGGTATTTGAAATGGAGTTTGGACGCTCCCACTCATTCTCCTCCACCAGCGTTCCTACTCTGGAACTGGAGCCACGATCAGGTTTGGACACCAGCTTCGAGGATGTTTGAGAGCCCGTGTCACGCTGTTCTCCCCATTCATGAATCGCCAGCAAAACGGCAGCCACGTGTTTGCAATAGTCATAATATCTCCCATCGCCCGGACAACTGCATCCGGCAACAACCTCACCTGCATCATCCAGATCAACCGTTACTTTGTATCGTTCTGTACCTCGAACCACAGCTTCGTAATGACGTTCATCCTGACTGGCAACCAGATTGGTCACCCTCCCAGATTGGTTATACGCTTCTCCCCGTTTGAAAGCCGTGACCCCGCACAGCAATTTGATATCCATCATCGTGAATGGCGCCACGGTTCTTCGCCTCCTATATTTCTCTGACAAACAAGATACCACATACGAATTTAGTATAGGTGTAGTTCAAGTCTCTTTTATAGAAAAAACCCCAAGAGCTCCGTAAAGCAGAGATTGGGGTTGCAGTATACTTCATGCCTGTTGCTGTTTGTTCCGGTTTCGATCTATTATTTCACCAGTTGACCACGCGTTACGCCAAGCTGGTTTGTTGCTTTCAGCGTTTTCCAAACTTGTGTACCACTGATCTCGCCACGCAGAGCACGGTTATACAGATCAATAACCTCACGCACCTGCTCTGGAGTTTCCTCCAGGAATTCCACACGGTAGCGGGATACACCCAGATCCATGAAGTTGGTCAGGTATTCTGCACCGGATTGTTCCACCGCATTATACACGGTATTACGGCAACCTTCGTCCACACGTACCGGGTGAGACATGCCGATCCGGTCTTGCAAGGAAGCCCGGTGATCTTCACATGGACGTCCACAGTTCGTAAAGTCCGTTCCTTCACTCATAAACGTACAGTACACACAGTGCTCGGTATGGAACATCGGCAAATGCTGATGAATAACCACTTCGGTCTGGCTTGTACGGGAGTGACCCAGCAGATCAACCATTTGTTGGATGTTCAGGTCATAGGATGGCGTGATCCAGTCACATCCTGCTTCCAAAAACAGTTCTACCGCTTTATGGTTGGCGATGTTCAATGAGAAGTCACCGATCAGTTCCGGGTGCTTCGCATCCGGGTTCTCCATCCGATGGCGCAAGTAGAAGTATAACGCACCCGTATTACGTACGAGCACAGCATCCGGCTGCAAACGCAGGATGTTGTTGTGATATCCGTTCTCGCCAGGCATATGAATGCGTGGTGTTGCCAACGCAATCTTGCGGCCTGCGGCACGAACAGCTTCCACCGCTGCCGGGAACTGCTTGATAAACTCGAAGTCGGCGTAGATCATGCCGACACCTGCTTCCAGCGCTGCCTCCACTTGTGGCAGGCTGCGGCATAGCGCGGTCAGCTCCGCATGACCGCGAGCGACTGGCGCTGCTGGTTTAACCGCATCGCCGTAGACTTCCACCGCCCGTTTCACGTAGACGGGCGGTTTAGGGCGCTCGCCCGCGAGTTGTTCCACCGCCTGACGGCGAATGTTATTCAACTCGCGCATCGGGATGATGACGTCACCGTGCAAGTTGACGTCCAATTCTTCCAGCTGGAACACAGTGCCGCCCAGACGTCCGAATTGCTCTTCGAGCAGTTCGTGTGTCATTGGACGCTTCTGGGCAATATCCAGTTCCATCTCGGAATTAACACGGACCGTCGTGCCCTTCTGCACGTCCGTCCACCATGTGCTAAGCGGCTGCCCTGGGCTGCCGATAACTTTTACGTTTACCGGGAAGATACGATAAGGCTTCTCGATTTCAAAGCTCTGACGCAGACGTTTGTCCAGCGCTGGATCATTCGTTTTCCATACTTTGTCGCCAACTTTCACACGGCGCAGGTCCACGTCACTACGGCCTGGTACAACGTCCACGATCCAGCCTTCCTCTGCTTCGCCTTCAAGCTTCACGCCTTTGCGACGTACATCGTAGACACGCCCGCCCTCTTCCTTCTTCGTCGGATCTCCGGCATCAAATACGATTCCGTCTCCACGTTTAACGGGTGCATCTAGCTTCAGGACGACACCATCACGCAATACTTGGTCTACACGACCCAGATAGACGCCACGGCTTTTCGGGAACGTACCGTCAACCAGCTGTTTATTATTCGTTCCGTCCAGGAAACCGTGTGTGAATCCACGAGAGAAGCTCTGCTGCAATTCACGAACTTCTTCCTTACTAGGAGGAGTATTATCTCCATCAAAGTAACGGTCAATCGCTTTGCGGTATTTACTAACCACGTTGGCCACGTATTCCGGCGTTTTGAGACGTCCTTCGATTTTGAAGGAAGTTACGCCTGCTTCGATCAGTTCCGGCATCAAGTCAATTGCAGCCAGATCCTTCGGAGACAGCAGATACGCCACATCGCCCATTGGTTTATGCTCACCATCCACCATCAGGTCGTACGGCAGACGACAAGCCTGTGCACATTCCCCACGGTTGGCGGAACGTCCACCCCACATTTCAGAAGTCAGACATTGCCCGGAATAAGACACACACAACGCACCGTGAACAAATACTTCCATCGGTAACTTCGCCTGTTCTCCGATCTTCTGGATCTGCTTCAGGTTGTTCTCCCGTCCAAGCACGACACGTTCCATATCAAACGGCTTCGTAAACTCCACCGCTTCCGGTGACGTAATCGTCATTTGGGTGGAACCGTGAATCGGGAAATCCGGCGAGATCTCGCGAATCATTTTGACCAGACCCAAATCCTGTACAATCACGGCGTCCACACCTGCATCGACACAAGCGTCAATCAGTTCTTTGGCATCCGTCAATTCATTTTCAAAAATCAATATATTAAAGGTCAAAAAACCTTTTACGCCATAACTGTGCAAAAACGCCATAATCTCTGGCAGCTCGTCCATACGGAAATTGTTCGCCCGTGCCCGTGCATTAAATTTTTCGACTCCGAAGAAAATCGCATCCGCGCCGTTGGCTACCGCCGAACGCATACAGTCCCAGTCACCTGCGGGTGCCAGAAGCTCAACGTCTTCTCTTCGTATTGTTGCTGTTTTCATGTGTATCCTCCCCATAACCGGCATAGCCGGATTTCATCCCTAATACCCTGTACGCTAATCCTGTTCCTTGATTCCATACGCCTGCATTGTCACTGTATCGCTATATCTATACATTATGTCTGTATTGCCTGATTCCCAAGCCTACAGTCATTCTTATTTTTCAGAACAGCAGTCATAACTCCTGAACTAGTATAGTGTACCACTTCTGCAACGACTCTTCTACGCTTTCCTGAAAAAACCGTTTATCATTTTCATTTCCATCTCACTCAACATGCATATACTAAAAACCGGAAGGTCTCTCGACCCTCCGGCAACATACATCTATTTATTTCAGTATTTCGTATTATTTGATAAAAGTAAATGAGTTCACGGCTTTTTCCAGCGCTGCTGCCTGGACTTCCGTCTTGTTGGCGTCATTCAGCCCGCTCGTAATGGTATACGTCGTTCCGTTCTGTTCAAACACGATCTGACGTCCGGTATACGGCACACCATTGTCCACTTCATGATAGATAAAGGAAAACGCAGGCACACCCGCAAACGTCAATTCCTCACTGCTAATCAATTTGAAATTTTTACGCGTTTTGGTTGCTTCCGCATACGCCTCTCTAAGTTGACTGACAGTCATTTCAATGGATTTGTCCTCACTCGCGGCAATGGAGAATTGACCACCTGTGAAGGTATAAACCACAGGAGAATACTCAAACCGATCATTGTACGGCGTCCAGTAACGTGGAATATCTACACTGTAATGATAACGTTTGGACGTTCGTGTCACAGATTTTGTTTTATCCGTCAAATATGGGTCTTCATCCAGCTGTCCGAAATTATCAGATACGGTATCAAAATCAATCTCAACACTCTTCATGATACTCTTAAACCATTCCCGATCCTTCGTCTGCTCCTCAGGGAACGTATACTCTGCATAATAGCGATAGCCATTTTTTTGCAAAAGAACATCGAACTCCGTCTGCCATCCATCGCCAAAGTTATAACGGAACTCATTCACTTCGGCAGTCTCGCCTGATACATCCATCGTATACGAACCTATCGGCTCATAACTTTCCGGCGTGAATGTCTCACGCATCCACTTGTCCAGTTGGCCACTCCACTCTTTGACCGTCGCACCTTTCGGTGCAGATGTAACACGTAGTTGCAGATATGCACCATCCTTGGCTTCGTATATCATCTGGGTGTTGTCCATGGACCAGCCTGCTGGAATCTTCAGTTCAATGCCATAATCATCATTCCAGGTAGAGCGCATACCCTCATCCACGGTTGAAAGATCCTTAATTGTACGATCGGACTGAGCATAAGTAGGCTGGAATGAATTGAGTAGCGCTGCACGTTTGCCCAGATCCTTGTAATTCAGTGCTCCATAATCCGCGAGGTATACGTCATATTGGCGACCATCATGGATATATTGGCGCATTTCCCATAACACCCCGTCCGCATCCTTAACCACAATCCGGGCATAAGGTGTTTTCCCTTTGGCAATCGATTCCCGATCGAGCACCGTATCTCCGCTCTCTTTTGCTTCCTGAACAAGCTGCTGTAACAAATCATCCGAATCCAGACTCACATCCTGGTCACTCACGTACACTTCAAGATAATAACTGCTGTCTTCCGCGCCAAATGTCATCATGCGCTCCTGCTCACCCGTTTGCAGAATCATGAGGTCGGATGGGTAATTAATGGACCAGCCGTAATAACTGTTACCAATTCTCGTTTTGCCTTCGTCCAGATTAATGCCGCCCTCGTCCTCATCCTCCGATTCGTCCGTTTGCAATAATCGAATGACCATTTCTCCTGAACTGCTTGGAGCAAGAGTAGCACCAATCCCCGCAGCTACCGGGCGGAGTGGCACCATGAGCACGCCATTTACCATTTTTGGGGCTGCGCCCATCTCTTTTTTGAATCCATCCACCCAGGCAATCGAACTGCCAATGGTTAAGGTGACAGTATGCGGACCTTCCTTAACTTTGACCACATCATTCTTCTCCAGTCGGATCTCGCTGCCAAAAGCCTTCTTGAATACACCAACAGGAACCATCGTAACGCCTTTGAACTGATATGGTTTGGCGATTGCCTGCTTGCTGCCGTTGATATAGGCGCTCGTACTACCCGCTGTGATCCGCAGCTCACTTGTTATAAGATCGGATGCCCACGCAGGCAAAGCCGCTCCAATGCTCAGCATCCCGGCTAACATACCTGTTCTTAGCACACGTAAAAATGATTTTTTCATTCCGTTCATTCGTCCTCTCTGGATCCGGATTGCTCGCCGGGCTTTATTGATCTTCATCTACAGTGAACTGCTCATCTTCATCGTCTTGGATATCCGCTCGATCAGCAAGGACCACCGTACGAGTGACAATATCGCCGTCCGTTTGCATTAACAGTTTGACTTTCTGTCCTGGCACATACTTTTTGAGCAACTCATTGATATCCACCACAGAGGACACACGTGTGCCTGCCACACTGTATAACACATCCCCCTCTTTAATTTTGGCTTTCTTCGCTTGAGCTGACAGCACACCCGTAATCGTCAAAGGATCATCAGTAGGCAGGCCCACAATCGCTGACCAGCTCTCTTCCAGTTGCAAGCCGAGGCTTGCACGCTTGATTTTTCCGTATTCAAAGAACTGATTGATAATATATTGAACGGTATCTACTGGAATTGAAAATCCCATGCTCTCGATACCCACTGCTGAAAATTTCATAGAGTTAATACCAACAACTTCACCTTTGAGGTTGACCAGCGGTCCGCCGCTGTTGCCAGGGTTAATGGCTGTATCTGTTTGAATCAACCGATAGGTGGCCTCCACTCCCCGATTAAGACCACTGATTACGCCCACTGTCGCCGAGTTACGCAAAGAGAAGGAAATCGGTGTGCCGATGGCAATGACGGTTTCTCCAACAGTTGTTTGGGAAGCTTTGGCGAAGGTCGCCGGTTTAAGAGATTTGGCATTAATTTTGATTAGAGCGATATCGCTTAACGGGTCACTGTATGTTTTGGTGATTTTATATGTATTGCCATCAGTCGTCACGACCAACGGATTTATTAATCCATCAACCACATGGGCATTCGTCACAATCCAGCCGTTGGAGCGGATGATCACGCCAGTGCCATGAGCTAGGTTATAGCGATCCGATGTGACGCCATCCTGTAATTCAGTAGATTTGCCGATAATGCCTACAACAGAAGGAGATACTTTTTCAATTACTTTCGGGACTGCTTCACTGCCCTTATACTGAAACGTTCCAGACTTGGCGTCATATTGCCCACTTCCTCCGAGCGCTTTGACCAAATCCTTTGAACTAACATATACTTGTCCATCTACCATTTTGGCTTGCATACTTGATGAAGACTCCGCTGCCCCAGCCGTTGCTGCAACACTGATCGAGAGTACAGCAGCCATCAGTATGGCTACGCCCTTTTTCCCCAACACTCTCATTCTCTCACCTAACCCTCTCTATATATCCTCCGTTATGCAACCGAACCATATGATCCATTACTGAATCTCTTTCTCTATTATCTGCAATACCGGTATCCTCAAATTTAACATACAAATTATTCCTGTACAATCTCTTTAAGACCTAATTTCGATAGAGAAGACCGTATGATCCGAACCACTCTGCAAAACACAAAAAAACACCCTCCTTAATTCTCTGGAAAGTGTTTGTCTGTTCTTCTACTTGCTGTTTTCAAATAAGTTCAGCGGTGTCTCTACGAACCAAACCAACCGGTAATCATGGCATAGTCCGTCAAAAGGAATACCAGCAGACTAACCACTGCAAATCCGATAGCAAACAAATTCTTCTTCGGTGCGCGAACCAGTCGGACAACTCCAATGAAAATCAGGATCGTAAATAAGATGACAAAAATATCAAACGCATTAAAATTCGAAGTACTCGCCGCGGCAGCTTCTGCAAACAGCATGGATAGACAGACCTCCTCACCATAGTTGAACAGCTAAACGCATACCCTAATATCTTCCTCTATGTTATCTGTACCCTGCTTGTAATGCAAGCCCTATCATCCAGAAAAATGAAAAAAATCCAGTTTGGCAGTAGATTGATGGAATGCTTGCTCTACCACATATGTAAACACTTTCACCGATGTCATATTAAGATTGACACAACGGTAAAATATCAGAAAACCCTTCTCCTTGAAAGAAGAGGACATCAGATCATACACCGATGCCATCTACTTCATGAAAAGAAGGGTTAGATATTCACAAACAACCTGTAAACTGGAGCATTTACTCCGTCAATTGTAACGTCTTGCTTCGTTCCGTATCCCGCTCCAATACTGGCTTCAAGTACTTACCGGTATAGGAAGCTTCCACTTTAATAATATCCTCAGGCGTACCTGTCGCAACAATGGTTCCGCCACCGCTTCCACCTTCCGGACCCAGATCAACGATATAATCGGCTGTTTTGATAACATCCAGGTTATGCTCGATAACGAGTACCGATTCACCGGAATCCACCAGACGGTGCAGGACGTTCAGCAGACGATCAATATCATCGACATGAAGACCGGTCGTTGGCTCATCCAGAATATAGATCGTTTTACCCGTACTACGACGATACAGCTCGGAAGCGAGCTTCACGCGTTGTGCTTCACCACCGGACAACGTTGTTGCAGGCTGGCCCAAGTTAATGTAGCCCAACCCCACGTCGAGCAAGGTTTGCATTTTGCGATGAATTTTCGGAATGTTCTCGAAGAACTGCGTTGCATCCTCTACCGTCATTTCCAGCACATCTGCGATATTTCTATTTTTGTATTTGACTTCAAGTGTTTCGCGATTATACCGTTTGCCTTTGCAGACCTCACAAGGCACGTAGACATCCGGCAGGAAGTGCATCTCAATTTTGATAATGCCGTCCCCGCGACATGCTTCACAACGTCCACCTTTAATATTGAAACTGAACCGACCTTTTTTGTATCCGCGCACTTTGGCTTCATTGGTCTGTGCAAACAGATCACGGATGTCATCAAAGACGCCTGTATACGTAGCAGGGTTGGAGCGTGGTGTTCGTCCGATTGGTGACTGGTCAATATCAATAACTTTATCGATATGTTCCAGACCGCGAATCTCTTTGTGCTGACCTGGACGTACCCGTGCACGGTTCAAATCACGAGCAAGCGTTTTATACAAAATCTCATTAATTAGCGTCGATTTACCCGAGCCGGATACACCCGTTACTGCGGTAAATACACCCACTGGAATTTTTACATTCAGGTTTTTCAGGTTATTTTCCTTCGCTCCACGCACTTCCAGCCAGCGGTCCCCGACACTACGGCGTTCGGTACGTACCGGAATAAACTTGCGCCCACTCAAATATTGACCCGTTAGCGAGTTCTCATCATTCATGATTTCTTCCGGTGTACCCTGCGACATGATGGTACCACCGTGGATACCTGCCCCCGGACCAATATCGATAATATAATCGGCGGCCATCATCGTATCCTCATCATGTTCAACCACGATCAGTGTGTTACCGATATCCCGCATGTGAGCGAGTGTGGAGATCAGACGATCGTTATCCCGTTGATGCAGACCAATACTCGGCTCATCCAAAATATACAGCACACCCATCAGGCTGGAACCAATCTGTGTCGCCAGTCTGATCCGCTGGGCTTCACCACCGGACAACGTTCCTGCAGCACGGCTCAGGGTCAGGTAATCCAGTCCTACGTTTACTAGGAAGCCGAGACGGCTGTTGATTTCTTTTAAAATAAGTTTGGCGATTATTTCTTCTTTCTCACTCAATTGCAGCGAATCGAAGAAACGGCCAGCTTCTCCAATGGACAAACTTGTCACATACGCCATGTTGTGATCGTTAATCGTAACAGCAAGGCTTTCACGTTTCAGTCGCTGTCCTTTACATGTTCCACAAGGCTTGGCACTCATATAACCTTCAATGAATTCACGGATACCTTCGGATGCTGTCTCACGGTAACGACGCTCCAGATTATTCACAATACCTTCAAAGGTAACCAATGCTTCTTTCCGCTGTCCAAAATCATTCTCATACCGGAAACGAATTTTCTCCGTACCTGTACCCTGCAACAGCTTGTTCATTTGTTCAGCAGGCAGATCTTCTACAGGTACGTTTTGCGGGATGTTAAAGTGTTCGCATACCGATTTGAGGAACTGCGGATAATAGGTGGATGTACCACCTGTCCAGGCATCAAACGCACCCTCTTCAATTGTTTTGCTGCGATCCGGTACCAACAGGTCCGGGTCAACAATCATTTTGACACCTAATCCATCACAATCCGGGCAGGCTCCAAATGGGCTGTTGAACGAAAACATGCGCGGCGCCAGCTCTTCAATACTGAATCCGCACACCGGGCAGGCAAAGTTGGAACTGAAGCGCAGCTCTTCCTCACCCATAATATCTACCAGCAGCTGTCCACCGGACAAATTAAGTGCAGTCTCAATAGAATCGGCCAAACGTGATTGCACTTCTTCCTTAATCACGATCCGGTCAACGACGACTTCAATCGTATGCTTTTTGTTCTTCTCCAATTGAATATCTTCCGACAAATCACGCAATTCACCGTTAACCCGTACACGAACAAAGCCCTGCTTGGACACATCGGCAAATATACTTTTGTGTTCACCCTTGCGTCCCGAGACAATAGGTGCCAGAATCTGCAACCGGGTCCGCTCAGGATATTGCATTATGCGGTCAACCATTTGTTCTACGGTCTGGGAGCTAATTTCCACGCCATGATCCGGACAATGAGGATGTCCCACACGTGCAAATAACAGACGCAGGTAGTCATAGATTTCCGTAACGGTTCCGACGGTGGAACGCGGGTTACGGCTTGTCGTTTTCTGATCTATGGAGATAGCCGGGGATAATCCTTCAATGGAATCAACGTCCGGTTTCTCCATCTGCCCCAGAAACTGTCGTGCATAAGCCGATAATGATTCAACATAACGTCGCTGTCCTTCGGCATATATCGTATCAAAAGCCAGCGAGGACTTGCCTGAGCCACTCAGACCGGTCAATACAACAAAACGGTCACGCGGGATGGTGATATCAATGTTTTTGAGGTTATGCGCTCGCGCGCCTTTGATGACAATGTTCTCGCTCGCCAATGGTATTCATCCTTTCAATGTTGAAATTCCAACCTTTTTTAAAGGCTTTTCAATCCCTCCCAAACCCTCCCTTCCAAGGGAGGGCCCCAGAGGGCGCAGCCCTCTGGACACCCGAAACAGGCGGTGCAAGGTGAATGGTCGGGTCTTGCTATGTGAAGGTTGTCGTGTGCCCGCAGCTTCGTCCAAGATCCCGGCCAAATGCCGTTCTCTTAGACGGCCGCTCTACAACGAGAGGGCGCTCACGGCTTCGCCTTGCTCGCGATGGTCGCCATTGCCTTTGGCTCGGCTCCTGGGTACACGACTTCCAAATGTTTTCCTATAAACCTTTTAACCAATTTCAACTTTTCTATCAGTATAGACCTGATTTTACGTTTTCAACATGTCTAATTATCGGTAGATATCACTGATTTCCTGACTCAGCAAGAGAACGGCCACCCGGCCGTTCTCTTGTTGCAGATCTATCCATGCTGCGACACATTCTACTGTGCCTCTATCTTAAACTTATGCTGTCTGCCTTAATAAGCTATTCTGCGCGCAGTTCCAGCAATGCATCACGAAGTTCAGCAGCACGCTCAAACTGCAAGTTTTTGGCTGCGTCTTTCATCTCTGCCTCTAGGCGCTGAATAAGCGACTGACGTTCCTTCTTCGACATCTTCTCGGCAGCGCCTGTAAGATAGTCTTTCTTGGATTCGGCAACTTTGGTTGCTTCAATCACATCACGCACTTTTTTGCGAATCGTCTGTGGTGTAATCCCATGCTCTTCGTTATACGCAATTTGGATCGCACGACGGCGTTCCGTTTCCTTCATCGCTTTTTCCATCGAATCTGTCACTTTGTCACCGTACAGGATAACTCGACCTTCGCTGTTCCGTGCAGCCCGACCAATCGTTTGGATCAGTGAGCGTTCCGAGCGTAGGAAGCCTTCTTTGTCGGCATCCAAAATGGCTACCAAGGAAACTTCAGGAAGATCCAGACCTTCCCGGAGCAAGTTGATTCCGATAAGGACATGGAAAACCCCAAGCCTTAGATCACGTAGAATCGCCATACGCTCCAATGTCTTGATCTCGGAGTGCAAATAACGTACCTTGATTCCGATCTCCTTCAGATAATCTGTTAAATCCTCGGACATCTTCTTCGTTAATGTTGTGATCAGGACCCGCTCGTCTTTCGCAATCCGGTCATTAATCTCACCGATCAGGTCATCGATCTGCCCCTTCGTTGGACGCAGTTCAATAATTGGATCAAGCAGACCGGTTGGACGAATGATCTGTTGCACCATCGTATCCGTATGCTCAATCTCGTAAGGACCTGGTGTCGCAGATACATAGATAATCTGATCCATCTTCCCTTCAAACTCATCGAATTTGAGAGGGCGGTTATCCAGCGCAGATGGCAGACGGAATCCGTGATCAACCAGTACAGTCTTCCGTGCTTGGTCACCGTTATACATCGCACGGATCTGTGGAAGAGTCACGTGGGACTCATCGACCACAATCAACATATCATCCGGAAAATAGTCCATTAGCGTGTAAGGTGTATCGCCTCGTTCGCGGAATGTCAGTGGGCCGGAATAGTTTTCAATCCCTGAACAGAAGCCGACTTCTTTCATCATCTCGATATCGTACCGTGTACGTTGCTCCAGTCGCTGAGCCTCCAACAATTTCCCCTGTTCACGCAATACTTCAAGACGCTCTTCCAGTTCACGCTCAATATTCACTAGCGCAACCTTCATCGTCTCTTCCTGGGTTACGAAGTGAGATGCCGGGAATATCGCAATGTGCTCACGTTCCCCAACCAGTTCTCCGGTTAACACATCAATCTCCGTAATTTTCTCAATCTCATCACCGAACAATTCCACCCGAATCGCATGTTCACCCTTCGATGCCGGGAAAATCTCGATAACGTCACCGCGAACGCGGAACGTACCACGCACAAAGTTAATGTCATTTCGCTGATACTGAATCTCCACCAGACGGGACAAAATCTGATTGCGCGGTTTCTCCATCCCTACCCGCAGGGACAGAAGCATGCTGGAATAGGAGTGCGGCGAACCCAAACCATAGATGCAGGATACACTCGCTACAATAATGACATCTCTGCGTTCAAACAATGAACTCGTAGCCGCATGGCGCAACTTATCGATCTCTTCATTGATACTTGAATCCTTCTCGATGTACGTATCCGAGGAAGGAATATAGGCCTCTGGCTGAAAGTAATCGTAGTAACTGACAAAATACTCAACCATGTTATTTGGAAAAAAGTCTTTGAACTCACTTGCAAGCTGAGCTGCCAGCGTTTTATTGTGGGCAATAATCAGTGTGGGACGTTGCAGCTTGGCAATCGTCTGTGCAATGGTGAACGTCTTACCCGTACCGGTTGCACCCAGCAATGTCTGATATCTCTTCCCCTCCTGAACGCCCTTCACCAATTCTTCAATGGCTGCAGGCTGATCACCTTGGGGAGAAAACTCTGATTCGATTTCGAACGTTTTGTCGCTCATTATAATATCGCTCATTGCCGTATCTCACCCTATCGTCTAAAATAATAGTCACTATATATTGTCGAAGTTCCCCGAATTTACATATGGGAAAACTTATAGTAATAGGAATATTTGTTCCCGTATAATTATACCTCGTCTGTGCAAGTGATGCAATCGCGAACTAAAGATAGGAGTGGGTTAATTTATGGATATTGCGACACTTATCGGCATTATTGCCGGGATTGCCGCAGTCATTAGTGGTTTTTTATGGGAAGGTGGCCAATTATCCGGTCTGATGCAAAAGACGGCTGCTCTAATTGTATTTGGTGGAACGATTGCCGCAGTTGTTGCCAGTTTCCCTGCACATCGGCTGCGTACGATTCCTGCTGCCCTCCGCATGGCCTTTGGGCGTAACAACAATGACTCAAGCCAGTGGGTTGAAGAACTTGTAGATATGTCTTCAATCGCTCGCCGCTCAGGCGTGCTTGCACTGGAACGAAAAGTAATGGACCATCCGCATCCATTTTTGCAAGATGGTATTCAGATGGTTGTCGATGGCACAGATCAGGATGTTGTTCGTCAGATCATGGAGATGGAGATTGATTCCGTCGAACAAAAATATGAAGGTTATGCCAAAATTTTTGAATCAGCAGGCGGTTATGCTCCAACGATGGGTATCATTGGTACCGTGATGGGACTTATTCAGGTACTCGGCAGTCTGACCGATCCTACCGGACTCGGACCAGCGATTGCTGTTGCCTTTACCGCAACCCTTTACGGGGTCGCCAGTGCCAATCTTATCTTTTTACCCATTGCTTCCAAAATTAAATCCCGTGGAGCAGACGAAATTCAGACGATGGAAATGCTGCTCGAAGGCGTATTATCCATCCAGAACGGGGAAAACCCTCAGCTTGTGCGTAAACGGCTGGAGTCCTTCACACTTACTCACCGCCAGATTACACGTCCTGTAGTGAAGGAGGGATTGGATGAGTCGGCGCAGTAAACGGCGCGGAAAACGTGAACCTGGAGATCATCGAGATCGCTGGATGATTACCTATGCCGATCTCATCACTCTGCTGCTGATCTTTTTTGTGATCATGTATGCCATGAGTCATCTGGATTCTGGTAAATACGATGTGGTTACTCAATCGTTGCAAAATACTTTCAACCAATCCAACTCCCTGCTCGATCAAGGTGAAGGTATTGGTGGTACAGCTGGACAAGCTATTACCAAGAATCCGCCTTCCCAGATTCAGGGCGAAGACCCCGGAGAAGGCGAAGGACCCTCTTCCGGCTCCGAGACAAGTAAGCCAACTGATGACGATCAGCCACTTACGGAGCGTGAAGAGCAATTCAGATCACAGGAGCAGGAGCTGCAAAATTTGTTCAATGTGATTACCCAGTATATCGAGGACAATAAACTGGAAAACCAGATTTTTGTTGCGGACAAGCCCCAAGGCATCTCTATCACACTCAGTGACCGCTTCCTGTTTGATCAGGGAAAAGCTGCACTCAAAAGTGATGCTTCACCCACACTAAGCAAATTGGCAAGCTTGTTCCGTGATCTGAGCACCGTTGTTAGCATTGAAGGGCATACGGATAACGTTCCTGTCGGGGCAAACGCTACCTATAAAGACAATTGGGAGCTTTCCGGGGAACGTGCACTGTCTGTATTGCGTTTTTTTCTCGACAAAGAAAAGCTTGACCCTGACGGATTTCAATATGCTGGATACGCGGATACGCGCCCAACTGGGGATAATACCACCGCAGCAGGGCGGCAAAAAAATAGACGTGTGGAAATCACCGTCTTGCGTCAACTCCAGCCTTAACTTCTAACATTTCGTATGGACCACCTTTGCTCTATTATAAAAAGCACGTTCTTACTGAATTCGATTCAGCAGAGCGTGCTTTTTGTTTTTATTCTATACTTTTATTGCTAAAAAAGCGGATCACTTGTTTTATTCGTTTTACAGCAATGGCACACGATGTGATTACCTTCATCATACAAACGATTCACACTTTACGCATCTACGCCTGGCTGGCTGGGACGAAGAATCGCAGAACCGACCGTCAGCAAAATGGCTGCCATGCCAAACAGTATCAGCAGCGGCATTGTGATATCCGACAACGTACCACCAGCAGAGACTGTTTCCACCGCTTGAATCGCCCATTTCTGTGGAACAAAATTAGCAAGTTTTTGCATGTAATCCGGCATGATCGACAGTGGCCAGAAACAGCCACCAATCATACACGTCGGTGTGATAATCAGTGAATTCAGCATGGTTGCATTTTTGGATTCACGAATCAAACCGGCAACCGTACTCGCAATCCCCATGGAGACCAGCATAAATGCGGCCAAAATAAGCAGATGGATGCCAAATGGAATCCCCGCATCATAATGAAGCACCCATCTGCTAATCCCCAGTACCAAAACAATTTGGATTAATCCGATCGCAAAACTTCCCAGAAAATTGCCCAGTGCGATTTCATAGGCGCGGACCGGAGCCGTGTAGACTCTTGCCATCGTCCGCAGCCTGCGGTCTTCCATAATAACAGCAACTGTACTGGTCAGCAGACCCATCATGAACATAATCGTAAATCCGGTCACGTTGTTCAGACCCGGTTTGGGATAAATACGCAGCTCAGTTGCTTCACCCGAAATTTGATGTATACCAAGTTCAAGTAACAATTCTTTAAATTTGGCTTGGGCCAGAGTTGGATCAGAAGTCTCACCTGATGCCGCATCTGTCGCTGCCAATACTGCCGAAGCAGATTGTCTCAATCCCGCTGCCAAACCTTCAACCGCAGCCCTCAAAGTATAGGAGCTTTCACTGACACGAAGTTCCACTAGCTGAACTTCAGGTTGTTTGTCTTGCAGTAAATTGTCCGTGTAATGCGCCGGGATAATGAGTCCTGAACTCCCCCTTTGCTGCGCAATGGCTTCCTTAACTTCCGCAACGTTGTTCATGGGTTTGAGCAGATATTCCTCTTTGCGGCCCAGCTCATCCAATATCCATCTGCCTGCTGCACCCTGATCCTCGTTTACATAAGGAATGACGGCACGTGTTCCCTCCTCGCTCCCAAACAGCGCAATTGTACCTGTGACGACAAGGCAAGGAAGAAGAAAGAACGTGATGAAACCCCGTTTTCGCAATATCGTGCGCCGGATCATCAGCCAGGCAATATTCAGGCTATTCATAGCGATATCCCGCCTTTCTATAGATCAGTCCCGCTGCCGCCACCATTACCGCACATACCGAACCAAGCATCATGATGCTGTACATAATCTCACTTAAGGGGGCGTTCAGCATCATCCGCAGAAAACTTTGCAAAGCCCAGTGGTTTACCGTAAATTCGCTTATTCGCTGTACAAAACCAACGGCAATGGGTGTAAATCCACCGCTAATAAATGTCATGGCAATAATGATGCCTTGAAGAGCGGCGCTTGCGGATGCGGAATTCTTGAAAAGCAGGGTAACAATCACGCCGAGAGTCATGGAAGCCAGCGTAATCAGCACACAGATTAGAACAATTAGCCAGGGATGTGTGCCCCAGTTCACACCATATAACCAATGTGTCGCCAGTACGATGATGATGGCCTGCAAGAAAGCAATTAGGCTATTGCCTGCAATTTTCCCTGCAAAAATGACCCCATTGCCGATTGGAGCTGCTTGTAAGCGAGTTAGCGTTTTTTTATCTCTTTCACCAAACAGACTGTTGCTGGTTGTCATACCTGAGTAAAGCATGAACATGGCCAGCATGGAAGCTGCATAATATTGTGAAGCACTATAAGAGGTACCCACTTCTCCGGGACTGCTGACGGCTATATATGAAGAGCTCGTTCTATTGGTCTGTGAATGCTCAGACATTGCAGCTACTGCGTCAGGACCTAACACTTTCGCCGCAGCGACCTGTCTGTTCAGTTCATCCGTGAACCGCGTAAACAAAGTCTCACCTACAACATTGAGCGTGCCATCTTTCCCCAATATCCATTGCAACCTTGCCTCTTCCCCTTTCATGAACTGCTCCTCCAGATCTGATGGGACAATTACGGCAAAATCCAGATCACCACGTCGCAGTGCACTTACAGCCTCTTTTTCCGTAGGTATGTTCTGTACCTTCATCATTTCGCTTACTGCCAAAGATGTCACAAATGTATTTAAAGCTTCGCTGATCGCTCCAGAACCGGAATCCTCTTCTGTTTGAATGATCCCTACTCTCACCGGGTCAGGAATGGCTTCTTTTGCCGTCCCCATTGTACTGGAGAGTGCAGTACCCAATATAAAGATGAGCAGCAGCGGCAGAATAAACAGATTCAGCAGAACGGAGCGAATTCTCAGAATCCTTCTCAACTCAAAGATGCAAATATGCCATATGTTCATCTGAGATCCTCCTAGTCCCGAAGCGTACGTCCGGTCAGATTGAGGAAGAGCGTTTCCAGATCAGGCTCTTCGACCTTGAGCGATTGAATGGAGATTTCATGTTTGCTGCAAATGAAGAGCATATCTTGTAGATCCTGCTGTGCAGAAGGCAGCATAACGGTCAATGTATCGTCTGATACTTCAACCGCCCGCACACGGGGGTGAAGCTTCAACTCCTCCACAACATCAGGACCAATGCCCGAAGTGGTGAGCACTATTTTTTCCTCAGATGCAACCCGTTCTCTCAGCTCTGCTTCGGTGCCACAGGCGATGATATGCCCCTGATCCATAATCGCTACCCGGTGACTGATTGCAGCAACTTCCTCCATGTAATGACTTGTATAAATGATGGTTGATCCCATCTGATTAAGCGTACGAACCGACTCCAAAATATGATTCCGCGATTGCGGGTCAATGCCCACTGTTGGTTCATCCATAATGATTAAATCCGGCCGATGCATAATGGCACACGCAATGTTCAGCCTGCGTTTCATACCGCCAGAGAAAGTGGAAGGGGCATCCTTCGCTTTGTCCTGCAAACCTACAAATTCGAGGGATTCCTGTACTCTTTCTTTAAGCATTTTCCCACGGAGTCCATATAGTCTGGCAAAAAAAGTGACATTCTCCGCAGCGGTCATCGTTTCGTATAGAGCCAGATCCTGTGGTACCAGCCCTATTTTGCGTTTTACTTCAAGCGGCCGCTCCTTAACTGATATGCCATCCAACCGAATTTCACCCTGATCCATATTTAAAAGACCGGCAATCATGCTAATGGTGGTACTTTTCCCTGCACCATTGGGTCCAAGCAATCCAAAAATTTCACCTTTACCGACACTCAGATTTAAATGATCCACTGACAGCTTGCTACCGTATCGTTTCACGACGTGATCCACTTCAAGCATAGCCATAGATTATACACTCCTCTTCCGTCCAGCTTCCTGCGACTGGATTTTCATATCTGTATTGTAACGAATTGTGATCTTCTGCGAAGGTACGAAAGGTCATGAAACAAAGGTGACTTAAGTCATCTTCGGATGGGAAAACTGCCTATGATATAATCGACATACATAACCGGAAGGTATACCTTCACTTCTAAAATAAAGGATGTCTCTGACATATGCCGATGCGGTTGCTACAATACGGTTTACTCATAGTTCCTGCGGTTCTGTACATTCTGGTGCTACCCCTGGAAAAAGAAGATAGCTATACTCTGTATATTATCATTGCCCTAGGACTCGCGGTGTGGAAAGACTTCTCCCGTTCAGGTATGCAGCGTCTGCTGCTTGCGGCCGAAATCCTCTTCAGCTGCTGGCTGATCGCTCTATATGGCCCATTTATGTTTTTCCTCTCCTTATCTGCGCTTTATGTGTACATGTACAGACTGGATAGGACCCAACGGTGGTTAATGCTCGCCATTCAGCTTATCGCCAGCAATACCGCGTTACATTGGTATTACGCCCCACCACAGGAGCTTCATGCATGGCTTACACTTCACAATAACACGGCCATTCCTTTTAGCTTCACCCAAGAGACAATGGCTCGGGTTGCAGGTAACTTGCTCCTGCTCATCACCGCAACACTCTCTTGGCAGGGTTCTAGAAGCGCGAGCAGCCGTGGGCAGCTTGAACAGGTGTACGATGAGCTGCGCAGTAAACATTACGAGCTTCAGGAGGCACGCGAACAATTGCTGCAATTCACAAAGCAACTTGAAGGAGCGGCACAGGTTGAGGAACGTACCCGGATATCCAGACAGCTTCATGATGATATTGGTCATCGCCTAATTCGCACCAAAATGATGTCTGAGGCAGCCCTCCTCACCCTCCCTATACACCCAGAACAGGGCACGGAAATGGTGAGACAGATTCGGGATCAATTGGCCGCCAGTATGGATGACATGCGAACCACGCTTCACAAATTGCGGCCTGACTCATATATATCCGATGCCTACGCACTAGATCGTCTGCTTGAAGACGTTGGAAGGGAAACGGGTGTTAAAACGCGTTACGAAGTGCGTGGTCATTCACATGTACTCTATCCCAGTATGCAAATCGTTTTGTACAAAAATGCAAAAGAGGCCCTGACCAATGCCCTCCGTCATGGAAATGCCACTACGATTACAGTGGAACTGGAATTTGGAGAAAGAGAAATCTGTATGTCTATCAGCAACGATGGGAAGATCCATACCCTTTCCACCAAGGAACAAACGAAAGCAAGACATGAAAGATCTCGTGCTAACCCGGGCGTAAAGATAGAGTCTACAGGACTCGGCATGGGGCTCGAAGGTATGCGCCTACGCACACAGTTGGTTGGTGGGAAACTTGAGATCAAGTCGGACTATCCCTATACGGTGATTACACGCCTACCCATGGCAAACAAAGCTGAACTGATCTGAAAAAGGAAGTGATTTGCTCATGTCTGACCTGAATGAATTAAATAACTCGAGCCATTCTGTTCACCCTCAGTCCATTCGGCTGATGCTTGCGGATGATGATTCCTTTATCCGTGAAAGTCTCAAAGTCCTGCTTGGACTCGATCCCGGCATTACCGTTACAGGTACAGCTTCAAACGGCCGGGAAGCTCTGGAACTGCTGGAGTCCGGAACAATTGCCGACGTTGTACTTATGGATATTCGCATGCCAGATTGTGATGGAGTTGAAGGTACCCGAATCATTAAAACACGTTTCCCTGACGTGCGTGTACTGATGCTTACTACGTTTGACGATGATGAGTATATTATCCAGGCTTTGCAAAACGGAGCCAGCGGTTATTTACTCAAAAATGTGCCACCTGACCGGATCATTCAGGGCATCAAGACTGTACATAACGGGGATATGTTGATTCATCCTGATATTGCTCGTAAGCTCGCGAGTCTACTTCGTCCTACTGCAGCGCCTCAGACACATGAACCCATTGGCTCTTACGGACTAACCCGTATGGAACTGGCTGTTGCGGAGGCTATATCAGAAGGGCTGTCCAATAAAGAAATTGCCGCGAAGCTATTTTTAAGTGAAGGCACGGTCAAAAACTATGTTACGGATATTCTCGGCAAGCTTAGTTTGCGCGACCGGACTCAAATCGCCATTTTCATGTTGAAAAAGTAGCAAAAAGGGTATTTCCCTCGCCTAATATGGCGGAGGAAATACCCTTTCTTCATTACATCTCTACAGATCTTTGCTCCCCCGCCGGGGCGGGTGGCAATGCTAGTGGAGCCTCAACATTAAGCTGATCTTTCCGACGTCGTGCGAACAACTTGAGACTTACGATATGAAATAGAGTTAGCGGACGCAAGCGGAGCGCCCAGGCTTCATGATTGTCCGGGGCCATGAGCACCCCGAGCTGATGATGCTCTCCTTCATAGATCGCCCGTTGCATGAACTTGCTCTCACCCTGATGATTGCGTACCTCCAGCTTACAAAAGGCCGGATTCATACGCAAAGCGCGATGTAATTGCTCCGGCGAATGCACCAATACGCCATTCACCTTGTACAAGGTCTCCCCAGCTTCAATTCCCAGTTCTTCTGCGGGACTATCAGGAATGACACCCAGTACCTTCAGGCCGTGCTCAGGGTGTACAAACAGCGGGCTGCGGTTTTGCTCCTCGAAGCCACTGTACCACACCAGGAACTCATGCCCAATGAAAGCAGCCAAGGCTGCAACAACCATGAGTGGAGACCACCATGCAGCCAAGAGACTGAGCACAAGTAGCCCTGTCCCATATAGCAGCAATCGTTTTGCGGAAATCTGGACTTTTTCCCCGGGGAGCATACTTTGCGTAACTTCTCCGAATCCCAGCATAATCGGTAGCGCAACCAACATGTAGCCATTTCCTCCGCTGATCAAAGCGGTCCATGGCAATTCGGCCCCGCCCGTAACTGGAACAAGAATCAGTAACGGAATCGGCCAGAAATGCTGCAACTGGTATCCTCCAACGAGCTTGCCGCGTTTACCTTCGAAGAGCAAAGGCGATGCCATGGATACCCCTTGCATACGTACCATCAGTGCTTCACCGATATGTAATACTGCTGCGAGCACAAGAAGTGCAGGCATATCCAGCGCACGTAATGCTTCAGTGACACTTCCCATCCATCCTGCCGGCTGCCAGCCCGAAGCCAGATTTAAACCAAACTGCAACACGCCAAGCAAACCTGCAGCATAAGCAAAACATAAGTATCGGATACGGAATAATGCCAGAAATAACGTAGCTGCCCATATACAGATCAGGCTGCTCAGTGTAAGATGTGCCCCAAGAAACAACGACACGATTGAGACCATTGCACCAATCACAATACCTCCAAGTACTGCACGAATGGTCTGTGTGATCGAGCTTTGCAGACGAACGTGGAACAATTTACGTTCCTGTAAGAGTTGACGATGATAAACGAGAGCAATCAAGATTACCGCAATATAATAAAACGGCTGAATAAACAACTGCAACAATGCTTCTCCTAATGTGGTCAACCATGGCCAAGCCCATTCCATTGTGGACGGTCACCCCTCTCCTTCAGCCGGTTCAGAAAAAAAGAAGGCTGAAAATCAGCCTTCTTTATGGCTTCGACACTGCGGACGAAATATCCTTTGAGACATTTTCGATCGCGCGCTTCAGCTGTGCATCATATTGAGGATTGGCAATGCGTTCAATCAGAGCCGCTTCCAGTGATTCCGCGGTTTTCTCATCAATCTGGCCAGTTGCCTGAATGCCTTTTTGTTTCTGGAATGCTTTGACCGCTTCTTCTGTCTTCTGGTCATAGTATCCATCTACACGATCCGGCTTAAAGTCAAGTCCTCTCAGCATCGTCTGCGCACTTTTCACATCCGTGCTATTGCTGTCGTATTTCAAAGGTAATTTTTCTTTGTTGATTGGTGCCACCGAGAAGTAATCCGGCTGGTTCACCGCAATATCCGGTTTGATCCCTTTTTCGTGAATCCAGTCTCCGTTCGGAGTCAGCCATTTCGCAATGGTGATTTTCAGCAGACTGCCATCACCCATCTGCTTGTCATAACTCGTTTGTACGGTTCCTTTACCAAAGGAGTTTTCTCCAACCAGCGTTGCGCCTGCCGACTGTTGCAATGCACCAGCCAAAATTTCCGACGCACTCGCGCTTCCTTTGTTCATCAATACCGTAATTGGGTACGATTTACCTGATCCGTTCGATTTGCTTTGTTCCTTTTTACCGTTCTTGTCTTCGACTTGAACAATAACTTTGCCTTTCGGAACAAATTGCTCTGCAATATCAATAACGACCTGCAAAACACCACCCGGGTCATTACGAACATCAATGATCAGGCCCTTCATGTTCTGCTTCTCCAGCTTCGCCAGTTCTTCTTTGAAGCGATCTCCTGTGTTCAGCGAGAATTGGGTGATCGTAATAACACCAACACCGTTATCCTCCATGTGGGCGTACACCGTCTCCAGATCAATGTCATCACGTACAATGACAAAGTCAATCAGTTCGGAAGATCCGGCACGTTTAACCTGTACCTTCGCTTCACTGCCTTTTGGACCTCTGATTTTGTTAACGGCTTTGTTCAGTTCCAAACCTTGCAGAGATTCACCATTCACGGACATGATCATGTCTTTCGCGCGAATACCCGCTTTCTCGGCAGGTGATCCTTTGATCGGTGATACCACTACGACATTCCCGTCCTGTGAGGATACCTCTGCGCCGATTCCGGTAAATGAACCTTCAATCGACTCCTCGAACTGGGCTGCTGTTTCCTGCCCCATATAGTTGGAGTACGGATCACCAAGGGATTCCATCATGCCGTTGATCGCACCATCAATCAGTTTGGTTTGATCCACGTCTTTATAGTAGTTGCTTGAGATCAAATCCATCGCGGTTTCAATCTTCTTCAAATCGTTCTTCTGCTGCGAACTGCCAGTAACGCTTGCGAGCAATCCTTCGCCAGGTGTCGTCTGTGCCAGGCCAGGAGAGCTCATCAGCACCAACGTAAGCAGGCTTCCTCCGAGAAGGGCTACAATGACAAGCAGCAGGGCCGATCTTTTCTTCATCATCCGTTTGTCACCGCCTTTAGTATTGAAGCGTGTCAAATTCAATCGTTCCGTGAATCATTCCCTGAACATGCCAGCTTAGTATATGCCTAGCTTGTACGGAATATGTTTGTTCCATTCCAACTGTTGGCTAAAAACTACAAATAGTTAAATGGATTCACTGCTGTTCCATTATCACGTACTTCAAAATGCAAATGCGGTCCAGTGGAGTTGCCTGTACTGCCTGATTCAGCAATTATATCGCCACGGCTTACCGTGTCACCCTTGCTAACCTTAAATCCGCCTTCACGTAAATGACCGTATAGCGTCCATAATCCGCCTCCGTGGTCAACAATGACGGTGTAACCATATCCACTATACCATTCAGCCATGATGACGATCCCGCCTGAAGCGGCATGAACGGACGTTCCTTGAGCAACAGCAAAGTCTACACCTGCATGCATTTTACCTACTTCGCCCGTGATCGGGTGAATACGAGGCCCAAAACCGGAAGATACACGCGCACCTGATACTGGCATCCCAAAGATGCCGTTACCACTGGAGTATGTGCTGCTACTGCTGTTGGAGCTGACCTTGGTCGGCGCCTTCGCAGCAGCCGCGGCACGTGCAGCAGCTGCTGCTTTTGCTTTGGCGGCCGCCGCCGCTTGTTGCTCACGCAATTTATTTTTCTCTTGCAGAAGGGCCGAACGCTTGCTGGCAATCTGCATCAATACATCTTCCTGTTCTTGCGTCAGCTCTTCAGACTCTTCAATTTTAGCATCATAGGAAGCGAGAAGCACTTGCTTCTCCTGTTCCTTCTCATTCAATTGGGACTTACGCTGTTTCTTCTGCGCATACAGGCTCTTGGCTTCTGCATATTGCACATCGAGTTCTGCTTTTTTGTCCACGACGAGCTGCTTGTCCTTTTTGTGTTCATCCAGCAGATGCTGATCCTGATCCACAATCGTTTTCAGTGAATCGGCACGAGTCAGGAAATCAGTGAAGCTTGTGGAAGTTAACAACACATCGAGATAAGAAACGGCACCATCTGTATACATCAGCCGTACACGTGATTCAAGTAATTTCTCTCTTGCAACGATACGTTCTTCTGCAGCTTGCAGATCTTTTTTCGTTGTCCGGAGATCCTCTTCCGTATTTTCAATCTGCAAGGATACGTTTGCCAGCTCATCACTAACCACATTGATCTGCTCCATGACGACTTTCAAGTAAGCATTGGTCTTGTTCTTGTAATGCTGGGCTTCCTTTTTGTTGCTGGCAGCCTTTTGCTGCTCCTTTTTGGCCGAAGCCGCCTTGCTCTCCAGTTGCTGAATCTGCTGATCAATGTCGCTAATGCTACTCTTGGCATATCCGTCAGAAGGTTGAAGCGTCAAACTGGCCAATAACGTTAGAGCCAGCAGCGAAGCTGTTTTTTTCAAAATGTGATCCCCCATCCTATGAATTCACAAGAAAGCAACCTGCACAGGTGGTGAACAGCATGTTCTTTGCTTTCTTTACACTAAAGACTCCGTCTTTACTACATATCGTCAAACAGTGTTCAGTTGTGAACCTGCTTTGCCATTCTTTTTCGATTAAACGTTAAGAGATTTGCGGATGGACAATGTGCTTCCCAAAATACCAACCAGCACACCGAGTCCGATCAACAGTGTTCCAAACAGCAACCAAATATCACCGAGTGGAATCAAATTAAGCATCTGCATAAATACATCCTGACCAATCGTGGCCATCAGGCGGCTGTAACCGAAGAACAGTACTGCTACCGTAATCGCCGAACCGATCAATCCAATCAATGCCCCTTCGACAAAGAAAGGCCAACGAATGAACGTGTTGGTTGCACCAACCAGTTTCATAATACCGATCTCCCGGCGCCGGGCCAGAATCGTTACGCGAATCGTATTCGAGATCAGGAACATGGACATTAACCCCAGTCCCCCAACAAAAATAAATCCGATATTCCGGACAAGCTTCGTAAATTTGAACAACACTTCCACTGTTTCCTTGCCGTAGTTCACTTTCATGATCGGCTTCTCCGGATGTTTATCGTTCAATGCTTCGATTTTTTGCGCCACAAAAGTGACGGTTTCCGGTTCAATAACCTCTACTTCAATGGTCTCCGGCAGTGGATTGTTATCCACATCGAAACCGCTTAGCACATTGTCTGCACTTTCTCCGAGACGTTCACGGAACTCCTTGAGTCCCTCTTCTTTGGAAACAAAACGAATTTCACTGACTTCAGGCATCGCACTGATTTCCTGCTCCAGCGTGTTACGCAGGTTCTCATCCACGTTCAGCTCAAGAAACGTACTGATCTCGACCTGACTGTCCACCTGGTTGGCCATGGAATTCACATTGAGCACCAGCAGCATGAACACGCCCAGAATGAGCAGAGACACGATAATGGACATGATGGAGGCCACGGACATCCAGCCGTTGCGGAATACGTTCTTGAATCCCTCCCGTAAATGGCGCAAGAGAGTACTAAAATTCATAACCGTATTCCCCTCTCATCTGATCCCGTACAATCTGTCCCCGTTCAATCGCAATAACCCGTTTACGCATCGTATTAACGATATCCTTGTTGTGGGTTGCCATGACAATGGTTGTCCCGCGGAAATTAATTTCATCCAGCAGTTGCATAATGCCCCATGACGTCTCCGGATCAAGGTTGCCCGTTGGCTCGTCCGCAATAATAACAGACGGATTGTTCACGATGGCACGTGCGATGGCAATACGCTGCTGTTCCCCACCCGACAACTGTGAAGGTTCACGATTCGCCTTGCTGCGCAATCCAACCAGATCAAGCACTTCCATCACTCGTTTCTTAATGTGACGCTTCGGTGCTTCAATAACTTCCATGGCAAATGCCACATTCTCAAATGCCGTCATGCGTGGCAGCAACCTGAAATCCTGGAACACAACGCCGATATTCCGGCGTACGTAAGGAATTTTGCGTGGCTTTAACTTTCCGATATTAAATCCGTTAATGGATATTTGTCCTTTGGTCGGAACTTCTTCCCTGTACATCAATTTCATAAATGTCGATTTGCCTGCGCCGGACGGACCGACGATATAGACAAATTCATTGCGGTCGATCTTCACCGACACCCCTTGTAATGCGTGGGTACCATTGGCGTAGGTCTTCCACACGTCCTGCATTTCTATCACATCATCACTTCCCGTTGCATAGTTAGCCATTATCATTTCGACACAATCTTGGCATTTCCTTTAAAAAGACCTGAATTTCATCAGGGAAAATCCATTTCGCCCCTTTTTCGATGGTGAAGCATGGATTCATATGAATTTTATTGTAACAAATTTGTTACCTATTGAGTACCCGAAAGTTTTCCATCATTGGATCATATATATGGAAAGTGTTACGAAATGCGGAACAACAGAAGTACAAAGGAGCGTACGGATATGAAAAAAATACATTTGATGGTCATTGCACTGTTCTCCATCCTATTAATCGGTTCCGCGTCCTATGGATTGCTGTATATGTACGTGAACCAACCCGCCCTACCAGAAGGAGTACGTGTTGCGGAGTGGTCGGTTGAGGGCGTGAATCGCAAGGAAGTTCTACCGGCACTGGATGAACGATTAAAACAAATGGAAGCATGGCCGATCACCCTGGAGGTTGACGATCCTACACCAAAAACAATGATGTTCACCGCCGCCCAGACAGGCGCAAGCTACAGTGCTGATGACTTCCGGACAGCTGTGCAGCAATTGGATGAAGGCAATCTGTGGGAGCGCGCGTATGCCCGATATCATTTCATCAAGGAGTGGTCTCTGAAGCTGACTTACAATTCAAAATCGTTGAAAGAGCAACTTACCCCTGTCTGGGAAAAGGAAACCTTCGGTACACCCGCGAACGCTGTTCGCCGCATTACCGCAAGTGACAAGGTCCAGTACATCCCGGAAAAAGGCGTCCGCCGGATCGCCTGGGATGAACTCGCGAGCCAGATGCAGGCTAAGCTGCACCGGGATTTCGCTCCACTGGACCATGATGCGAAGCCCAACCCGCTGTTGATTCAGCTGCCGTTGTATACACTGCAACCCGAAGTGACTCTCGATTCGCTGCGCCAAGAGGGAATTGACCGGAAGATCATCCAGTTCTCCACTGGCCTTGGAAACAGCAGTGCAGGCCGGATACATAACGTCAGCGCAGCAGCGCAAGCCGTTAACGGCATGATTTTGCCGCCAAATGGTACTTTTGATTATGAGAAGGTCATTAGGAAGGCCGAGGAAGACTATGGTTTCCGGGAAGCCCCGGTTATCGTGAATGGACAGCTGACCCCCGGCATTGGAGGCGGCATCTGCCAGGTATCGAGCACCGTTTACAACGCAGCCCTGTTGACCGGACTGGACATTGTAGAACGCCGCAACCACTCCCTGCCCGTCAAATATTTGCCGAAGGGGCTGGATGCCACGTTCGCCTCAGGTTCCATCAATTTTCGGTTCAAAAACAATACCGGTAAGTCTCTACTCATTCATGCCAAAGTGGAAGGTGGAAGCTTAACCGTCAAATTTTTCGGGACCTTCCCGGAGAACGTCAGTTATGCCCTGGAATCCCGTACAATTGAGACATTAAGTGCTCCCGTCAAATATGTATCGAGTAATGTGCTGCCTGACGGCGCTCAACAGGTGCTCCAAAACGGTCAACCCGGATATATTGTGGAGACGCTGCGCACCAAAAAGGTAAATGGTAAAATTGTCGAATCCAAAACCATTACACGTGACACATACAAAGCCCAGAATCGCCTGATTGCCCGCTCTGGTCATACTAACCTGCCTGATCCCAAAGAGCCATCAGTTGTAGAGGATGGCATCAGCGACACGAAGCAGCCTTAATCTTACTTTCACATGAGTGTAAATAGATACGCTCAATTTAGCAAAAGTAATAACAAATAGAAAAAGACACATCTCCTGTTCCCCATTCGGGGTCCTTCGAGAGATGTGTCTTTCGTTTGTTTTACAGATACATATTGTGTATTGATTAGACTGAAACCTTTTAATGTCCGCCTGTGTACTCTTTCTGCTCCTCACCGATAACCATCTTCTCATTACCCATGAAGAAAGCAGCAATCAACGCGAGTGCAGCCGGGATCGCAGCCCAGGCAAAGAGCTGCACGATGGATGAAGACAACGCATGCGTAATGGTATCCAGCACCTGAGGCGGAATCGCTTTTCTCAGCTCTGGCGATAGCAGCGCATGTGGATCACTTAGATCCACTCCCTGAGGCACGCCGCCTGCAGGAGCACCAGCGTCCCCTGCTTCCGCCGCTGATCCGGCGAGAGCATCATTCATTTTGCGCGTAAATACCTGGCTCTGCACGATACCAAAGATCGTAATGCCCATCGTCATCCCAAGTGAACGCAGGAAGTTAAGTGTGGAGCTTGCCGCTCCGCGTCGTTGCGGTTCAAACGCGTTCATGGCTGCATTGCTGAGTACCGAGAACGACGCCCCTACACCGAGACCAATCATCACCATGAATATACGTATCGTCCATAGAGATGAAGTTTCATCCAGTGTCGTCAGCAATCCAAGACCAACCACAAGCAAGGCCAGTGTAGGAATCATAATGTTGCGATACTTGATTTTGGTCATCAGTACCCCACCCATGGAAGCCGTCACAACGGACCCCAACATCATGGGCAATAACACGAGACCAGAGTTGGTCGCTTTGCCACCGAGTACCCCCTGGATGAAGATGGGAATGTACACGGATGCGGTAATAAACGCCGCACCACTGAACATGCCAATAACGTTACTGGACCAGTACACCCGGTTGCGGAACATCCCGAAGGAAATGATGGGTTCTTTGGCTCTCGTTTCTGCAAACAGGAAGAGCAGCGCTAGCACGACAAATCCGGCAAACAAACCGAGGATCTGCCATGAGCCCCAGGCATACGTTTTGCCGCCCAGTTCAAGCCCGAAGATGAGACAGACTACCGCACCAATCAGTGTGATAGCACCCAGCCAGTCAATCTGTTGGGATTGATGCTGATGAGATTCCTTGTAGAAAAATGCAATAAACACAAACGCAATCAGACCAAGCGGCAGGTTGATATAAAATACCCATTCCCATGTCGCATACTGCGTAATGTAAGCACCCAGCAGTGGACCAAATACGCTGGATAAACCAAACACAGCTCCGAACAAACCGCCCAATTTACCCCGTGATTCCGGTGCGACCACATCAAACATGATCGTAAAGGCAATCGGCACCAATGCACCCGCACCAATACCCTGAATAGCTCTGTACATCGTCAGCTCAACGATTGATGTTGCCGTTCCACATAATGCGGATCCGAGCATAAATACCAGTATTCCGAAAACAAAAAACTTCTTCCGTCCGTACATGTCGGATAACTTACCGAAGATTGGCATACCGGCCATCTCGGCCACCATGTAAGCAGAGGTCACCCATACGAATTTGTCGAGCCCACCTAGCTTCCCGACAATGTCGCCCATAGCTGTTGCCACGATGGTATTGTCCATCGAAGCCATCAGTATGCTTAGCAGTAACCCTGCCAGCACCAATCCAATATTATTTTTACGTGTAGCCATTCTACTCAATCTCTCCCATTCACATCCGATTCATATGACTGAATTAGTATATCCGAAAAGTTACGGCGGATAATCAGTCCAAGGACCGATTGCTTTGCACCAAAACTTCCGATTGCGGATGAATTTGCAGAGAAGAGCGGTATTCCACAGTACCAATTCGGCACCCAGGGCCAATTTTTATTTTATCTCCTCGTACAACCTCGGCCTCCGTGTTCTCAAGTTCAATTTCGTCGCCTTCGATTAGATTGGCCTTGAGAATAGACTTGTTACCAGTGAACAAACCCTCCAGCAGTTTTCCCCGCGAATTCTTTACTGATATGATGGAACCGCCCATTTCCTTGACCTCGGATGGACCCATAATTTTAAGTGTCATACTTTCGGCACTGAGCATACCCGTTATCGTAAAACGGCCATTCAACTTCATATTCTCCACCTGACAATCGCCTGACACATGAAGCTCGCCTACTACTTTCATATGTTCAGCTTTTGCATACAGGTTAGAAGAAAAACCGCCCTCCTGATCTTCGTCGCTGGTAGCAGCCCGCTCTTTCAGGGTAAGGGTTCCCGTAATTTTGATATCGGTTGATTCCAGAGATCCGTATATGACCGATGTGCCGGTGCATTTGAATTGATCACAGATCAGATTATTATTAAATGACGAATCCCCCACTACCTTGACCTTGCCGTACACACCGCCAGAAGAACTGCCGTCGCCGATGATGCTAATATCGTGTTTTTTAGCCAATGAACCAGCAAAATGGTTATTCAAATCGATCACATCCCTTTCTCTCCAGGTCAAAACTTAAATTAAAACTTAAATCCGCTGGCTGCTGCCCACCTTGGCATCTGGATCAACCTCTAGTTCACCCGAATATTCGACCAACCTGATGTTACAGCCACGACCGATATGAACCTTGCTGCCACGAACAATATCAGCCTCGGTATCTTCCAGCACGATTTCATCCCCCTCAATCAAGGATGTCTTGAAGGATGGGGTACCGCCCAGGCCAATACTTTTCCAAAAACCAGTCTGTTCCTTACGCCGAATATCAATGCGTTCCCCGCCAATCTCTCTCGCCGAAGAAGATGTATGCAGCCTGATCTCTACCGTTCCGGCATTCAGAAAGCCACTAATTTTAATATTGCCCTGTACGTTCAAAGACTCACATTGTACGTCGCCTTCAATATCGATCACGCCACCAATATCAATCCGTTCCCCATCAACCCGTCCACGAACAGTACACTTCCCGTTGACTTCGAGCTCAGGGCTTCGGAGGTCTCCGTTAATGGTTGTTAAGCCATCCACACGAACACGAGAACTAATCAAGGGGCCGTTCAGCGTGCACATGCCGTTGATCGTTGCACTCTCTGAGCTCAAAGCACCGTGCATCTTCAATGTTCCATTCACATTCACGGAGGTACAGTCCAGGTTACCGTTTACTTTAGCCATGCCATCGATAGATACCCGGTGAAAATTCCCACCTGCCGTTTGGCTCATGCCCGCTACGTTCAGATCATTGCGCAAATTACGTTCCTCCATATATGATCCTCTCCTTATCCCAATTTGAGTTTTAACTCTTCCATGAACGTCCCCATCGACTGCCTGAGAACGACCTTCACTCCATTGTCAAAATAAAGCTCTGTTCCTGCCGTTACCAGCAAGAATGAAGGGACACCCATCTTGCGAATAAGCACCAGCTCGCTTGGTTTGCCTGTGAAACGATAATAATGCTCGGACATGACATCGATTAGCAGCGTACCCTCCTGCCGGGTAATATCTCCGCTCATTAGCAGCTTATCGAGTACATAAAGCATCATGATCTGCTCCAAAGCATACAGCGGCCGCTCCCGACCCGCTTCTTTCAACAGCTCAAGCGAAATGTTCGAAACAATGTTTCGCTCTAACAGCTCCTGAGCGGACATTTCCACTTCACCCAGCGTTGGTGAAAACACGTCTGCCAGTTCATCCAGTGACAAGCCGTCTTTCATATTGAGAATCTTGTCAATCCGCAGTAAAATCTGTTGTTTTGGAAAAAAAGTTTCTTGTCCCGTATAGGACGACTTCCGAATAAACCATTCCTCCGGAATGAGATTCTTCCGTTTCCAGCGGTACAACTGGCCGTAGGAGATACCCGTCAGGTCCAGCAAATCTTTTTTGGAGATCAAATCATCCGTCATATATGGTCCCCCTTTGTGTTGAAAAGAGTGTAACATAACATTGTTACGCTGTAAAGAAGATGAATAACTAGTGGTGAATTTCTTATTATTGCAATGAAAAGACTTTGCGTATAACCTGTTTATTATAGATACTATGGAACCATTATGGATTCTGATCCCATCCTATTGAATCGGGTCAGGACACATCGTTAATGGACTTATGAAAGGGGTTTCTCCTATACATGGCACTTATTAAATGCGACTTTTACTCTGACACGCTTGGTCTAAGCACCAGCATGCATGTCATCCTGCCACAACAGACCCACAATCAGATTGGAATGGAGAACGTATCCGGTCTGGGGTTACATCCCACGCTGTATCTGCTGCACGGGCTATCGGATGATGACTCCATCTGGCTGCGTCGTACATCCATCGAACGATATGTTGCGGACCTTGGTATTGCTGTTGTAATGCCTCAGGTCCATCGCAGCTTCTATACGGATATGGCGGAAGGTGGACGCTACTGGACATTCATCAGTGAAGAGCTGCCTGCACTTGCACGTTCCTTTTTCCCGCTATCACACAAACGTGAGGATAACTTTGTTGCCGGATTGTCCATGGGTGGCTACGGGGCATTCAAGCTGGCACTTCACAAACCGGAGCAATACGCCGCTGCGGCAAGTTTATCCGGAGCGCTCGACATGGTAGCGCATATGGATAACCGAATTGTTAAGGCATTAAGTGATGCTGAGTTCAAGCGGATTTTCGGAGCAGAGATTAAAGGCTCGGAGAATGACTTGCTGCATCTGCTCGAAGAAAGCAAAGCAATTCAGGGCCCAAAACCTTTGCTCTACCAATGCTGTGGGACAGAAGATTTCCTGTATGAAGAGAATCAATCGTTCCGTAAAGCTTGTGCACAGACCGATTTCCAACTGACGTACGAGGAAGAACCCGGTGGACATGACTGGGGATATTGGGACGAGAAGATTCAGAATGTGCTGAAATGGTTGCCTTTGCGTGAACGTAAGTAGTCGAGAAATTTAAATGAAGCCACTGCATTTTAGTTAGATATGTACAGAAATAACTATATAAGTTCAACTAATGCATATTTACACTGGCACTCCAATGACAGAACAACCTTCCGATCGCTGTTATCCAGTAAATGTTGAGTTGAGCATATCTAGATCGTTGTAACACACAAAAAAGCAGGCCCTTGAGAAGAAATTCTCGGCCTGCTTTTGCGTTATATATCTTTATTTCATTCTAGTAACTGTGGCATTATCCCCGATTGGTGATCCATTGCTCTGTAATTTCAAGCACCTTTTCACTACGTCCAATCGCCTCAGCCACCTGATTGGAAGCTGTTCCGCCGTAAACATTACGAGCATTTACAACCGCTTCTGGTTGCAGCACATCGTAAATACGCTCATCGAACAACGGAGAGAACTGACGGAATTCATCGATGGTCAGATCCAGCAAATACTTGCCGTTCTGGATACAGTACAATACCGTTTTGCCGATAACCTCATGTGCCTGACGGAATGGCAAACCTTCGCCCACGAGGAAGTCCGCAATATCTGTAGCGTTGGAGAAATCCTGATTGACTGCTTGACGCATCCGACCCTTGTTGACCGTCATCGTTGCAATCATCGGAGCGAACAATTGAAGTGCACCTTCCAGCGTCGCTACCGTGTCAAACATGCCTTCCTTGTCCTCCTGCATGTCTTTGTTGTAAGCCAGCGGCAGAGATTTCAACACTGTCAGCAGACCGATCAGGTTGCCGTACACACGTCCTGTTTTACCACGAACGAGTTCCGGAACGTCTGGATTTTTCTTTTGTGGCATAATGCTGCTGCCCGTGCAGAATGCATCATCCAATTCAACAAATCCAAACTCCGTGCTGCTCCAAAGTACCAACTCTTCGCTCAGACGGGACAAGTGAGTCATGATCAGCGAAGCGGCTGCCAGGAACTCTACGATAAAGTCACGGTCGCTGACCGCGTCCAGACTGTTCTCATATACACCATCGAAGCCCAGTTGTTCCGCCACAAAATGACGGTCAATTGGGAACGTTGTGCCTGCAAGCGCACCTGCACCCAGTGGCAAAACGTTAATGCGTTTGTAGCTGTCCATAAGACGCTCTGCATCCCGTTGGAACATCGATACATACGCCATCAGGTGATGAGCGAACAGAATCGGTTGTGCACGTTGAAGATGCGTATATCCCGGTACAATCGTATCAAGATTATCTTTGGCTTGCCCGATCAGCGCTTCCTGCAACGAGTGCAGCATGCCAACAAATCCAACTACGCGCTCACGCAAGTACAAGTGCATATCGGTTGCCACTTGGTCATTCCGGCTGCGTCCTGTATGTAATTTGCCGCCTACAGGGCCAATGGTATCAATCAGGTTTTTCTCAATATTCATGTGGATGTCTTCATCCGATACGGAAAATTCCACTTCGCCTGCACGGATTTTATGCAGAACAGTGATTAAACCTTCCTTAATCGTTTCTACATCCTCTGCTGGCAGAATTCCACATTTGCCCAGCATCGTGACATGAGCCAGACTTCCTTGAATATCTTCCTCGGCCAACGCTTTGTCAAAGTTGATTGACGCTGTATATTCCTCAACCAGGTGATTGGTTTGTTTGGTAAAACGTCCTCCCCACAGCTTGCTCACAGTGAGTACTCCCCTTTCGCTCATGGACAAAGCCGCTCCTGCCAGATGTGCAAGAACGGCCCGCCTTGTCAGTTATTATCGTGATGCTGTATATGCATAATGAAATTAGTTTTTGTTTTGTTCCACACCGGAATTTACTTTCAAACGTAATGCATTCAGGCGGATAAAGCCCGTTGCATCCCCTTGATCGTAGGCTTGTGTTGGATCAGCTTCCATCGTGGCAATGTCCGGGTTGTACAGGCTGACAGGGCTTTTCACACCTGCGCCGATGATGTTGCCTTTATACAGTTTCACACGAACGGTACCTGTTACATTTTTCTGGCTTTCAGTCACCAGCGCTTGCAACGCCAGACGTTCTGGTGCGAACCAGAAGCCGTTGTAAACGAGTGTGCTGTAACGTGTAATCAGGCTATCACGCAAATTCATGACTTCGCGATCCATCGTGATGGATTCCATTTTGCGGTGAGCAGTGAACAGAATTGTTCCACCTGGTGTCTCGTATACGCCACGGCTCTTCATGCCAACGAAGCGGTTCTCTACCATGTCCACACGGCCGATACCATGTTTGCCACCAAGTTCATTCAGTTGCTCCATCACTTGCAGTGGGCTCAGGCGCTCACCATTCAGTGCAACACAGTCACCTTGTTCGAATTCAAGTTCAACATATTCCGCTTGATCCGGCGCATCTTCAGGTGCACTGCTAAGCAGGAACATGTCTTTGTTCTCGTCCGCACTTGGATCGAACCAAGGATCTTCGAGCACGCCGCTCTCATAGCTGATATGCAGCAGGTTACGGTCTGTGGAGTATGGTTTAGCCGCCGATGCGGTTACCGGAATGCCGTGTTTTTCTGCGTAAGCGATCATCTCGGCACGTCCAGGGAACTGATTGCGGAATTCTTCCAGACGCCAAGGCGCGATGACTTGGATGTCTGGTGTCAACGCAGCTGCGTTCAACTCAAAACGAACCTGATCATTCCCTTTACCCGTAGCGCCGTGAGCAATCGCAGTAGCGCCTTCTGCACGAGCGATATCCACCATACGTTTAGCGATCAGTGGACGTGCGATACTTGTGCCAAGCAGATACTGTCCTTCATAAAGGGCGCCTGCTTGGAACATTGGATAGATGAAATCTTTGGCGAACTCGTCGCGCAGATCGTCGATGTACACTTTGGAAGCGCCTGTAGCGAGAGCTTTTTCCTCAAGGCCGTCCAATTCATCCTTTTGTCCGATATCCGCCGTAAATGCGATAATCTCCGCATCATATGTTTCTTTCAACCATTTCAAAATTACAGATGTGTCCAACCCGCCTGAATACGCGAGTACAATTTTTTCTTTAGCCATGTTCAATGGTCCTCCCCAAGATCAGTTGCTATAAACTTTTATCTATCATCGCGAAATCTGCGCCTAAAATCAACCCATTCAGGCAAACAGCATCTATTCGCTCATTAACGCAGCCATCAATGCTTTCTGCGCATGCAGTCGGTTCTCCGCCTGATCAAAGATCAGGGAGTTAGGTCCGTCAATTACCCCAGCACTCACTTCTTCTCCGCGGTGAGCTGGCAGGCAGTGCAGGAACATATAATCCGGCTTCGCGCCTTTCATCAGTTCCTCATCGACCTGATACGCAGCGAATGCTTGTTCACGAATCTTCTGTTCCTCTTCAAAACCCATGCTCGCCCATACATCCGTATACACGATATCCGCATCTTTCACAGCTTCCTGAGCACTGTACGTTACAGTCACCTGTGAGCCGCTCTCCTGTGCAATGCTGCGCGCCTGCTCTACAACTGCGCTGTCAGGCTCATAGCCTTCCGGAGTCGCTACTGCAACATGCATACCCATCTTCGCTGCACCAAGCATAAGGGAATGAGCCATGTTATTGCCGTCTCCGACATAAGCCATTTTCAGACCTTCCAGCTTGCCTTTGTGCTCCAGCACAGTTTGGAAGTCTGCGAGTACTTGGCACGGATGTGCTGCATCGCTCAGTCCGTTAATAACCGGAATATCCGCATGTTGTGCCAGTTCAGTCACATTATGGTGTCCAAAGGTACGAATCATGATGCCGTCCAGGTAACGTGACAGGACTTTGGCTGTATCATGTGTCGTTTCCCCGCGACCGAGTTGGATATCATTTTTGCTCAGGAAGAGCGCGTGTCCGCCCAGTTGGAACATACCGACTTCAAAAGATACACGCGTACGTGTAGATGATTTTTCAAAAATGAGTCCGATCGTTTTGCCTTGAAGTGGCTGATACGGCACACCGTTTTTCTGTTTGCCTTTAATCTCAATCGCAAGGTCCAGCAAATAGCGAATTTCCTCTGCTGTATAATCTGTAAATTCAATGAAATCTCGGCCTCTAAGATCGACCTTCTGTACCTTTTCCGTCTGTTGCGCTTGTGTCATGTTAGTGTTGTCCTCCTTATTTCCGGTTCCCTGCACCCGCATGGGCAGAAAAGTGTAGAAGGTTGATATCTTGCCATCCGACTACTCACTTTCATCTTCCGCTAGTTTACCGCGCGGCTACAGGGATTCATGATTCATCATTTAGTTCCGCTTCGAGGCCCATGAAGGCCCCGAGTCAGAAAGGTTGTATAAAGCCTTATTAAGCGTTCTTCGCCGCCACATGCTCTTCAATCAACGTAGCTACCAAGGATACCGCCTCATCGATCTCTTCCTTGCTCACATACAAGTTTGGAAGCAGACGAATGACATTCGGTCCTGCGGAAACAAAGAGAATGCCTCGTTTCTGACCAGCAAGCACGATGTCGCCTACCGCTTCAGCACATTCGATTCCAACAAGCAGACCCAAACCCCGAACTTCTTTTACAAACGAATTACCAGCCAAACGCTCCCGCAGAGAGTTCATCAGGTATTCGCCCATTTCAGCTGCACGCTCTGGCAAATGATCTTCGAGCATGGTTTCAATCGTTGCAATGACCACAGAAGAAGCAAGCGGTGTACCGCCAAACGTTGTTGCATGACTGCCCGCAGTAAACGCATCCTTCAAATAACCTTTACCCAGCATCGCACCTACAGGGAATCCACTACCAATACCTTTGGCTACCGTGAAAATGTCCGGCTCAATGCCATAATGCTCATGCGCGAACAGTTTGCCTGTACGTCCCATTCCGGTCTGTACTTCGTCTACAATCAACAGCAGTCCGTGCTCTTCACACAGTTTGCGAACGTGGTGGACAAAATCTGGTTTGACCGGATGCACGCCACCCTCGGCTTGCACCATCTCCAGCATAATCGCTGCTGTATTGGGTCCGATCGCCGCTTCGAGAGCCGCTGTGTCATGCAATGGTACGGTTACGAATCCGGCTGGCAATGGCAAAAATCCTTCTTTCACCTTATCCTGCCCAGTTGCTGTCAAGGTTGCAAGTGTCCGTCCGTGGAAAGACTGGGCAAATGTAATAACTTCGTACCGACCTGTGCCTTTTACCTTCTGGTGATAGCGACGCGCCAGTTTGATTGCCGCTTCATTCGCTTCTGCACCACTGTTACAGAAGAATACAGCGTCTGCGCACGTATTTGCAGTCAACAAAGCCGCTGCTTTTTCCTGACCGGGAATCTGGAACAGGTTGGATACATGCCACAGCTCATCAATCTGAGCTTTCAGCTTGGCTCCGACTTTCTCCGGTGCATGGCCCAGACTCGTTACAGCCAACCCGCACATGAAATCAAGATAACGATTGCCTTGATCATCCCACAGCCAGCTGCCTTTACCTTTGACCAAACTGATTGGATAACGGGCATACGTTTGGAAAAGAGAGCTTTCCGTCTGTGCCGCTGCACCTGTCGCTGCTACGCCCGCTACTGCTGTGCCAGAACCTGGCTGTTCATTGCCTTTTGCCATCACCTATCACTCCTATTGGTTGGTGCAACGGCAATCATATAAGAGCTATAATTTACACTAGACCACTCCGATTGCAGGACCATCTTTTGAACGTACGCATAATCCACTTCGATGACAGAACAACCTTTCGATCGCTGTTATCCCCGGATTTTTTTGATTGATCCTTAAAGGGGAAAATCCGGGGATAAAGGCGCACGCTTCGCTTCTTCAGGTTATTTCTGTCCTCTACGTTATGCATTTTTATTCTTCAGATTGGTTCTGCACCCTACGTTATTGTGTGTGTAATATTAGATTTCTTATATAAAAAAGCGATGCACATATTTTTTTATTTACTATAAGACCATGAAGACACTAGCCCACTGAGAATAATTATTGCATACGGATAATTCGGGTTCCGATCGTTTCTCCGCCGAGCACACGGCTCAGGATCTGTGGTTCGCTGCCATCTACGATGATGACCTCACGCACTTTGCCGTGAATACAAGCGATCGCTGCGCGCACCTTTGGAATCATGCCGCCATAGATTTCTCCGGTTTGGATCATATCCTCAATTTCCTGTACAGAGACGGATGGCAGTACTTTTTTCTCGCCGCCTACATTCTTCATGATGCCAGGGACATCGGTTACTACGATCATCCGACTCACTCCGAGATGGGAAGCTACCGCACCTGCGGCTGTATCCGCATTGATGTTATAACGCTGACCGGATGCATCCACACCAACTGGCGCGATAACTGGCATATAACCCATTCCCACAATACCTTGAATAATCTCCGCGTTAACGCCCGTCACGTCACCTACCCAACCAATCTCTGAATGGTTGCTAACCGGTTTCGCCTGGATCAAACCACCGTCCACACCCGACAATCCCAGCGCACGTCCACCGACACTTTGGATTAGACGTACGATCTGTTTATTAATACTCCCCGCAAGAACCATCTCCACGACGTCCAGCACGGGTTCCGTTGTTTTGCGCAATCCGTTCACAAACTCGGTCTCAATGCCCAGCTTCGCCAAATTATCCGAGATCGCAGGGCCGCCGCCATGTACGATGACAGGCTGAGTTCCCTGGGACTGCAAGTCACGCAGATCTGCAAAAAAGGATTCAGGCAACGCCGCCAGCGTGCTTCCTCCACATTTCATTACAAACGTCTGCTTCTCGGCACCTGCTTCAGTTCCGGTACTCTCATTTTGCAATGTTGAATTCATGAGGGCACTCCTTTCGTTCAAATATTCTTAAAGGCCTAACACTTAATAAATCCAGATTAGACGGGTCTAGCCGTTACAAATTCGGATCGTTCTTTTGATCGCTGTTGTCTCCAAGTTTTTTGGATTCCCCTTCTCTAAGGGAACTCGGAGACAAAGGCGAACGCTGCGCTTCTACAGAATCGATTCCGACTTTTTCACTATCCCCGTCAATGATCAAACTCAAAAAGTTTAATCCTTATAGATGTTCTACATATTTTTGTAAAGCAGCTTTTCAATAATGAAGCTGCTAGATTAACTAAACTAACCACAAAATATTACGTGCGGTATGCCGCGTTGATTCGTACATAGTCGTACGTCAGGTCACAGCCCCAGGCGATGGATGTTCCCTCGCCGTGGTGCAGATCGACCACAATACGTACGGTATCAGTCTGCAAGTAGGCCAGCGCGGCTTCTTCGTCGAATACGACTGGACGGGATTGTGCAAGTACAGCGATTTCTCCCAGACGGATATCCACCGTCTCCGGGTTCACCGGCTGTCCTGCGCGTCCTACGGCTGCGATGATTCGTCCCCAGTTGGCATCTGCGCCAAACATCGCGGATTTCACCAGGCTGGACCCAATGACGGTCTTTGCAATAGCTTGCGCAGATTCATCACTTACGGCACCCGTTACCTGTACTTCTACCAGCTTGGTTGCTCCTTCACCATCGCGTGCAATGGCTTTGGCAAGCACCTCACACACATAAGTAAATCCGGCAGCAAAAGCTTCCCAATCCGGATGTTCCATGGTCAGTTCTTCATTACCTGCCAGACCACTGGACATTGCTACCAGCATGTCGTTCGTGCTCGTATCTCCATCCACTGTAATCATGTTAAATGTATGATTGGTCGCCTGGCGTAACAGCCGCTGCAACGCTTCTGCACCAATGACCGCATCAGAGGTCATAAAGGCCAGCATGGTCGCCATATTCGGATGAATCATCCCCGATCCCTTGGCGGCACCGGCAATGGTAATCGTTTTGCCGTTCACCTCAACGGAGACGCAGGCTTCTTTTTTCACCAAATCGGTTGTCAGAATAGCTTGGGAAAAATGCTCTGCTTCTTCTGCTTCCTTGCCCAAACGTGCCGGAAGTCCGCTAATCCCCGAGTGTACAGCGTCCATCTTCAGCAATTCACCAATGACACCTGTAGAAGCGACAGCAACATCCTCTTCTGCTACTCCCAATTCACGTGCAGCCGCCGTACGCATGGCGTAGGCATCCTCTTCACCTTGTTGTCCAGTACACGCATTGGCATTCCCGCTGTTCACGATGACTGCCTGAAGGCGTCCATTGCTCAAGCTCTCACGTGTGACTTTCAAAGGTGCAGCCTGGAACACGTTCGTTGTATACACCGCAGCTGCAGTTGCCGGCACGTCACAGCGGATCGCTCCGATATCGTTACGAGACGTTTTTTTCAATCCGCAGTGCAGTCCACCAGCAGTGAACCCGTGCGGGGTTACAATCGTTCCGTTCTCAACTATTGTAAAAGCCTTTTGCTCCACATTTGTTCCCATATGTTATCCCCCGTTATGCGTTCGGCTGCATGCCGATTGTCCGCTTGCTTTGCCTGATCCGTCTTCCCCACATGGTTTCGGAATTGCGTCAAGACACTCTCCCAATGATTCAACCCTTATGGATATACCGGCGTCATGTTCAGCCCGAGGTTCTCCTCCCATCCCATCATCAGGTTCATATTTTGAATGGCTTGCCCGGATGCACCTTTCACCAGGTTGTCGATGACCGAAATAATCGTCAAACGACCTGTACGAGGGTCAGCCGCAAATCCGATATCACAATAGTTCGATCCGTACACTTCCTTCGTTGAAGGCCAGATCCCCGGCTCACGTACACGCACGAACGGCCGATTCTCATAATATTTGCGATACAGATCAACGATTTCACGGTCACTGTGTTCACCAGTTAGATTGGCATACATCGTACTCATAATTCCACGAGTCATCGGTACCAGTTGAGTTGTGAATGTTACAGTGACTGGAGTTCCAGTGATATTCCCCAGCACTTGCTCAATTTCAGGAATATGCTGATGTTTGTTCAGTTTATATGCTTTGAAGTTCTCATTCATTTCTGCATAATGATTCGTCAAACTTGTTCCCCGTCCCGCACCCGACACTCCAGATTTGGCATCAATAATAATACTGGAAGGATCAATCCATCCTGCTTCAACAGCTGGAATCAATCCGAGTAACGTAGCCGTTGGGTAACAGCCTGGGTTGGAAATAAAGTTCTTGCCCTTCACTTCGTCGCCATACACCTCTGCCATGCCGTATACCGCCTGTTCCAGCAATGATGCAGATGGTGCCGGATGTTTATACCACTCTTCATACACCGTTCCATCCTTGAGTCTGAAATCTCCAGACAGATCAATGACCTTAAGACCCGCTTCAAGCAGACTCGGAACGAGCTTTGCGCTTACACCAGACGGGGTTGCTGTGAACACCAGATCTGCACGACTTGCGATCTCAGCCGGGTCTACGCCGTCGAGTGGCCTCTGAATCACGTCCGTCAAATGCGGGAATCCATCTGCAATGGACTCACCACTGCTGGATGAAGAGATTACCGAAGTAATTTCAACCTGCGGATGGTTCTGGAAAAAACGAATCAGCTCCACCCCGCCGTAGCCGGTGGAACCGACGATTGCCACTTTTAATTTGTTATTCACTCTCGCTCCCCCAATCTTGTCGTATGCGCTACTTATACTGTTCTCCTGCTCCCAAAGAGCTTTCATACAGCAATTCCGTCGCTTCTATGCATATTTGTGTATTATTATACGACTCTAGTTATATAAATACAACACTCTATCATCAATTTTACATGGATTCTCATCACTTCCGAACATATCTTTCCAACATCTGCGGACGAACCCGTATACTTCTGCTAAAATACGTATTATAGGAAACATTACAACCAGGATCTAATTCATAATCAATCTACACGATGAAGGGTTTATGAATGGATTCATGATGGTCATTATGAGACATGGGGGACTACAGTGCATATCGAATCCATTTTACTTGTTGTACTCCTGGGCCTGAATATTATTTTCGCTGCAGCGGTCGTTTTCTTCGAACGAAAGGATGCCAGTGCATCCTGGGCTTGGCTGCTCGTCTTGAACTTTATTCCGGTGTTCGGGTTTGTACTCTACTTATTAACAGGGCAAAACCTGACGCGCTACCGACTTTTCCAGTGGAAAGAGCGCAAGAAGCTTGGGCTTGAAGAACGTATTGCTGCCCAGCTTGCACAGCTGCAAGATAATAGAACACCTTTCCGTAATCAAGCGACAGAGAGTAGTCAGGACATGATATATATGAACCTGAAGCAAAACGATGCTCTGTTGACGGAAGACAATGCGGTCGAGATTATTACCGACGGAACAGACAAATTTCAGCGGTTGCTCGATGATATTGAGGCAGCGAAAGATCATGTTCATGTGCAATATTACATTTATAGAGGCGACCGACTCGGTAAAAGAATCCGGGATGCACTTATTCGTAAAGCGCGCGAAGGTGTCAAAGTTCGTCTGCTGTATGACGCGCTGGGATCACGGCGCGTATCCAAACGTTTTTTCAAAGAATTGCGCGAAGCAGGCGGTTTGGTTGAGGTCTTTTTTCCATCCAAATTCAGTCTGATCAACCTGCGTATGAACTACCGAAATCACCGTAAAATCGTCATCATTGATGGCAACCTTGGATATACAGGCGGGTTTAATGTAGGGGATGAATATCTCGGGTTGAATTCCAAGTTCGGTTACTGGCGCGATACTCATTTGCGTATTCAGGGTAATGCTGTTCATGCTCTTCAGACCCGTTTTCTTCTCGATTGGAATGAAGCGTCTAAGCAGCACGATACACCATATGTTCCGGCGCATTTCCCTCATATTGAGGGCACAGGGACAACTGCCATGCAGATTGTATCTAGCGGACCGGATGCAGAGACAGAGCATATCAAGAACAGTTACCTGAAAATGATTAATGGAGCCAAACATTCGATTCTGATTCAGACGCCTTATTTTATTCCAGATGCCAGTGTATTCGAAGCCATTCGTCTTGCGTGCCTGTCAGGAATCGATGTTCGCATTATGATTCCAAATAAACCGGATCACGCCTTTGTATATTGGGCTACGCTATCTTATATCGGTGAGTTGTTAAAAGTGGGAGCAACCGTGTTCATCTACGATAACGGCTTTATTCATGCCAAAACGCTCATTATCGACAGTATGGTCGCATCTGTGGGAACCGCTAATATTGATTACCGCAGCTTCCGATTGAACTTTGAGGTAAATGCATTTATGTATGACGAGGCGATTGCGACTACTCTTGTGCAGACGTTTGAGCATGATCTTCTTGTATCCCGTGAGATGACGCTGGAGGAATACAATAAACGCAGTGTGAAGATCAAATTTAAAGAAGCGATTTCTCGTCTGCTGTCTCCGATTCTGTAAATACAGTAGTTATAGCAGATACAGTAAGTAGTACAGTGATTTTCGTTCCAAAAGACAAAACAAAAAGCAGGTACTTCCTTTCCAGCTATTTCTGGTGGAGGAGTACCTGCTTTTTTAGATTATATATTTACTTTCTTATAAGTTAAACGAATGACCTCTAGAGTGCTCTCCGTTATCATGTGAATGTGTTAAGTTTGATTTATAGAGTGCCCTACTCGCTGTACCTTACAATTCCCCACGCTTAAAGCCTTCGCCCAGTACTTCATGCGCATTGCTAATAATGACAAAAGCCCCAGGGTCCACTGACCGAATTAAAGCTTTTAGTCTCGGCACCTCATTCTGTCCAACGACCACCATCAGTACGGTTCGCTGATCATCGGTGTAACCACCTTTTGCCTCCAGCTTCGTCAGTCCGCGATCCAGATCATCCAGAATCACCTTCGTAATCGGTTCGGTCTGGTTGGAAATAATATAAGCTACCTTGGAGTTACCAAGCCCCATCTCGACGGCATCAATGACTTTTCCAGTAACGTATAACCCGATCAGAGCAAAGAGTGACTGCTCCAATGACAATACAAAGGCTGCCATAATAATGACCATAGCATCCATCATCACAACGCAAAGAGAGTAACTCAGTCCGCTGTATTTCTGAACGATTCTGGCCAGAATACTCATGCCCCCTGTTGAACCTCTACCTCGGTATACAATTCCAATCCCGAGACCAACCCCAATTCCTCCATAGAGAGAACCGAGCAGTGGATTCGTTGTTGGAATGGCCCAGTCTTTCGTAAGATATACAAACAGTGGCAGTACAACGCTGCCGAGTACAGAACGTATACCATACTGCTTGCCAATCAGGAGAAAACCCGCGATCAGAAGTGGAATATTAATAGCCCACTGGGTGTATGCCGGCTCAAGTCCCAGCCAATGTTTGCCTAATATCGATAACCCGGATACCCCGCCTGAAGCAATCTGGTTCGGAAGTAAAAATAAATTAAAGGCCACGGCAATCAAAAACGAACCTAAAATAATGGATACGGTATCTACAACGTTTCTCCATGGGCCGTTCAGGGGAATGAGCGTGGTTAACCTCTTCTTGCGGTTATTGTGTAACTGCTGTTGCTGTTGCATGTCATCTTGCTCTCCTTTTTTGTATATATGCTCAAAAAAAAGCCCCTGTATACACCCAGCATACGCCTACACGTATCGGGTCTATACAGGAACTTTTGATTAATCGGTATCTACTTTAATCTGGCTGCGCAAATAACCATCGATGAATCCATCGAGGTCGCCATCCATTACTGCTCCTGTGTTTCCAGTCTCCACGCTCGTACGGTGATCCTTTACCATACTATAGGGATGGAACACATAGGACCGAATCTGGCTACCCCACGCAATATCCGACTGTTCTCCTCGGATTTCGTCCAGATGTTGTTTTTGTTCCTCAATTTTACGCTCATACAATTTGGAACGAAGCATCGTCATCGCGCGCTCACGGTTCTTGATCTGTGACCGTTCATTCTGGCACGTTACAACCACACCTGTTGGAAGGTGAGTAATCCGTACGGCTGAGTCGGTGGTATTGATATGCTGTCCACCCGCGCCACTCGCACGGTACGTATCGATCTTGAGATCTTCTGTCCGAATGTCCAATTCAATGGTGTCATCAATCTCAGGAACCACATCACAGGATACGAAGGAAGTATGCCTGCGTCCTGATGAGTCAAAAGGTGAGATCCGCACCAATCGGTGGACACCCTTTTCGGCTTTCAGATACCCATAAGCATTATGCCCCTTGATGGATAGCGTGACACTCTTGATGCCTGCTTCATCTCCTGCCAGATAATCCAGCACCTCAACCTTGAAGCCACGTTTCTCGGCCCAGCGAGTATACATCCGCATCAGCATCTGTCCCCAGTCCTGTGACTCGGTACCACCAGCACCCGGGTGAAGCTCGAGAATCGCATTCATCTTGTCATACGGCTGATTCAGGAGAAGCTGTAGCTCGAACGCTTCTACCTTGCTTACGATGGCTGTCACGCTGTTGCCGATCTCCACAGCCAGATCATCGTCGCCTTCCTCGTCAGCCAGTTCTGCCATCATCACCGCATCGTCATAATCCTGCTGCAGCTTGGTGTATTGATCCACAGATCCCTTTACCGCGTTCAGCTCAGCGATTAAAGATTGTGCCTTATCATTATCATCCCAAAAATCCGGGGCGGACATCTTCACTTCGAAGTTCTCAATCATCTCTTGCTTAAGATCTAAGTCAAAGAGACCCCCTAAGATTTGTTAGTTTCTTGCCTATTTCACGCAGGTCCTGCTTCACGCTTGGATCGATCATGTGCAATTCCTCTTTTCATTAAGATAAGCTCCCCGCATCCAGGGCATTCCTCTAGATCAAGTATCCGATACTTCACCTTGGAGTCTAGGTTACCTTTATATCGGCAATCCTCTTCTCCATGATCATGGTCACATAGTTATAACTATGCACCAATTACAGGTTATGCATCCTTCACTTGATCATTTGGAATACCCGGCTGCAAGGAGCCGTTCATGTCATTCTATTTAAGTTGATCCAGCATTCGTTACACCTTACCACTCCAATTGCAATAGCATCTTCCGATCGCTCTTATCCCCAGATTTTCTCGATTCCCTCTCACAAGGGAAAAATCCGGTGATAAAGGCGAACGCGTAGCTTCTCCAGATTGCTTCCGCACTCTCCGTTATGGTGTAAAAAATTCAGATCCAACTTATACACAGGGTAATATAAGAGAGTCTACTCTTGACCGTGGCAGTGTTTAAACTTTTTGCCGCTGCCACATGGACAAGCATCGTTGCGTCCGATTTGGTCAGACACTTTTACCGGACGTTTCTCTGTAGGTTCGCCGCTTGTCGAGATCTGGCTTTCGTCAACAACCGCTTGACGCTCCTGATTGCTCTCGATTTGTGCTCTCATCACATAAGTTGCCACTTCTTCCTGAATCGAAGCGATCATCTGATGGAACATTTCGAAGCCTTCGAACTGGTACTCACGTAGTGGATCTGTACCACCGTAGGCACGAAGGTGGATACCTTGACGCAATTGATCCATTGCATCAATATGATCCATCCATTTGCTATCTACTGCGCGAAGCACAACCACTTTCTCGAACTCACGAACCATCTCTTCACCGATTCGCTCTTCACGTGCATTGTACTTGTTCTGAACTTTCTCAAACAGGTAGTCGATAATCTCTTCTGCTTCTTTGCCCCACAGATCATCTTTCGTTACAGAACCTTCATCCAGCAATTTGCTGTTCATGTAGTCGGCAACTTCCTGCAGTTCCCAGTTTTCCGGAATGTCATCACTGCAATGAGCTTCCACAATACGTTCAATGGAAGGTTTGATCATATCCATAACGATCTGTTTAATATTCTCGGACTCAAGCACCTCGCGGCGCTGTTTATATATAATTTCACGTTGTTGGTTCATGACATCATCATATTGGAGAACGACTTTACGTACGTCAAAGTTATTACCTTCAACCCGTTTTTGTGCCGACTCTACCGCACGGGTAATCATCCGGCTCTCAATCGGTTGGTCTTCTTCAAAACCAAGACGCTCCATCATGTTCAGTACATTGTCTGCACCGAAACGTCTCATCAGTTCATCACCCAGTGACAGGTAGAACTGTGTAGAACCCGGGTCACCCTGACGTCCAGCACGTCCACGCAGCTGGTTATCAATCCGGCGAGATTCATGACGCTCTGTACCGATGATATGAAGGCCGCCCACTTCAGCTACACCTTCGCCCAGGATAATATCTGTACCCCGTCCAGCCATGTTGGTTGCAATTGTTACTGCACCCGCTTGTCCGGCTCCTGTGATGATCTCAGCTTCCTCAGCGTGATATTTGGCATTCAATACCTGGTGACGGACACCACGGCGTTTCAGCATATCAGAAATACGCTCGGAGTTTTCGATGGAGACCGTACCAACCAGAACCGGTTGGTTCTTGCTGTGACGTGCAACGATTTCTTCCACAACCGCGTTGAACTTGCCATCGATGCTCTTGTACACCACATCAGCCATATCATCCCGTTTGTTCGGACGGTTGGTTGGAATCTGCAATACTTCGAGACCGTAGATTTTTTTGAATTCTTCTTCCTCGGTCTTCGCTGTACCCGTCATTCCCGCGAGCTTGCGGTACATCCGGAAATAGTTCTGGAATGTAATTGTAGCAAGAGTCATGCTCTCGTTCTGTACTTCAATGCCTTCTTTGGCTTCGATCGCTTGGTGCAATCCATCGCTATAACGACGTCCTGCCATCAGACGGCCTGTGAACTCATCGACGATCAGTACTTCTTCATCACTCACCACATAATCGACATCACGACGCATGATTACGTTAGCTTTCAATCCCTGTACGATGTGATGGTTGAGCGTAACATTGGCATGATCATACAAGTTTTCGATACCAAATGCTTTCTCCGCCTTCGCCACACCAGCTTCAGTCAAAGCTACGGATTTCACCTTGATGTCCACCGTAAAGTCTTCTTCTGGAACTAGACGTTTCACGAAACGGTCAGCTGCATAGTACAGGTCCGTGGATTTCTGAGCTTGTCCGGAAATGATCAGAGGTGTACGTGCCTCATCGACCAGAATGGAGTCCACTTCATCAATGATACAGAAGAACAATGGACGTTGAACCATCTGCTCTTTGTACAACACCATGTTGTCACGCAGATAGTCAAAGCCAAATTCATTATTCGTTCCGTACGTAATATCACATGCATAAGCATGTTGTTTCAAAGCATGGTCCATACCGCTCAGGTTAACCCCTACCGTCATGCCCATGAATTCATAGATTTGTCCCATTTCCTGGCTATCCCGTTGAGCCAAATAATCATTGACCGTTACCACGTGTACACCTTTGGACGTCAATGCATTCAGGTATACCGGGAGTGTTCCTACCAGTGTCTTACCTTCACCCGTCTTCATCTCTGAAATCCGGCCTTCATGAAGGGCAATGCCTCCGAGCATCTGTACGTCATAGTGACGTTTGCCCAGTACACGGCGAGATGCCTCACGTACGGTTGCAAATGCTTCAGGAAGAAGTTCATCTGTTGTTTCTCCCTTTTCAATGCGGGCACGGAATTCATCCGTTTTGGATTTCAGTTGTTCATCAGACAGAGCCTGAAATTGTGGTTCCAGTTTATTGATCACATCGACTGTCTTCATCAGACGTTTAACATCACGTTCGTTCATGTCGCCGAAGATCTTTTTGACAAGTCCTAGCATGGTATACCCCTTTCGTGCAAAACAGAATAGACCCCCTGTTGCCGCCGCGCGACACCATCGGATGGATATGCATCCACTTGCCCGGGGGTGACAAACGATATAAAAAATAATATAAATGAATCAACTCCAGGCTTGCCAAGGTTCCCTCATGAAGCTGATTCGGTATTCAACCGGATCCGGTTATTAGAAATAAGCCGAATACCGAGCCTTATGAATCATGTTCATGGTGCTGTGCCTGTCATTGATTATGATTAGCGATCATTCGTTGACAATTCCTCATCAGGACAATGATTCTCTTGCATAAATTGTAACAGTTTGTAAGGGTCGCCGCAACACGCCACGGCACACTTCTTTGAACTTCTGAAGCCTCTCCGATGGAGTTTAAGTGCAAAAAATCATAGTCGTTAGCGGAAGCCCTTGATTCTATCGTTTCATTTTCCAGTTAGATAAGGCATGTTAACGAATTTTGGTGGTAAATTTGGATGAAAATCTCAATATAGAGAAAAAGAATACACCTTTAACGACTTCTCCGCAAGCACTGAAAATTTTGCTTTCACTTTGCACGGATTGGTCTCATTCCTACTATCTATTAGACGCAGTAACATGGGAAATAGTTTCACAATCTTGCTTCAGCGACTTTTTCCAGCCCATCCACGCACAAAAGAGCCCCATCCCATAAAGGATGGAGGCTCTTGTTAGTTTAATCCAATACAGGAATCCAAAGTATCCCTGTCTTCATTCGTTATCATTAAGGAATCATTTTACATTTCAATTCATTAGTTCAACCTTGTTCAATCAAACCGTATTTACCATCGTTCCGTTTGTACACAACGCTGACTTCTTCGTTCTCAATGTTGGAGAATACGAAGAAATTGTGGCCGACCATGTTCATTTGGAGGATAGCCTCTTCCACGTCCATTGGTTTCAACATAAACCGTTTCGTCCGTACCACTTCCAGGTCATCATCTTCGGTCTCCGTATCCAGTTCAGCGGTAGCCACTGTACCTGTCGGATCTTCGACGAAGAGCGTTTTCAGGCTGCCTTCCTGGCGGAACTTACGGTTTATTTTCGTTTTGTGTTTACGGATCTGACGTTCCAGCTTGTCCACCACGGAGTCAATGGAAGCGTACATATCGTCGCTCTCATCCTCGGCGCGGAGCACAATGCCTTTCAAAGGGATCGTCACCTCTACTGTATGCAAGCCTCTCGTCGTGCTCAGGGTAACAGCACCGTCAGAGTTAAGGGGTGCATCGAAATACTTCTCGAGTCTACTCAACTTTTTGTCGACATAATCCTTCAAAGCATCGGTAACCTCGATTTGTTGACCTCGAATACTTAAATTCATAGGGCACTCCTCCTTTTCCTTTGCCACTTCATTATAACACGAATGTAAGCGCCATGTAAAAACTCCCGGTGACCGAATAATGACATCTGTTCAAGCCACATCAGCCAACATAGGCTTACCGCCATATTTCGCGATATTTCACCATTTTGAGGCATAATCGTTAAATAACATGGATTGTCTTACTAGGCGCTTGATGATGTAATTAACCGTTTCCGAGCTCCTTCAATCTATTATGTAAAATGAATACAAACTATGTCTTGAATCTATCAAAATCATAAGAATAATGTTCTATGGCTGATTCTCAAATTTCGAATCTATTAAAACAAAAAAAGACCCCGGAAAAACCGGAGTCTGATGCTAGCGATAATTCAATTGGTAACCATCTAACCATATATGTAGGTCGGATTGTCCGGATGATTATAATTTGATTACGTTAGCTGCTTGCGGTCCACGCGCGCCTTCGACGATATCGAATTCTACGGATTGACCTTCTTCCAAAGTTTTGAATCCTTCGGATTGAATTGCGGAGAAATGTACGAATACGTCGCCGCCGTCTTCAGTTTCAATGAAACCGTAACCTTTTTCTGCGTTGAACCATTTTACTTTACCTTGCATGCACTAACATTCCCTTCGTCATCAAATGAAGTGAAGCTTTCGGCCTTAACCTCTGCCCACAATTCAGATAATACCATCCAAAGTTATCCATTGTCAATTGGTAACGTAAATGTTTTCTTGGAATTTTTTGTAGATTAGTTGAGGATTGTGTTGAATGGTGGATTTACTATTATTCTACACATAATATATTGTTGTAACAATCTTCATTGTATTAAAAATCCACCCTAGCAATACCCTTTTACACGAAAAAAAATAAGAATAAAATAGTATGAAGTTTAACTTCTTTCAAATTCATTCTCCTTGTGTGATAAGAAGCCTAAACAAGAATAGTCAAGAATTTAGAACGTCTAACTAAAGAAGTTCCCTATTGATTATGTCTTATGTTAAATGTCAAGATCACTTAAATTTGCAAATTTAATAAAAGTATAACAACCTTAAATATCATACTATTTTGTGATTCTTGCAATTTTTTAGGTTTATCAGTAAAAATCAAAGAAGGAACAACTGGTCTAAATTCATTTCAGCTGTTCCTTCTTTGATTAAATCTAGCTTAAATATGCGTCGTAGTAATACTTCTCCTAAACCACACTTTAAGAGACATCTGTAATAGACATCAAATTTCCTTGCGAAATATCTTCACAGCATCAACTACATCCTTAACATCAGTATCTGTCATTTTGGGAAACAGCGGGAGTGTAATGGCTGTCTCATAATATCTCTCCGCATTTGGACATAATCCCTTTCTATATCCTAACTTCTGATAATAAGGTTGTAGATATACCGGGATATAGTGGACATGTACGCCAATATTCCGATTGCGTAATGTTTCAAAGATTTCTCTTCTAGAGTAACTGAAATACTCAGGTAAAAACCGGACAACATATAGATGCCAGCTAGAATTAGCCTTCGGGTGCTGATACGGTAATACAAGCCCAGGAATCTCTGCAAGTTCCCTGTTATATATCTCAACAATCTCCCTGCGTCTTTGTACAAAATCGTCCAACTTATCCATCTGAGACACACCTAGAGCGGCTTGTATATCTGTCATTCGATAATTATAGCCCAGTGCATGCATTTCGTAGTACCAAGGACCGTCATTTTGGGTCATCTCATCCGGGTTACGAGTCATACCATGACTCCTAAATTGAATTAATTTCTTATAAAAAGTCTCATTGTCAGTCACGATAATTCCACCTTCTCCGGTCGTCACATGCTTTACCGGATGAAAGCTGAACATCGTCATATCTGCCCATGTTCCAATCTTTCGTCCATCATAGTCTGCGCCTAGCGAATGCGCCGCATCTTCAATCAAAATTAGATTCTTTTCTCGGGCAATATCCAATATTCGATCTATTTCGACAGGTTGTCCTGAAAAATCAACTACGATAATTGCTTTGGTGCTAGGAGTGATTTTGGTCTCGATCTGGTTAGCATCTATATTGTAAGTTTCCATATCAATATCACAAAAGACCGGGGTTCCACCTTGATAGAGCACACAATTGCTGCTTGCTAAAAAAGTTAAGGGGGTGGTTATTACCTCATCTCCCAGTCCAATTCCAGCAGCAAAACAGGCACCATGCAATGCTGCTGTTCCGTTGGTAAAGGCCACAGCATATTTAGCCCCAACGTAATTGGCCACTTTTTCTTCAAAAGCTTGAATGGCTGGACCTTGTGTAAGAAAATCACTTTTCAACACTTGGATAACAGAATCGATATCGCCTTCATCCAGCCATTGCTGACCATAAGGAAGCATGTTTGGTCTGTGTTGATTTGATTCACTCATGACTTGCCTCCTTCAATAAACAAGTAGTTCCTCACTAGAAAAAGCTATTGAAGACCTCCTTGGGTAATCCATTCCCTTGTCCGAGAAATTCCTTCTTCAAGTGTCACTTCTGGCTCCCAATTAAGCAATTGTTTTGCTTTCGAAGAATTGCATAAAAGCTTCTCAATTTCGCTCTGAGGATGAATGTGTTCCACGTGCTTAATTCTGGCTGGATCCTTTACAATTAAGTTGGCTAAATCATTAACTGAAATATCCTTGCCCAAACCTGCATTGACAACTTCCCCATTTACAGCATCACTAAATCCTGCCGAAACAACAAAGCGAGCGCAATCCTCAACATACAATAGATCCCTTGTTTGAATCCCAGAGCCATAAATATTAAGAATTTTTCCATCTATTTCATTTTTAATGAAAATTGCAACTACTCCGCCTTCGCCACCCGTCTTTTGAAAAGGACCGTATGTATTGAAAGGACGAATAACCACAGTAGGTAATCCATAAGCATAATAATAGGAAAGAACCATATTTTCCGCGCTAATCTTGGCACCCGCATAAGGAGATGCAGGTTTGGTCGGATGTAACTCATCAATACCCTTTTCATCTGCACAACGGTCATAAACCATGCATGTACTCATAAAAACTACTTTTGTATTGTGTGCCCTACATTGCTCAAGGATGTTAAATGTTCCAATTGTATCATTGTTAAAAGTAGTGCGTGGATCGTCAATAGAATCTTGTACATTTATGGATGCGCCCAAGTGATAACAGATCGAGAATTTATGGTTCATAAATAGTTTTTCAAGCAATGCCTCATCCATGATTGTTCCCTCTATAAATCCTTTAAGGTTTGGATGTTTGTCAAACTCGACAATATTTGAAACAGAACCGTTAGATAAATCATCCAATAACCATACAGAATGACCTTCTTCCAATAAACGCTTAGCCACCCAACGTCCGATAAAACCAGCGCCTCCAGTTAGCAAAATATTGTGCTTCATTTTAAGTAACCTCCAACGTAAGTAGATTAATTAAGCCTAGCCAAAGAAATCCCAATTTAATGGAGTTCCTTTGGGAATATCTCTGTTCACTCTTTTACCAATCAAAAAATCATAATGTTTAGGCTCAAGTCCATATCCCGGTCTAATTATTCGTACGTTATGTGGGGACAATAGCTCGCCAGCTTTAATATTTTCAGAAGTATATATCGAACGTCTAAATTTCATTGAGTCTTTTTCTGTTTCAGATGCACCATAACTAATATGACCTAGTGCTTCCCAAGCCCTCTTTGACTCTTGGACCAATTGTTTCATTTCCTTAGGCTCCAATGAGAAGGCCGAGTCCACTCCCCCATCGGATCTTGATAATGTAAAGTGTTTCTCAATCACAGTTGCCCCGAATGCTACGCTAGCAATTGCCACGCCTATTCCTTGCGTATGGTCAGATAACCCTACTTCGCAACCAAAGAGATCCCTCATATGAGGTATTGTCATTAGGTTTGTTTGTTCAGGTGATGCAGGATAAGTACTTGTACATTTTAATAATATTAATTGGTCATTGCCATTATCTTTAACAGTTCTAACTGTTTCATCCAAATCTGCCACTGAAGCCATGCCTGACGAAATTATAAGCGGCTTACCTAACGCCGCAACTTTCCGTATAAGAGGAATATCGGTATTCTCAAATGAAGCTATTTTATATGCTGGTACATTAAGCTTCTCTAGAAAATCCACAGCACTATGATCAAATGGCGAACTGAAAACGATTAATCCTAATTCATCACATCTTTTAAAAATAGCTTCATGCCACTCCCAAGGAGTGTGCGCTTCACTGTACAACTGATACAGAGATTGCCCTTTCCATAAACTATTTTGTTCATTAATGAAAAAGTCACCCTTATCTAAATTCAAAGTCATTGTATCAGGAGTATACGTTTGTAGCTTTATAGCATCAACTCCAGCATTAGCCGCTTCCTCTACAATTCGGATAGCTCTATCAAGCGATTTATTATGATTACCTGACATTTCGGCAATTATAAATGGTGGCACCTCTTTTGAGATAATGCGATTAGAAATGTCTAATGTTTTCATCGTTGTTCTCCTTATGTTCTTTAGCAATTCCGATCAATTGAGATACAGGTGTGTCCCACCCTTTATCCAAATAATCGGCATATTTTTTTTTGTCTTTTACATAGTGGAAACTGCCTTCAGATTTATCTTGGGCTTTGCCTGTATTTATATTTGTCCTAATGTTAATCCACTCTCTTATAAAGAGCTCCTCTATTTCTTTTATCAATCTTTCATAACTTGTACGTAAAGTATCACTATTTTCTAAAGCGACTTCTTTTTGAACAATTATATCTCCCGTATCCAAATTCTCATCAACGTAATGGATGGTAACGCCTTTTTTAGTGTCCTCCACTATACTCCAAAAGTTCGGATCTGCCCCTCTATTCCAAGGCAAATAAGAAATATGCAAATTCACTATTCGTCTTTTAAACATATTAATAATCTCAGCGGGAATTAAATAACGATACCCAAAACTCACAATAAAATCTACCATGTGTAAAATCTCGCTTTTTTCTTGAAGCTTTTCTTCAAAAAAAATAATAGTATCATTATATGTTTCAAACAACTTCTGTTTGATCATATCATTACTGGGTCCCAGCCAGAGTACTCTCATCTGCATCTGTCCACCCTTTCAAAAGCATTTTTACTACTCTAGAGACCCCTAATCCATCAACTACAGAACGGGCTTTAATTCTTCTTCCCTCTAAATCCACTACGTCATACAAAAGGTTTCTTAGTGCCTTAGATATTTCTAATTCGGTAATCTCACTCGATTTGCCAAGATAGTGATCAACACCAAACTGTTCACACTGCAAAGCAATGGATACTTGGTTATCAGCTACTGTAATTATGAGTCCAGGCAGTCCCATACAATATCTTTCCCACGTTAGGGAGCCTCCCGAACATATAGCAAGATCCGATTCTATCATTATACGTGCAATAGATGGAGGTTGTACAAAAAGATTAAGGTTCTCAGATTCACCGCATATTTCTTGTAGAACTGCTTTATCCGTATTAGACTCTCCAACAACAACATTCACCTTTAAGCTACTTCCTTTTAACATAGTATGAAGAACATTTACAACCCTTAAAGTTTCACTAGTAGGATCTGTTCCTCCAAAACACACAAATATTGTTTCAATATTGCTTCTACTACTATAATGTACAGTACTATTTAATACTTCTTTGAATTCATTTCGAAGCAACGAATACTCAGGTCCAATAAGTCTGACTGTACTATCCAGCAATAGACCGTCATATTTCATCTGATTATTTTCATGCAAATTCGTATCAATTAGAACATGACAATCATGCTTTCTATTCGCCAAGTCATCAATAACTACCATTTTACAACAGGAGTTTTTAACTTCTCTTTCCCAAACAAAATCAATATTATAGCTATCAATAATAAACCAGTCATCTTTCAGAACACCAAATTCATTAACTAATTGAGCGATGGTTTGTTCTGCATCTTCTATTGACCCTGCTGGATAAGAACAATTCAACTTCAATAATCCGAATCCTTTACGTTCAACAATTTTTCTCAGATGTTCAGTGATCTCTCTACAAACAAATACTATATTGAAACAAAAGAGAGAAAGCTCCTCACTTAAAGACAAGCAACGCATCAAATGTCCTGTACCTATCTCTTTTGAAGCATCAGCTCTTATAAAGATTCTCATCTTTAATTCATCACCTTTTTTTGCTCAATATGACAGTTTATTTTATGCAATTCAGGTTTGCACTCCATTAAAGAAATAATATTTTTCCAATCATATATTTGTTTAGACTCATATAAATAACAATATATACTCTCTATTAACTTCCAGTCCTCTACGGTATCAAGAGTCCAACGATATTTTGAATAGTCAATATCATTAAGATAATCATATATCTTGAATTCAGTTTTATTATTATATATATATGGCGTGACATGCTCTCTAAAAGAAGGTGAAGACGCGTTTAGAAAGGCTTCTTCTAAGGCTTGTATAGAGAATATTTCAGCATCAAGCCCCCGAGGAAAGGTTCTATTAATTGTATTACTCACATAATCATAATCTTTGTTGTTGAACTGTGAAATCATGGAGGATACTATGTTACTATCAATAAGTGGACAATCTGACGTAATTCGAATGATAGTTTCAGCCTTACAGGTAAGCGCTGCTCTGTAATATCGATCAAGAACATCATTTTCGCTGCCTCTAAAGACATTTATACCAATTGCCTTTGCTTCATCTACAATAATATCATCCAATGATGACTCTGTTGTTGCTATTACAATTTCATTTATATCTCCTATGGAGCTGATTCTATCTGTTACATGTTGAAGGATAGTCTTCCCAAAGAGCTTTTTCATTACTTTTCCTGGTAAACGAGTGGAACCCATTCGGGCCTGAATAATTACAACAGTCTTCAATTAGGCTCCCCCTATTAAATTAAATTCTCCTGCATTATCCAATCCCTAATTAAAGATTTATGGATAGGAGTTAAATTATCTTGACCATCCGTAGGAAAAAGGGTGTTTAATGAGGGATTTACACGATAAACTGAAGGTATAATATACATATTTAATTCTTCTTCTGCTATTAACTTTTCTTCGAAGGTCATTAGCTCCTCATATCTTTTTTCGCCAGGACGAAGCCCAATATTGTGTATTCCGACTTCAGAATTAATTTGATAACGTTCTTTGACTATTTCAATTATAACTTCGGCCAAATCGCCTATTTTAATAACAGGCATTTTAAGAACAAAAACCTCTCCTCCTTGCGCTCTATCATTAGCTTCAAGTATAAGTTCAATTGCCTGGGAGGGAGTCATCATATAGCGCAGCATATCTGGATCTGTAAGAGTTAAATCCTTTCTATCTAATATTTGTTTTTTAAACAGAGGAATTACTGATCCTCGTGACCCCATAACATTACCAAACCTCACAGAGGAAAAAATAGTATCTTTAGAACCCTTTTGGTATTCTGCAGCAGAGATTAGTCTTTCCGCGGTAAGTTTCGTAGCTCCGTATGTGTTGGTTGGTGATATTGCTTTATCTGTACTTGTAAAAAGTACTTTTTTCACGCCATTCGCAATCGCCGCCTGTATAACATTTTGGGTGCCAATCACGTTAGTCTGTACAGCTTCAAAGGGATTATACTCACATGAAGGCACATGCTTCATTGCAGCAAGATGAAAAACATAATCAATATCCTCCATAGCCCTCATCAGTCTGGATAAATCTCTCACATCTCCGATCAAAAATCGAAGTTGATCAGAGAATGAACTAAGTTCATGATTCATTTCATATTGTTTATGCTCATCTCTACTGAAAACTCTAATAACATGGGGTTTATGTTTGATTAAATGTTGGACCAATTGTGTTCCAATAGTTCCTGTACCGCCTATAACAAGTATCTTTTTTTCAGTATATATAGATTTCATTTTTATACACATCCTTAAATTAATACGGCTCTACGGAATTTTCAATAAATAATATCACTACTATACATTATCGGTATAATGTCCTTCTCTTTGAATCCTTGTAACAAAAAAACCCCTCAGTTGAGAGGTTAACTCATATAAATATCGCGTTATTTTCTACGATCCATAAGTATGCTACCCGGTGAAAGATTAGATTCATAGGCACTTCGCTGTGTTGCCGCTTGCCTACGATTATACAACCATTCCCGAGCTTCGAGAAGGAGTGATTCCATTCTCCGCAGTATAACAGGATCCAATTCCAGTACTCGTTTAATCCTGTCTTTTTGATCCTCAGTGGATACTTCTTTATTTTGCAATTCGATATTAATCAAATCCACAATGGGTTGTCTCTTTGTAATAAATTCTTCTACTTCCTCGTAAGAACATATTTCGATACTATCCATAAATGAAATGGTCAACTTTTCTAATTGTTCGATGTAATTATCCATTAGCAATTTCCGATTGGCCTAATGCTATTTTATTAGCCTGAATCCAAGTCTCACGTAACTCAACTAGATAACTTAAAGCTTCTTCTATCTTCTGATGATCTTTACGTATATTCGCTTCGATAAGCAAATAGTTGGTGTATTCATATAGAGAGTACAAATTCTTTGATATCTCATAATCAAAATTAAGCGTACCCATCAATTCACTGACAATAGATTGTGCCTTACCAAGATTGGTACTTGTCTTCCCATGATCATGTTGCTGCAGGCCTTGAAGCGCAGTTTTGATAAACCTTATTGCACCATCATACAACATAACAACAAGTTGGGCTGGAGTTGAAGTTTGGACTGCTAATTGCTTGTATTTATTGTAAGGAGAATTAATCAATTCGCTCACCTCTAACTATGAATTCAAGCCCAGACTTGATAATAAACTGGAAGACTGGGAATTTAATTTGCTCATGGCCTGTTCCATTGCAGTAAATTGTTTGTAATATCTATTTTCAGCAGTAGTAAGATTTTTCAGCATTGTATCCATACGGCTATCATATGATTTCAGTTCACGCCCCATAACACTCTCAGGTTTATAAGCCCCTGTGATTGAGCCAGAAAAACGGTCAGTACCAGCACGGTCAGAAATCATATTGATTGAATTGCCAACTTTCTCAGCAAGCTTATCAAAAATTCCAGTAGAAGGAGAACTTACTGGCCCTTGGAATAAATCCAATATTTTTTGAGGATTATCAGAGATAGCACTCTTCAATTTAGACTCATCCAGTATAAGTTTACCTTCATCATAATACTTACCTGTAGTTATCCCCATAGCACTAAGATCACTCAAATTTGCGGTGATAATCATCCGCATCTGCGAAACCGTGGACGTCAATATATCATCATTTTTCAACAAACCACTTTGTGATTTTTCTGTCCAGGCTTTAATATCCGCCTCTTTCATTTCCTTCTTTTGCTCATCTGTAAGTGGTGCAAAATTCCGATATTTTGCTTCGCTCGTTTTGGAATTCAATGTACTGAGTAAAGAATTATAATCTTCAATAAATCCCTTAATAGTTTCCAAAACGTTATCCGGATTTTTCTGAGTTGTTATATTAACAGTCTCCCCAGACGGGGTTGTGGAAAGCAAATTGAATGTAATTCCATTTAACATGAAGTTGTTACTATCCTTCTCAACATCTATTCCGTTAATATTTAATTTTGCATTTTCACCAGATTTGAAATTTTGTTCTCCTTTAAAGAGAGCCAGTAAGGTATTATCCCCTGTATCGGTTCCAAGTTTAATAGGATCTCCATTTTGAGAAGTGAAGACCAATCTCCCGGTCGCCTTATCAAAACTTGCTGTTGTATTCGCACCTGCACGAGCTGACACCTCTGCTATAACATCATCAATAGAGTCAGAACCTGCAAAGCTAAAAGTTTCATTGTTAATTTTGAGAGAAAAAGGTTCAGTGGCTCCTGTAAGTGCAGACAATTTAGTGCTTCCCGAAAAACCTGAACCTGCGCCATTGGTCTCAATAACTGCTTTGTCAGTTGGTGTACCACCAAATAAATTAACAACAGAATTAGTACCAGTATTCGCTCCGATGTCCACCTTACCGGCAGGACCACTCGTCTTAGAACGAATGATCAACTGACCTGTTAATTCGTCATAACTTGCATTGACATTCGCTTTGGTATTAGAGTTAATTGTAGAAATCATACTTGAAATTGATGTAAGGCCATTGAATAATGGCTTTCCATTATCATCTTTGAAGCTTACACCATTGATGATTAGATCGAAACCTTTATCAAGATAATCCTTACGATCAGTTTCACTCATCCCTGCCAAATCAACACCATCAACTTCTGCAAGAGTAGAAGTACCTTTGTAAATCTTATCCGTACCTGTAGTTTGCACGGTAGCACTTGTTGCAAGTTTTGATATTTGAACTTTCATATCAATCCCATTAGCATCAGCAGTCGCCTCTGCTTTAAGAGCATCCTTATTCCCCGTAATAACAGCCTTATTCGCATTTAGTGCTGAGTCTTTACCATACTTATCCGTTAATTTATTATAACGGAAATCATAGAGCTTGCTATTTATCTCACGATAACTGTCTCGTTTCCACTCTACCAGTTGTTTATTTTGGGTAATTTTATCATATGAAGCACGTTTTGCAGTCATCATACTTTTCACAAGACTATCTATATCCATACCTGAAAAACCATTAATACGAGTTACCATAATCGTTTTTCCCCCTTAGATTCAGATTTTTTCATCAATAAGAATACCGGCAATCTCCATCATTTTAGCTACTAAATCTAATGTTTTTTCAGGTGGGATCTCACGAATTAACTCTCCAGTTTCTCTGTTTAATACTTTCACCATAATATCATGTGTTTTTTCGTGAATACTTATCTCTAATGAAGTCTGTGGTCCCTGTAGTGACTTAATCGCACGTTCGATCGTTTTCACCAGTTGTTCATCTGCTACAGTGGACAGCTTAACCTGATTTTCTGAAGAATTCATCTCTTTATAATTGTCAGCGTTGTTAGAATACTCTTGTACACGTTGTCTTGATAGGGAACTTTGCGTTGATAATGACAACTCTATATTCATTGAATTAAGCCTCCAAAACAAAGGATTATTAACTTATTATCGGTTTCACTTGCAAATTCTTTAGACAATAGCAGACATTTTATCCTGCAATTCAGCTAGGGTTGATTCCATCGTTTCCGTTATCTTGCTCAACACAACTATACTAATCTCAAGAAATCCCAATTGTATTTCTTTATTCTTCCGCAGATTCTCCGTTGATAATACTTGTTCGATTTCAAACAGGTTCCATATACTTGTTATTAGCAAGGCTTGAAGATTGTGACGCAACAACATATGTCCCATCAATTCATTGAATAAAGAATCCGTTTTCTCTAATTTTTTCAATGCTTTCAGCAACTTTTCAACAGACTCGTTTTCTCTTAGTTTAATCCCTTGCAATAAAACATGTTGCTTCTTAAGTCTCATTTTTAAATCTTTAAAATGGCCCAGCTCTGAACTAAGATTCAAGACCATTTGACTTAGACTCAAAGGATAATTTTGTATTTGTCGAATTTCCTCATGTACACAAATAGACTCTCTTCCCAATCGAAAGTATTCTTCATAAAAATCAATTAGTTTCATTGGTATGGTATGATTTATTTTAGCTCCGCCTTCAGTTGCATTTATTACTTGAAGTTGTTTATTGAATATCTCCGATTCGAACCAACTACGAAATGCATTCCATATCTCTGTAGTATGCACTTCACCACCATAGTAGCCCTCTGTTGTGATCTTCTGATCCATGGAAGCTACTGGATTGCTATCATAAATCGTATTGCTAGCATGAGTTTCATTTGGAGAGTTACCATAAGCCAAATCTTGCCCGACAAGAACGATAGGAAAGGCTCCCAAATGAGCAGCTAGTCCAAACGCTACATGAGCGCAGGACTGTCCAATACTAATGGAGTTATCTCCCTTTAGCCCCATAACATCCTTCAACCACACATATTCACCTACATTGTCTCTTATAGGTATACATATATTATTACTGAATTCTTCAAAAATTTCCGGATATAGCAGCAGCGGAGCAACTAACGTTACTTCTGAGGGGTAGCTCTTGTTTTTATAGAAGTACGTGTATGTTAGTTCTCCCCGCTCAATGGAACAGATGAAATCAGGAATAATACCCTCATCGCATAAACGCTCAGCTATGGTATCTACTGCAATTATTACTGCCTTATGTTTGAATTGTTTAAGGTATTGTATGTTCTTGTTTAATGATGGACCTGCAGCTACAACAATAGCTGGCACATCTTTGAACAAATTCCTCATCTGCGCTGTATCTCTTGAGCGAACTAGATGTCTTACATTTTTCATATTGTGCTCAAAGCCCATCAGACTATCTTCCACTGAATTCCCGTATAACGTGGTTCTATATTTAGATATTTCTTTGATCTGTCTAACCAGTGAAAGACAAGAATCAACATCATGTTCCCGATAGTAGGAAGTATAATAGAATCTAATATTTTTCAAATAAAATATAAGGCTAGTTGAGAATAACTTATCTAAAAACATAGGCAAGTTACTCAAATCATCAGCAAAAAGAATTACGTTCGGAGATGCAAAGAAAGACAGGTCTTTCTCCCTCAAAACGTAATTAAAAAATGAGCAGTTCGGCTCTACGATCACTAGAAATGACTCTTTGCTCATAGTTTGAATCAGGTATTCCAGCTCCAATGTGGAATAAATTCCCATAGCGAAAATCAGTTCTTTTTTGTTCGGATTAGGTATACTTTCCATGTCTACATTTTGGCCCAAATATATTACTTTATTATTAACCTCAATCAAATCACCTTTTTCGTGATTTTCTTCAAAAAAACGAAAAGAACACTCGTTATCAGGTTCACCAATCCAATGCAAGCTATTGTTGGATAGAAGCCTGATGTTGTTATCTAGTAATTGCAAAACATGTATCCCCCTTTTACTCTTAATCACAAATAGCGTGTTCTCTAAAAAGAAAGCCCCACATGAGTGGGGCGGAAAACCTTTTTTTTGGAAACTTATTATCTGAGCAATTGTAGAACACCTTGTGGTTGTTGATTTGCTTGAGCAAGCATCGCTTGAGAAGCTTGAGCCAAGATGTTGTTTTTTGTTTGTTCCATCATTTCCTTTGCCATGTCAACGTCACGGATACGGGATTCAGCTGCAGTCAGATTCTCAGAAGCAGTTCCCAAGTTGTTGATCGTGTGCTCCAGACGGTTTTGAACTGCCCCCAGTTTCGAGCGTTCACTGGATACTTTTTGAGTAGCCACATCAATAACTTTGATTGCTACAGTTGCTTGAGATTGAGTGGAAATTTGCAGCCCCTTCACACCCAGAGCGGACGATCCCATATCTTCAATAGACAAATTCATTGTTTGGCCTGTATTTGCACCGATTTGGAATGTTGCAGTTCCATCTGTACGGACATTAGCTGCAGCTGTTGTTTCGTTGAACGAGGACAACGCGTTAGTAGCAGATGTACGAATATTACCGCCAGTATCTTTCACAGAAATTGTCAAACCATTGATTGCTCCTGTTGATCCATCATTAGCTGCAGTAACTAGAACATTGCCTGAGGAAACAGTGAGCGCCAAGTTAGCATCCGCACCGCCACTTGATGTGTTACCCAGATTAGCCAAAGTAGTAGTAGAAGTTACAGTGATTTTGTTAGTTACAGTAGTTCCATCTTTTACATAAGAAACTGTAATTTCGTCACCTTTGGTGATTCCAAGATTATTACCATTTCTATCTGTAGCACTAACCAAAGTTGTTGTCCCAGCAGTAAGTGCAGCACCCGCACTATTTTTCAATGCACTGTTAGTATTAACATTTGCAACAGCGCTGTTAACAGCTTGACCCATGGAACCGTCAAGAAGGTTCTTGGTATTGAATTGGGTAGTGGATTGAATGCGATCGATTTCCTCATTCAACTGGTTCATCTCATCTTGCAGGTTTTTACGGTCGCCAGCAGTATTTGTATCGTTACCGGATTGAACTGCGAGTTCACGCATACGTTGCAGGATGGAGTGAGTTTCGTTCAATGCACCCTCAGCAGTTTGGATCAAAGAGATACCATCTTGCGAGTTACGGGATGCTTGATCCAAACCACGGATTTGGCCGCGCATTTTTTCGGAAATTGCCAGACCTGCAGCATCGTCACCAGCACGGTTGATGCGAAGACCGGAAGACAATTTCTCGATGTTTTTGTTAGTGTTAGTAGTGTTTGTAGACAGTTGACGGTGAGTGTTCAACGCCGCAATATTGTGGTTAATAATCATTTGATATTTCCTCCCTGAAAATAAGTTAGTTCCACATCCTTGTGGTAAACGCCGCGACATTAAGGTCGGCCGCCCTGCCGAAGCAGCGTCTAAATAATATATCGACAGGAGAGGAGCAACTGTTTATAGCAAATTGGAATTTTTTTATTCTTTTTTAGTACTATCGTTCCGCAAACGTTCCATAAACGCTTCGACATTTACTGCTAGAGGTGTTGCAGACTCACGGTTCGCTTCTTGGATCGATGCATATATCTCCTGCCGATATATATCAATATGCTTGGGTGCAGAGATACCTATTCGTACCGTATCACCCTCTACGGCAAGTACAGTCACCTCAATGTGATCCTGAATGATGATGGACTCACCCTTTTTTCGTGATAGTACCAGCATGTCAGACTCCACCCTTCACTGATTTCGCTTCATCTTCTTCCCATATGAGATGACGTGTCTCATAGCTGGATTGATGGAGTACAACTTGCTTACCCACACGATTTACGGGATTAAGCACAATAGGTGCAAGAAGATTCATTGTAGATTTATTCGTTTGGGAATGGATCGTAACCATGGAGTACACCGATACTTGATCAATGATTCCCAACTCTTCCTTGTCTACCTCGCTCAGCTCAAAACTATAATCGGGCACAAACGTAAATGGACTTACCAACAAGAACGATAAATCCGGTTCTCGCACAGACTGTAAATAACTGAACGGCGTTCCCTCCCATGGAATTATAGCAAACTCCGTCTCTTCCTCAAATCCAGGCAAACCTTTTGGAAACTGATATACATCTTCCCCACTAACCTCTACATCTCCCCACGTACTTGTATGAATAATAATAACGAACGCCTCCTTGGCGATTAATAATATATACAAAAAGAGCCATAGAGGGCTGCATCCGAGACCGTCTATAGCTCTACATTATAACTCATAACCCCACATCTATGGCAGGTGGAGTGTATTGAACTGATGCATACTGTTTCACATAGATATCCAACTTACCTCGTTGATACTCAATTTCCGGTTTATTAACAATAACGTTCATTTCGGAGACAGCTGGTTCATAACTAATGTCTGGCGGTCTCGTCTCAATTTGAATATCTACATTATCAAATGATGCGGGAGTCCTTGTTTCTGGAAAAGACTTTGGTTGCCAGTCCATACCAATAATATTAGATATCGTATTGCTCGGTTTATGAATAGCAGCTAACTGATTTCCCTGTTGAACACGTTCAGCCATGTTTTGCAAAAACTGCTGTTGAATGCCCGAGTAGATTCGGGCATTCATGTCAATCATATTGCCACCATTGTAGGCAGAGAAGGCCTTGCTCTGATCTACATGAAGAGTGATTGGATGACTCTCCACAGTTAGCTTGGCAGGCCTGGTGTTTAGCTGAATTTCTGCCTTAGGCTGACGAATAGAGTACTGACCAGGATTAGTATCCATATTTAGAATAGAAGGTGTAGTTCTAATCTGAACTACAGGAAGAGTCTTCATGAGTTAGATCCCCCTTTTATCTAAGGAAATCCACCAAAGATGGAGAGATGATTTTTGCACCCGCGGACAAAGAAGCATTGTAGATGTTTTCCTGAATTTTGGATTGCATAGCTAACTCTGCATAATCTGCATCCTCAACCTTTGATTGTAGATCAGTTAAGTTAATGCCTAGATCATCCAATCTTCCCATCATCAGATCAACCCGATTCGTCTTCGCACCAATCTCAGAGCGAATCGCAAGCATTTTGTCCATCCGACTGTCAATGTTATCAAGTTGATTTGAAAGTTCCTTCTGGTCGCCATCCGATAATGCTTTCATAATTGTATTCATAATAACAAATAAATTATCATCTTCTGTACCTGTACCAAACACTTCATTACCATCCACGTTAATTGGCAATTGTACACTCTCACCAACAATAAAGTTAATCTTACCTTTATCCGTTATAACAGAAGCAGCATTTGTTGTGTCGAATGAGCCATCTGCATTGGTAGGAAAGTCATATGGCTTAACATCATATGTCTCACCGTTGAAAATGTATTTACCGTTCAGCTTACTGTTGGATATATCGACAAGCTGTTCCTTTAGCTGTTGTACCTCTTCATTTATACTATCCAATGCAGATTGAGGATTTGTTCCCGTCGATGCATTTACTGTCAATTCACGAAGACGCTGAATTACACTTCCAGCTTGATTCATGACAGTATCATTAAAATCAAGCCATGATACGGCACTGTCTACATTTTTCTGATACTGCTCATTAGAAGACAACTCAGCTCGATAACGAAGGGAGTACGTGATACCTACTGGATCATCTGAAGGTTTGTTGATTTTCCGACCTGTTGCCAACTGGGTTTGTGTATTATTCATCTGTTGCGCATTCCGGTTCAAGTTCAAAAGCAGTTGCGAACTCAACATATTATTCGTAATTCTCATAATAGATGCTTACTCCTTCCTTAACTATCTGCCTACTACACCAGTAGAGTTAATTAATTTATCAAGCAGTTGATCAAATGTAGTCATAAAACGCGCTGATGCGCTATAGGCGTGCTGGAATTTAACCATATTGGTCATTTCTTCATCCAATGACACACCACTCACCGACTGGCGACGCGTGTCTACTTGCTCTACAAGAAACTCAGAGTTAGACGTCTGACGTGCAGCTTCTTGGGACTGAACCCCGAGTTGTCCAACAATCGCACTAAACTGTGCACCAATCGTTGCATTACGTAAACCATCTGCTGATTTCATCGGTGTGTCCTTAAGGTTAGCAAGTAAAATGGCAAGTGTATTGTTTCCTTTGATTACAGTCTCTGTGCCAGACGCATCCGTAGTACGCAAAGAAGTAGCAATCTTGTTCGGATCAGCCAGAATTTCCGCATTCAATGAGATATTTCCAGCTGTAATCGCAGTCCCACCACCAGCTGCTGTAAAGAACGGCACTCCTGGTGAATTGGTTCCGTCCATACTGTACCCAAGCTGATGCAGCCCGTTCAATCCTTTGACCGTTACCTTCAGATCTGTAGCCAATGTCCGCGCCGCACCAGTATATGTAACACCACCCAGGACAGTATTATCTGGCAAAACAGAACCGGCAGGAAGCGTGATCTCAATATCTCCGTTGGCAAGCGTATTAGCCAGGTCATCCATTTGTTTCTGGTAGTCACTGACCAATGTATCTCTGGATTTAATCATACCGTGTACTTCGCCGTTAGTAAGATTACCTGCTGCGTAAGCCGCATTGAGGTAAGCTGGGTCAACGACAGCCTGGACTGCCCCACCCGTAACCAGCGCTTGTCCATTCATCTGAATGGAGTATCCTTGTGGTGAGTCGGTAACGGTAATATTCATAATTTTGGACAGCTTGTCCGCCATCAGGTCACGCTGGTCACGCAAATCGTTGGCATTGTCGCCGAGCGATTCGATCTTAACGATCGAACTATTCAGGTTAGCAATGTTACCCAGGTAGCCTTGAATTTCACTACTTTTCACAGAGATGTTACTGTCCAGATCCTCACTGAGTGCACCCAACTGACGACTTATCTGATTCATCGCATCTGTCAAGGCAAGTGTTGTCTCTTTTACGATTCGACGAGCAGTAACATCCTCCGGATTTTTGCTCAGATCGGACCATGATTTATAGAAGTTATCCATAACTGTCCGGAATCCGGTATCGGATGGTTCATTTACAATGGCTTCAAGCTTCTCAAGGGTATCACGCTGAATGGACCAACTCCCGAAGTTGGTGTTTTCATTACGGTATTGGTCATCTAGGAATTTCTCACGCACACGGGTGATAGAATCAAACTCCACGCCTGTTCCGAGTTGTCCTGGTGTTGTACTGTGCAAAAATGCAAACGGCTCCATAGGAATAGACGCCTTCATGTTTACCGTTTGCCGGGAGTACCCTTCCGTGTTGGCATTTGCCACGTTATGTCCAGTTGTGCTAAGCGCTGTCGTCTGTGTGAACAAGCTGCGTTTAGCCGTTTCGATTGAATGAAAAGTAGATGTCACCTTGTTTCCCCCTAATTAATCAGGCACGTGTATCAAAAAGACCAATTCGCCCTGGATTACCGTTCTTATCAGCAGGATGCTGATATGTGGCATCCTGTTCCGGCCGAGAAGCAAATATGTCCATTGAGAGATCAATAAACATCAATGATTGCTCGATCAGTTTTTGATTCAATTGATTAATTTCTTTCAATTCCTGCAATGTTCCCGCTAGCTTCTTCTGGACTTCAAGCAATCGCTGTTTATCAGCCGGATCAAAGATCAGCTTGGAGATCTCTGTGATATTCAGGTTAAGCATCGACTTGATGCCCCGCTCCTGAAGCAGTTCATGAACTGCACTCAGTCGTTCGCTCTCAAGTGGCTCCTGCTGTTTCATAAACTTGGATTCCTTATTCATTACAGCAATGAGTTGATCCACATCGTTTTTGACAATAACCTGTCTCTTGATCTCGCTGAGTGCCAGCATCTCGCGGTGACTTTGTTCCATTTGCTGCAAAACTGCAATTAATCTGTCCAGTGCTGCCATTACGTGATCACCTATTCCTTATCAAAAGACTTAAAGTACGGCAGTAACTTGTCAGCAAGCTTGCTGCTGTCCACTTGGTAAGTTCCCGAACTTACCTGTTCTTTCAGTTCCTGTATCCGTTGTATACGTCCTGCATCCTGTGTACGACCTTGTTCCTCAAGCATCTTCATCGCCTCCGGAGAAATGGATACCTCGTCCTTACGGCGGCTCTTTTTGGCATCAGCCTGCTGATTGGATTCAACGTTCCTCTGATATGAATTGATTGCACCAATTCTACTCGGTTCATTGATTTTCATACGAATTGCACTTCCTTCCACCTTAGGATTTTTAACATTATCTTTATGTTCTCGAACGATTAGGATAATAAAAAAAACCGATAATCTTTAATAAGTTTATCGGTACGTTCCAAAACATTTGTTATAGCAAAACTTGTATTTAAGCCCTCGTTCCTATAGATCCCGTAGTTTGTCGACAGCATTATAGGTTCGTCCGCCTATGCTGCCGTTATCCTTCTGACCTACTTCTCTAGCCGCTCCAGCCAAATCTTTCGTCAAACGATTCCGGCAAGAGTCGCACATATGGCCATCACGAATCAGGGTTCCGCACACTTCACAAGGATACATCATATTTGGGGCGTTTTCGATGGAAATACGTCCCTCACGAATGAACTTGGTAATATTTTTAATTGAAACGTCTGTTGCATCAGATAGTTCCTGTATGTTAGTGCCCTTGTTTTCGCGCAGATATTCCACACAAGTCTGGTATTCCAGTTCAATTTCCTTGATACAGTTCGAGCACACATCCCGAAAATTCAACGCATATAATTTTCCACAACGCGGACAATTACCCAGATTCATCGCTAAAACGCCCCTCTCAAACTTCCTCTTCCGAATGGATAATAACTATACATTACCTTATTTTCTCACTTCAAGTCCATAGCCTCTTTGCGAATAAAAAAGGGGTATAGGGTGCATGTATGCGCAACCTATACCCCTGATCTAAATCCTTAATTCAATGTTTTGATGCTTAGTACAGAAGTCCATGCACTTATATTTTGATCGTTCAGTGCACGAATGCGATATTTATGAAGGCTTGATGGAAGCAAATCGGAATGAACAAAGGTTGTATCATTTATAGTCGCTACGATTTGACCATCTGCTTCAATTTCATATGAAGAGGCACCGTTCACTGCATCCCATGTTAATACAATACCCGTTCTGTCTGAAGTTCCTTTTAATACCGGAGTGCTCAATTGTGTGGTTCCGCTGATCAAATCACTCCATGTTCCTACGCCAGCGGCGTTCTTGGAACGAATGCGGAAGGTGTGATCTGTATTGGCTGCAAGACCACTCTTCGTGTAGGCAACGCCTGTAACAGCGACGATTGTACCGTCGATCTCCAGATCGTATCCCGTAGCTCCGGTTACTGCGTTCCATTTCAGGGCGATAGCCGTATTGGTTACGGAGTTTACGGTAAATCCAGTAACGGAAGCTGGGATTGTGCTTTGTGTCAAAATGGCTGTCCATGCACTCGTATTAGTATCCGTCAAAGCACGTACGCGATATTTATGTGCTGTACCTCCGAGCAGACTACTGTGTGTGTACGAAAGCTCGTTCACTGTCGCTACTACCACACCATCGGCTTCCATTTCATATTTCGTAGCGTCGGTGATTGCTGCCCATGTCAGGTTAATAGCCGTTTCCTCCGATGTCGCTTTCAACACTGGAGTGTTCAATTGCGTCGTTCCGTTGATCAAATCACTCCATGTTCCTACTCCCGCGGCATTCTTGGAACGAATGCGGAAGGTGTGATCTGTATTGGCTGCGAGACCACTCTTCGTGTAGGCAGCGCCAGTAACAGCGACAACTGTACCGTCGATTTCCAGATCATAACCAGTTGCTCCGGTTACTGCGTTCCATTTCAATGCTATTGCTGCATTCGTTACGGAGTTAACAGACAATCCGGCAACGGAAGCCGGGATTGTGCTTTGTGTCAAAATGGCTGTCCATGCACTCGTATTGGTGTCTGTCAAAGCACGAACACGATATTTATGTGCTGTTCCTGCCAGCAAGCTGCTGTGCTTATACGAAGGTTCGTTCACTGTCGATACTACCGCTCCATCAGCTTCCACTTCATATTTCGTAGCGTCGGCGATTTCTGCCCATGTCAGGTTGATAGCCGTTTCTTCCGATGTGGCTTTTAATACTGGAGTGTTCAATTGCGTCGTTCCGTTGATCAAATCACTCCATGTTCCTACTCCCGCGGCATTCTTCGAGCGAACGCGGAAGGTGTGATCTGTGTTGGCTGCAAGACCATTTTTCGTGTAGGCAGCAGCTGTAGTGGATACTAATACACCATCAATCTCTAGATCGTAACCAGTAGCTCCAGTTACTGCATTCCATTTTAAAGCTATTGCTGTATTTGTTACCGAGGAAATAGTCAATCCGCTCACGGACGCTGGAATTGTGCTTTGCGTTAAAATCGCTGTCCATGCACTTGTGTTGGTCTTGGTCAAAGCCCGTACACGATATTTATGTGCTGTCCCTGCGAGCAGACTGCTGTGCGTGTATGAAGGTTCGCTCACTGTCTCCACGACCACACCATCGGCTTCTACTTCATATTTCGTAGCATCGGCGATTTCTGCCCATGTCAGATTAATAGTCGTTTCTTCCGATGTCGCTTTCAACACTGGGGTGTTCAATTGCGTCGTTCCGTTGATCAAATCACTCCATGTTCCTACTCCCGCGGCATTCTTCGAGCGAATGCGGAAGGTGTGATCTGTATTGGCTGCGAGACCACTCTTCGTGTAGCCAGCAGCTGTAGTGGATACTAATACACCATCAATTTCCAGATCATAACCCGTTGCTCCAGTTACTGCATTCCATTTTAAAGCTATTGCTGTATTTGTTACCGAGGTAATAATCAATCCGCTCACGGATGCCGGGATTGTGCTTTGCGTCAAAATAGCTGTCCACGCACTTGTATTGGTATCGGTCAGAGCACGTACGCGATATTTATGGGCTGTTCCTGCGAGCAAGCTGCTGTGCGTGTACGAAGGCTCGTTCACGGTCGCTACTACCACTCCATCAGCTTCTACTTCATATTTTGTAGCGTCGGCGATTTCTGCCCACGTCAGGTTGACAACTGTTTCTTCGGACGTTGCTTTCAATACTGGAGTGTTTAGTTGCGTTGTCCCACTAATCAAATCACTCCATGTTCCTACGCCAGCGGCATTCTTGGAACGGATGCGGAAGGTGTGATCTGTGTTTGCTGCGAGACCACTCTTCGTGTAGGCAACGCCCGTGACAGCGACAACTGTTCCGTCGATCTCCAAATCGTAACCAGTCGCTCCGGTTACTGCATTCCATTTCAAAGCTATTGCTGCATTCGTTACCGAGCTAATAGTCAATCCGCTCACGGAAGCTGGAATTGTGCTTTGCGTCAAAATGGCTGTCCACGCGCTTGTGTTAATATCGGTCAGAGCACGTACGCGATATTTATGCGCTGTTCCTGCGAGCAAGCTGCTGTGCGTATACGATGGTTCGTTCACGGTCGCCACTACCACACCATCAGCCTCTACTTCATATTTCGTAGCGTCCGCGATTTCTGCCCATGTCAGATTAATAGCCGTTTCTTCCGATGTCGCTTTCAATACAGGTGTGTTCAATTGTGTGGTTCCGCTAATTAAATCACTCCATGTTCCTACTCCAGCGGCATTCTTAGAACGGATGCGGAAGGTGTGATCTGTATTTGCTGCGAGACCACTCTTCGTGTAAGCAGTAGCAGTAGTGGATACTAACGTGCCATCAATCTCTAGGTCATATCCCGTAGCTCCAGTTACCGCGTTCCATTTCAAAGCTATTGCTGCGTTCGTTACCGAGCTAATAGTCAGTCCGCTCACGGAAGTTGGAATTGTGCTTTGCGTCAAAATGGCTGTCCACGCACTTGTGTTGGTGTCAGTCAGAGCACGTACGCGATATTTATGTGCTGTTCCTGCCAGCAAGTTGTTGTGCGTGTACGAAGGTTCGTTCACTGTCGCTACTACCACACCATCAGCCTCTACTTCATATTTCGTAGCGTCAGCGATTTCTGCCCATGTCAGATTAATAGCCGTTTCTTCCGATGCGGCTTTCAAAACTGGTGTATTTAATAATGTGGTTCCGCTAATCAAATCACTCCATGCTCCTACACCGGCAGCATTCTTCGACCGGATGCGGAAGGTGTGATCTGTGTTGGCTGCAAGACCACTCTTCGTGTAGGCAACGCCGGTGACAGAGACAACCGTACCGTCGATTTCAAGATCGTATCCAGTGGCTCCAGTTACAGTTGTCCATTTTAACGCTATAGCCGCATTGGTTACAGAGTTCACTGTTAGTCCTGCAACAGAACCTGGTAGCGTATTTTGACTCAGTACGGCTGTCCACGCACTTGTATTGGTATCTGTCAAAGCACGCACACGGTATTTATGAGCTGTACCTGGTGTGAGTCCGGTATGCGTAAATGTCGGATCTACAACAATACCAGCGATTACTCCATCAGCTTCTACTTCATATGAAGTAGCCCCCTCAATAGAAGGCCAAACGAGAATAATTTCTTCCTGTGAAGGACTTGATTTTAATACAGGTGTGCTCAATTGAGTTGACACGGTTAACAGATCAGACCAACTGCCTGCCCCGCCTGTATTTTTTGGTCTTAAGCGGAAAGTATGTTCTGTATTAGGAATGAGTCCTGTTTTGCTATATGTGGTACCAGTCACAGCCACGATATTACCGTCAATCTCCAAATCGTAACCCGTTGCACCTTTTACAGCGGTCCATGATAGTGCAACTTTATTAAATGTTGCTTCTGTTACTTTCAAACCACTGACGGAGTCCGGAACGACCAGTTGCGTTATTGTTTTACTCCAATCGCTCTCATTGTTGGAGGACAGCACTTTTAGCGTGTACGTATGACTTGAATTTGCTGCGAGACCCTCATGCTCATACGATGTCACATGGCCAAGCTCGATAGGCTGCTCATCATCAATTTTTAATTGATAATGAGTAGCTTGGTCAACCGCATTCCATTGGATAATATTTTTACCTTCCTGGGAGCTTGCCGAAATCATCGGTTGTTGGAGCAAGGTTTTGATCTCATACAAAGGGCTCCATTCACTTGTACCTATTGAATTTAGAGAACGTACTCTATAGGAATACAACGTATCAGGCAATAGTGAATTGCTGTCAAAGGTTGTCCCATAGTAAGGCCCCTTAATGATTCCATTCTCCTCAATTTCATATTGCACGGCCTGCTGTGCATGCTGCCATTTCAAGTTAACTGTATTTTCACTTTGTTTTCCTGTGACCCCAGCCGGAATAGAAGGGATGTTGCTAATCGTCACCGGGTCTACTAACTGTTTGGTAAAAGAGGCCGGTTCCGCTTTGCGTGTATAATACGGGTTCAGTTCAGAATAGAAGTCCACTACCTCTCCCGTATCCGCATTAACGACCAAACTTAACTGCCTAACATCATAATTGTATACATCAACCGGTGTAAGTTGACCCAGAACATTATAGTTCGAGATAGTCCATTGCCCCACTTCCATGCCGGATTGTCTATACGTCATCTCAGTGAAGTAATCACGAACCTTACTTAGATCAATAAGAAATGCATTGTCGATCTGTCCAGTATACTTGGATGTATACGAGCCGAAGCTTATATTCGTAATATCACTGGTAAATCCCAAGATGGACTGCCTTCTTGTAAAAGAGTAACCTGTTGTTGAAATATTGTAGGATCTAACCCAACTGAGATTAACATCTCTCTGGTTCACCTGTAATTTACCGTTGTTATTCGTCATTACATATTGATAATCATTACTTGATGAAACAATACCATTACTCGTTGCGGCATCAGCACGGTTCCCCCCGTACACGCCAAACTGTCCGAATACCAGCATTAGCACCAGTAAACGGACGGTCCATAAGTAAAACCTATTTTTTCTTTTTCCTGCACCCACCGTTGTTCTCTCCTTCAAAAGATATGTTGTGCCACTCCCTGTGCTGTCACCTATGGTGAACGGCAGAACTATCTATTCTACACAGCAGAACCAATTCCTCTTTTTTACATGTAAAAATATTCTTGTATAATTCATATTCATAATTTCGTCAAACAACCAATATACAAATTATAGATGTATATATAAAAATCCATAATAGTGATAACGCTGTACATACAAGAACGTACTTTCTCTTTTCTATATAAAAGATATTAATTATTATCATCATATAATTTGAGTATGATAGCCATTTATTAAGTAATATTCATATTACGGTCAGGATCTGGCCAAAGTCAGCGTGTAAATCTCTATTGGAAGGTTAATAGAATATCCAGCGTTCAGGATCACCTGTCCGCAAGCATCCAAGGTGCTACCGGTTGTGTAAATATCATCAAGCATCAGCAAGCGTAAGGGACCAATTTCCCAACCTTGTTTTGTTGGTCTGAAATTCGAAGAGGCTCCTTGTCCAATCGTAGATGAATTAGCTGGCTGTGAATGCATCTCCTTTTGCGCGAATTGAGAGTTGGCTTGATAGAGGTCATATATCAACTCCAGTCCATCCGGCTGCATTGCAAATGCATCTTGCATGGTCTGAATACGCTCGCCGCGTGTTTTGAAGCTTTGTTTGGTGGTGTTGATCCGACGCTGCAGCAGATCAACTACAGGTAGGCGGACGGCTGCGGCAAGTCCTGCTGCGAGCCGCTCGGCCTGGTTGAAGCCGCGCTCGGCAAGGCGTTCGTTGCTGACGGGGACATAGGTCACCGCGTCTGGCCGCCATCGCGGCTTGTTGTTTTGGAGCAGCGACTGGCGGCTGAGGGTCGCTGCTCCGGTAGGAGCGTGCGTATAGTACGCGTCTGAGCTGTGGCTGTTGTGTTGCGCGTGTATATGCACAGGCGCTAACGCGGTAGGTAAGTGAACGGGCGTGGGCGCTGTTACGCGCCCGTTATTTCGGTGAACGAGTGCGTTTGTTGTCGCGCTCGAGCCAGGTGGGTGTGAACCAGCAGCCACCTGGTATTGAGCAGGCGTGGCGGGATGAGCCGCGGGGGCCAGGGTTTCTTTTGCCAAAACAGGGTTGAATTCTTCACTCATTGCTTGAAATGCTTGAACAGTAAGAGCCGTTAACAGTGGAGCGTAGCGCTCGTGGCCTCTGAATTTGTACATCCCAATCCATTCCTTCATTAAAGCGTTATACTGGACGGCGCTGCGGTTGCATATGAAAGAACGGTTTTGCATGTGTGGGCGGACGCAGTCCGGGCAGCCGATCCCTCGACCACAACGCAGACAGCGAATGGAACGAATCCATGGAATTTGCTGCACACAACGCGGACAGATGCCCGGGTAGATCGGAGACAATATCGCTCGTGTACCACAGGTTAGACAAGTCGCTCCGGGTGGAGCGAGCAATCCATGCAGGCGATGGGTGAGTTGGTGCACGTGGTCTGTTATGCTGCTTAGCCAGTTCGACATTAGGTTGTTGCCTCCCTCAGTATCTATTGGTGTGTTGGCGGGTGAAGGTAGCCTTTGCGTTTTGCGATGGTGTTCATTTTTTGGATCTGGGCCACCGCTTTCACCTGGGAACGCGTACGACGGGATGATGCGAAGACGACTCTTCCTGCTGGATCATCCATAGATCGACCCGCTCTACCCGCCATCTGTACCAGAGAAGCTTCGTCAAAGAGACCATTATCCGCATCCAAAATAAATACATCGCTACGTGGAATGGTGACGCCCCGCTCCAAGATAGTGGTGGTCACGAGCAAACGTATGGTCCGTTCACGAAAAGCAATAACTTTGCTCGCCCGATCCGGATCTTGGGATGATGTTCCTTCGATATGGATTTGTGGAAACATGCGACGCATGAGATTTACAAATGCCTCAATCTGAGCGATCCGTGTCACAAAAACAAATACCTGTGCATCCCGTAGCAAGGAGGTTTGAATGCTCTTTTTTAGTGTGGCGGGCAGCTCTCGCTTCCGAATACACTCGGCGACGGTAAGCATTTTCAGTAAACGCGGTACTGGTAAAGGATGACGGTGGAAGCGGACCGGGACTTTGGCGTGAGTGAGTTTCCCTTGCGCTGCTTCCCGCTGTAGCCTAGCTGGTGGCGTAGCGGACAAGTACACAAAATGGCCATCAGGCTTGCATGAGGACGCCGCCGCATGAGCGAGCATGGGATCATTATGATAAGGAAATGCGTCGAGCTCATCGATAATGACCAGATCGAATGCCTGGTAAAAACGCATCAGTTGATGTGTGGTGGCGAGTGTGAGCTGCGCGTCTTTCCAGCGTTCGGTGCTGCCTCCGTATAGCGTAGCGAGCGAGATGCCAGGGAATGCTTTCGCCAAACGAGGGGCAAGTTCCAGCACGACATCCCGGCGCGGCGTAGCCACAAGCGCTCGTCCACCGCGCTCCAATATGTATTGGAGCAAAGGGAAAATCATTTCCGTCTTGCCGGCCCCGGTCACGGCCCACAGCAAAAACCGCCCCGGCCCATCCCCTGCGGATGGCTGGGCCAAAAACGCCAGCGCCGCGGCAGCCGCCGCGCTCTGCGCAGGGCTAAGCCCCCACCGGGCAAGTCCGCCCTCGGTGGGGACAACGGCCATGCCACGCTGCGATGCACCACGTGGCACGCCCCAAGGCACTGCGCTGCGCAGCAGCAGCGCACAGGCACGGCTGCGCCCCAGCGCGAGGCAAGCCTCGCAGTAGGCGCACGCCGCCAGGCCGCAGGCAGCGCAGGGCACGCGCTGCCCGGCAAAGCTGCCGCATCGGCGGCAGCGGGGCGCGCTGTGCGCGCGACCAAGCCACGCGAGGCGTTGCCGCCGCGTGGCAGGCCCTTCCAGGGCGGCTGCTATGCTCAGCCGCCCACGCAGGTGCGCGAGCTGCGCAGCCGCGCGCCAAACCGAGGCAAGCTGCGGCGATGTGTCCGCCAGCAGCGCCTCTGCCTCGGCCGCCAGCAATTGGCGGCCGCGAAGCCGCTCAGCTAGCAGGGCCGCGCCCCGCTCAAGCTGAGCCCACTCCCCGGCGGGATACGACTCTGGCATCCCGCCCACCTCCGCGCCTCTTTCCGCAGTAATCCCCGCTTTGCCCGCCATCTCCCCCCTAGCCTCCAGTTCCCCGGAAGCCCTCTCGTACTTTTCCAGTTTCCGCTGTATATACACCTGCCAATGCTCCTCTCCCCACTGATCCATACCTCGCTCCACCTCAAAATTCTCTACCATCCACGATGCCTGACTTAAAGGTAACTCCCTGCCTAACATCAACCATCGCGAAACCCGCTGTCCGCTCACCCCCTCAAGCCACCACGCCACATCCGCTCGGACATCCAGTGACAGCACCATCTTCCACTCTTCTTTCACTCGGCACACATACAACCCAACCTTCATCTGCTCTCCTCCCTCATTCTCCATGTCCCGAAACGCAAAAAAGCACATGCCCACCGACTAGTCGTCGGAGCATGTGCTTCATGTCCATATCTCATTTATTCACTATCCATTTGTATTATCACTATAACAATTATGCAGTTGTCCCACAAGTCGTGTAGTTTCCAAAAGCAATCGTTACGATCATTTTACCTATTCAATGAGTAGCGATAATCTTTCTTTGATCATGCGAAACTTTTTCCAATCTGCATCGTCTATACTTTTAACTTAAGATTTCTGATTTCAAAAAGGTTCTTGCTGCAATCCCCACAAGACTCCAACAGGGACAATAACCATAGATTGCATAAAAACCCATATTTAATTTAACAGCAAGCTTGGCTACAATGACAAAAAAAGACTACAGCATAAGCTGTAATCTTTAACCTCGAACATGATGAAATCCAAGCTTATTTTGGCAAGCTGGCACGACTTCATTGAAAGTGCATTCTGACTGATGACACGCTTTAGCCAGTCTGTCTCAGCAGCTTGCACAATTAATGAGCCCGACTGTTGCAAAAAAAAGCATCTACTGCTTTGGCTCACGCAAATCGATAAGGCGAAAAGAATGACTCCCAGTCTGATTCCACTGTTCCATATCCGAAGGGACAGCAGACAAGTAAGATAACTCCATTCCTTGCCTATGCATAAGCTTCTCAATAATACGAACCGTTTCGGCTTCCGTACGATCAGCGACAACCGTCAATGTGAAGCTCTTTCCACGGTAAAATAATTCCCGGCAAAGCGCTCTTACAATGCCTTCAATCCGCTGCTCCTGATTGGAAGGAATGAGCATAATCTGCTCGTAGCCCTCGGGGTCCGGACGGGAAAGATGGCGCTGGTGCATGGCATGAACGGCCATTGCCGCCAGGAAGTATATGAGCAGAATCATAGTCAGATGAGCAACCATGGCAACTGCACCTCCTCGGAAGGTCATGCTCACCCATGGCGAACATCCCTGTATACAGCAGTATATGCTGCATTCCCCGAAGGGTTACACTTGCAAATCCTAAAGCGCATATTCCATTCTGATCGACACCGGACGAAGAAGACAGGCCAGGTCGTTCAATCATTCATGCCGAAGCTTGAACATAAGTTCGCCTAACTTCACACTTTGCTCATTTTCAGTAATAAAGTCCATTAACCCGCTAACCAGTCCAACACTCTGGAATGGGCGCGAGTAAACAGAATCCTATAATTGCTATAATCAAACTGCATCTAAATACAATCGTATATTAGAGGGTAACCCAACCATATTTGATCGAGTTGATAACCGCTTGTGTACGATCATCCACTTCCATCTTCTGCAAAATACTGCTGACATGGTTTTTTACTGTTTTCTCACTGATGAACAGGAACTCACCAATCATTTTATTGCTCTTACCTTCAGCCATCAGACGCAATACTTCAGCCTCACGACGAGTAAGCGGATTATTGTCGCCAGCGACAAATTTAACGCCTGCTTCCTTCGAAGCTCCTTCGCTCATTGCCCCTGTCTCATTAAGGTACGTCATACGACGCAACTGCATGATCAGTTTGCCAGTTACTTTAGGGTGGATGAATGCATGCCCTTCATGAACAGAACGAATCGCATTGATCAGGGACTCGGCCTCCATATCTTTGAGCAGGTAGCCATTAGCACCTTTACGCAGCGTCTCGAACACATAACTCTCATCATCATGAATAGACAAGATAATGACTTTGACATCCGGGAACAGCTCACGCAATTTCTCCGTCGCTTCAACCCCGTTTTCCACAGGCATGTTGATGTCCATCAATACGATGTCCGGTTTATCCTGATTACAGAATTCGAGCACCTGAATCCCATCGCCGCATTCGCCGATGACCTCAATGTCGTCCTCCATATTTAAAATGCGTTTCAGACCTTCACGGAACAGCTGATGATCATCAGCCAAAAGAACTTTAATTGATGTCTTTCCAGTATCACGGTTTTCCATCCTGCTACTCCTTTCCCTTATCCACGTTTGTCGGGATATGAATCACTATTTTGGTTCCTTGATTTTCCGCGGACTCGATCTCTATTCTTCCTTCTAACAGTTCAACCCGCTCTCTCATCCCAATCAGACCGAAGTGGGTATGATCCTTGCTCTTCTTCGCAAGAAGCTCCGGTTTGAACCCAAGCCCATTGTCCTGCACGACAATCTTAACGAGCTGAGCCTGGTATGTAATTTCCACTACAACATAAGTGGGATAAGCATGCTTTGCAGCATTGGACAGACCTTCCTGCACGAGGCGGTAGATCGCAGCCTCCATTGCCGAAGATAAACGGTGTTCCTTGCCTCTCGTTTCAAAAAGCGAGCGGATTTTTGTTTTTTCTTCAAAATCCTGCACGTACTTCCGAAGCGTTGGAATCAATCCCAGGTCATCCAGTGCCATAGGACGCAAATTGAAAATAACTTTTCTCATTTCTCCAAGACTCGAACGAACCTGGCCTTTCAAATCTACTATTTCGGCCTGGACCATCTTAAAATCCTGCTTTATGAGCATTCTTTCTACAATTTCCGTCCTAAGCACTAGATTCGCGAGCATCTGCGCAGGTCCGTCATGGATCTCACGGGCAATACGTTTCCGCTCTTCTTCCTGGGCCAAAATTATTTTCAAACCAATCATTTGTCGATTTTTGGCGGATTCAATGATGCGGGTCACTTGACCCAGCTCACCCGACAGATACTCCAGTACAACCCCCATCTGGGAACCGATCGTCTCGGCGCGCTCCACGGAAGCTTCCACATTTTTGGCACGCTTCTGCAGATCATCCCGACGGGCTTTCAGATACATTTCCTTCTCACGGTAAATCATCAGATCCAGCTGTAACTGCGTCGCTTTCTCATACGCCTGCTTGATATCATGCTCGGAATAACGGACGAAGTCGCGGCTAACCTCAGTTAGCCGGATCCGGGAGCGGCGGTAGTTAAGCTCCAATTGATCTACTTTCTCGATCGTTTCCGCCGTCTCCTTCAGAACCGACTTCAATTCCTCGTTCAGCGTTTTCAGCTCATTCCGAGTCGAGTCCATAATCTCAAACATTTGATATTTACTGTTTTCCATGACTTGTATGGCGTTTTTTATGACGCGGTCTATGGCATCGGCTTGTAAATCCACGTTTGTTCGACTCCATTTCTATCGTTTCCGGTATATATCATACCATATCACGATGAGATGGTAACGGTCTTCGTGTTCTGTTCCCATTTTACAGTCAGTCCAAGCTGCTCTGAAACGAGTCTGAGAGGGACTAAAGTCCTACCACCAGATACGTAAGGTGCTACTGTTGCACTTTGTCTTTTGCCATTGATGATGAATTCTTTCTGGCCTACAACCAGATCAATCAGCTTGCCACCGCGCACGACGGTAACTCTTTGATTTTTGCTATCCCAGCTCGCCTGTCCGCCAAAAGCATCCAATACATGCTTGATTGGAACATATGTTGTACCATTTTTCAGTACTGGCGCAGAATCGATTGCCTTTTTCGTTCCGTTTACGGTCATGGATTTCTGTCCAAGCACCAGAGAAGCAGTTCCTGTAGGCAAGCCCACTTCACTGGATTTGGATGGCATGGTGAAAGCAATGTTGTCAAAAGCAACCGTGCCTGTCTTCGCACGCTCATCCTGACCTTCTTCCACATTCACCACATAAACCCGTTTCAGCTTCGCCGGATAAGAAATATTCAGCCCATTCAGGTCCACGTTCAGTTTTTTCCAACCATCCCAATCAATTGCCTTAGCGAGATCGGCATATACCGTTTTGCCACTGGCATCCGTAAATTCAGCACGCAGCCAGTTCAGGCTCTTATCTCCCATAACATCCATCGACATGGATGTCGCTGTTGCAGATATCTCTTTGCCAGTGGAACCGTTCAATTGGGCATATGCATACATTTTACCTATTCCTGCGGTCATGTCATAGCTCAGCTGTAACACCTTGGAGCCAGCTTTTTCACCTGTTCCCGCTGTCACGGAAGCCGATCCAGTTACACCTGATGCGTTGGTCGTGAAGTTGATCGGGTAGCTTACATTCTCGAAGTTCTCCCATATCGTTTCACTTGCCGCAGCGGAGAGCACAACCACCGTGCTGTAGCCGTCATAACGACCGATCGCATAGCCAACTTGAGCGCCAGCGTTCACGGAGGATACGGTTAATTGGTCTGCAGACACTTTACCTTTGAATCCAATAAACTCCCATGTCAGCGAATCCGCCGGAACTGTCACACTTTGTCCGTCTTTGGTCTTCGCCGTTACTGGAATGGAAATCGTTGTACCCGCTTGGAGCGATCCCAAGCCAGATCCTGCTGTCAGCGAAGCCAGTTCACTGCCACCCAGCACGGTAACTTTAATGGAAGATGAAGCACCATTACTTGTTGCAGTCAGCGTCGCTGTACCTGGTTTCACACCTTTGATCGTTCCATTGCTTACACTGACGATGCCGTTGTTGCTCGATTTCCATGTCATCTTGATATCGCCTGTCGCAATCGGGTTATAGTAGGTGTCATATCCTTTGGCTGTATACTTGCCCTCTTGCCCTACCAGCAATGTTTGGCTGCCACTCACGGCAAAGCCCTGCAGCTTACCTTCCGGAGCCGTAGAGAACACGCCCAGCGTGTTTACGACCTGACGCTGCTCTGTACCGTACTCCGTGTTGAACGTAAGCCCTGCTGTCTCCTCGCCAAGCGGACGAGTTACCATCGTTGTGGAACCGCCTCCGTCCAGATTCATGCCTTTCCATACACCAATGCTGGTCATGAAGGATTGCAGTTCAGTCAGCGACAAACCGCTGCTGTTACTGTTTTTCTCCGCTGCAATAATGTAGACATACCGACCATCTTGGGAGTAGCCGACTGCTGTTCTCGCACGAATGCCACCGATGCCGGAAGCAGCAATATCACGGGAAAAAGTAGCCGCCTTGCCACCATTCACCAGAATGGTATGTCCACCGATCATCATCTGCAGGTTGCTTGGATCAACGGTCTCCCCCGTCGTTTTGGCTTTTAACTTGTAATCCGCATTCAGCGACTGTCCTACCGCCAGGTGAGTCATAATCCATGTCGCTGCCGTTCCGTGCGCACGCAAAATGTACCCATCCGCCGGCACCGTCATGTTTAACGCCTTTTTATCCGAAATTTGGGTGATCACACCGTTCTGCACAAGTACCTCAGTTGGTGTTGTGGAAGGATCATTCGGTCGCTTCGTGGACGTCCAAGCCGGTGTATAAATATACATCGAATTGGCGTGACTGTATTTCACCGAGCTCGATTCGACCGTGTAGTCCTCTTTATTTATCCCACGCAAAGCAAACGTTGAACCATCATCTGCCTTCACGGTGCCATCGAATGAATATTCATCAATCATCGGCTTGCCGTCTTTGGTTACGGTGAGGGCATACATCCCTGACAGCTCTGATGGAGTAGATACGAGGACCCCATCCGAGACCTGTCCACCAATTGGGGCAAGTTCCCCGGATACATTGAAATAATCGCCGTTCACGGCGGCTACTGCTCCGTTTTCCTTAGCCATGCCACCCGTGCTTTGTTTACTATTCAGATTGCCGCCCTTGCCTGTCATGACATCCAGCTTCACATAGGGATTTTGTAAATCCACTTGAATGACATCTGCCAGTACGTTCACCTTCGAGCCGGAACGTGTCGTTGTATAATTGTATTTCATCAACTTCGCACCCGAAGTCAGAATTTCTTCGCTCAATTTACTTGTTGTTGTAGAGGCCGCTGCAGCCACCGACTGCCATGTACTTCCCGACCACACCTGTTGTCCCGCTCCCAGAACCGGTGCAATCCAGATCACGCCTGCCAGCGTCACAATCGCCCATTTCTTCGCCTTGCTACCCTTAACGTCGTTCAGCCGTTTCCCTTGTTTCCCCAGCATGTTTGAAACGTCTCTCCCATCTTGTATATCAATCTTAGATATCACGATCTCTACCATGTGGCAGCAGACAGCGAGATTTCTAGTATACTCTTCTATTAATAGACTACTTTTTGTGGAAAAAGTTACGCCCCGAGCCTGAATTCAGGTATTTATTGGGTTATGCGATATCCTATTGTTCTGTTATACGTTTTTACAGTCAAAAAATAGACTTCAGTTATGCTTGAGTTAGCACAACCGAAGTCTATTTGGAGTAAATCTGGCTGTTGAAACAATTGATGTAACCAAATCAACGTTGTTTCTACATTTAGGAATGTTGAAGCTAATATTTACGATGACGGTTTTGAAATGAGAAATTCACCAATAATTGTTGTTCCATCATTCTCGTACACGGTTATGCCTCGATCCATCTTCTGCTGGCTCTGCCATTGCAACGCTTCTTCAGGTGTTCGTTGTTCTGGAGCAGGACCAGGACTATCTAGTTTTAAATATAAAAAAAGACCATTTCAAGAAATGAACTTCCTTAAAATGGTCCAGTATGTTACGTATCGTTATCATGACTATTCCTAATAACATTATTGAAATATCATTTCGTTTTACAAGTATCCTAACTTATCCAACACACGCTTCAACATTACCGCTGCTTGTGCACGAGTAGCATTACCTTGAGGGACAAACGTTTTTGACGTCATACCCTGGATAATTCCTTCTTGCACTGCTTTGGCGACAGAATCCTTGGATTGGATTTTGTTGCTGTCCTTGAACTTCGATAACGTGGAGGCAGCTGAAGATTGCAGTGAGACCGTTTTTCCACCAAAATTCATAGCCCGAACCATCATAATGGACATCTGTTCACGGGTAATTGGACGGTCTGGCTTAAAGGTACCATCCGTATTCCCTGTAATGATTCCTGCTTCAGCAGCTGCACCGATATAAGCACTCGTTGTGCCACCGCCCAAAACATCACGGAAACGACCTGCTGCTGTTTGGTTCCCCGGCAGCCCTAATCCTCTAGCTACTAATTCAGCAAATTCTGCGCGTGTAATATTCTGATTTGGTCCATAGAAAGAACCGTTCGGCGTACCGATAATCCATTTGGCAGAAAGCTCTCTAATGACTGCACTAGCCCAATGGGATGATGTATCCTGGTAGTTTACGATATGTGTAACAGGAACAACCGTTTGATTGCCATTCAACTGTCCTTGGACAACCACACCATTGATAGTGGTTTTAAACGAACTAGGCACGTTAGATAGGATAAATGTACCTGGATCCATATAGGTTAACCCTGAAGTTGTCGTCGGTGTTTTCAGTGGCAATTGTATAGCGAGCAGGCTTTTAATGTTCTGCTCCACACGTAGGTTGTTATTTCCGTTAAATGCAGACAAGTATATATTCGTATTATTGCCTAACTTCTGTGCGCCTGCAGCTAGTAACAAGCCATCCAATGTACCTGCTCCCGATACCGGTACTGTCTCGATCTGCACATAAAGATAGGAAGAACCTACACTCGTTGATCCCCCCACGTCTTGAATCATGGAGGACACATCCAAACCAGACAGGGGAAGTGTCCATAGGCGATCACCATATTTGATTCCAATTGAACCCGTGCGATTGCTCGATGCCAACTGAGCCAATGCGCTTAAGGGGAAGCCGACATATGCCGAAGATTCATCAGCATTCATCTCAAATACAACAGGCTGTGCCGTTTTTCCAACCGTGCTTGCATACTCAAAGGCCTGTAGCAATTTGGCAGCATCTACGTTAAATTGACGAGTTGAGAGATTGTTGCGAGTTATTGCTGACACATTGGTAGCCGTATCGTTACTCATGACAAGAACAGCCTGACCATAACTCGATGCATCTAATTCTGTCAGCCAGGAAGGACGGCCATTCGTCTGACTGCCTGTGGAACTGCCATTAACCTGTAAGTTAAGTGGCCCGAAAGCTACAATTGTGTTATTTAATGCATCTCTTAGTGGAACGGCTCCCGGAACGTAACTAACGGTTCCCGTCTGTCCCGAGGTAGCTGAACTTGAAAGCTTCAGAGTTACTACGGAACCTGAACTTGCAGCTGAAAGTACACTTACCGAAGAGCCACCGAGCTGTACATTGAATTGCGACGCGGTAAGAGCCGTCTGAGCTTGAAGTGGTTCCTTAAAGTTAATGGACGCGGTATCTCCTTGAAGGACAGCCGAAAGAATTTTTCCGTTTCCATAGGTGTAGGTCACTGGCGCCAAATTAATGTAACCAGCCGGGTTGCCATTTAAGTCAGTTAATCTCAATGTTCCAGGCACGTAGGATAAACTAACGTTTTGCGTACTTGAAACGGCACTTGCCAATGTTAAGGTAACCAAGTCATCCTCAATCTCTGTATCATTTACAAACACTGCCTTCCCATCTACCAATACGGAGTATTGACTCTTTAGGGGCTTGTTCGTCCTGCTCAGCGGTTCATTGTAACGAATCCATAATGTAGATCCGCTTACTTCTGCGTTTTTAAATTCGGGAGCTTTCGTATCAAGACTATTACGAACGTAGAATCCACTAAAGCCCGCAAGCGCTTGTCCACGAGTGTCTTTTACAGGCCATGAGCCTGGTTCATACGATACTCTAACCACTTCCCCATTTTGTATGGAACGACTGAGGCTGAGTGTCACCAGAGAACTATTGTTGGTAGAAATGCTGTTAATTCCCACTGATGTGCCGTCAGCAGTAACACTAAACTGTCTTACAGCATCACTTGAATTGATATAGACCGTCTCTGGGTAGTACAAGCTAATCGTACTATTATAAGCTGTACCTTCACGTGGTTTGGACATGATGGAATCCAGATTATTCTCCACATCTCTGGCAGAGAATGCTGCTGCAGCGTTAAAAGACAAATCTTGAATTTTACGAGTTCCTGTTCCCGGGGCGTACGCAATTCTAACAACCTGTCCTACCGCTACACCCGTGTCCAGTACAACATAGACACTATCTCCTGAGACATAGGAAGTACTCACATTCCGGTTCTCTCCGTTAACCGTGACCGTGAAGCTGGAAGTAAACGGATCAAGACTTGAGAGCAACTCGTCATATGTCAAACGTATGATGCTATTGCTGTACATTTTAGCTGTCTTTAAAACTGGAGCGGTGGTATCCGAACCCAATGTCCTGAATGTCCATGAGTTTGTCCCATTCAATCCTGTAAACAAGTTTCCCGCGTTATCCCGCAGAAAGCCTCCTAATATATCCACAGTGTAGGTGGTATTGCTTGTTAGACCATTTAACGGAATAATCCGTAATTGTCGGTTGTTAGTACTGTTGAGTAATACTGTTGCGGGTATTGCAACACCATTTGCATTTTTTAATATAACCGCTCCAGTAATGTAAGCTGAGCTCAACTCTTTGCTGAATGTCACTGTAAGTTCACTCGTTAAAGAAACATTGCTTGCTCCATTAGTCGGAGATAACGAGGATACGGTTAATGCTGATGGATCAGAAGAAAACGCAGTGAAGTTCCATTCTCCTCGACTAATCCCTTTTACATCATTACCAACGCTGTCCCTTAATACCCCTTCAGGTATCACAACGGAGTATGTAGTGTTATTCGAAAAGTTGTTCGTTGGATCAATGGTGAGCGTTCTACCATTTATCACAATTCGCGGTGCACCTGCACCTATATCCAGTTCTTCAACAACTGTACTTCCTTGTAGAAGCTGAATTTTGCCTACACCCGCTGAAATACTATCACTGTAAGTCAGTTGTATGTTGGACGTAGTAGGAACAGAAACTGCTCCTAGATTGGGGAAATAGGAGGTTACCATAGCCGTTCCGATTCCCTTTGTACTAAATTTCCATTGTTGCGATGTCAGGCCTTTGACCACAGTCCCTCCATCAGCAGTTAGCAGGGAGCCTGAATCGAATTGTACATAGTATGTTCCTCCACGTAACATTGGATGAGCAATACTTACTTCTTTTCCTACCCCTTCAACACTCTCAGGTGCATCCGGATCTGCTAGAGTTCCCTTGATCTTTACATCCGGGCTATCCATTCTAACAGTAGCCACAGGTGAATTATCCTGAAAACGTCTGATTATTACATTTCCCACAGCGTTTTCAGACTTCTTAACCGCTTCCTTGAATCGAATTACGAGCGGTGCTGCACCATCAACCTCCGTTGATCCCACCGCAGGGATTGTAGTTTCAATCAATGTGTCGTTAAATTCATCGGCGGCATACACCGTATTTGTGTCCATAAACGGGATACCTTGCCAACCTTGAATAGACATTAGCACGATTAACAGACCGATAATCCCTCTGCGAGCCGTTCTTTTTAAAATCACCGTTCCTTCCTCCTCATCCTGTTTCATTTCAACTGTCTGATGTACAGACCTCATTATGTATGTCGGTTACATTACCAATTTTATTTAGTTAAAAGGAAATAAAAGGAATATTATTACGTTTCTCCAAAGTTCTTAATGTTTGCATACAAAAAGCCCCTGATTCCATATCGGAATCAAGGACTTTATTTAAAGATCGTATCGTTAACTTACAGACCTGCTTGCTCTTTCAAAACGTCTGCTTTGTCCACTTGTTCCCAAGGTACATCCAGATCTGTACGGCCGAAGTGACCGTAAGCAGCCGTTTGTCTGTAGATTGGGCGACGCAGATCCAGCATACGGATAATACCAGCCGGACGAAGATCGAAGTTGTTACGCACAAGCTCAACCAATTTCTCTTCGCTGACTTTGCCTGTTCCGTATGTATCCACGTTGATCGATACCGGGTTGGCTACACCAATCGCGTAAGCGAGTTGGATTTCCACTTTGTCGGCAAGACCTGCAGCAATGAGGTTTTTAGCAACATAACGAGCTGCATAAGCCGCGGAACGGTCTACTTTAGTTGGATCTTTACCGGAGAACGCGCCACCGCCGTGACGTGCATAACCGCCGTAGGTATCTACGATGATTTTACGTCCAGTCAGGCCTGCATCTCCTTGAGGTCCGCCAATAACGAAACGTCCTGTTGGGTTGATGAAATATTTAGTCTGCTCATCCAGCAATTCAGCTGGAACGACAGGCAAAATTACGTGTTCTTTGATGTCTTTTTGGATCTGCGCAAGTAGAGTCTCTTCAGCATGTTGAGTAGACACGACAATTGTATCAACACGCACCGGTTTGTCACCGTCGTATTCAATCGTTACTTGAGTTTTACCATCCGGACGGAGATATTCCAATGTACCGTTCTTACGCACTTCAGCCAAACGGCGAGCGATACGGTGGGATAATGCGATTGGCAAAGGCATGAGTTCAGGTGTTTCATTCGTTGCAAAACCAAACATCAGACCTTGGTCACCGGCACCAATGTTCTCTGTCTCGCGAGCCATTTGTTCCGGGTCACGGTTCTCCAGAGCTGCGTTAACGCCTTGGGCGATGTCAGCAGACTGCTCGTTCAGAGAAGTCAGGACGGCACAAGTATTATAATCGAAACCGAACTTGGCACGAGTGTACCCGATTTCCTTAATCGTATTACGAACGATGGACGGAATGTCCACATATTCAGACGCGGAGCTGATCTCACCGATGACAAGCACAAGTCCTGTTGCTACGGAAACTTCGCACGCTACACGAGCATTTGGATCATTCGTCAGGAACGCATCCAATACGGCGTCCGAGATCTGGTCGCAAATTTTATCCGGATGTCCTTCAGTTACAGACTCCGATGTGAATAGATGTCGGCCTTTAATAGACATTGAAGTTTCAACCTCCCATAACGAGTAGTATGGCGATTGCCCGAACAAAACATTTACGTTGATTCGTTCACTGTACCCTCGAAAGCTTTCCGGGCGGAATAAGGACGCAGGGTCCGCAGTTACGAAGATAAGGATTTTTCAGGTAATGGCCTCAACAAAAAATCAACCTTTCCCTAGCGGAAAAGGTTGCGTACCTCAACTGCCATCTTAACGTATTTGTCAAGACGTGTCAAACGGATTGGGATAAGGAAAACACCCTATAAGTGCTGCTGTGCCTGGCGTATCAGCCTTTTGGTAATCTCTCCACCGACCGATCCATTCTCACGGGAAGTCAGATGGCCCCAGCCTTTATACTGACCATAAGAGTGATCACTTACCTCACCCAGTTCAGAACCAAATTCGGTATCTGCACCAGCAAGACCTCTACCGCCATATCCCACATTCAGACCAAACTCAGCGGCAATTTCATACTTCATCTGATCCAACATCTGACGACTTTCGGGTACCACTTTGCGGTTGCTTCTAGCCATGATTCCTGCACCTCCGGTTATTGGTTGTGTACAGTTATAGAGTGAGCAGGAACAAGGCTGGCTAGCCGTATTAATGTTTGTTAGAACTGGGTAATCTGAACAAATGAAATGAATAAAAATTCTGATAAGTGCTTATCCTATTTCAGAGAATATCCACCACGTACCATGACAGTAAGGCTGTACTTGTTTCCATCTAATACCGTTATACCCCGTCCATCTCTTGGGAAAGTGAGCAAGTGATTGGTCGGTGCTGTCTGACCATTCGTCAAATCAACCCCGTCCGTCAGATCAGCTACACCATTCGTACCTTCACTGACGATCACAGCTTTACCGCTACGCACGATGAACTCCGCGCCAGATGAACCGATCAGTTGTTGACCTGGCTTCACGGTCACAATCTCAACAGCATTAGAGGCGCCAGAGACCAATGGAGGAAGTGTTGTGTCTCCCCCTGTGCTGCCTGTTCCTGTAGAGCCACTATTACTACCTGATGTATTTCCAGACCCTGTGTTCGTACTTCCACCCAAAGCCTTTTGAATTTGCTGATCCACATAACTCTTCGTCACTACCGGATCATCTGCTGTTCCTGGTTGGCTTGTACCTGCACCTATTGCCGTATTGCTGTATACAGACCCAACCCACACGCCAACACCAATCGCCAGTGCAGCCAGGGATACTTTCATATAAGGTTTCATGTGATTTATTTTCCTCCTCTGGTAATCTATTAACTTTAACTATAGAGAAAAAGTAGAGATGCGACAAGCAAAACCTCGTTTCCGTTAGGGTGGAAACGAGGTTTTGCCACTAATCCTATTAGATTATTAAGTCTGCAAATACTATTATTCTATGACTGGTTCTTCTTTTGGTAACTTGGAAAGATCATATCCATAAACTTGCTCTGCAAGAAGCAAGCGTTGTCCTTGGAATTGATCATACAAGCTTAGTCGGTAAGAGCCGCCTCGTAATTTCTCGAAGAAGCTATCTTCGACGCTCCAGTTCAGTGTCTGGCTAGTTCCCACTTTCAGATCAGTACCAGGAGTCAACTCTTTCTCGAAAACTTTTCCATTTTGAGCTGTAAAGGTTAAAATCCACTTGTGTTCATTCTCAGCCATCTCAATCTCTTCGCTACGAGTAAGCGTGTAATTCATATCAACTTGTACTGAATTGCTACCAGCCAGATATGCACGTACACTGTTAGAAGTAAGTGTAAATGGATAGAGATCAATATTGGTTAAAGAACCTTGAACACTAATGGAGGTTGGAGGTACTTCAAATGCCATAGCATTGACATAAGCAGTCGCTTCCCCTTCGCCCGTTACAAATTTGCTGTCTGCAATACCTTCACCCACAATCAGGCGCAGGTCTGAGAAGGTAACAGACTTCGGAATCTTAGCCCAGAACGTAACAATCGACTTCTGACCCGGCCCAGGCAGACGCTCTGCTTGCTTCGCAGTTGCTCTGTAATACTGGCCATCGGAAGTTTTGAAGTATCCAACAAGTTTGCCTAGACCACTCTGACGCAGTGACTTGTTCGTCATTTCGAATTCGGTATATACGATATCCGATGACGTTCCTGGATAACGAATTGTTCTTCGAACACCCATCTCGGTCTCTTTATCTGCAATACCATTTGTATAGGTCTTACCCGTTGCTACGTAAGATACGGGCTGGATCAAACCGGACGTATTTAATGTGATCCACTCATTCGTTTCTTCTTCACTAACCTTTTCGATCAAACTTAATTCCAATCGTCCCATACGAAGCTCAGAAGGAATTTTGGTCAACAGATAAGCCTCCGTCGTCATACCCGCCCCAAGCAGTTTTCCACTTTGCGTATAGATTAACTTCTTATCTCCATCGATTTGAGCCGAGTCAATGGTAAACATGGCTTCGAGCTCTGGAAGCTGCACCGTTTTGCTGCCGGCATTGCGAATCGTTACTTTTGCAGCCACAATGTCACTATCTGCCCAAGGTAAACGCTGTAACGATCCCAACGAAACACCAAACGTTCCTTTACTATTCTTGATGACCGTCTCTGTTGTCAAACCATCTCCAGTGGTTACAGATTGCGGAATGGCATATACGCCTACAGGATAAGAGAAAACAAAGCTACTTGTACTCGTTGGAGTCGTTGTATCCGTGCTCTCAGTCTTATCCACAGGACTCATCGCGTACAGCTTAATTTTGCTTGTGTCCCCATCACCTTGTAAGGTTGCGTTGAGTTTAATCGTTTTAATATCTCCTGGATTAAGCTTTAATGCGTCCAATGCTTTGGTTTCAATCGGATAAATTGTTCCGTCAGCAGTTCGTACTTCAAATGAATATGTTGGTACTTTAACAGCTTTCTTGCCTTCGTTCTTAAGCACAAATTGCATATTCAAATCATATTCACCGTCATCAATACGTACCTTTGCTGATTCCAGCAATGTAGATAACCGTTGTCCCTCAACAGATATCATATTCGGTTGATTCGCAGCCACCTCTACGTTCGTTGCTTTGCTTGCCTCAGGCAGTTGCAACGTAGCAACAGGTAAGACCGTCTTCTCTTCACCCTGCTCTTCCACCAACAATAGTTCAGACTTTTGCAGCTTCACCGATGTAGGGAGAAATGCCATCAGACTGAGTGCCTTATTAGCCTGAGCCTGAATGCTAACGCTTGTACTATCCTTGTCTGGCGTCAACGGATAATTCTTACCACTTGGTGTACGCAAGATCCATTTGATATTCGGATTTTCGAGTAATTTATAACTAATATTGTTTAAATTCACACCAATTTTGACATATTGATTCTTATCTTCACCTGGGAATACTTTAATACCAGACACTTTCACCTTCACGGCAGAATCACTTAGACGAACCGTCTTCGGTTTGCCTACGGGTGTAGTAATACTATAGGATGCGGGTACATTAAACTTACCCAGCGTACGTTCATAGTTAGATTGACTGAAATCCCACTTCACGATGAGGAAGTTCAGATCACTCAGCTTCACATCGCGACCAACCTTCATGACGTAAGTTAGATCTACCGTTGACCCAGGTGCAACTGTTTTCTTTTCTTGGTCCTTCGCAATCAGTTTAGGTGAGAACAGCGTTCCGCCTTTAGTTTCTACTTTACTCCAATAATCAAGCATCAACATTGGGGTACTGTCATTGTTTTTGTATGACAGAGTATATGTGACGACGTTGCCTTCATCTTGTGCCAAGATGTTCACATCCGTTAATCTTACGGAGCTACGTGCGGTTACTTTGACAGGAGACAAGTTACTCAGTGTATGTACGACCTTGTTCGTTGATGTTGTTTTCTTTGATGCACTGCTATTTGAACTGGTGGCAGACGTTTTATTCGTTGTGCTCGCTGCCATCGCAATGCCAGCGGTTGAACTGATCAACAAAGCACTTGCGAGCAAGCTCACAACCATTTTCTTTTGATCCACTTCCAAACCTCCCATAAGTTGCTTGTTGCTTTATAGTATAAACGTTTGGAAAGGGGAGAAAGTTACGATGTTGTTGTGTTTTAAGCAATTTATAGTCTCTAAAAGACAATATAAAAAAGGAACCACAAGGGCTCCTTTTTTACTAAAATAGACTATTAGTTTTGCAATTCAAGTGCAGTAGAAGTATTACCAGCCAAGTCAGTTACAGCAGTATCAGCAACTGTACCCAATGTAACTTGGTTAGTCGCATCTGTTGCAGAAATAGTTACTGTCAAAGTGGTGTTCGAAGTCCAAGTACTTGAAACTGTAGCAGTTCCAGTTTTGGAGTATGCAGCATCAACAGCAGTTTTTACAGCTGTTTGACTTGCTGTATCGATAGCTTCGCTAAACACTAATGTTTGTGTAGCATTTGCTGTGAAGGAATTAGCTGCTGGCAACTTAGTAGTTACTGTTGGAGCAACATCATCATGAATTACAGTTGTTGCAGAAGCACCATTTGTAGTTCCAGCGCTATTAGTTGCTTTAACAGTAATTGTGTTTGAAGTATTTGCAGCCAAAGTTACATTCGTAGTATATTCTCCGTTAGCGTTAGCAGTAACAGGAGCAACAGCATTACCATTAATTGAAACAGTTACTACAGCGTTTGGAGATGTTACACCAGTTACTGCATAATTAGCAGTTTTTACACGTGTAGCACTTGTTACTGTTGGTGCCACAGGAGCAGTCGCTGTGGAAGCTGCGATAGATACAGTTCCAGTAGCAGTATCAGAATCGCGGGTGTCAAATGATTCAAGTTTCAAATCAGTTTTAGCTACACCATCTGTTCCAAATGCAGAAGCATCTACAAAGTTACCGTTATCGTTAGTGAATACTACGCTAACTGTACCAACATAAGCAACATCAGAGAAGTCAAGAACAATTTTATTGTCTCCAGTTGCGCTAGTCAGTGCACCTACGTTTTTAACTTCGTAGTTATCATTTGCGCTTCCGTAACTAATTGTAGTTCCATCAGCTTTAATCACTTTAAAGTTATCTTTAAAGTTCGCAGTGTTTTTAGCTTTTACCGCTTCATCAAGATTAATTGTCAATTCCGAATTAGAAGAATTAAATGCGATATCTGTTCCAAGATTAATTTTACCACTCGCCGTTTTGAGTACAGATGGAGCAATAGTATCCAAAATTGGAGTAGTGCTTCCTGCCAATGGAGCATTCACAAGATTTTTAGCAGCATTTGCAGAGAATGTTAAAACTTCACCAGCATTTGCACTAATTTTGTTGCTCAGGGTCAATTTAACAACTGTGTTGTCAGTAGAATCAACAACAGCATTTGTTACAGTGATTCCACCAGCAACAGTGAATCCACCTCTGTTAACACTAGATACTGGTTGGTTGAACTTAACCAATACTGTATCTTTAGCAGTTGCGTTAGCGCGTACTACTTCAAAATCAGCATTGATTGGAGTATTACCAGTACCACCAAAAGTTTTAGAGTATCCATTCAAGAATACGCCCGCTGAACTCTTAACACCTTGAATTGTAAGTTCGCTAACACTAGCAACATTAGTAGGCAAAGTGATAATTACACCTTTATTATCATTCACTGGGGTAATGTTAGTACCCGCCGGCAATTTACCAGTTACAGGTGTTGCATTGTTAGTTCTTACATACTTAACGAAATAGTTGTCCGGGTTAAGAATAGATGCTGTAGAAGATGTATCCATAGATTTATCAAATGTTACATAGTAAACATTTGCGTTACCAGTTACACTTGTAACACCTGGTGCTGCAGCATCTTTAGCTTCAAGTGAAGTAGTGTAAGGAAGCATTGTATTTTTCAAAGTTGTAGTATCTTGCAATCCTGACAACTCAACAGTGTATTTACCAGACTCAAGAGCTTTGGAGAATACAAGTGTGAATTCTTTAGTGGAACCTGTAGCTCCACCTAAGATGGATACACCATAGTCAGTTACAACTTTACCATCTTTATCTTTCACAACTACATTAGAAGTTTTGAAAGTAGTCAGGTCAACTGGTTTAGTGAATGTGTATTTAACACGATCATAAGTAGTTTCATCATAGAGAGCACTTACTACTTCTGGACGAGTTTGGTCAACTACAGGGTTGATGGACACTTTAGTGTCAGCTGCAATTACGTTGCTGCTGAAGTCAACAATGTTTTGAACATACAAGTCAGTTGCGACAGCTGGAAGCTTAGCAGAACCACTGAAAGTCAACTTGAATGTTTTAGAATTGATTTTCTCAACAGTGTCGTTAGCGTAGTGTTTAGTAGAACCACTCAGCCAGTAGTAGTTGCCACCTTTGATTGCTTCGGAGTCTTTAACGTCTTCGCTAAATACTACTGTAGCTCCCTCAAGTGTAACATCTTTTACTTCTGCAACTGTTGGAGCTGTTTTATCTTCAACAACTTCGAAGTCTTTAGAAACTTCAATCAATTTGTAAGGAACATAATCTTGAACTCGGTCATTAATTGTCAAAGTATGTTTACCAACACTCAATGTGCTGAACACTTCGATGATCAATTCGCGACTACCCGATCCAGAAATCACTCCAGAAATTGCTGTTCCATCAAGTTTGAACGTGGATGCAACAGAGCTGTTAGCTTCTACTGGCTCAGAGAAAGTAACTTTGATTGCTTTGTTACCCAATCCTTCAACACTTTCAACTGTTGGCAATACAGAATCAACTGGCTTGAACTCGATGTCTTTTTGAGTCACGAGTTTAGTTGTGTCAGATCCTTTAAGGGAGTTTACAGAAAGTTTGTAGTCTTCTTGATTAAGAAGAGCGTTTGTCAAAGTCAGAACAACGGATTTTCCACCGTTTTGAAGTTCTGCAGACTTGATAGACACATTGCTATCAGCATCGTCTTTAATTGTGTAAGTAGCTACATTTTCAGCAGATGCTTTATTAACGTCTCCATCAAAATTTACAGTTACTTCTTTCAAGTTAGTAGCAGTTACGCTCTGAACTTTAGTAGCTGTAGTTACTACATAAGTAACTTTCTCAGTGAACTCTTTATCTTTGTAAGTGAATTTCACTTCAGTTTCTTTGTTAGCTTCAAGAGCTTTATCCAAAGTTACTTTAACGGATTCACCGTCGCTGATTTTGAAAGTAACAACTTTACCAGCTTCGCTTACTTCATAAGAAGCAACTTTCAAGCTTTGAGCTTGATCGATTGCGTATGCTGCACCTACCAACAACTCACGGGAAGCGTTAGCGCTGAAGTTAGCTTTAGCGTCGATCAGACCAGCGTTGATCGCTGCTTGAACATAACCTTTAGCCCAGTCAGCTGCGTTGTTGTTAGTTTCAGTTGGGATTTCCAGGTCAAGTGCACGAGTCAAGATGGTAGCCATCTCGGAAACAGTTACTTTACCGTTGAAATCAAAGATTTTTTTCTCTACGTTTTTACCTTCCATGATACCCGCAGCAGTTACTGCTTCGATGTAAGGTACAGCCCAGTTTTTAGCTGTGTAGTTTTTGTCGTTGTAAGAAAGAGTTCCTGTGATCTCTTTCAGACCAAGCAATTTAGTGATGACTTTAGCGAACTCAGCGCGAGTCATGTCTTTATCCAAACCTGCAGTACCATCTGGATAACCAGTGAAGATACCTTTTGCTTTCAATGCATCAAACTGTTGTTGTGGCGAAACCGCTGTATCACCGAATGCTACAGATGCAAACATTGAGAATGCCATTGCTGTAGACAGAGCTACGGATAAAATTTTCTTCATAACCTTTTTTTCTCCTCCTTGGGCGTTCATAACATTGGAATTTTCTTTAATAGGGTCGCTCGTGTTCCTCATTCTATTGTCGCACCCCCTTTCCAGAGTCATGAGCAAGTTAATATAAATGATGTCTGTGAGCATATCACAGAAACTTGTAAACAAGAATAATAATAGATCCATACGAAAATAGAGTAGTTTCCTAATCCTACCTTACGTATTATACAATGGGTCTTCCGTGCCGTAAAGCAATTTTTTCTAATAAATAGACAAGATTCTTCACGAGGTCAATCTTGGTAAGTTCCCCAATGTTTTTGACTCTACATCTTAAACGCAACAGATTTCAAAAAGTTGCGAATTCAGCAAAAAAAGTTTTGAACTTATTTATGTATTGATGCAGTGCGGGTAAAGGCGAGGTTCAAAACCTTTAAATCTGTGATACTGAAGCAAGCTGTGCGTAGTGATATCTCGTATGAATGGATGGGAACGTTTATTTATACCCGTTAACTCGCTCCATGAAGCGACAAATTCTTCTAATTGTAAAAAATAAATAAAAGGCATTCCATATGGAATGCCTTTCGCGCAGCACTGGTTCTATAACTTAGCGAATTTTCATCGCAAGATCGATAATTTGAGCACGCATTTTTGGATCACTATTCAATCTCAGATACATATCGTCAATGGGCTGTCTGTTCTCCCGATACGTCTTCTCATGCTTCATGGTAGTGTGGGACCATTCAATCAAATCATTCTCAGCCAGAACCAAATTGTTATACGCATCATGGAAGCCAGTGCTCTGTACGAGTCCTTCCATCACTTCTTGGGAAACTTCCTGTGTCTTGCGTGTATCTTCCAACTTTTTCTCCAAAATGACTGCCTGCTTCTCGAACTGTGTCTTTGCCTTCATGTAGCCCAGCTGGGCTCTCGAATAAATCGGTTTCATTAGCTAACTTCACCCTCTAGATCATTGTGTATTTACCGTTATTGTATCTTAAACTCTAGCAAATTACAAAAATAGTTATTGGTAAAAAACAGTTTTCTTCTATTATAAAAGTGTTCTTTACCAGTTGTTTTACAGTCATAAAAAGACCTGCCCCTCTAGTCCAAGGGACAGGTCTTTCCGTATTGAATAGTTTTCTATACGGATTAGCTCAAGTTTTTAGGGAACAGCTTCGTGCTCTTCTTAAGTAGTTCAACTGCAATTTTGGCAGCTTCTGCACGAGTCATATTACCCTTTGGATTGAACTGATACTGAGCTTTGGTTGCGCCAGGCACCGTGACCGGGCTTCCTTCCATGATTTTCGCTTTAGTTATCGCGAGCACAGCAGGACGAGCATAGAATTCAATAGAGCCTGAGTCCAGGAATGACTTTCCAAGCGTAGCAGCTAGTTTACTGTCGTTCGTCGCCAAATTGGAGTTCATTGCACGAGCAATCATAACGGCTGCCTGTTCACGTGTAATTGGCATTTCCGGTTGGAAATATCCATCACTCAACCCCGTAACGATACCTGCCCGAGCAGCTGTCTCGATAGCTTCATAAGTCCAACGATCGGACTTGGTGCTGATTGAGACGTCCTGGAACGTTTGTTGGTTGGCATAATTCAACGGAATATCCAGACCTCTAACGAGTAACGTTGCAAATTCTCCACGAGTTGTCTGATCATCTGCACCAAAAGAACTTGCTCTCAATGGATTCATAATTCCTTTGGAATACAAAGCATTAAGCAAATTACGAGCCCATGGGTGGTTTGTAATATCAGGATAACTTCTACTCAATTTCATTACTTTGTAGTATCCGAACTCATCAAATGGTACCGTAATCGTGTGACCTTTTGTATCAACGACTCCCCCAATAGGAATCCACTTGCCTACATTGGTTTTATCTGAGTATCTGAATACTGTAATGGTAGAACCTACATCGTCTACAATGGAAGGATCATAAGCGATCGTCAGGCTACCTCTTTGGGATGGAGTTAGGACTCTCTCAGCAGCATATTGCGTAAAGTTCCCTTCCAGACTGTAAGGAGCCAAACCATTGGTTCCTGCGCTATAGCCACTTTCTCCTTTATCTCCAAGCTCCCCAATACCACCGTGAATCCAGTAAATATCAGAAATTGGTGTAAAGTTGCTTGTATTGAGTGTTGAACTAAACAAACCCGTAAGTTCAGGCGATACAGTAATGAAACTTTGTGCATTTTCACTACCTTCATCCGGAGATCCGATCCAGTTACCGTAGTCATTTTTTCTCTCTACAATCCCTTTATCCGGATCAGCAATTCCGAACAAAATCTTGTTATCTGGATAGAACTTGGTCATATTTCTTACTGTTGTGGATTGCAGAACCGTTCCCTTCGGAAGTGAAAGCTGCAGCTCTTTGTTAAATACAGTATATTTATTGGCCACTTTCGGAGCCATGTATTGCGTATCTGTTGTAATTGTAGAGGTATAGAATACATTGACTGTGTCATTAATGGTTCCGCCCGGACGAGTAATTTGAATCTTGATTGCGTTATTTTTGTCGGGTTTCAAACCTACATAGTCCAGTATAAAACGATTGTTAGAATCCGTACGTTTAACCGCTGGCTGCTTATCAATAACAACCTGAGTAGCCCCTTCTGCCTCAATATCGAATCTTACAAAGTTTTTATTAACAACAATCTTATCTCCTACGGTTGGCTGAGGAGCAAGAATGCGATAAGAAGATGGTTCACGTACAATCTCTAAGCGCTGAGTTGTTCTAGCACCTGTTCTATTAATAAGTTCGAGTGTATATACGTGCGTTCCAGGTGCATCAAATTTCAGATTTTGAATTCTTACGAAGAACTGATTTTCATTACCCACAAAATCGAATGTAGGCATTCCGTTTTCACCTAATTTATTCGTTTGTAGTACACGATCAGTAGCTTGTGTATGGGTGAACACTAGTTTGGAGCCAAAATAAACGTTAGCAATTTGTGCTCCACCGCCATTAATCACAAGATCATAATTTTCTTCACTTGTTACATATTTATCTTCTTTGAATGCAAATTCAGGCGTAACCGCGAAGATTTTCTTCAGTTCGTCCTGTGTATAACTGGTTAGAGCCTTATCAACAAAGGGTTGTCTGGAATCCTTAGGAACCAGAGTAGGCATAAAGGTGGTAACTGTTGATTGGTTCGTATCAATAACATTGATTCTAAGCGTTGTTGTTATGGTTGTAGGCTTTTTGTTGGCATCCTCATCAATTGCACGAATCACAATCGTGTTCTCACCATATACTATTGGCCCTTCTTTCAACACTTTTAATTTAATGGAAAAATCTCCATCGCTGTTCGGGAAACCTGATGTAACCTGTGTATATTCAGTATCTTTAAGCACCTTACCATTCACTACAAGCTCGGGTTTAAAGTTACTCCCCAGCGTCTTAAAACCGATAAATTTACCTTTAACAGACATGGTCTCTTCCGTACTCTTCGAATCAAAACTATACGTTTGTCCATCTTGCAAATTCTCTACATAGATCGAACTAACGGATGAATAAGAAATCTTGACTACTTTGGGCAAGTCAGTCGGTTTACCGAAATAAAAACGAATTTGCTGTTCACCAGGAATGAATCCTGAGATTTGATATATCTGTTGCGTATCTTCTAGCTTCATGTCAAGCGTTGTTGGTACTGCAGCGATTTTCAGTTTAGTAGTTCCTGTAGGAAGGTATTCACCAAATAATTCTGCTGCATCAATTTTTTTGCTGGATTCTACCAAAATAAAGAATGTATCGCTTTTCACTCTTGATCCATCCAGTTTGGTCTTGGACTCTATCGGGCCACTTTTGTAATCCGGGAGGTAGTACATATTCAAGATATCCTGGGAACCTGGCGAATACACGTATCCTCCAGTAAATCCTGTGCTGAAGTTACCATAAGTAAGGCTGACTTTGACTTCCTGATTCTTCTTGACATCAGTCCCGCCTTCTTCTAACTCCATTTTGAAAGGTGTGTCCACTACAAAATCCACGAGTCGATATTCCAAACTAATTCCGTCTGCTCCTGCAATCGCAGTTGTTTTGGTTACGTGAAAAGTGAATGTTGTAGGTTGAGCTATATTGCTATTCGATAATGTAATCGTTCCGTTCGTTGGACTAAAATCTGAACTACTTGCTGAATAAGGCAATAATGCTTGTCCAGACAATTTGCCTTCTGTTTGTCCCACTATTGTAAAATCCGGATTTGCATCGTTTAATATGGATTGCGTCTCTGTCCCTACCGTTAAGTCGAGCTTGGTGAATGGTTGGTTTTTATCAAAATAATACACCGAACGCTCCGTTTCAATGGAGTTTGATGCACTTGATATTTTAAATTTCAACGTATTTATTCCTGCTTTAAGCTTAAGCTGCGGCAAGAAAAATGATCCATCTTGTAACATAGCCGAATCAAAAGAATCGCTACCATTTACTGTAACGGTAACCTGCGTAGCGTTTTGCACCTTACCTTGGATAGATACACGTTCCGTATTAACGACTGTCTCAGAACCTGCGTTAAGGTCGTAGGTTGCATTCCCTGTACCTCCAGAAACAACCGTGGAGATTTTGAAGTTCTCTATATATGGAGCTTGATCATACAAAACATAAAATGTATCCGAACGTTCAACAGAACCCTGTACTCCTAGGAAGGTAATCTTGTTGAATCCGGGAAACAATGTAAGGTTGTTTGCGTTAAACTTGTTGTTCCCACTGCTATCTGCAGTGACTGCAGTTGTAATGGATTTCGTTTCATCTGGAACCCACTTATTCACACTGCCTTCAGTCGTGGAATTCAGCTGTTCTACTTTTACTTTCATCGTATCCTTGGAAACAAATGCATATGAACCCGAGATACTAATGGTTGATGTTGATGTGGTATATGCGTTACTTCTGGAAAGGAATTCTTTGCCTGTCTGTCCTGAAACCAAAGACAAAATGGATGTTTCCCTTAATACCTTAATATCTGGCGTAAAGTAAGTTGAATATGCGTTAGATCCTGTACCGTCACCGTCCGCAGCCGAAGCAACGGCCCCACCGAATAGACCCTGTGGGAACAATGAGAACACCATAGCGACCAACATGATCCATGCCAACGGCCGTTTCTTTTGTTGCATTACGTATCATCTCTCCTCTTTTTAAGTCAGTTACCGTTATATATCGGCCGAAAGGTTCCAATTATTTAGTAAAAACAGCAAAATAAACAAAAAACCTTGTCCACGAGGGACAAGGTTTGGGTTGAAAGAATATTCAATAAGATCAGTAAACGAGCGTTTCTATTTAGGATTTTGAACGGGTCTCCGGGTTCAACTTGACGCGCATGCGCATCAGGAAGTTAATGACCGGCCTTCTGGTTTTACTTACAAGTCCGATGACTTCTGCTCCAACCTGGAGGAAGAACATCATGATACAGATCACGACGAACGTTACCCAGTTGGCTTCGAACATCGCAGCGGAAGATTGGATAATCGCAAGTACACCGAAGAATGCGGCAATACCGTAGATGATCAGCACTGTCTGACGGTGACTGAATCCAAGTTCACGCAAGCAGTGATGCAAGTGACCTTTATCCGGTGAGAAAATCGGTTTCCGTTGTACCGCACGACGAATGATCGCGAAGAAGGTATCCGAGAGCGGCACACCAATAATGATCAACGGTGTAATGAAGGACACGACAGCAATTTGTTTGAATCCAAGCATGGATAGCATTGCCAGAGAGAAACCAAGGAATAGTGATCCCGTATCCCCCATGAAGATCTTGGCTGGGTGGAAGTTGAAGAACAAGAAACCAACAATACTACCAAGCAGTACAAGACACATCAAGGCAATCATCATATTACCCATCAGGAAGGACATCACAGCAATGGTACCAATGGCAATACCGGACACACCGGCAGCCAGACCATCCAGACCATCAATCAGGTTAATCGCATTTGTTACACCAACGATCCAGAGAATCGTCAGCGGAATGGACACCCAAGCTTCCAGTGAGGAGTACGCATCCTGAAAAGGAATATTGACGAAGTCTACACGGATGTTGAATCCGAATACGACTACAGCAGCAGCAACAATTTGTCCGAGCAGCTTCACTTTGGCTGACAGTTCAAAACGGTCATCCAATGCACCAATCAGTACGATGATCGATCCACCAATCAGAAAAGCACTGACAAAGCTCATGTCTCTTGTCGTAAACCATGCCGACACAAAAGGAAGCAGTGCAGCAACCGTAATGATAAAGGCCAGGAAAATCCCTAGACCACCAAGACGCGGCATAATCCGAGTGTGCACTTTACGAGCATTCGGCGTATCCATTGCTCCAATTCTGACTGCGAACTTTTTGACAAGTGGTGTCAGGGCAAGAGCCAGTCCCATTGACACGATAAATCCAATGATAAAGATCGCTACCATTTGAACATTCGACCCCCAATTATAATACCTGTAAGAAATTATAAATCCCCTGATCTCTTTTTATATATAAATTATTGTTCGTCACTTTTAAGAAAAATACCATTTGCACCAGAACGGAGAGGGCAGAAATAACCTGTAGAAGCGAAGCGTTCGCCTTTATCACGGGATTTCAACCTTAAAAAGGTTGATAAAAGAAATCCAGGGATAACAGCGATCAAAAGGTTATTCTGACATCGGAGTGGCCATGTGCAACTAAAAGTTTTTAATTGAGTGGCACACATGTAATCCGGAATGAATTATACGCTGATCACAGGGGAAATGCCAACCTCAATTTTTAGCAAAAACGTTCATTTTACGCGTAATAGCCTAATTTTAACGGACTTTAGTCACGTTTTCTTTGTCCCGCATCACTTTGACAGCGAATTTCGGAAGCGCAAGCATTCGGCCAGCCCGACTAGGTTCGCGAAGCAGACGATAAAACCATTCCAGTCTTAACTTTTGGAACACTTTAGGTGCACGTTTGGATTTGCCCGAAATCACATCAAAGCTGCCTCCAACCCCCATGGTAACGGGAACTTGAAGCGCATCTTTGTACTTGTGAATCCACGGTTCCTGCGTGTCTGCCCCACGTGCAACAAACAGCAGATCAGGTGCAACTTCACGGATGGAAGCGACAACCTGCTCGTCCTCAGCCGGACCAAAATAACCGTCGCGATAACCTACAATTCGAATCGCCGGATATTGCTCTTGTAACCGAACTGCCGTTTCTTGAATCACCTCAGGTGTGGAACCGAGCAGATACACGCCCCACCGATAGTTTTCTCCAACACGCAGCAATTCATGTAAAAGATCAAATCCAGGCACCCGCTCTGCCACAGGCTCCCCACAATAATTGGCAGCCCATACAACACCTGTTCCATCGGGAACAATCATTTCTGCAGATTGCATAACCTTCATCATCGCTGGATTCTCCAGCGCGGCCATGACCATGATGGGATTGGCTGTGATGACATGGTGCGGCTGCTTTGTAAGCACTGCTTGGCGTAGAACCTCCACCGTTTCTTTCATTGTTAGTTTGGAAAAAGGAATACCATAGATTGAAACGGTAGGTATTGGTCCGGTCTGATTCATCTTATTTCACCCTTTGCGGCCTAAATATTTAATAATTTGCTGAGCAGGCACTTTGGCTTCCTGCTTCAATTCGGTGATGCCTTCTTCATGTTCCTTCAGCCACTGTGAACGCTGATCCAACAGGTTAGCCACCGTCTTCGCCAGTTTATCCCCATCCAGCGCATCCGTACTGCCCACGGTTTCACTATCCAGACGCAGCATGAATTGATCAATCTTCGGATCATACGAGATACCAACGGGTGGAACATACTGCGAAGCTGCATAGATTAGACTGTGCAGACGCATGCCGATAACGACATCACAATTGCTGACTTCCTGCAGCATCAGCTGCGGATCGGTGAGATCCTTGGTAATGCTTACTTCGCTACCCTTGTTACCGAGGTCACCGAGCATTTCCATGACAAACCTTGAAGCCTGTTCATCAATCGGTAAGTGAAACGGCATAAAGCGCAAGTGAACGGCCTTTTTGGAGCAAAGCTTCTTGAGTCCAGCAGCAATGGCTGTAAGCTCTTTACGATCCGACTCCCAGAAACGTACGGATACGCCGATCACCGGGAGTTTGGTATGAACGCTTGCTCCTTGAGCATTAACCGCGATTGAACTTACTTCTTCCGCTTTGGCTTCAGGCAACGGCAGACCCATCACCGGGTCAGGAACCACATGAATCTGATTCCACTGCAATCCGAGCCCGCGCAAATATTCAGCAGATTGTTCATCACGCACAGATACATAATTACAGGCTTTGAAGACCGAACGAATCATCGGATTGAATATTTTGCGTTTTACAGGTCCAATGCCCTGCGCATAGATAAATGTTGGTTTTTTCAACCATTGGGCCAGTTTGATGACGCCCAGGTAGTAAGGGATGGATTTCAGTCCGGTTGCATCCTGCAGCAGACTTCCTCCTCCACTTATTAAACCATCACTTTCCTTGATCGCTTCGCGAACTTCCTTCAACTTCATCCGATGTACTGAACGTACACCATACATTGAAGTGGTCCACTCCGGATCACCGGAGAGCACAATCGGCTCAATCGTGACATTCGATCTGTGACTCTCCTCTTCCAGCGCAGTCAAAATTGACTTTAGTACCGCTTCGTCTCCACTGTTGTGGAATCCGTAATATCCTGAGATGACTAACTTTTGAGAAGTGGTGACCATTTTTTCCAACATCCTTCCGCTACTTGCCACACACCCACAGCAACGATACCGAAGATTAAGCCAAGTCCCAATCCCATCACTCCACGAATGAGTGACAATACAGCTGGCGTATGGATATGCGCGAACGTATCCACCATGGACAATTGTCCAATTGCTGCAATAATGAGCACAAAGATGACTTTACGATATTTTAAAGCGGCGAACACGCCAACGATAAACAGCGGGTGTCCCAGCATAAATTCTTTGAATCTTGGCCGCACGCCGAATGTATCTTCCAGCGTTGTACGTAGGAACATCTCGAACGGTGTAACCGAACCCGAGTTGCCTGTACGGCTCAAATAATAGTATCCAACCACAGCAGCAACCAGTGCCAATACAACCATCAATACGTTAATCGGTGTACGAAGAATATCCTTAATTTGTTTAATGGAGAACGTACCCGAACCACGGTAAAACACAATATATATCGCTACCAGCGCCATAGGTGCAAAGTGCAACAGGCTAACGCCTCGGAACTGGTTGATCACCAGACTGTACGTAATGCTGTTCAGCAATGCGATGACAAAAGGCACCGCCAGGAACGACAGAATCGATGTTCTTACATATAAGAATAACGTTTGTGCCAGTCGACGACCCGCAGGCGCGTCTGGCTGACGCTGTTGCTGATAGTTCACTGTACGAACCGCCAGCACCATCGCAATGGTTGGCGCACTAATTGCGACCAGTAAGGCAATTCCTTGTTCCAGCAACGTCGGTTTGAGCAAGAACAATCCGGCACTGCCCACCAGTGCCAACGCAAATACCAGCAATGTCAGCAGTGGCACAAAATATGAAACCATAAGCGTAATCATTGCGATTGCACCAATCAGGGCAACCAGCTTGGCATAACGCTGAATGGAAGAATCTTTAACCGTGAACGCTTCAGCTTGTCCCAGTTCAAAGCCGTGTTTGCCCATACGTTCAATCGCATGACCTGGCTCACCCAAACTATTGATCAGATTATCAATTGGATTGGTGATCATGGCTTTGGCTGTATTCCGACTTGGCGAAGCATTCATATAGATCATACGAATGTTGCGGTCTTTGGTAGCCAAAACAAAACGGTCAGCAATGGTGTCTACATCCAGATTGGCATCCCCGTCACTTAAGGAGTACAGACGAGTTACATTGTAGTCAATTTTATAGGAGAGAGTCTCAAAACCGGATTGTGGTTTCTTCAAATTCTCAATAGCCGCCAGTCCAATATGGTGCTTGTTCAGCAACTGGGCAAACATATCGATACTCTTCATCTCTGCATTATCATTGTACCCTTTCACAGCATCACCATCAAACAAGATGCGCTTTACCCCATTCTCTTCGAAGAAGGTAAGCAGGCGTTCCATGGATTCCTGATTGTAAGGCACACTGTCTGAGATCCGTGGCAAAATGTAAAATCCTTTATCACGCAGCATCTTCACGGCAACCGGATCTGGTTGCAAAGGCTGCATGTTGGCATTCTCCGGTGGAGTCTGCAATATTAAGCCGCTACGACCTTCATATTCCCATGGAAGCACAGGAATCTCCCGATCGGCGAACGTTTGTTCAATGATAGGGGTATACGTTTGTGCATTTTCCTCATTTGTGAATAGAACATACGTGTAATTATCGTTAGCAGGAATGACATTTTGGGTCATGTTCGCAAGATCCTGCCCGTTATATACCATCAGACGGCGGGACTTCTTCAACTCATCCAGTGTACTTTCGAACACCGCCATGGTTGTCACTCCGGCGTCTTTCAACCGAGTCAGTTGTTCATTCATAAAGTCTTGCGGATGGGCCTGATAAGCCGAGATATCCAATAGCCCCCGATAATTGAAGACAAGCTCCACCTTTTTGGCGGAAGATTCCGTCTGCACCCGATCACTGATGACAGGAATGGAAGCAATCAAACCGATAATGACAACAATCCACAGCCACTTCCGTGAAGCGGTATTCCAATAAAGCCATTTTTGACGCACTACATGTACCTCCTCAAGTGTTGGAACCAAATGCACGTTCAGCTCATGATTTTCATTGCAAAATAGTGAATAAATACCGGATACAAACAGCTTGTGTCAACAAACGTGCATCTATCCGCAATTCATCCAAAATAGAAGTAGACATTTACCCTTTTTACCTAAAAGAAAAGCCCCTCCGCCAACCAACCTTACGGTGCGGAGAGGCTTTCTCATGTTCTTGCTCAGTACTTCATACGTATTTATTGTGCGTCTACACGCGTCATCACCGTAGTAGCCAAACGTTCGATACGGCTTTCCGCGTCTTCCAGGTTCTCTCCGCGCACGGCGAAGTACACTTTGATCTTCGGTTCTGTTCCCGAAGGACGCAGGCAGAACCATGATCCGTCTGCCAAAATAAATTTCAGAACGTTCTCTTTCGGCAAGCCATCCAAGCCAAGGGAGTAATCCAGCACATCTTGTACAGCGATGCCAGCTACTTCTTGTGGCGGATTAGAACGCCAGTCGGTCATTTTCGCCTGAATTTGAGCTACGCCATCCTTGCCTTTCAGGGTACGGGACTCCAGCTTCTCCAGGAAATATCCGAATTGGCTGTACAGCTCTTGCAGGACATCATAGAGTGTTTTGCCTTGGTTTTTATAATAAGCAGCTGCTTCAGCAATCAGCATTGCAGCGAGGACTGCATCCTTGTCACGTGCGTAGCTGCCTGCCAGGTAGCCGTAGCTTTCCTCATAACCGAACAAGAACGTGTGGCTGCCGGTTGCTTCGAACTGGTTCATTTTTTCACCGATATATTTAAAGCCTGTCAGGGTGTTCATCACTTCTGCACCGTAATGCTCGGCAATGACCGCTCCCATCTCGCTTGTTACAATCGTTTTGACAACCGCGCTGTTCTTCGGCAGTTTACCTGTCTCTTGCAATCGACTCAACACATAATGCACCATGATGGCTCCGGATTGGTTACCCGATAGTACGAAATACTTACCATCCTTGTCTTTCACTACCGCACCCATGCGGTCAGCATCCGGATCTGTACCAATCAGAATGTCTGCATCTACGGATTCACCCAGCTTCATTGCAAGTGTAAATGCTTCGCGCTCTTCCGGGTTAGGGGATTTCACTGTGGAAAATTCAGCATCAGGCTGTTCTTGCTCTGCCACAATGTGAACCTGCTCAAAACCGATCTGTTCCAACACACGACGTACAGGCACATTACCTGTTCCGTGCAGTGGAGTGAAGACGATTTTGAAATCACGGCCGACGCCGGATTGAATCAGGTCCCGACTGAGGCTCAGGCTGGCAACGGTATCAACAAATGCCTGATCTTCCTCTTCCCCAAGCCATACGAGCAATCCTTGAGCCTCGGCTTCTTCCTGCGTCAGCTTTTTCACATCCGCGAGGGAAGGAACTTCCTGAATGTATTGAATGACTTTCTCCGCTTCGTGTGGTACCAGTTGGCCACCCTCGTGGTTGTATACTTTGTAGCCATTGTATTCAGGAGGATTATGACTTGCTGTCACCACAATACCGCCGGTTGCTTGCAGATGACGTACACTGAAGGAAAGCTGAGGCGTAGGACGCAGGGATGTAAACAACTTAGCCACAATGCCATTTCCAGCCAGAACCAAGGCAGCATCCAGTGTGAACTCAGGTGAGAAATGACGGGAATCATGTGCGATCACTACAGAAGGTTTACCTTCTTTGTCGCCATGCTGCTCCAGCAAATAACGGGCAAAACCTTGCGTTGCACGACCCACGGTATAACGGTTCATCCGGTTGCTTCCCGCCCCGATCACACCACGCAATCCACCTGTACCAAACTCCAGATTTCTGTAGAAACGATCCTCCAGCTCTTTCGGGTGATCCTGCAAATCACGAAGCTCCTGTTTCGTCGCTTCATCAATCGAAGCATCCTCCAACCACTGCTGCAATGTTTGTGCTGCTGTTGTGCTTAACTGTTCCATTCCTGCAAACCCCTTCCTTCTATATAAAATTCAATGAACTGCTGAATTATACAATCATTAGCTTGGGTCAGACAGTGCGAACATGATCTCGCCTTCTGCTACCACTTTATCGCCTACTTTGGCTGTAGCTTTGCCTTTACCGATTGAACCTTTAAGACGTGTAATCTCCACTTCCAGCATCAACGTATCTCCAGGCACAACTTGTCCACGGAATCGGAAATTATCCAGTCCCGCCAAAAAGCCGATTTTGCCTTTGTTGCCTTCCAAATTAAGAATGGCTACTGCACCAACCTGTGCCAGTGCTTCTGTAATCAGCACACCCGGCATAACCGGATACTCTGGAAAATGACCAATGAAGAATGGTTCATTAATGGTTACATTTTTTAATCCAACGGCACGTTTGCCATCCTCAATCTCTAAAATCTTGTCCACCAGCAGAAACGGGGGACGGTGTGGAATAATCTCTTGGATCTGTTTGATATCGAGCACAGTGTAATCTCCTCTCGGGATGTTTATATGAGAATTCTCCATCATAAAGTTCTCATGTGCGCACAGGTGACCGTTACGGTTATGGATCGTTCTTTCGATCGCTGTTGTTTCCGAATGTTTCTGAACTATTTTCAGATGAATAACATTCGGAAACAAAGGCGAGCGCTTCGCTTCTTCTGAACGATTCCGTTCCCTCCACCGACTTTAGTGCGGACATGGAAAATCTGATTATGATCAAGTCGGGCCTCATATAAAAGGTTTTTAATTTTAATGTTGTATGGAAAGCATATTTTCGGTTAACACTAGTTATATCCTTCATGACTGCAGTAGTGAAGGTTGAGATAAGGGGTCTCTCTTCGCGATGACGAATGTCTTTCGCAGGGGAGGCCTCTTTTGACGTCAAACGTCATCCATCATTATACTGTTTTCAACGCCAAAAAGAAAACTCCTGCCTGCGCAGGAGTTTTGCATATATCGTTCATCTACGGAGCGAATACTAAATCATATACATGTTCCCATGTACTCCACTGCAATACGGAACCGATATCCTGTTTGCCCAGTACCACGTAGCCAGCCACCAATCCGCCAGCGAGGGCAAGAACAAGCAGGACCGGAACCAGAAACCATCTTGCGATGCGCCATCCACTCTTCTTCTTCTTGACTTTCGTCTTATCCGGCTTGCTGTTCTGCTGCTGTGTATCTGTCATCACATTCACCTTTTATGCTCTCATATTGTTGGCAAGACCGGCCATAGAATCACTGGATGTCAGCGCACGTGCCGCCAGTTGGTAAGTCCGCTGTCCTTGCATCAGCAAAGCCATCTCTTGTGTCAAATCCACGTTGGATTGTTCAATGTAGCCTGCACGAATCATAGCTGTCGCTTCACGTGTAGCTGCATTGGCTCCAAATACATCATCCTCGGTCAGACCCGCATCCAGACCAAACAGGTTATCCGCATACTGCACAAGCCCTTCCGGGCGCTCGATATCAACGAGTTGCAGTTGGGCTCCAATCGTTGCATTGGCCTCATTGCCACGACGGATCAACAAGTTGCCTTTTTCATCAAATGCAACCTTGCTGTTATTCGGTGCCGTAATGCGATTACCTTGACGATCCAATGCAAAGTGGCCTTCGCCATTGACCAATACCATCATGTCTGGCGCATTGGGATTCGTTTTGGGTCTTGTATCAGGGACAAAATGAAATGCACCCTGACGCGTCCACATTTTCTCACCATTCGCTTCAACGGCAAACATCGCATTGCCTTCAATCGCCAGATCGGTAGGACTGCCTGTCTCATTGAGCGTACCCTGACTCATATCCTTTGTCACATCAGCCAAACGTACACCAAACCCGAGGTTGTATCCCATTGGGGTCGAGCGTCCATCTAGCTTATACTTGTCCGGTTGCTGCTGCACACGTGTCAGTACATCTTCAAAGGCTGCTTGCTTACTCTTATAGCCTGCCGTATTCACGTTGGCAATATTATCGGAAATGACATCCAGACGCTGCTGTATTCCGGTCATGGAGACCATTGCACTAATCATGGAATTATTCATTCGGTGGTTACCCTCCCTGGTTCTACCCTCCCAAACCCTCCCTGGTAGGGAGGGCCCCAGATGGCGCTGCCCTCTGGACTCCCGAAAACAGGCGGAGTGGGTGCGTGGGGTACGATCTTGCTAAGTGACGATGGTGTGTGTGCGCCGCGACTGCCCAACTAATATTTACGCCATAGTTTCACATGGCTAAATATTAGTTGGGCACGCTCTTTGTGCGGCGAGTAGCTCCGCGTGGTCTCTCCTTGCTTTGCTTCGCAAAGGACTGTCGAGACCGTCGCTACGCTTAGGATAATGCTACGCAATCCTCGCATAGGCTCGGCTGCGTTTAGACCTTTGCGCTCCGCGTGGTCTCTCCTTGCTTTGCTCCGCAAAGGACTCTCGAGACCGTCGCTACGCTTGGGGTAATGCTGCGCAATCCTCGCATAGGCTCGGTTGCGTTTTGGCTTTGCGCTCCGCGTGGTCTCTCCCTGCTTTGCTCCGCAAAGGACTGTCGAGACCCTCGCTGCGCGGCTATATTATACGTTGGCGTTATACACGCCCAACTTCATTGACGGCTTTATCCAGACTGCGGTCGTAGAATTGTACGACCTTCTGGTTCGCTTCATAAGCACGGAATGCTGCGTTCATATCTACAGTTGCCTGTGATGCATCTACATTCGAACCTTCCAGGTAGCCCTGACGGATCTGCACATTATCACCGGCAGCCATCATCCGAGCGGTTGCACCATTCTGATCATTCAGGCTGAAATTACCATCGCCTTGACGTACCAGTTGGTTGGGTTGATCGATGACGCTGATTCCCAATGTGACTCCTGTGGGTGCACCCGTCTCTGCATTGACGAGACGACCTTGCTCATCCACTTTAAATTGGTCTACCGAGCCTGTCAATACAACAGGTTGTCCATTATTATCCAGAACCTGTGAACCTGTTGAGCTGAGCAGCTGTCCAGTTCCTGTAACCTCGAAGTGACCATCACGTGTATATCTTCTGTTGCCTTCTGCATCCTGTACTGTAAAATACGCCTGAGGTTGGTAAGTTACCGTGCCATCAGCTCGTACAAATTTGCCTGAACCGTCAAACGGGACAGGTTGTCCTGTCTGTGGATCATTCACGGCCAGATTGGACGAAATGGCAAAATCACTCTTTTGCCCACTTTCCATAATGGCTCCCTGCAAATTCATGGACAAACTTTCTTCCGCGAACACACCTGTGTTCAGCTTGCCCAGCCGCTTTGTCGGAAGATTGGCATCTCCGCCTACCAAAGTAATGAGCATTTCCGGAAAAGAACGGCTTACGCTGTTCACTTGTTTATATCCCGTTGTGTTCATATTTACGATGTTCTGCGTTGCGGTGTCATGGCGGCGTTGTTGCGTAATCATTCCCGCGGTAGCGGTGTACAGACCTCTTAACATGTATTAACCCCTCTCCTCAAGCGCTTGTCCTGCATTACAGGATGGCTGCTTGTCCGTTCTGCTTCCCGAGCTTGGGCGAACCTTTGCTTTTTATATCGGCAGATTAGAACTTTTTCTTAACCACCTGATCCAAATTATTCAACATAATGCCAGTCCCCTTCACGACACAATGCATCGGATCCTCTGCAACCCATACCGGTACATGCAATTCATTGGACAACAGTTCGTCCAGTCCGTTCAGCAAAGCGCCTCCACCTGTCAACACGACACCTCGGTCAATAATGTCTGCCGCTAATTCTGGTGGCGTCCGCTCCAATACCGACTTGGCTGCCACGATAATAGATTGCACGGAATCCCATAGCGCCTCTTGCACTTCATTTCCCGACACCGTTACGGTAACAGGCAAACCGGATACCATATCCCGTCCGCGAATGTCCATCTCTGTTTGACGACCACCCGGATGCACGGAACCAATCGCAATTTTGAGATCTTCGGCTGTACGTTCACCGATCATGAGTTTGTATTTGGCTTTGATAAACTTGGTAATCGCTTCGTCGAACTTGTCCCCTGCGACTTTAATAGAAGAGGCGGTGACTACGTCGCCCATAGACAGGACTGCAACGTCAGTCGTTCCGCCGCCGATATCCACGACCATATTGCCGCTCGGCTGAAAAATATCCATCCCCGCACCGATCGCTGCCGCTTTCGGCTCTTCTTCCAGAAATACTTCTTTGGCACCGCTGCGCTCAGCAGCTTCACGGATAGCCTTCTGCTCCACGGAAGTAATGTTGGTTGGTGCACAGATCAGAATACGCGGGTGGCTGTACCAGCTTCTTGCTCCCACACGATTAATGAAATGTCTAAGCATAGCTTCCGTAATCTCGAAGTCCGCAATAACACCGTCACGCAGCGGTCTAATGGCAACAATGTTACCTGGAGTACGCCCCACCATACGACGCGCTTCTTCCCCAACAGCAAGGACCCGCTTCGTATCGCTTTCAATGGTCACGACGGAAGGTTCATCGAGGACAACCCCACTTCCTTTCACGTGAATAAGCACGTTCGCCGTGCCAAGATCAATACCGATATCCTTGCTAAACATAAAAGAGCCCCCAAAGTGATATTATTTGGTCAGCGTATCCTGTGAAAAAGAGTCCCTTATCACGTCACCGCTCGTTCGACAAAGTGCAACATATATATGTAAAAATCGGGCTGATAAGATGTCATAATTCGATCCTGTACCAGCTTTTAACATATCATACTTCAGGGGAGGGATTCAATGCATGTGTGAGCTTTTTGGCCTACGTCTTTCCGCAGGTCTCTACGATTTAGCGGAAGCCAGCACCTCGCGTTTTTTACCGCTTGTTTTTTTGTATTTAATTTTGGTCGCTTCACCGCCCCGCAAATGACGGATGGACTTGTGATACTCCAGAATGTGTTTCACCTGGTCAGCAAGATCAGGGTTGATTTCCGGCAGACGCTCCGTCAGATCCTTATGCACAGTACTCTTTGACACGCCGAATTCCTTGGCAATGGTACGGACCGTATTCCTCGTCTCAACAATGCAGCGACCAATTTTTATGGTCCGTTCCTTGATGTAATCGTGCACGCTCCCGCCTCCCTACTGTGTGGATAGTTTGGTACATTATATGAGGAGCATGCCTATATATTCGCGGTTTAAAGGTGTGACAAGCTTCGAAGGTCCCATTATTTTCTGAAAAGCACAAAAAGAGCAGAGGAGAATTCCCTCTGCCCGTCATGTTGCTGCGGTAAAAATCATTTTATTTTTCCGGAAGATATCCTTGCGGGTTAACCGGTTGTCCGTCTTCGTAAACTTCAAAGTGAAGGTGGTTGCCCAGCGTTTTTTCCAGTTCATTAACGCCAGCCGATGCAATTGCATCTCCTTGCTTCACTTCATCATTCTGTTTCACTTTGACGTCAGCCAGGCTTTGGTATACGGTTTTGAGGTTATCACTGTGTGTGATTTCCACAACTTGACCTGTCAGCGGGTTTTGTTCAACCCGGGTAACTTTTCCGCCGAGCGCTGCTTTGACTTCGAACGTTTTGTTATCCCCACGTGCCAGATCTACACCCGTGTTCGGAATAAATGTGTCATTGTACTGCACCATCGCTGCTTCATGTTCCTCAGTTGAAGCTTCGTTGTCATAGAAAGGTTTTACTACCGAAATTTCGGACGGAACCGCTACCGGCCATACAAAATTCTCCGACTTTGCAACAACTTCCACACTTTCTTGTTCTCCGTTAACCGCTGTTCCTTCTGTACCCGATGCGCCCGTTTCTACTACCCCACTTGTAGGGTCCGAGTTCAGCGTTTTGTCGCCTGTGCCCTGATAGACCCACACTAAGGTTAGTATAATGCCTGCTGCTGCGATGTAGGCTGCCGGGAAGACCCAACGTTTGGACATTGCTCTTTTCCATGAAGAGGGCTGGCTAGCCGGTACTCCTTGAGTTGTTTTAGGAGTTTCTTCTTGGCCTGTTTTTTTGTTTTGTTCATTCATCTTAATCACCTCAGTAACAAGTGTTACCGGGTGCAACTCTTTTATACACGCGCGACTCTAATTATTTTCACAGAACTTTCAAAGAGTGCTATATAAGGCGAAAAAGGGGGATACACTGGACCACTCCGCGCGCAGAACAACCTTTCGGCCGCTGTTACTCCCAGATTTCTTTCTATCACCTTCTTCAAAGGTGAAATCCGGGAGTAAAGGCGGACGCTCCGCTCCTACAGCTTTTTTCTGCTCTCTCCGTTCCGGTGTAACTATTAATTGCAACTGATATAGCCAAGTTTTGAAAGCTCAGGAAGGGGTTGCTGGTAGAGAAGCCTGGATTGCTGTAATAGCCAATCCTTCTAAGAAGTGAGTTCATTAGCTGAAAGCAACATGATATAGGCTTGATTCGTTAATACCGATTTAAGGAGCCATAGGTTCGTTAAAGTGAGATGAGAGGTTAGCGAGGCCGCGGCACTAATGACTGTTCCATCTAACATCATGCTTAGTTAATGAAATTTTCTAACGAACTCAGGTGGCCTTTTTTGATGGAAAAGTCGCAACCTGGAGATTCTAGCGAACCTTAGGCACGCTAATTACTCTTTTTGGCGCTTTATCGGCTCCATTTCGTGATATGTCATGATATAGCGCTTCTGAGATTCGTTAGCTTCTCAAACGTACACCGAGAGTAGGAAAACTGCACAGTTCCACTTCACTGTTAAACTGTTGTTAATCTGTTCGTCGTTTTACATCTGTTAATAATCTATTGCTCTATCCTTATCCAACCGTATTCATCTTTCCTACTTTGAGGCCAGCATCTTGGATGCCTGTCCGAAGGAGATGCCTGTGTAGTAGTGTTTGAGAATCTGGGTCGCGGTGTGACCCTCTTGTGCCATGCCGTTGGCTCCCCATTGGCTCATGCCGACTCCATGACCGTATCCATACGTTGTAATCTGAACCTCATCTCCATCGGTCTTCCAGCTGAATTGGCTGGATCGAAGCCCAAGCAACTTTCGAGCCTCCGGTCCGCTAAACGTTTTACCTGCAATCTGTATCTCCTTGATCCGATGGCCTTGCGTTGTAGACAATACTTCCATCCAACCACCGCTCTGCTGCGCGCTCACAGGGATGGCATTCGCCCCCAGATTCAACTTCTGGAGAATCTCACTGCGCTTCATCGTGATGGTTTCCTCAAAGCCCGGAGCCAGGTTTTTATCCCACGGACTCGCTACACTTTGCAAATAAGGTACAGGGTTTCCCCATACATCCTCTGCATTCTCCGTATAACCATTACTTGTAGAGAAAAAGGATGCGGTAATCGCCTTGCCTTGATATGTCATGACGGAATCCTTGCTTTCGCGGACAGCCTGCTGCAGCTTCTCCCATTCCTTCGCTTTCCCCAGACGCGTCCAGTCCGCTTTCACTTGTTCTGGTGGTATGAACACCTGATGACTCACGGTATCCGTTACATCAGCTTCTCCTGAAGGTACACCGCTTGTATCGTTGGCTGCCAGCCTTCTCACGATAAATGTCCTTGCAGCGATGGCCTGTGCCTTCAGAGCTTCCAATCTGAACTCAGCTGGCATCTCGGCAGCGACAACCCCGGTAACATAATCTTCAAGTGGAAGATTCATCGTCGTACCGGTTGCAGACAGGTACACCCTTACTTGAGGTTCAGGGTAGGTAACAGGTACAGCTGGAGAAGGTGCTGGAGTCGTTACACTGCCTGTACCTGGTGGGATAGGGATCGGTTTAACCGGATCATCCGTCCGCGGCCAGACCAGTATGGCGGGGATCAACAGCGCAAGTGCAAGCACTGCCGATACAGCGGCCGCTGGCTGCCACCGAGTATTGTTCTTGCCCCATCTGCGGCCTCGGCCGAACGTACGCATTCGGCGGCGCTTCACACGACGAAACTGGTCTAATTCAATGACAGGCATGTGTATACGTGCCGCAGTGTGTTGAGCTGACTCCTGTTGGGAGCTAGGCCGTCTAGGAGATGTTGTTACGGGCTCATCTGGAACAGTTCTGATGTTCGTTGAAGCAAGCTTGTCTTTTTCCACACCGAAACCAGCAATCTCTTCTGGCTCCTTCACTAGTGGACGAGGGACAAGAGGTACCTTAACCTGCACACGGGCTTCTTTCATTTTGATATAACCCTCCGTTGTCCATGGCCGGTCAAGCGCCGGTCCTTTTGTTCAAATCCATAGTTTAGGGTATGAGCTGGCTGGATCTGATAGAACCTGATTTAAGAGAAACGAAGGCATTCCATATGTGGCGATTTCTAACTTAATTCTGCTATGTATTATTAAAAAACATTGATCTGTCGCGGAATCCTTTTCCATAAGGTACCACCCGTTCCTCCAAAAGCATGCTCTTTCATTCTGTTCAGAATTGGTACAGAATATGATGTTATGCTATATAAGTTAGGACCAGCTATTAATAGAATCAGGTACTGATTCAATGGATCGTTGAACACAAAAAAAAGCCAAGCCAGATGGCTTAGCTTTTGATCTGAATTTAAATGACAGCACGCATGCTCTCGTATCCGCAATATACAATGATGTGTGATTCATATTAGAGAGCAACGCCTATTGTCCAATTCGATGTTATGCCCAGGTCGGTTGTACTTTGAACAGCGGTACTTCTTCCCCGACTTTTTCATTCGATGCTTTAACTGCATCCAGCTTAGGCTCTTCAACCGAAATACGATAAATATCGGCTCCAAGTCCGTTAAGCTTCTCAGCGAGATGTACGTAGCCACGGTCGATGTGATGAACACCGCCCACTTCCGTTGTACCTTCAGCAACAAGACCCGCGATAATAAGTGCGGCACCCGCACGCAAATCGGTAGCAGTTACTTTGGCACCCTTCAGCTTGGCATTGCCCGTGATGATGGACGAACGTCCTTCAACTTTGATCTCCGCATTCATCAATTGGAATTCATCCACATGCATGAAGCGATTTTCAAAAACAGTCTCTGTTACAACACTGGTTCCCTCAGAGGCAAGCAAAAGCGCCATCATTTGGGATTGCATATCGGTAGGGAAACCTGGGTATGGTAATGTTTTCACATCCACAGCCTTGAGCGGACGATCCGCAATGACACGAACGCCATTCTCGTCAGGATGAATGGTTACACCCATCTCTTCCAGCTTCGCAATAACAGAACCCAAGTGGTCTGAAATCGCACCTTCGATATACACATCACCACCGGAGATTGCAGCAGCAGCCATATAGGTACCTGCTTCAACCCGGTCCGGAATGACGGTATGCTTCACGCCAGACAGTTTCTCCACACCTTCGATGCGGATGACTCCTGTTCCGGCACCTCGTACTTTGGCACCCATTCCATTCAGGAAGTTGGCAAGATCCACAATCTCTGGCTCTTTTGCCGCGTTCTCAAGAACAGTTACACCTTCAGCCAATGTTGCAGCCATCATAATATTTTGAGTGGCACCTACAGAAGCCACATCTAGATAAATTTTCGCGCCACGCAACCGTCCTTGGCTACGAGCTTCTATATAGCCTTGGCCCAAGCTGATCTCAGCGCCCATGGCTTCAAAACCTTTCAAATGCTGATCAATAGGCCGTGTACCGATGGCACATCCACCAGGAAGCGAAATTCTTGTATGACCCATACGCGTCAACAATGGCCCCATGACCAGAAATGACGCCCGCATTTTACTTACCCATTCATACGGTGCCTCACAGGAAGTAAGTTTCTCCGCATTTACGGTAATCACTTCGTCCCGGTATGTAACACCCGCTCCCAGCGATTCCAACACCTTGTTAATCGTCATCACATCGTCTAGAGGAGGAGCGTCAATAATAACGCTTTGTCCTTCTTCCCCTAAGAGAGAGGCAGCGATGATCGGAAGAACAGAATTTTTAGCGCCGCTAACTTTGACACTTCCGGTCAACCTTTTGCCACCGCGGACGATAAATTTGCTCATCATGGTTCCCTCCGCGCTTTTATTCCCTTTTCTTCATTCCGGAATACGTAAGCCCTTCTGTAATAGAAAAGACTGTTGCTGTGTGTGGAATTTCGACATAGCCTGGCAAATAATGCCCTTGATGTCTATTCAGAAAAGAATTGGTTTATGATCCATATCGATGATACCACGTGCGTTGCATGATGCCCTCCGACTTGTAAATGTAATGCCTTACAGGCCAGCAAACATCTGAACAGACAGATTGGGATGATTAGTAGCCGGATTCAACCGGATATCCCGTTTATAACCACAAAATAAGTGAACAATTGTGAATTCCCTAACTTCCATCATAACATTGTTGAATTGTACGATACAAGCATTTTTACATAAAACATCTCAAATTCATCCAATTCCACGTCACACTTTTTTCTTAATTTCTTTGCCGACAACTCATACTCTAATTGTTAACACAATTAATCGATGTTATTCGACATTACACTGCTTGAAGAACCTAACAGATGATTAACCAACCATCTCAACATTAAAACAAATGGCGCAACATTTGTGTCCATGACAAATAGTCAATGACAAAGCCTGAAACAGCATGCCCAAGTATAATGGCCAGCAGTAAATGTAACAGTCTTCCCTGTGCTCCTCGTGGCTGCCTGATGATTAAATCCAGCTTGAGATTCTGCAAAGCCCACCACGACAACGCTATACATAAAAGAGAGACGATAATCGAAACTAAGCCATTCGTACTTAATGTCTGGTTCAACTGATTCGTCAGGTCAGTATCCATATATTCATTACCTCCACATTTGTTGCAGCGATCAGCATAATTATGCCTGGCATCCATAACTTGTTAGAACAATGGAATGACTTGAACACAACGTACTGAGCCTACTGTCAGACTTACTCCTGCTATGCAGGAAATCTGGATGCCCAATCACGGAGCAGCAACAATCTGGCTGTGAATGACTATGGAATTCATCAACGCAGCTTCCTGCATCTGCTGACTCTATGGAATATAGGCTCTTTCATCATACATTGTCAATTACATTGATTTCCACTTTGATAATATTTTAAATTCAAAATGCCGGGATTTTGTGACTAAAACGACATAAAAGAGCGTTATTTCGATATCGATCCTGTCATTTCCTCGGAAATAATTTGGATTTCCGTCGTTAAAAATGGTTCCAACAGTGATCATTATCGCCACGACTTTAGTCCTACATTCTATTCAACTGCCCATAAACGGTGAATACAATTAACTTTATTTGCCGTTAAATCAAGAGCTTCAACCGAAGAAAATGACCATATATTTTACTGTAACTGGAAAAGGCAACGTTCCAAAAACTCAAAAAAGCCCGGCAGACTAAGCCGCCAGGCTCCAATGAACAGTTTATTTGCCGTATACGTTGATCCGGTTAACCGCTTTTTGCAGAGCAATCTCTGCCCGACGGTGATCAAAATGATCCTGATTGCTTTGGCTGCTGAGACGGCGTTCTGCCCGCTCTTTCGCCGCACGCGCACGGTCCACATCGATACTTTCCGGGAATTCGGCACTTTCTGCGAGGACAACAACCTTATCTTTACGGACTTCGATAAAACCGCCGCCAATAGCGACCTGCTTGTTCTGTTTTCCGTTTTTGATAATGATTGGTGCGATCTGCAATGGTGTAACCATAGGGATGTGACCTGGCATAATACCCAGTTCCCCTTCAACACCACGAACGATGATACTATCCACTTGCTCTGTAAATACCAAACGCTCAGGCGTTACAATTTCCAACAAAAAGGTGCTCAATTCCATCCCTCCTGAAACTATCCGATAGCTCGCTTCATAAGGACAATCCTGGATTCAGATTATACCAGTGTTTTGGCTTTCTCCACTGCCTCTTCAATTGTACCCACGAAGAGGAAAGCTGCTTCCGGAAGATCGTCATGCTTGCCTTCGAGAATTTCTTTAAAGCTGCGCACCGTTTCTTTAACCGGAACGTATTTACCCGGAATACCGTTAAATGCTTCAGCAACGTGGAATGGCTGGGACAAGAAACGTTGAATTTTACGAGCACGGTAAACGAGCGCTCTGTCTTCTTCACTCAGCTCGTCCATACCCAGAATCGCAATAATATCCTGCAATTCATTATAACGTGCCAAGATACGTTTAACGCCTTGAGCTACGTTGTAATGCTCTTCGCCTACAACTTCAGGGGACAAGATCCGGGAGCTGGATGCCAGCGGATCTACCGCAGGGTAGATACCCATCTCGGAAATTTTACGTTCCAGGTTCGTCGTTGCGTCCAAGTGGGCAAACGTCGTTGCTGGAGCCGGGTCAGTATAGTCATCCGCAGGCACGTAGATGGCCTGGATGGATGTTACGGAACCTTTTTTAGTCGAAGTGATACGTTCTTGCAGTTGACCCATTTCCGTTGCCAGCGTTGGTTGGTAACCTACCGCGGAAGGCATACGTCCGAGCAAGGCAGATACTTCTGAACCTGCTTGAGTGAAACGGAAGATGTTATCGATAAAGAGCAACACATCACGGCCTTCTTCATCACGGAAGTATTCCGCCATAGTCAGACCAGTGAGGGCTACACGAAGACGTGCGCCTGGAGGCTCGTTCATTTGTCCGAAGACCATTGCTGTTTTGTTGATAACGCCGGAATCACTCATCTCGTGATACAAGTCATTACCTTCACGTGTACGCTCACCAACACCTGCGAATACGGAGATACCGCCGTGTTCTTGTGCGATGTTGTTGATCAATTCCTGAATCGTTACGGTTTTACCTACACCGGCACCACCGAAGAGACCGATTTTACCACCTTTGGCGTAAGGAGCCAACAAGTCGATAACTTTGATTCCTGTCTCCAGCATTTCAGCCTGGGTAGTCAGTTCATCAAATGCAGGAGCCGAGCGGTGAATCGGATTTTTATGTGCAGCAGCTACAGTGCCGCCAGTATCAATGGCTTCGCCGAGTACGTTAAATACACGACCCAGTGTCGCTTCCCCAACAGGTACAGAGATTGGAGCTCCTGTATCTACGGCTTCCATACCACGAACGAGTCCGTCCGTGGAGGACATCGCGATACAACGTACCCGGTTGTCACCCAGATGTTTCGAAGCTTCGAGTGTCAGATTAACACTTACGCCGGCTTCGCTTACTGTAGTGATCGTAATGGCATTGAGGATTTCCGGCAGACCGCCGCGATCAAACTCGACGTCAACAACCGGACCCATGATGCTCACAACGCGTCCTTTGTTCATCTTAACGTTCCCCTCCTACAAGCCTGCTACTTTTGCAAAAATAATGTACCGTTCGTTTATCTTTGCTCTGCAAGCCTTCATTAATAAAAAACGGTTAGCCTTGTGCTGCGTTGGCACCTGCCACAATTTCCGTAATCTCCTGCGTGATCGCCGCTTGACGGGCACGGTTATAGGTCAATGACAAGTCATTAATGAGTTTAGATGCATTTTTGGTTGCATTACCCATGGCCGTCATTTTCGCACCCAGCTCACTCGCTTTACCGTTCAGAAGAGCACCATAGATCAGCGTTTCCGCATAACGCGGAAGCAAAACCTCCAGTACTGCTTCAGGAGACGGCTCATACTCGTAGCTTGCAGTCGGTCCTTCTGCAGCAGTTACCTCAGGTGTTTCCATCGGAAGAAGACGTTCTACCGTAGGAATCTGGGTCAACGCATTTACAAAGCGGTTATAACAAATGTACAATTCATCAAATTTACCCAATTCAAACCCTTTAACAGCTTCGTGTGCGATGGATTTGATATCTGCAAATGATGGCGAATCGGAAAGATCCGTTGTAGTGGATGTCATCGCCATTTCACGTCGTTTGAAATAATCGCGTCCCTTACGTCCAATGACGAACAATTCGTAGTCATTCTGAGAGTTGTGCTTTTCTTTGAGTGTCAGGTTGACCTGACGCAAAATATTCGCATTGTAACCACCCGCAAGACCGCGGTCCGATGTAATAACCAGATAAGCTGTCTTTTTGACCGGACGACTTTCCAGCATCGGATGCTGAACCCCTTGCGTGCTTTTTGCAATACTTGCCACAACTTCTTTCAGCTTCTCCGAATAAGGACGAGCTGCTTCCGCTTTTTCCTGCGCTTTACGCAGTTTTGCGGCAGCTACCATTTCCATTGCTTTGGTGATCTGCTTGGTGCTTTGTACGCTTTTAATTTGCCGCTTTATTTCGCGCATGCCTTTTGCCATGATTTCACCACCTTCAAGTTTTGACGTAGTCAAAACTACTTCGTAAGCCCAAACTTAAACTTTGGCGAGCCAAAGTTACTTCGTAAGCATTCACTAGTTTTGACATAGTCAAAACTACTTCGTAAGCATATTGAAACTTTGATAGATCAAAGTTTTACATGCAGACATGCGGAATCGGTTAAACAACTCCGCAACTGCATATCATCTATTTAGACAGAGACAGCAAAGCTCTTTCTGAACTTCTCAATAGCATCTTTCAGAGCGGATTCATTGTCTGCAGTCAATTCTTTTGTATCACGGATGGACCCAAGAATTTCCGGATGGCTGCTCTCCATGAACGCGAGGAACTCACCCTCGAAACGAGTAACATCACCTGTAGGAATCTCATCCAGGAACCCTTTAACCGCTGTGTACAAGCTGACTACCTGTTGTTCTACAGGCAGAGGCTGGTTTACACCTTGCTTCAGGATTTCCATCATACGAGCACCACGATTCAGGCGGGCCTGAGTCGCTTTATCCAGATCGGAACCGAACTGGGAGAACGCTTGAAGCTCACGATATTGAGCGAGGTCGAGACGCAGGGAACCTGCAACTTTTTTCATCGCTTTGATCTGAGCAGAACCACCAACACGGGATACGGAGATACCTACGTTGATCGCCGGGCGTTGTCCAGCATTGAACAAGTCAGCTTCCAAGAAGATTTGTCCGTCCGTAATGGAGATTACGTTCGTCGGAATGTAAGCAGATACGTCGGAAGCTTGTGTTTCAATGAACGGCAGTGCGGTTAAAGAACCACCACCGAGCTCATCATTCAGCTTCGCTGCACGCTCCAGCAAACGGGAGTGCAGGTAGAAGACGTCACCCGGATAAGCCTCACGGCCCGGTGGACGGCGAAGCAGCAAGGAAAGCTCACGGTATGCGGAAGCTTGTTTGGTCAAATCATCGTAGATGACCAAAACGTGCTCACCTTTGTACATAAAGTACTCACCCATCGAACAACCGGAATACGGTGCGATGTACAACAATGGTGATGGGTCAGATGCTGCTGCAGTTACAACAATCGTGTACTCCATTGCGCCTTTACGACGAAGAGTTTCTACGACTTGTGCAACTGTAGATTGTTTTTGACCGATAGCAACATAGATACATTTCATGCCGCTACCTTTTTGGTTCAGGATGGCATCAATCGCGATTGATGTTTTACCTGTTTGACGGTCACCGATGATCAACTCACGTTGTCCGCGACCGATTGGAACCATTGCGTCAATGGCTTTAATCCCTGTTTGCATCGGCTCATGAACCGATTTACGATCCATTACGCCTGGTGCTTTACCTTCAACCGGACGGAATTCCGTTGTAGCGATTGGCCCTTTGCCATCCACTGGAATACCGAGCGGGTTAACAACGCGTCCAATCAATGCTTCGCCAACAGGCACTTGCATGATTTGACCGGTACGTTTTACTTGGTCGCCTTCACGAATATCATAGTAAGGTCCCAGGATAACGATACCGACGTTGCTCTCTTCCACGTTCATGGCGAGACCCATAACACCGCTTGGGAATTCAACCAACTCGTTGGACATGACATTCTCAAGTCCGTAGACACGAGCGATACCATCACCAACCTCAATAACCGTCCCGACTTCGACTACATCGATATCGTTCTTGTATTGTTCGATCTGGCTCTTAATTAATGTACTGATTTCTTCTGGTTTGATACTCAAGTGTCCTCACCCCAATCTACTGTACTCGTCTGTTAAAAGACTGCTCAAGACGTTCAAGCTTGCCAGCCAAGCTACCGTCATAGATCGTATCGCCAATGGCAACTTTCAATCCGCCCAGCAAAGTCGGATCGACAATGTTCTCGATACGGATCTTTTTATTCACACGGCCACCGAATTCACGGGCTACCGCTTCTTGTTCTTCATCATTCAAGGCATAAGTCGAGTACACGCGTGCATCGGCTATGCCGAGCGATTCGCCCTCGATCTTCACATAATCATTCAGCAGAGCTTCCAGCAGTTCAACGCGTCCACGCTCAATCAAAAGCAAGACGGTTTTCAGAACAGGTTCAGACACCTTGCCGTCAAGACTTGTGCGAAGTACATTCTGTTTTGCCTCTTCAGAGATGTTGGGTGACTCGATAAATTTACCGATTTCCGCATCACCAGTGATGGCAATTACAACAGTACGTAGCTCTTGTTCGACTTCAAGCACCTTCTGCTGTCCGAGAGCAACTTCAAACAATGCTTTCGCATAACGCTTAGCAACAATCGTATCGCGGCTCATTGTCGGCCTCCTACCTCATTGAGGTATTGGTTCACAAGCTCCTCTTGTGCAGGACCGTTCTCAACTTCTTTTTTGATCAGCTTGGAAGCGATTTGAACGGAAGCTGTACCCAGTTCGCTGCGAAGGGCTGCAACCGCTTTGTTCTTCTCGCTCTCAATCTCACGCACAGCATCGTCTTTTAGGCGATTCGCTTCTGCTTTTGCATCCGCCAGAATCGTTTCAGCCTGTTTGCCGCCTGTTTGTTTGGATTGTTCAATGATGTCATAAGCATCTTTACGCGCTTTTTCAAGAGCCTGCTTCTGTTCCTCAACATAGGCAATAGCCTGATCCCGCGTTTGGGCAGCCTCATTCATTTGCGCCAATACGAGCTCACGACGTTTTTCCATAATGGAGAAAAGTGGACCAAATGCATAACGGCTAAGCAGCCAATATAAAATACCAAATGCTATAATCGCCAGAACTGTATTTTCCCATACGAAATTCAATCTGTTCACTCCTTCCTGAAGGTATCCTCAGGCCGCAACTCCGGTTTACGGACGCTACCTAAAAAGAAGGCGCGGATGGCTGTGGCCTTCCCCGCCAAACCTGCACTGATTTTATTAAGCCGCTCCGTAGAACATGAACGCGAGTACTACACCGATGATCGGCAATACCTCGATCAAACCTACACCGATAAACATTGTTGTTTGAAGAGTGGATTTTGCTTCCGGTTGACGTGCAATACCTTCCACCGTTTTGCTAATTACCAAACCGTTACCGATACCTGCGCCAAGTGCGCCCAATCCTGCAACAATTCCTGCTGCCACTAATGCCATTGCTCCCATTTGTATATCCTCCTTAGAATGTTCGTTCAAATTTTATAGTTCAGCCCTACAGGTTTAACCGTATTGGACCTGAATCTTAATGTTCCTCATGCGATTCGACGGTTTGTGATATGTATACCATCATCAAAACCGTAAATACGAATGCCTGTATGGCTCCGATGAAAATACTGAATCCCTGCCATGCCGTCAACAGCGGAATTGCTGCAATTGCGCCAATCCATTTGAATGCTGTAAGTTTCATAATCGTGGAGATCAGAACCTCACCTGCAAAGATGTTGGCGAACAAACGCATACCGTGTGTCAACAACTTGGATGCCGTCTCCACAATGTTGATTGGGAAGAACAGCCAGTGTGGTTGGAAATAATGCTTGAGATACGCTTTGGTGTTACGGAAAAGTCCCAATCCATGCGCGATAGCAAATGCGATCAACGCTAGACCCATGGTTACCGAAAGGTCAGCCGTAGGTGATTTCCACCAGGCAACTTCGATATGTGGATGAGCTTCAGGATTCTTCTCATGAGCTTCATGGAACGCTTCTTGGACGGAGACAATTGGCTTGCCAAAGATTTCAGCTTGGCTTGCATCCGTAGCCCCAGTTACAAAGCCCAAAGGGAGACCCAACATGTTTCCCACAAAGATAAACATAATCATTGTGGTTGCCAAGGTAAGGAAATGCTGCCCCTTCTTCATGTCCATCGTGCTCGAGATCAGGTTACGTACAAACTCAATCGCCCACTCTAGGAAGTTTTGCATTTTGCCCGGATTTTCCACTGACAAGTTCCGCGTAGCCAGTTTTGCAACAATAAATACAATGGCGGATGTTACGATCAGCATCAGCAGAACAGACAAATCCAGATGGAACCCACCCAGGTTAATTATCGGAGATTCATGCATATTTTTCTCACCCCTTTCTCATTCGAAAGCTTGCAGCACCTCTATGAGTCTGCTTTGCGGGACAACAATATCCCTATAAATAGTAAGGAAAATTGCGCTATGACCAAGCCAACTACAACCGCATATAAATTGAAGTATTGCGGATACTGCATCGCCACGAAAACAGCGAGTACTGCGAGAGCTGCTCTAGTCAAAAATCCCAGGTTCACACGCTTAAGGTTTCCTTCCGCTGCACCATCCAACATTCTCCTGACTTTGCGACCCAGATAAGACGCGTTGATCCAACTGATCACCGTTCCTAGGGCCAGTCCCAAAGCTATTGTTTCCACACGGGGCAGAAAGGCCGCTGCTAGAAAACAAATCATAAGAAAGTACATGATGAAAACAGTCATCCATCTGCGGTATCTGGTTAGTTCACTCATCACTTTCCCCCATGAATTTTTTCGCGATAAAGTAGATGCTTACGCCGCCTGCTGCCAAAAAAAAGAGAACGCTTACGGCGATCCATATTCCGCTACCCCCGATGGTCTTGTCCACCCAGGAGCCAACGTAATATCCGGCAACAGCGAGAATGGCAATCTCGATTCCAAAAGCTGTCACGAGCCCCATCGCTTTCCATACATTATCGTCATGGTTACGGGATGAATTTGGTTTGTTCGAATCGGCCATTTTCCACGCCACCCTTGCAATCCCAGTTAATTTTACTGAATGATGAGAGCCTTTGTCAATTGAATGATTTTAGCGTTTTAAAGGGGAAAACGACGGGAATACAGGCCCTCAGAGCCCATAAACCCGCGTAAACCGTACAGTTTAACTGTATGCTGTACCCTTTAATAATCCGTTAGAAAAAATGAATTATTTTTTGAATTTTCTGTGAAATGATTCCGGACGTTCACTATTCACACCAAAATGATGCAAAATCGCATTGACAATTCTTTCTGAAGCATGTCCATCACCATAAGGATTGGCAGCCTGACTCATGCTTGCATACAGTGTTTCGTCTGTAAGCAGAGCTTTGGTGCGCTCATATACACGTTCCTCTTCGGTACCCACCAGCTCCAGTGTTCCAGCCTCAATTCCTTCCGGACGCTCCGTTGTATCCCGAAGGACGAGAACAGGCACACCAAACGAAGGCGCTTCTTCCTGCAAACCTCCTGAATCTGTCAAAATCAAGTGAGTATGCGGGTAAAAGTTATGCAAATCCACCACGTCTAGTGGATCAATAAGTTGAATACGGGGGTGATTCCCCAAAATCGCGTGAGCCGGCTCCTTCACAGCAGGACTTAGATGTACCGGATACACGATGGCAATATCCTCAAACTCGTCGGCAATCCGTTTGACGGCCTGGAAAATGTTACGGTGAGGCTCGCCTTGGGATTCACGGCGGTGAGCTGTCATCAGCACAAGACGCTTGCCCTGTGCCCAATCTAGTACCGGATGTGTGTAATCCTGCCGTACTGTATATTGAAACACATCTGTTACCGTGTTGCCTGTGACATACGTACTAGACTCCGATTTATTTTCTTTGGCAAGGTTGGAAGAAGACCAGTCCGTCGGTGCAAAATGCAAGTCAGCAAGCACACCGGTTAACTGACGGTTCATTTCTTCCGGATATGGAGAGAGCTTGTTCCACGTGCGAAGACCTGCTTCCACATGCCCCACCTGAATCTGCTGCAGGAACGCAGCATAGCTGGCTACAAACGTTGTCAGCGTATCACCGTGAACCAACACGATATCCGGCTTTGCTTCACGCAAAACCGGCTCCAGGCCTCCCAGCACACGAATCGTAATTTCATTCAACGTCTGGCGATCTTTCATCACATCCAGATCGTAGTCTGGATGAATATCGAATACTTCAAGAACCTGATCCAGCATCTGACGATGCTGTGCAGTAACGCAAACGATCGATTCAATAGATTCGGGATGTTTCTGCAGTTCCAAAATAAGCGGAGCCATCTTGATGGCTTCCGGGCGCACCCCGAATATCGTCATGACTTTAATTTTCTTGGACATTGAAGCAAAGCCCCTTTTCTATAAGTTCATGTTCAAAAAGTCCGGTTTTCAGTACCAAGAATATGGAATGAAGGTAGAAATGGAGTAGCGGAGCGTAGGGAAAACTACGTGAGCAACGGACATTTCGGCTGAATTTCATATTCGATGTCGATGATGCCCTTGGGCATCCTTCGTAATCAAAATTGGACTTTTTGAACAACCTCTTACAAAGCATGCGATATGCTTATTTAGTGCCGTATAGACGGTCTCCTGCATCCCCCAGTCCGGGAACGATATAGCCGTGATCATCCAGACGATCGTCCAGTGCAGCAACGTAGATGTCTACATCCGGATGCGCATCCTGAACAGCTTTTACTCCTTCAGGAGCTGCAACAAGGTTCATCATTTTGATTTGCGTGCAGCCGCGTTTTTTGAGCACATCAATAGCAGCAATGGCAGAACCGCCAGTTGCCAGCATCGGGTCGATGACAATCAACTGACGCTCTGTCACGTCCGTAGGCAGCTTGGTGTAGTATTCAACAGGTTGCAGGGTTTCCGGGTCACGGAACAAACCTACATGTCCAACTTTTGCCGCCGGCAGCAATTTGACAACACCATCCAGCATCCCAAGGCCCGCACGCAAAATCGGCACCAGCCCAAGCATACGTCCGGAAATGACTTTTCCTTGTGTTTCAGCTACTGGTGTCTGTACATCAATAGTTTCCAGCTCAACATCTCTTGTAATCTCATAAGCCATCAGTGTAGCCACTTCATCCACCAATTCACGAAAATCTTTCGTATTCGTACGCATGTCGCGTATAAACGTCAGTTTGTGTTGAATCAAAGGGTGATCACATATTACTAATTTTCCCATCTAATTTGTCCCTCCGGTATGTTCTTCATGTTCAGCATTACCAAATATGCCTAATCATCATTCATAGGCCCGATAAATCCTGTATATTATATCATCACCTACTCCGAATTACACCATCAAAGGGCACTTAATCATTACAGAAAACCGAATCCTATAAAAATAGGACCGGAAAAATGAGTCTTCCGGTCCTTTTTGCTCTCGCTGTTATGTCAGTTGAATGTTAAAAATGTGTAAACACTATGAAGCTCCGCAAACCGAATGACCTTCTGATCGCTGTTATCCCCAGAATTCTTTTGATCCATTAATAAATGGTGGAATTCCGGTGATAAAGGCGAGCGCTACGCTTCTTCAGGTTCTTTCGGTTTGCTCCGTCTGAGTGTTTACATAAGAACATCTCAAATACAAACACCATGAGCAAGTTTTTTAGTATTTAAGGTCAGTGTAGAGCGGGAATTGGTCCGTAAGTGCCGTTACTTCAGCACGGGCTTCATCCAATTTAGCTGTATCTTTAGGGTTTTTCAATGTTTTCGCAATGATCTTACCAATAGCTACCATCGCTTCTTCGTTCATACCACGGGAAGTAGCTGCAGGTGTACCGATACGGATACCGCTCGTTACAAACGGGCTAGTTGGGTCAAACGGAATTGCATTTTTGTTCACGGTAATGCCGATGGAATCAAGTACATGCTCAGCTTCCTTACCTGTGATATTCACGCTGCGTGTGTCGATCAGCATCAAGTGGTTGTCTGTACCGCCGGATACGATGTTCAATCCTTCAGCAATCAGCGTTTCAGCCAATACTTGTGCATTTTTTACCACGTTTTGTGCATACGTTTTGAACGAAGGTTGCAGTGCTTCACCGAATGCTACCGCTTTGGAAGCAATCACGTGCATCAGAGGTCCACCTTGGGAACCAGGGAATACCGCTTTATCAATCGCTGCTGCCCAAGCTTTGCGGCACAGAATCATACCACCACGAGGTCCACGCAGCGTTTTGTGAGTTGTTGTCGTTACGAAATGCGCATGTGGAACCGGGCTTGGATGCAAGCCTGCAGCTACCAGTCCTGCAATGTGAGCCATATCCACCATGAACAAAGCACCTACATCATTAGCGATGGAAGCAAGCTTTTCAAAATCAATGATACGCGGATATGCACTTGCACCTGCAACGATCATACGAGGGCGATGTTTAAATGCCGCTTTGCGCACTTCATCATAATCAATCAGGAATGTATCTTCTTGTACACCGTAAGCCACGAAATTGTACAGCAATCCGGAAGCATTAACCGGGCTACCATGTGTGAGGTGTCCGCCATGCGCAAGGTTCATACCAAGCACAGTATCACCTGGTTTCAGAGCCGCAAGGTATACTGCCATGTTCGCTTGTGCACCGGAGTGAGGTTGAACATTCACATGTTCTGCTCCAAACAATTCTTTGGCACGATCACGCGCGATATCTTCTACGATATCCACATGCTCACAACCACCGTAGTATCGTTTGCCTGGATATCCTTCAGCGTACTTGTTAGTAAGTACAGATCCCATTGCCTCAATAACCGCTTCGCTTACGATATTCTCGGACGCGATCAGCTCAATGTTGTTTTGTTGACGTTTCAGTTCAAGATTCATCGCTTCCAGTACTGCCGGGTCATTCTTGCGCAATTGTTCCATGATTAAATTCCTCCCAGTTATAAGTGAATTTATAAAGCGAAACTACAGTGGTTACACTCCTGACTTCGATTGCATCACCATCTTCCGATCGCTGTTATCCCCAGATTTTTCTGAACTCCCTTATAATAAGGGGGAAATCCGGGGATAAAGGCGAACGCTTTGCTTCTTCAGATTGGTGTTGCACTCTCCGTTTTCGTGTAAAGTCTAATTTGGCTTTAAATAGGTTGAAGATATCAGTCACAAAATGTCGAATCTGGTTGCTCTTCCATACGATACACTGCACGCTCGCCGCCAATCAACTTCGGACGGGTCAGTGCTGTAGTTACACGGGCATCACCGATGTAGCGGAGTGCTGTTCTGAAAGGTACTGCCACATGCCGCAAATGCATGCCAATCATCGTCTCCCCAATATCCAGTCCCGCATGGGCCTGCACATGTTCAGCCAGGCATGGATCGGTCAGCGAGCGATACGCTGCGGATGCCATGGAACCACCTGCTTTGGGCACAGGTACTGCACCCACTTCAGTCAATCCAAGACGTGTAAGCAGTGAACGCTCCATAACCAGCGCACGGTTCAGGTGCTCACAGCATTGGAATACAACATCAAAACCGAACTCCTGCTGCACCTCGCGTATACCCGCAAGAAGCTGCTGCGCTACTTCAACAGCACCGCTTGTACCAATCCGTTTGCCTGCAACTTCACTTGTACTTGTACCGATCACAACGATCTGTCCAGGTCCAAGCTGTCCGGCAAGCGCCAGTTCACGCAGAATGGATGCGGTCTGTTCATGCAATCCGGGTTGTTCCGAATCTAACTCAATAGTCATCCTATCGCCTCCCGATAAAATCATGCCCGGCTTCCTCTTGGCTGCCCTTGGTATTCTCTTGTATGGCATTTCAGGTACTATTATAGCGAATAATCAGATGAAAGACGAAAAAAAGAGCAGTCTGCGGGTAACGCAGAATTGCTCTTTTGCCCAGGCGACCGGCCGTTTGTTCCGGTGCTCCATCGTGGTTATGCCCACTTCGTCGCCAGTTACACCGGATCCCTGTTTTCCCATTCATCATAAAACAACCTGCGTTTAAAATCAACGGGTAATTTACATCCCATGTACGTTTTTTATATGGAAATCTATCGGTACCTGGGAATGATTAAACGAATCCAATTACTCCAACTTGTCCAAAAGTCTATCGAGCGCAGTCCGAATCTCTGCCGCAGCGATGTTGTAATCGTCGCGACTGCCGCCAAACGGGTCCGAAATATCAAAGCTCGGAATGCGTTGTCTGATCTCGATTGCCCGCTCACGTTCAGATGCCAAAATCTCCTGACCTAGCGCACGTTTCATTTCGAATGTTGCAAACAGGCTGTCCAATTCCTGAAGATCATTCAAGACTTGTTCGTCATTTTCCGCATACTCTTTCAAGGTATACGTCTTGTGTACCGAGTCAGGAAAAACCTGCATGACATGCTGTTTATGACTGCGTGTTAACGTGAGAATCAGGTCGGCCCAGCCGACTAGGTTGGAGCTAAGAAGCGTCGAATGTGGGGGTCCCTCAACGTTGTGATCCCTTAATACAGCCTCCGCATGACGGGAAATCGGCATGCCCGTTGTTGCGGCTACACCTGCGGAACGAACGTCCACCTGAATGCCCCGCTCAGACGCCAGTTTACGTAAAAGTCCCTCCGCCATGGGGCTGCGACATGTATTCCCTGTACATACAAACAAAATATGTTTCATTGTGGTTAGCCTCCCCATTTTGCAAATGTTGTCGAATCATGTTTGAAACTCCATCTGAACCAATGAAACTCTTAACTATATATTGAAGACTGCACTAGGCTGTAATTATGGTTAACGTCGTTTTTTTTAAAATATAAACAAAAGTCCAAAAGCGAGCAAGATCGCTCCGCCGACCGCTTCTCCGTAATCGCCCATATTCTGGCTCACACGCCGTCCCAACATCAGACCCATGACGGACATTGCTCCACCACAGACACCAAAAGCCAGTACCGTTAACACCAAGTCACTGCTGAACATGCCGAGCGAGACTCCAACGGAAAACGAATCCACACTGACACTCAGTGAGAACAGTATCACACCGAGCAAAGATCGATGATCCACCAGTTTGGTATCTCCCTCCCGGAAAGCGTTCAAGATCATATGGGCGCCGAGCAGGACCAGCAGACCGCCAGCTGCATACGTCGTAATGTCACCAAGCAAGGAACTGACATATTTGCCCGTATACATGCCGATGAGCGGCATGATGATGTGAAACAGGGCCGTTACGGTACTGATTCGCAATACGTCTCTCATACGAATGCCCTTCATACCAATCCCGATGCCGAGTGAGAACGCGTCGAGTCCGAGAGCGACGGCCATAATCAAAATGGTTACCAACTGCCCTACATGGGCAGACACATCCCACATCCCCATACCCCCAAGTCACGTAAAGGTTCTTGTACACCTTATGCGGACAAGGACATAAACATGACCTGAGAAGACATTTTGCAATCCCAGCTCAAAAAAATGGAATTGCTAGTCGTAACTAGAGGACGAGTGCCAGAGGGAAATATTCTAGCGATATTATGGAAAAAGGGAGCTATCGGTCACCGACCTGAATGAGTCGGTGACCTGCCGCCTTGAGCAGCCGGTTCATGACGGCTGCTCCCAGTCCTTCGCGCGAGCAGGCTTCAGCCACAATATATGTGGCGCCTTGCTCATCGCAGCTACGCAGCGCGGCGTACAGCCGGCGCGCTGCTTCCTCCAGCTCGCTGGCTTCGCCCAGCGAGAACACGGCATCGGCGCGGTACTGCTCCGCGTGCTCGGCGAACGCCAGCACTGCGGTGCGCTCCCCGCGCAGCGCCGCCTCTGCGAGGGCGGCGCTGATCCAGGCCGCCACCGCTGCGGGCGGCCCCTCCACCACGCACAGCGCACCTGTGGGCGCGTAGTGCGTGTACTTCATGCCCGGCGAGCGCGGCGCCGGGCTGTCATCGCCACCGGGCCCCTCGGCGAGCAGCGCCGGGTCCGTGGCGACACGGGCGGCAACGGCGGACAGCTGTTCCGCCGTAATGCCGCCAGGGCGCAGGATGGTGACGGTACCGTCGTCACCGACCTGCACCACCGTGGACTCGACGCCCACCCCGGTGGGGCCGCCGTCCACGATGCCGCCGATGCGGCCTGCCAGATCCTCGCGCACATGTGCTGCGAGTGTCGGGCTTGGCCGCCCGGAGCGGTTGGCGCTCGGCGCGGCGACCGGGCATTCCGCCGCCGCGATCAACTGCAAGGCCACCGGATGATCCGGCATACGCACGGCCACCGTGTCCAAACCGGCGGTAACCCGCGGGGATACCACCCCTGGCCTAACCGGCAGCACAAGCGTAAGCGGCCCCGGCCAGAAGGCCGTCATCAGCGCCTCCGCTGTGCCATTCACTTCCGTGACCAGTGAATCCAACTGGTCACGCTGTGCAATATGCACAATCAGCGGATTGTCCGAAGGCCTCCCTTTGGCTGCAAATACAGCTTCAACCGCAGCTGTACTGCGAGCGTCTGCGCCAAGACCGTATACCGTCTCGGTTGGGAATGCCACGGTCTGTCCTTGACGAAGACAGGCTGCGGCATCCTGTAAGTCAGCAAGAGCCTGTTTATACGCACTCCCTTTTGCCACGTCATTCTTGTTCTCATTGGTTACCAGTACATTGACATCCCACATACTTGTAACCATTTTCTCTGTACTTTCATCGTTCTCCATGCCTTTCATGGAAGACTGATGCAATTGCTCGTTCTCTCTCGTCATATATCCATCATTCCTAAACTTCAGTAGGGTAGTTAATGCAAGACATTCCGCTTCCGAGATGCCTTCTTCGCTTATGTTTTCTGATTCCTATAATTATAACATATCTGCTCTGCCCAAGGATGCGGTCTGAATCTTCCCAGCGATTAACATCATGCGATCTTTGACTCGAGCCTATGATAAAACAAAAGGGCACTTCCATGAATCGAAGTCCCCTGATAAAGCTTATATCCAGCAGCATGTTATACAGTTATGCAAACAATCCCGTCACCCAATCCCACAATTTGACCGCCATATCCCACAGGAAGAAACGCGCTTCTGGTGTAGCTGCCTGCACAGATGCTTGTGCGTCCCCAGGCTCTACGGCAGCTGCAGATGCTGTTGCAGGCTTCGCCAGCGCATCACCTGTTCCTGCATCTATGAAGCATAATGGTGGAAACAACACACACCACCAGTTTTGTCCCTCACCTTTTCCCAGTGTTATCCGCACTGCTTCGTAATCTCCAGCCGGATATACGGTACCCCCATATAATTTGGTTGGAAACGGAACAACCCCAAGTTCCACCTGATATGAATAGGTTAGGCCACGATTGGCAAGCTCTTCTCCTACACGATCCTCGATTTCAGATAAATGCTGACGGATGACCCCACGCGCTTCTTCCAGACTTTGCGGATTCTCCAGTTCGGTTACCCACCCATTCATTTGGGCAACGACGGCGTCCCGAATCTCGCGTTTGACCAACTGATCTCCCGCTGCATCCGAGTTTGCCAGAATACGCAAGCGAATGGATTGTTCCGGAATGGCTGTGGCCGCCACAGCTGCATCGGTTTTCTGACCTTCCCACATCATAATAATCATCATAAGACATACAATTATAAGTCCAATTTGTTTCGCGATTCTTCTGCTCATTCCGTTCTCCCCCTCGGCTCCCGTGATCATGATCCCTGTAACTCTCTCATGTCTATCAGTATGCCCGGAAGAGACGGAAGTAAACCTGCTAGATTACAAATCTACTAAAATTTTAATAGGCGGGTAATACTTAAAACGAAAGGACTGTTAGTTCGCTTTATGTATGACGAAAATCAAAGAAGCGCCTGCCTATGGAACGCTTGTCGGCTGGCACTTCTTTGATAAATCTAAAACTCTAACCTACCCTTGATATTCCAATTAGCATGCTGTATGGATGCCCTTGCTTCTCGGCTTCTCGGTTACTTATTCACCCGAAAAGCTTCCCAAGCCCCGCCAACCGAATTGCGGCTCGCTACAAGTTTACCGCCGTTATTCAGATCACAGGTCACATACAGATTATTGGCGAGAGCCTGCAACGCGATTGTTCCATCACCCAAATCCACACGATTGAACTTCTCCCATTGCTGAATGGTTGTGGCTTTTGCGATCAGGGCCCCACCCATATTAACATCCGCTGTGACATATTTATTATTGATTTTGGACTTGAGGGACACCGTTCCATCGGAGTTCGTGATCCATTCAAAAAGCTCCCAGTCTCCTGCCGTCGTCCGATTGGCGACAAGCTGGTCATTGCCTTGATTCTCGGCAGAGATGATTTGCTGATTGGCTTGAGCAACCAGATAGTTGTATCCACTTGGATTCGGAGGCTGCACCGTGCCCCCACCCGTAACCTCCGAATATACGGCTTGAAGCAGCGCACCTGAGCGGTCATTGCTGTACTCCCAGAACATGATGCCACCCAGATTGCTGTTTTTCACATATTGCACCTTCAGGCTGAGCGATTGCGGGTCGTCATAGGAGATAAAGGTATTCCCATTAAACAGATAAGGAGCTTGGGCACTGCTGTCCCAGTACCGTGTATACCCGTTTTTATTCAAATATTGGCTGACAATAGTGTTGTAGTCGGGTTCAAAACCACCCGAAGCTGGCCTGTCCAGACCATTGTTCGAATTCTGGACACCAGTCCAAGCCCGGCCGTAAAAGGCTCCGCCAATAACCAGTTTATTCGCGGGAACACCGCTATTTCTGAACAGATTGACCGCAGACGTTACACTAATATCTCTTCCGGACAGATTCGTATGATGACCTGTGGTTGCGTCCCAGGTTCCATGAAAATCGTAAGTCATCAGATTGATCCAATCGAGCAGAGGCGTGATATTATTGATTTCCACACCATTCAGATAACTGCTGCTCGCTCCGGAGGCAATGGTCAGCAGATATTGTTTTCCATTCATTTGTCCTTGAGCATTCAGCTTCTCACGAACCTTCGAGAGCAGTTGTGTGAAGTTTTGTTTATCTTGCGGCCGTGCAGTTGTACCGGCAGCAGGGTTGGTCGGATATTCCCAATCCAGATCGACGCCGTCCAGATTGTTGGAGGTTACCAACTGCACAATGCTGTCGGCAAATGTTGTGCGTGAGGCGTCCGTTAGCGCAGCGTCTGAAAAACCGTTAGCTCCCCAGCCACCAACAGACAATATCACCTTCAGATCAGGGTTTCTGGATTTCAGTCCAACCATAAGTTGCAGTTTGGTACGATCCGAGTTTGTAATGGTTGCTTTGCCGTTAGAGATGAGTGCAAAGGAGTAATTGATATGAGAGAGCTGTTCTGCCTTGATATCATTCGCGGTCCAATTAGCCCAACCAGCCACGTAAGCAATAATTTTCTTTGGAAGAGGAGCTGCGTCAGCTTGTTTCGCTGGTCCGAAGGCAAATGTTGAAACGGTTAGTGCAAAAGATAAAAACAAGAGCATGAACACTTTTACAAATGAAGGGATCGTACCAACTCGATTTAGGTTCATCACTTAACTCTCCTTTGGGTTTTAATTTTAGGAATTCAGCGGTAGCCTCACGTTTTGGTTAGCAGGAGGATCACGCCCTGTACTCCCTGCTGCTTCTCTCGTTAATGCCGCTGAAAGGCTATGTTTGTTTATCCACATCGCTTTTCCACCCTTTCTGTTCCAATCAGACTCGAAATAAAGGAAGCGTTTACAATTAAATGTAATCGATTTCATTAAAGAAAAAGGAACCTGAGCCGCTGAACATTCGTGGATGGAATACATAGATTCGCAGAAAAAATAGGCTAACTCAAAAAGGATCATAGTACGTTGAGCTGAAGGGCAATGGGATATCAAAGGAAATTTGTCGCTGAACAATTTTGATAATCTAGGGAAGAAGTACACCAACGAAATTACAATTACATTCATCATTGGCATGACTGGTTGCATGGATGAGGAGTAGGTTGATAACCGACTTTCAAAGTATTGATTACTGTCTGACGTGTAGAGTGTAAGTAGGCGGGTAAAATACGTATATAATCTAGTTAAAATTAGGATAATACAGAATTGAAATATTTGTCAATAAAATTTAAATTTGGCATTCATTCAAAGTTCCAAAGATCGCCTTGCCTTTTTAACAAAAAAAAAGATCTTCACCTGGCTGCGCAGGCAAAGATCAGAATAACAAACAAATCACTTACTGCTCCATAACATATTCCCCCTCTTAATGAGAAGCTGGATGTCCCTAGCAGAGATGAATCATACGAAACTTCAAGATTACGCTGTTGTCTTTTCCTTTTTGACCATACTCGATAAACGTTCCAGTAAGGTAGGTCGTTGTTCACCTATAAGAAGCTCGTCCTCTTCTTCCTGGCCATACAATTTAATGCTCATCACCAGCCCGATACATGCCATATTAATGAGCAACGAAGTGCCTCCATAGCTGATAAATGGCAGCGTAATGCCCGTAAGCGGCATCAGCCCAAGGAAAGCACCAATATTTTCAAACACCTGATATAACAACATGCCGATAATCCCCACAATCACGACAGGTCCCGCCCGGTCTCTACAGTGTAAAGCGATTAACACCATACGATGAATGAGGATAAAATACATTAAGAGCAGAACAGATCCACCTACAAAACCAAACTCCTCGGCAATGACCACAAAAATGGAATCCGAATACGTATACGGTACACGCCCCGATTGGACGGATGTTCCCTGCATATAGCCTTTGCCTGTTATGCCCCCCGAGCCTATGGCGAGACCCGCATTTTTCGTATGCCAGGAAGCTTTCGACGTTGCTTTATCCGGTACAAGCCAAGGATCAATACGCTCGGCCCAGTGCTCCCGGTTCGCCTTTTCCAGAAAGGTAAAAATCTCATCGTGATATGACGTATATGCTTTGACGAATCCAAAAAAGGTTATCCCCACAATGGCAAGAGCAATTAGTGCATGCGACCACTTGATATTCCCTATCCATAACACAGCGACCAGAATCACGATGTATCCAAGGGCGTTGCCCAGATCATTCTGAATCATTACGAGTGCAAAGGGAACGAACGTCCATAAACCAATAGGAACGATGTCTTTCCAGAAACGAAGCGTAGAATTTTTTCTTTTGACCAATACATGAGCCAGAAACAGAATCAAGATCATTTTAAACAACTCTGCAGGTTGAAAAGAAAGATAATCATTAATCTTTATCCAGCCATTCGCATTATTGATCGTGCCCCCTATGAAATTAACAAGAATCAACAGGACAATCCCAAACCCGTAAATATAAAACGCATATTGGATATACAGTTTATAATTGACCAATCCAATACCAATGAGGGCTACGAATCCAATTCCGTAAAACTGCAAGGTTTTGATATGATGATTGCCCAATTTCGGATCGGACTGAATCGCACTGTACACCGTAAATACACTCATGACCATAAGCAGCAGCAACACAAACAGAATAACCCCGTCCATCTTCTTCAGCATTCTCAGCATGTTCCCACGTATCCCCCTGAGGCTCAACACCCAATAATTATTTCCATTAGTATTTAATATTACCATTGTATAGAATTGGAAGGGAAAATGGAAATCCGTCAAACAAAACAACGAAAAACCCTGAAACTCACAGATCTGTCTTGCTCCGATCTGTTGATTTCAGGGTTAACTTATATCGTATTCATTTGCAAAGAGTCTGTCCTAGGATAAAGACTATTGCTCCTGCTGTGTTGATTTGCGTCTAACTAGCTTCATGACCAGTTCTGTAATGCCTGGTTGTTCTGCGGAACCAAGGATATCCTCGTTCTCTTCCGTGTGAACCTTGATACTCATCACAATCCCCATACTGATCATGTTGATCATAATTGAGGTACCACCCGAACTAATAAACGGCAAGGTAATCCCAGTCAGCGGCATCAGACCAATGAACGGACCGATATTAACAAAAATCTGGTAGAGCAGCATCGCTATAATACCGACAATCAGATATGGCCCTGCCCTGTCCTTACATTCCAACGCAATCAGCACAAGCCTGTGAATAAGAATAAAGTACAGTAGCAGCAACACGGATGCACCTATAAAACCGAATTCCTCCCCAATCTGTACAAAGATCGAATCGGCATATGCCAGTGGCACCCGATTCGACTGAATCGTTGTTCCTTCCAAATACCCTTTTCCCGTAATGCCGCCAGAACCAATTGCAAGCTTCGCGTTATACGTCTGCCAGAGAACATCTCTTGAGGTCAAATCCGGCACAAGCCATGGATCGAAACGATCTGCCCAGTGCGAACGTCCAACATCCTTCAGAAATTTGACAATCTCATCGTGATAATGAATATAAGCCTGTATACCACCGATAAAAGCAGCCACAGCGATAATAAAACCAATAAGGGCATGAGTAAATTTAATATTACCAATCCATAATAGCCCCACAAGAATGACCACATAACTTAACGCATTCCCCAAGTCATTTTGAAGTAATACGAGTAGTAATGGCGGCAGTACACAGAGTGAGATCGGAATGACATCACGTCCAAAATAAAGCGGACGATTCTTTTTTCTGGCTAAAAAGGCCGATAAAAAAACAATCAGGCATAACTTGAACAATTCAGCAGGCTGCAAACTGACTCCGAATATGGATAGCCAACCTTTGGCGCCATAATATTCTTTACCAAAGAACATAACGAAAATGAGCAGCAGCATACCCACGCCATAGATATACAAATAATTTTTGATAATGAATTTGTAGTTGATCATCGACATCCCAAAAAAGACCACGAAGCCCAAAATATAATACATCACTGCACTTTTCGTGAGTCCCTCCAGCTTTGGTCTGCCGAAGGTGGTACTATAAATCGACAAAATACTAATAGCCATCAGTATGAGCAATATAAAAACAATCGAATAGTCTATTTTTTTGAATTTATGCAGCATGTAGTTATGTTCCTCCAAGCATTCAGCAATCTTCGGTATATCTCATTGTAGAGGATTTCACGGCAAAAAGAAAACCCGTGGAACCTTACATTTTCGTCACCTGTTCCGAAGTACGAACACCCAGTACATGCCGTTCTATGCCTGCAAGGTCTGGCACGACGATAATTTCCGGCCAATATCCGGCCGATTCAAGCAGAGCTGCGATGTCCCCAGCCTGACCCTGGCCCAGCTCAAAACCGATAATCTGCGGCGGTGCAGGCAGCAGCACCAGCTGCTCCAGCATGATGCGGTACGGCCCCAGCCCATCGGGGCCGCCGTCCAGTGCCGTGCGCGGCTCATGATCGCGCACCTCGGGCTGCAACCCGGCGATATCTGCCGCCGGGATGTAAGGCGGGTTGGACACCAGGATGTCCACCCGCGCCCCGGCGAACGGGGCCAGCAGATCGCCTTCACGGAAGTCGATCTGTACCCCGTTCGCGACCGCGTTCCGCGCGGCCACTTGCAGGGCGGCCGCCGAGATATCTCCGGCGCCTACCTGCCAGTGCGGGCGCTGCGAAGCCATCGTCACTGCGATGGCACCGCTGCCCGTGCCAATGTCGACGGCGAGCGGAGAGCCGCCGGGAAACACGCGGTCGGCTTCGCGCAGCACAGCCTCGACCAGCAACTCGGTCTCCGGCCGCGGGATCAGCACGGCCGGCGTGACCTCGAACGGCAGCCCGTAGAATTCCTGGCTGCCGATAATGTACTGCGCCGGCTCACCCGCAGCCTTGCGCGTGACGGCGTCTTCCCAGCGGTTGCGAAGCTCGCTGGGAAAGGGCTCCAGCTGCATCATATAGTACGCGGCCCCTTCGCGGCCGAGTACATGTTCCAGCAGCAGCCGGGCATTGTTGTGCGGCTCGTACACGCCGCACTTCTCCAAAAAAGAGGAAGCCTCCACGAAGGCTTCCCGACAACTCTGTTCCGGCGTCATGACAAACTGCGCGCGGGTCACAGCATTATTCTCCTCTATCCATCATATCCGTCTGCTCGGCAATCGTCAGTGCAGACACGATATCAGCAATCTCACCATTCATGATTTGATCCAGCTTGTGCATCGTCAATCCGATACGGTGATCCGTAACACGGCTTTGTGGGAAATTATAGGTACGAATCCGCTCACTGCGGTCACCTGTACCCACTTTGCTCTTCCGTTCACTCGAAATTTTCGCTTCTTCTTCCTGACGCATCATATCGAAGATACGCGTACGCAGAACCTGCAATGCTTTTTCCTTATTCGAGTTCTGGGATTTACCATCCTGACACGTAGCCACAATTCCCGTTGGAACGTGAGTTACCCGTACAGCCGATTTCGTGGTATTAACCGATTGTCCACCGGCACCACTGGAACAGAACGTATCTACACGGATATCTTTATCATGGATTTCAATATCGAAATCTTCGGCTTCAGGCATAACGGCTACTGTCGAAGTAGACGTATGAATCCGACCGCCGGATTCCGTTGTAGGAATACGTTGCACACGGTGTGCGCCACTTTCGTATTTCATTTTGCTGTACGCGCCGCGTCCATTAATGAGGAATACGACCTCTTTGAATCCGCCCAAATCATTTGTGTTAACGTCCATCAGTTCCACGCGCCAGCCTTGCGTATCGGCATAACGTGTGTACATCCGATAGAGATCCGCTGCAAACAGCGCCGCTTCATCCCCACCAGCTGCACCACGAATTTCTACGATGACGTTTTTATCATCATTCGGGTCTTTGGGCAGCATGAGAACACGAATCAGATCGTCCAGTTCTTTCTGGCGAGTACTCAGTTCATCAATTTCCATTTTGACCATTTCACGCATCTCGTCGTCCAGCTTCTCGCCCTGCATTTCTTTCGCAGCTTCGAGATCCTGGCTCACTTGTTTGTACTCATTGTATGCTTCATAGGTAGGCTGCAGATCCGATTGCTCTTTGGAATATTCCCGCAGCTTCTTGTTGTCACTTGCTACATCCGGGTCACACAGCAGCTCGCTGAGTTTCTCGTAACGGTCGGCTAACGCCTGTAATTTATCAAACATGTATAGTCACCTCACGCATTATTTTCGTTCCAGCATTTCAACGTTCATTCGATTCATTCGATTCCGATAGGCATTCAATTCATTCATGCGTTATCAGACCATTTATATTTCACAAGGCACGGAGTTCTCAGAAATCCCTGACCGTAACATTCATTTTATGATCGACGTATAACATCGCTACAACGTCATCAAATCCTTTACTTTTAAGTTATATAAAAGAAATCGCGTACCCGGTGTCAAACCCGCTTCAACTCATTAAGCTGAGCGAGAAATTTAACATAGGTATACGACTCTTAATTATAGCATATTCTTATGCTCCTGAATAGCAACTGTTTGCAGCAGCTGCATCCAAATTTTGATTTACTTTATTTTAAGCAACCAGATTGATTTGCAACCGCTATAAGAGTATAAGAGCTCATCTCCCATGAGCCTTCTTCCTTTTATTATATCCAGAGCGAGTAAACAATCCAGTAAATGTACAGGATATACAGACAAATTTATTGTCGAATGCCTTAAGCTCATTGAGAATTTTTTTGCAATATGTAAAAAGCCCTGCCATCTTCATTAGAAGACGACAGAGCTGTTATACTCGTATATTCAAGTATGTTTTCTTATCTAGATTATCCAGATTAGACGTTGAAGCGGAAATGCATAACATCGCCGTCGCTTACAACATACTCTTTACCTTCGAGACGAAGTTGTCCGCGTTCTTTCGCACCGTTCATGGAACCGGCAGCAACCAGATCGTCGTAGGAAACAACCTCTGCACGGATGAATCCGCGCTCGAAGTCGGTGTGAATGACACCCGCTGCGCCAGGTGCTTTTGTACCCTTACGGATCGTCCAAGCACGAACTTCCTGTACGCCTGCTGTGAAGTACGTGTACAGACCCAGCAATTTGTAAGCAGCTTTGATCAACAGGTTCAGACCGGAATCCTCGATACCGAGTTCTTCCAGGAACATTTGTTTATCTTCGCCTTCCAGCTCCGAGATCTCTTCTTCCACTTTCGCACTAATCGGCACCACTTCTGCATTTTCAGCAGCTGCGAATTCTCTTACTTTTTGCACATAAGCATTGTTCGCCACATCACCGATTTCGTCCTCAGCTACATTGGCTGCGTACAGAACAGGCTTCAGGGTAAGCAAATGCAGATCGCGCACGATCAGTCGCTCTTCGTCCGTAAGCTCCATGCTGCGTGCTGGCTTGTCTTCGTACAGAACAGCCTTCACTTTCTCCAGTACTTCCACTTCCTGAGCAGCTGACTTGTTGCCGCCCTTCATGTTTTTCTTGGAGCGATCGATTTTTTTCTCAACACTCTCGATATCGGCCAGGATCAGCTCCAGATTGATCGTTTGGATGTCGCTTACCGGATCAATTTTGCCATCAACATGTGTGATATTCTCGTCTACAAAGCAGCGTACCACGTGTACAATTGCGTCTACTTCACGAATGTGTGCAAGGAACTTGTTACCAAGACCTTCGCCTTTGCTCGCACCGCGAACAAGACCTGCGATATCTACAAATTCAAACGCCGTTGGTACCGTTTTTTTCGGTACAACGAGTTCTGTCAATTTGTCCAAACGCTCGTCCGGTACTTCAACGATCCCCACGTTAGGGTCAATCGTACAGAACGGATAGTTTGCCGATTCAGCACCAGCTTGTGTAATTGCGTTAAACAGTGTGGATTTACCAACGTTTGGCAGGCCCACGATTCCAGCTTTCAAAGCCATGTATATGACAACTCCTCATTGATTACTTGTTCGGTATGGATAATCCTATACATTATATATGACAAACCCCAAGGCATCAAGGAACTTCGCCAATTCGACCAGAGCGCCATCCGCTTCCCCAAATCCCTGGTTACTGCGGATGATTCGTTTTGCGTAGATCATACGTTTGACTTAGATTATCCGATTTTAGTTTTACCCTTTGATTTCCTTGTACATCGTCAGATCCGTTACCTCATACCCCATCTTGCGATACAGGCTGCTTGCCCGCACATTATGTCCAAAGACATGCAGACCAATGCGATCCACGCCAAGGCTCAAGGCTTCCTTTTCAAGCGCCTCCATCGTCTCTGTACCGTAACCCTTACCCCGATAGGCTTCTTCGACCACAATATCCAGCAAAAAAGCGTCTTTGCCACGGCGGTTATCCGTAACGTTAAACCAGATATAACCCACATTCCCGTCCACGGCATGCACCAAATTATAGAGGTACGCACCCGGTGTATTCAGCCCTTCAGGTAAATATTTGTCGTAGGATGCCTCCGCAAGTCCCTGCGCCTCTTCTGCAGCCCAAGTACCCGCCTCCACTTTCTCTTCTGCAAAATCTTTAATTGAGCGAACACGGAAATTTTCATATTCTTCTTGATTCATGGGGATCAGTTCCATTGGTTTCCCTCCTAGTTTGAGTGTTCTATGTATGATCTTTTTGCACTCTATAGTATTGTATCTTGTTATACCATGGTCTGCATGATGCAATTCAAGCCAAATCCTATACAACTTTTAGTTACCTCACTCTGTTTATATCTATATGAAAGAAAGGAGCAGATTACTTATGAATACGCGTCGTCCCTTTTCAAAAAGGAAAATAATCATCCTATCTACAGTGATTCTCTTCATTGGATTAGTTATTTCTATAGTTTACCAGGCGCTGGACCCCTTCAGACATTTAAGGATCACGATTCATAATCAGTCCGACTATGATCTTTCAAATATTACAGCACGCGTGAGCAGCGGCGTTGACTCGTTCAATACAAACAATGAGGGTACTATATACAACTTAAATAAAGCAGTCCCCAGCGGGGAACAAGTGAAGTTCGCTCCACAGCTGCAACTTTCCGGTGAAGGATCCGTCTATCTGGAGTTTACGAACAGCCGTGGTGAAACCTATAACAAAACGGTATGCGGCTATACCGAATACTTATCTGGCAACTCCTATGTGACTGTAACCAACGAAACGATAACCGTGAGAGAAGATTGTATGTAGCCCTTCTCTCCCACGTTAAACAACAAAAAGAGGCTCCCCAATTCGTCATGATCTGACGGGGTTCCCCTTTTAATTTTCTAAGGTTCGTTAGCTCAGCTCACATAAAACCAAATCGAATTCAACGCCGTTCCACCAGACGCGACGTCTGCTTCAAATCCTTGATCCGCCCTGCACCAATGCCAAACATGACGGTACGCAGCTCGAATTCAACCTGCTCCAACCGCTCATTCAGCGCATCATCGGAAGCGACGGCAGACTCCAGCAGAGATCGGCCGAATCCGGCCAGATCTGCACCAAGCGCCAGCGCTTTGGCCGCATCAACGCCTGAGTACAGTCCACCGCTGCCAATCAGAACACCTTCCGGGCTTACCGCTCTCACTTCCTGAATACACTCCGCTGTCGGAATGCCCCAGTCGGCAAAAGCTTCTGCTGCCGCACGACGTACCGGATTCGAATTTCGGAACTTTTCGACCTGCACCCAGCTGGTGCCACCTGCTCCAGCCACATCGATAAAAGCCACACCTGCTTCGTACAATCGCTGTGCCGTCACGCCATCGATGCCAAAACCCACTTCTTTCACGCCAACAGGCACGTCCAATTGACGGCACAGCTCCTCGATCCGATGAAGTAATCCGCTAAAATCGGTATTGCCTTCAGGCTGGAAGATCTCCTGCAAGCTGTTCAAATGCAGCACCAGCATATCTGCGCCAGCAATCTCAACGGCCCGCTGGAAATCAACAGTGTTAAAGCCGTAGTTCAGCTGCACCGCGCCAAGGTTCGCGATGACCGGAATATCCGGTGCCCAGCGCCGCACATCAAAGGTGGTTGCCAGTTCGGGCTGTTCCACGGCAGCCCGAATCGAACCTACGCCGAGTGCCCAGCCTCGGGCGTTTGCCACACGGGCAAGCCGCTCATTAATGGCACCCGTTGTTTTGCTGCCACCCGTCATCGAACTGATGAGCAAGGGTGTACGAACCCTTTTACCAATAAACGAAGTCTCCAGACTTACCTCTTCAAAATTCAATTCAGGTAACGGGTTATGACGAAAAGTATACCGCTCCATTCCGCTGGTTACCCCTTCTCCTGCCACATTCTCTTCAAGACAGAGGCGCACATGCTCCAGCTTCCGTTCCCCCGTAGCCACCTCGGGAAGCAGCCGTTTGCCGGCTCGCTCTTGTTCATTCATGATGAGACCTCCTTATGTGAGAATAGTGCTGATGGACAGGATAATTGCCAGTTTCGGCTAGGTTCCGTTCAGGATTTGCCCGATACAGCAGAGAGATTCTCAGAAATATTAATTCTTATTATGTAACGTACAAACGGTATGATTTGGATCTATATTATAAATGATATTCACACTCAGCGCGTCAACTCTACCAGTATAACGTTCCGGCCCAGCAATGGAAAGGGTGCCCCGAAACCCAATAATAACTTGAGTTTCGAGGTTCTACATATATTTGATAACTAGATATTTGGAGGTTGGGTCAGTCATTCTGTTAGATGAATCTCTTCTATAAATTACTTTACAATTTCCGATGCAAGCTGCGCTCCAACAAGCTGCCCGGACAATGTCACAATCGGTGTTCCACCGCCCGGATGCGTTGTTCCGCCCACGTACCACAGCCCTTGTACATCCTTGCTTTTATTGCCGGGACGCATGAAGGTCTGCTTCACGGAGTTGGACGAGATGCCGTAGATCGACCCTTGATGGGCGAGTGTATCCCGTTCTATATGTTGAGGTGTGTACCGGATCAGCACATCCGACTGCTTCAATCCCATAATTCCCCGCTGGGCCAGCTTCTCCAACACCAATTCACCGTAACGGTCCATCTGTTCACCCCAATTCCATGAGTCCGACAAATACGGAGCGTTCACCAGAATGAACAGATTGCTCGCTCCTGTCGGAGCCATGCCCGCTTCCGAATAACCGGAATAACAGATGTAGATCGTCGGATCGGCAGGCATTTTTCGGTCACGGAAAATATGATCAAACTCCGGTTCATACCGTTCCGGAAAAAAGACGGTATGGTGCAGCAGGGATTCATACTGTCTCTGCACACCAGCCAGTGTCACGAACCCCGAAATCGACGGCTCATACTTGCGAATTCGCTCATCGCTCATCTGTTTGCGATATTCTGGTGCAAGCAGCAGCCGATTGACGCTAAGCACATCTCCATTGGCAACGACCTGATCGGCTTCCCGGAAGCCCTGATCCGTATCCACACCTGCCACTTTACCATGTCTGACAACAATTTGATGGACTTCGATGCCAGTAACGATCTGCACCCCTTTTTCCTGTGCAAGCCGTGTCATTGCTTCTATTAGTTGATAGGTTCCACCCTTGACCCCATAGATGCCCTCTTCTGCTTCCACATGACCCATCATGGCAAAGATCGAAGGCGCCTGATATGGCGATGACCCAACATAGGTTGCGTACCGACCGAACATCGTAAGGGTATGGGGATGTTGGAAATAAGAACGCAGCAGTTTATCCAGCTTCACTGTAGGCCTTACACGTAGCAGACTGCGCAGCATTCGAAGATTATATTTATCCTTAGGCGACAACAGCAGCTTTCCAAGAAAATGACGATTGGCTTCCAAATACAGCGCTGCAGACTCGTCCATAAATGCATCGTAACGGGCTGCATCCTCCGGGCTGTAGGCAGCAATCTGCTCTTTCATCCTCTCTCGATTGCCCGACAAATCAACCACGGTTCCATCTGCAAATATATTACGTGTACGAGGTTCCAACTCATATAGCTGCACATAATCTTCCATCACCACACCAGCGTGATCGAAGACGGAACGGAAGCTTGCGGGCATCGTGATCGTACTTGGCCCCCGGTCAAAATGATATCCATCCTGCTCAATCTGTTGCAGCTTTCCACCGACCCGCTCCTGCCGCTCCAGAATGGTGACCCTCACTCCTTGCGAAGCTAGACGAATGGCACACGATAGACCTCCAAATCCTGCTCCGATAATAATGACGTTACCCTTCAACTGTACCGCCTACCCTTCCATACATACCCCTTGCCGGAACGGCCTGCCTGCCAGGAAGCGATGCCGATCGCAATGACACAGGCCATACTAATCGGCTGCAGGAAAGCAAGCCACCAGGGTTGTCCTCCAGCGTGATCCGATACCCTTTTGACTGCCATCCCGAGCACGGTTCCCACAAGACCATAGATGATGGACGTAGAATTGCCCGCCAACAAACCGATCATCAGACCGAGCGGAGGCACAATATACATCAGTGTATACATCAGCATCGTGCCTAACAGCAGCACATCTTTGCGCCCCATACCTTCGTACATGTTTTTCTTATAGCCGTTCCACACTTCTGCACCATTCTGGTACATTCGTGTATTCGTTACATCATGAACATCGGCCAACATGACGGGATGTCCCGCACGCTTAACCGCCTTCGCCAGACTCATGTCATCGACCAGATCAGCCTGGATTGCAGCATGTCCACCAGAGGCCTTATAACTGGAACGATGAATGAGCAAAAACGCCCCAGTAGCGGCTACAAACATTGGATTGGATGATCTGCGTATCATGAAAATGGGGAGATGGCTGATGATGGTGAACACCATCATAGGCACAACGAGCTTTTCCATCCAGGTCTTCGTCACCTGATAGGGGAATCCCGTTACGAGGCCGCCGCCTTGCTCACACCCCGCAGCAATAGTCTGCCGGATGGCTTGCGGTTCCAAGCGTACATCGGCATCCACGAACATAAACCATTCACCCTTGGCCTCCTGTACCAGTCGGTGACAAGCATGAGATTTTCCCATCCAGCCTACGGGAAGTTCCACGCCATGCAGCAGGCGCACACGTGGATCACAATCGGCAATTGCTTGAACTATAGCTGCCGTCTCATCTTCCGAGCGATCATCCAGCACCAGTACTTCCATCCGAAATCCAGATGTATCGCTGGCAAGCACACTTTCCAGACATCCTTGAATGTGCAGTTTCTCGTTGCGGGCAGGAATCAACACAGAGACCAGCATATCCCTGTCTTTCAATTCATCTGCGTTGAATGAACGCACTTTGGGCAGACAGGAGACGTTCCATATTGCAAACATCAACTGAACGCCCAATACACAAGTCAGTATAATCCAACCTATTTCAGATGCACTCATCGCTAACGGTTCACCCGCTTTCGTGCCGCATCGTATTTTTCACTCGTAGAACGTACATGACGAATCAGTGGAAAAGCGCCCGGTAAACTCCCCTGCCCGATGCGTACCAGCTCTGATTTATGGTCATTCAACTGCTGCTCCAGCACCCTGCTCAATCTGGTGGCAATCTCGTCACTCTTCCATGTCTTCCAATTTTCTATTACAGGCGCACCCACCTGCATCGATACTTCCGGTAAATCATGTTGAACCATGCCATGGCACAAAGTCACAGGTACAGCTACGGCCCTCGGTGAGCGGCGAAGCAGCAGACCAATGCCTGGACGAAACTCAATTGGCCTGGCATCCTGATGCAGAATTTCCCCTTGGGGAAAGATCCAGACCCTTTTGCCGGAGTGAAGCAGCTCGGTGGTATATTGCAAGGAGGTTCGAATGCTGGATGCATTCTCCTTATTGATTGAATACGCGCCAAGTTTGCGGAAAAAGGCATATTGTCGCAGCTGCTCTTCTTCCATCATGACATAATGATCGCCTCGGGAAGTCTGCTGCGATGCATGATAGAGCAGCAGACCATCCCACCACGAGCTGTGGTTCATGAAATAGATGACCGGTTGATCCGGGTCCATGGGTGAGTCATTGTTCGGGAGCAGCGGGTCCAGTGACCCTGATAACGTAAACGAGCGAAAACGTCTCCGCAGCAAATAATAATGATTGTATAAGGAAAAAATCCGGTTAAACGGTTTTGATTTTACGGCGCGAATCATATAGCCAGCTCCCCTCAGCAAGAAGCACACCTACAATAGCAATGATGAAGCTGCCTGTAATTCCTTCTTTGAGAGCTAACAACCCAAACAAAAGAATAAACAGCTGATATAACCATTTTGCACGCAGCAATGAGCTTCGATCTGAAGGCATTGCCGGAAGAAACAAAGAGAGGAACGCTCCCATTACAAACCAGCTTATGTAATTGGTCCAGGGCACACCGTAGAATCCACCTGGGGCTTGCCATTGCCAGAATCCTCTGGCATGCGCAACCGGGTCCAGCACCAGATCGAGCACGATGGCCCAAAATCCAGTCTTAACCGCCCGGATCAGCTTGCCGGTCCAGGTCGAGCCACCGCCACTGAGCAGAGCCGAGTTACCCACCACGGCAATCCAGGCGAAGCCTAGTGTAACGGGTACACTAAACAGGTGGATTCCGAAGAAGTCTGAATACGAATACTCGCCAAAGGGCCAGTGTGTATGCACGCCGACCCATTCTACCCCCATGCCACCCAGCCATATAATAAAGGAAACCAGCCAGAGTCCAGGTTTCATCCAAATGACTGACTGGTCGGACAACCCTGTCCGTTTCCGTCCTTGATATATCAGATCCAGCACATACAGTGCATAGAAGATTAGAAACAAACCGTTGGAGAAGGACAGTACATCCGGAACACCGATCGTCAGCATCAGTACCGCTCCGATGAAGTACCACGCCCAGTACAGGCCCTGAACCATCAGGATACCGCCGTGCGGGAGGCTTGGTAAGCCAGCATTGGATAACGTTTCACAATGGCACCCAGCATCTCCAGTTTCAGTTCATCACTAACAAATGCACGCTTCGTGTACACGTCATAGTCGTTGCGCTCAACCGCATGCAGAATAGTCGAATAAAAGGCTGCAGCCAGCTCAATGGCAAATGCACTTTCGGTTGGATACGTATCCAGACGGTCCATACCGATACGGAACCAGCCCAGCGCAGCTGCTTTTAATTCATGAATGATGGCTTTAAACCTTTCGTCAACAACACCGTTAGCCCAATCCTGTTCGGAATATCCATGCTTCTCCATCAACTCCAGCGGAACATAGCGGCGGGCTCTTGCCCGGTCTTCGCCCACATCACGGATAATATTGACGATCTGCATACCTTTGCCCAGCGCAATCCCGTTCATAGCCACGTCTGTACCGTTGTCATCTCGCAATACAGGCAGCAACATCTCGCCGACGGTTCCGGCAACCAGATAACAATACTGTTCCAGTTCCTCCATCGTTGTATAATGTGTGACTTTAAGATCAGTTAATTGTCCGTCCATTTGACGGAAGAAAGGCCCCTTGTCCAAATGAGGGAAACTCGTAAACAGCCATCGTAATGCCGGCCAAATAAAATGTCCTTCCGCTTCTTCCAGTTGATTGAACAGATTGCGGATTTCATGAATCGTATAGGGCGACTGCTCCGGCTCATCTACACTGTCATCGATCATGCGGCAAAAGGCATAGATCACGTACACGGCCTCGCGGCGTGGGCTGGGCAGACCTCTGAAGGCTTGATAAAAAGATGACGAGCCCTTTTGCATTAATTCCTCACACTTGTTCAAAATCGCTTCATTCATGTTTCCATCTCCTTCGTCAGTAAATTCACTGCCATCCGTGCACTTTGCATCACAATAGGAACCCCGCCTCCCGGATGTACAGAAGCTCCTGCCGCATACAGTCCCCGGATTGCCGGGAATGGCTTCGGTTGCGGACGATATACACCGGATTGAAACAGTACGGGTGCGATGCCAAAGCTGCCGCCGCCATACAGCCCGTCACGCTCAGCGTCAGCGGGAGTACGTATTTTTTTCCACTTGATTGCTTCACGAAGTCCCGGAAATCCGCGTTGTTCCGCTTCTTCCAACACTCGTTCTGCCAGCGCTTCGCTCTCCCGAGACCAGTCGACACCATCGGCATCCGGCACTGGAATGAGGAAGTACAACACACTCTGACCTGGCGGAGCTGCTGTCTCGTCCAACGCAGCCGGATTGAATACATAAAAAGAGGACTTCGCCGGAATGCGGCGCTGGTCGAACACTTCCCGCAGACTGCCGTCCAGACTAGGAGGTAGGAAAAACTGATGCGTCGTTGCATCCTCCCAGGTTTTGTCTACGCCCGCATAGATCAACACACATCCTGATGAGGGACGATATGGCTTTCGTTTACGTGAAACTTCAGGCGTCTGACCCAGCAGACCCGACAGGTGGGGGAAATCGCCATTGTAGATAACTGCATCCACATTTTCTGCGCCTGCGGCAGTTTCTATACCTTCGCACACACCATTTTTAATATTCAGTCCCGTCACTTCCCTGTTCAGCACCACGCGACCACCACGTGATATCAGTTCCTGTTCCAGTATGGCAGGTAATGCAGCATAGCCACCCTTCACCATCCAGATGCCATATTCATGCTCTGCATAAGGAAGCAGGGAGTAAATACCCGGCGTGCCGAAGGGAGATCCCCCAATATAGAGACTTTGCAGCGAATAAGCATCCAGCAGTTCCTCATGCTGAAAATAATCGCCTACAGCCTTCCGTACACTTTTGTGAGCACTTAATCGGCCCATCAGGGACATCAGAGACGGAGTGAAGAAATCCCTTTTTCGCGGAAAAGCCTGTTCCAGAAACGCAGCCCGTCCCGCCGGAAACAGTGTGTCCATATCTTTCATAAATTTCGAGAATCCCTTGCTTTCTCCAGGGAAGAGACGTTCAATCTCTTCGGCCTGCTGTTCACGTGCCGTCATCTTGGTCATCACACGACCGCTGCTGTAATGAACCCTGTACAATGGATCACAACGCAGCAGCTCAATCTTCGAACGATCCACACCTGCTTCCTCCAAAATGCCAAGCAGCATCTCGGGCAGAAGTACGATGGTCGGGCCTTGATCGATCCGATATTCCCCTTCCTGCTCGTAGCCGATACGACCTCCAACTCTGGAACCCCGTTCGTATACCGTTACGTCCCAACCCTGTTTATTCAGCAGCAATGCTGAAGTAAGACCGCCAATGCCTGCACCTACGATGGCTGCCCGTTTCATGAATGGCCTCCCGCTTCCGCCGTTTTCACATACGAGGATGGTTTGGAGCGCTTGCGAGCGTCCTCTTCCTGGATCAGCTTCACGCTGATTCGAGCCGATTCAAAGATGGTCGGCAGCCCACTGCCCGGATGCGTTCCGCCGCCCACCAGCCATACCCTTTTCAACTCTTCAAACTGGTTATGCGGCCGCAGATACATCATCTGCCCAAGATTATGAGCCATGTTAAATGTTGCTCCACGGTACACGTCGAGTTCATTTTGCCAATCCAGCGGTGTAAACATCATGGATTCTTCAATACGACTGCGGATGTCTGACAACTCAGGAATCGATTCCATCCGCTTCATCATCGCCTCCCGCACATTCTCCCGTTCTACCTCCCAATCGATGTCTCCGGTAAGGTTCGGCGTAGGCATGAGAACATATAAAGCAGATTTTCCTTCCGGTGCGAGCGTCGAATCGAGTCTGGAAGGGTTATGAATATAGAGAGATGGATCCGCAGACAACACTTTGTGCTTCGTAATCTCGTCGACATTGAGTCGATAGTCCTCGGGAAAATAGATCGAATGATGCGGTAAATCCACTTCACCGTCCACGCCCAGATACAACATGGCTGTGGAGCAAGAGTACTTTTTACGCTTCATTTTCTCCGGTGTATATTTCTTGAGTACGCCTGGTTCAAACAGATGGTTCACGGCATTTGCAAAGTCTGCATTAACAACGACATGGTCCGCTTCAATGCGTTCGCCATTTTCAAGCAAAACGCCTTCTGCACGACCATTGCGAACAATGACCTGTTTAACTGGACAGGATGTATGTATTCTTCCTCCATATTCTTCAACTACATCAGCCATGGCTTGAAATACGCGATTGACGCCTCCAATAGGGTGAAACAAACCATAGTGGTGCTCAATGAATGACAGAATCGTAAACGTACCCGGGCAATCCCAAGCGGACATGCCGAGGTATTTGGATTGGAACGTGAATGCCCAGCGCAAGCGCTCATCTGTGAAATAGCGGGACAGAATGCCGTAAACTGTATTGTTAATATCGAGTTTCGGCAGAGCTGTCATGGCATCTTTTCGCAAATAATCTGCCAGCTTGCCAAAAGGCCTGCGCAGCAAAGGCATGACTTTGCCAAACTTCACTTCCTCTTCCTGCATGAACCGAAGGTAATTGTCCTCGTTGCCGGGGAAAAGCTCCTTGATCTGTGCAGCTGTATCTTCACGATTACGAGAAGGCGTAAACACCTTATCACCGAAATTTAGGGCATACAGCGGAGTCAGCTCTTTCATCTCCACATAGTCTGATATCTTGCGTCCTACAACGTCGAACATCTCTTCAATCAACTGCGGCATCATCAAAAATGTGGCACCACGGTCGAATCGATATTCACCCAGCTCCAGTCTGGCAGAACGTCCCCCGATGACTGGCTGTTTCTCATATACATCTACTTCGTACCCCTGGCCGGACAATAACATCGCTGCTGCAAGTCCACCCGGACCTGCACCAATGACAGCTGCACGTTTACGTTGCTGATTCGGTATCATGCCACTCACCTTTCCTATGTTAAGAACTATCTCTAGGACTATAGTCTTTAACCTATTATTAAACCGCCCATGAACAGTTCAAGCGGGTAAACGCAAAAACATTATACAAATGTAGTACAAATATTATACAACTTATTAAATCAAAAAATGACCGACTGGTCAAATTCTCTAATAAGATATTTTGGAATACAAAAAAACACCCTCTGCGCTCTTGCGTCAAAGGATGTCCTGTATACCCAAACCTATACATTCTATTTTAAAATACATTTTCAAAAAGACACGAATCAGTTATCTCCGCCCAGGCGATGGTTCAACAAAATACTCACGTTCCATCCACGCTTGCCAATCCGATGAATCTTCAGGCATAATCCACTGCGGATATCGTGCTTTCTCTGTACGCTCATAACCCTTGCCTCCAAGTACAAAACGCATATGCGGGAACTCGTCCACAATTCGTCCTATGAGTTGATCACACCGCTCAAGAAGTTCGGAACTAGTAACCGATAGACAGACCAATCGGATGTTCTGCTCCCGGATAATTGGGAATAGCCCCTCTTCCGGTGTGTTGGCTCCGAGATAGAGCACTTCTGCACCATTTTTACGCATAAACAGGGAGAACAACAATAATCCCACCTGATGATGCTCCCCTTCCGGGCACAAGGCCAGAACTTTGGGCAGATGCGGATAGATCGGGAACAGATGGAAAAACTGATAAAAGCGCTGTGAGATCAGTTGTGTCATAAAATGCTCTTGAGCGACCGAAGCCCTGCCTTGCTCCCATGCATCCCCAACCCGAACCAGAATAGGCACCAGCACATGATAAAACATGGAATCATATCCGTACATGGTGAAGCCAAAATCAATCAGACCATTGGCTCGTTCACCCTGAAAGTTGTATAGCGAGTCATAGATCTGATCGGCTATACGTACATAAGCCTCTTCCATCGTGGGTACTGGAGGCGTTAACGATGTAGGCACTGCAGCTTCATGTGAACTGGTTTTGTTCACCTTGAGCATACGTACTGCTTCCGAAATATTCGTCTGGTGCTGCTCCACCTGCTCTTTTAACCAGCGCAGATCTGCAACATTCTCTTCCGTGTACAAGCGATAACCCGATTCCGTCCGCTCAGGGGTGACCGCACTGTACCGATTCTCCCAAGCCCGGAGCGTTACCGTCGGAATACCCAGCATGGCAGCGACTTGTTTGATGGAATACACCTTATTACCCACTTTCTTTCCTGAAATAGCCAGACTTTCGCAGGTTAAACGAATCCTTATCCCGTCTTTGTCAGGTATATGAAAATCCGAACATTCCACAAAAATAATACACTCATTATACACAACGGTCATATGCATGTCGATTGAATCGATCGAAATGGTTTTGCCTTTCCTGACGACTTAAATAATCTGTCAGGCTCTCTGCGTCAATGTTGTCATCCGGGTGGTAATAGAAGTCAGCACGTTCAGAAAGGGGAGTTATTGTTGTTTTCTTATCGCCGCCAGACATCAGACCGCAAGTCTTCACGCGGCAAATTTCCATACATACGAACAGGACTCGTCCTATTGGCACTATGGCTCATCGCCGTCATGCTCTATCAGACCTATAAACCGTTACCATCCGGCATTGCCTATGAAAGTCCTGAATACCGGGTGGATCAGGTACAGTTTTTGCATGATCTGACCTATCCATCCGCTGATGGACAGATGGAGCACGAACAGCAGATCTTCCAGCGCATGCTTCAGGTTATCGAGGACGCGGAACAGTTCGTCGTCGTTGATATGTTTTTATTCAATAATTACCAGCACAAAGGTCAGCAATTTCCACCCATCAGCACAGAGTTTACGGAAACACTGGTTGCCAAAAAACTTCAGAAACCGGATATGGATATGTGGTTCATTACGGATGAAGTGAACACCAACTATAACTCCGCACCGAACCCGTTACTGGAGCAGATGAAGCAGGCCGGAATTCACGTGGTCATCACAGATGTGGACCCTTTACGTGACTCCACTCCTGTCTACTCTGCGGTCTGGCGCACCTTCTTCCAGTGGTTTGGACAATCCGGCAATGGCTGGATTCCGAACCTGATGGCAACCGATGGACCGGATGTCACCGTGCGTTCCTACCTTAAGTTGCTCAATGTGAAGGCCAATCATCGCAAAGTGGTGGTCAGCGAGAAGACAGCTATTGTCTCCTCAGGCAATGTTCATGATGCCAGTGCCTATCATTCGAACATTGCTTTTGAAATAACCGGACCAATCATCGGAGATATTCTTCAGTCCGAGCAGGCCGTACTAAACATCTCGGGTGGAGGTAAAATTCCTTCCTATACAGCTCCTACCACAGACCCGAATAAAGGAGATTTGCGAATTCGCTATCTGACCGAGGGCAAAGTGAATGACGCAGTGCTCCATGAGATTAATCAATCGGCAAAAGGTGACATCTTGTGGATGGGCATGTTCTACATCGCTTCACCCAAAGTACTGGATGCACTGCTCGAAGCCTCGAAACGGGGAACCGAGATACGGCTTGTGCTCGACCCGAACGAAAATGCCTTTGGTCAGGAGAAGACTGGCATTCCCAATCGTCCTGTAGCTGCTGAGTTACATGATAAATCGGATGGCAAAATACAAATTCGCTGGTATAACACAACCAAGGAGCAATATCATACTAAGATGATGTACATTGCCAAAGCCACCGGGGACCATATCGTCCTTGGAGGATCGACCAACTTCACCCCCAGAAACATGAATGATTACAATCTGGAAAATGACCTCTGGGTTGCTGCACCACCAGACAACTCATTTACTCATGATGTGGCGAATTATTTTGACCGGATATGGAATAATGAAGATGCCGAGTTCACCCTGAACCTGGATGAATTTCAGGAAAAGACTACATTTTTGAAAGAAATCGTATATAAGCTGCAACTGATTTTGGGTTTAACGACCTTCTAATGGAAAATGAAATTCCAAGCATAAAGCCGCCTGTACACTATCGTGCAGGCGTTTTTTGTGCCTTGACAGGGAATGTAAAATGTGAAAATATAGGTTACCTAACGACCGTTAGGAAGGTGATATTAATGACTGCACATTCGATTCGGGATGCAGCCCTGTTCCATTTTGCAAGAGATGGATATGAAGGAGCCTCCTTAAGAGCAATCGCTGACGAAGTCGGGATTAAAAAACCGTCTATATATGCACATTTTAGCGGCAAGGATGACCTGTTTTTGCAAACCCTTGCGCATGCGTTTAAGGATGTTCAGCGTCGAACGCTCGAATACTTCCGTGATCACGCCGATCTGCCATTGGAACAAAGGTTGAAGGGTTTGCTGATATGGTTTGAGCAAGAGTATAACTGTAATGCCTCTGCCCGCTTTATGCTGCGTATGTGTTACTTCCCGCCGCTTTCGCTATATAGCGAAGTGATGGATTTAGTTTATCCGTTTCTGGACGGTATGGAGCGGTCACTGACACGACTGCTGCAAAGGGCGACGCGCAAGGGGGAACTACAGGCTGTTCCAGCAGAACAAGCTGCGATTACTTATATGACTTTTCTCGATGGCATCACGGTTGAGATTATTTATGGAAGTTCACGTCGATACAGAAGACGGATTGAAGCTTCCTGGCCAGTCTACTGGCATGGCATTCATCATCTGAAACAAGAGGCACTGCCCGTTGTTTTGAAAGGAGATTCATCATCATGAACCGCAACTGGTTATATGTATTTGTCGGAGGACTCATTGAGATTGTATGGGTAAGCGGGCTGAAACACGCCTCTAATGTTTGGGAGTGGGCTTTGACGGCCCTAGCCATCATCCTGAGCTTTGGATTAATCATTGCTGCTTCCAAAAGATTGCCTGTGGGTACGGTGTATGCCGTATTTACGGGGATTGGTACTGCAGGTACGGTACTGGCTGAAATGCTGCTATTTGGTGAAGCATTCTCACTTGCCAAGGTTTTGTTAATCGGCCTGTTGCTATGTGGTGTGATCGGACTGAAACTGGTCACGGATCAACAATCGGCAAAAGGAGGTGAAGCATAATGGCTTGGATGGCAATTGTGGGCGCAGGCATATGTGAAATTTTTGGCGTCATCGGCATTAATGGTGCTTCTACCCGAAAAGGCTGGCCTTATATCGTGCTCATGCTCGTATCGTTCGCATTCAGCTTCTCCCTGTTATCCTATGCGATGACTTCTATTCCCATGGGTACCGCGTATGCGGTGTGGACTGGAATCGGTACGGTGGGCAGTACGTTAACAGGTATGTTCCTGTTCGGTGAGCGGAAGGAAGCCAAGCGGCTGCTGTTTATTGCCATGATTTTGGTGGCGGCGATCGGATTGAAACTGATTACGTAACGTAAATACCTCCATTATATATCTTCCATAATATTTAATTATCCCAAAAAGACGACTTTCGATCAGAAAGTCGTCTTTTTGGGATATGATGTAAGTAAGAAACCTCACCACACTCTGTTACGTAAGAAAGGAAGTCGTGATGATGAAGAAATGGTTCGCGCGTATGGGTTCATTTACCGGATATATCTTTCTGGTCGCTGTGGGAACCTTTTATTTGATTGCTCTTGTAGCTATTATTCTTCTAGCCATTTACGTCTTTAAAGGCGGATCATGAAATAGATCATACATATTGCAATGAACATTCGTCGCTCATATATACAGCCTTTACTGCGTCTGCATTACGTAGGAAAAATGCTCCAGTCCCCATATAGTATACCCTCTTCTTTTTCCATTTTTCTCCCATTTGAATTCCATTGTCTTTATCGTTTATACTTGGTTTGACCCTAAAGTCAATTCAAGAACTCATAAGTTCCGCAGGTGAGGTGGATGTATCGTTAATGAACCCTATCCATGAAATGAATGAGAAGAAAAAGCTCATTATTACCACAGCACTCAAGCTGTTCTCAGCCAAAGGCAGTGCTGCAACCTCCATGCAGGAGATTGCAGAAATATGCGGGATGTCGAAAGGCAGCCTCTACCTCATGTTCAAATCCAAAGAGGAATTAGAGGCCAGTACGATGGAGTACTGCATATTCACGCTCATGGACGAAATCTCCCAGATTGAACATGAAGCTGGGCTCACTTCGAGAGAACGTCTGCACAGGCAGATTGAAACACTGCTTGTCCATGTATCCGAGCTGAAAGAATTTTTACGCGTGCAAATGCGCAGCATGATGATGGATGAAGAGCAGCATCGCAAGGAAAAGTGCAAACCGAAAAACAAGGATCTGGAGATCCGTACCCTGCACTGGTTCAAGGACAAACTGGAGGATCTGTACGGACCGGAGATTGGACCCTATACCTTAGACCTTATTTTGCTCACGCATGGTCTGTTCCTCTCCTACATCAAAATCTGGTTTACGGAAATGCCTTCCCTTACCGTATCCAAGATGGCAAGCAACATGCTGCAAACGATTGATTATGCAGCTCGCGGATTGCTCGATCAACGCCCTGCCCCTTTGGTTCCTTTGGAACATTGGCCAGCATGGAGCAGCGATTCAGATACAGATTCCACAATGATGCGTCATCCTATTCATATCATCAAACAGATGAAGGATATCATCTCTTCTGATATGCCTCCAGGGCAATTGCGCAATGACGCGTTGGAGACCATCGCCATCCTGAGACAGGAAATCATGGAATTCACACCGCGACGTGCCATTATTCTGGGCATGATGCGTAATTTGGATCACATTCCTGTCATCCAGCCATTGCACTCCGAGCTTCAGCACATTATGGATGCCATGTATAGCCGGTTCATCCAGGCTGACTCGTCACAACAATAAAGAAATACAGGGAGAAACAGAGAGGAGAAGAAACCATCGTATGAAAGGGATTATTAATTTTTCACTGAACAACAAGTTTGCGATCTGGATTCTGACCATCATCGTTTCCTTCGCCGGTTTGTACAGCGGACTGACGATGAAACAGGAGACCATTCCAAACATCAATGTGCCATTCTTGAGTGTTACGGCCATTGATCCAGGGGCAGCTCCAGAAGGTATTGTCGAGGATGTCACCAAACCACTCGAACAGACCTTAAGAAATGTAGAGGGAATTAAGACACTCACCTCTACTTCCATGGAGAATGCTTCTTCCATCACCCTCGAATTTGATTATGGTACCGATCTGGACAACGCTACCGCAGCGGTACGTGAAGCACTGAATGAGGTGCAGTTGCCGGATGGTGTACAGAAACCAACCATCTCGAAGTTCAGCATCAACTCCTTCCCGGTTGTCTCGCTCAGCTTGTCTGACAAGGACGGCGGCGATCTTGAACAATTGACTCGACTGGTTGAAACGGATATCCAGCCTGCACTCGAAGATATTGACGGTGTAGCTCAAGTCCAAGTTTCCGGCCAATATGTTAAGGAAGTTCAACTGAAGTTTGATCAGAAAAAAATGAATGAACTCGGTTTGACTGAAGATACAGTCAACGGCATCGTTCAAGGCTCTTCTGTCCGTGTACCACTCGGACTGTTTGAACTGGACAAAGCACAGAAAGCTGTTGTTGTTGATGGCAACATCATCGATCTGGATGATTTGAAAAATCTCGCTATTCCGGTTGTACCAAGCGGTGCAGGAGCAGGCAGTGGTTCGGCCACAGCACCACAAGGCGCCGGCGCACAAGCTGGTGGAGCAGCTCAAGGCTCTGCACAAGGTTCTGACCAGGCTGCAGGACAAGCCGCAGGTGGAAATGCCAGTGTAGGCAGCACTTCAGGTGCCGCAAACGCACCTGGAATTCCAACGGTTAAATTAAGCGAGATCGCCAAAATTGAAGTCATTGGTCAGGCGGAGTCCATTTCCCGGACAGACGGTAAGGAATCCATCGGGATCTCCATCGTTAAGTCCAATGATGCCAATACAGTTGATGTCGTTAAGGCGGTTAAGGACAAAGCGGAAGAATTACAAACGCAGTTCAAAAACGCCGATTTGACTGTTTTGCTTGACCAAGGTAAACCTATCCAGGACTCCGTAAACACGATGCTGTTCAAAGCGATGTTTGGTGCTTTGTTCGCCATTTTGATCATTCTGTTGTTCCTGCGTGATATTCGCTCCACCATTATTTCCATTGTCTCTATCCCGCTCTCCTTGCTCATTGCATTGACAGCACTGAATATGATGGACATTACGCTGAACATGATGACCCTGGGTGCCATGACGGTCGCGATTGGACGGGTTGTCGATGACTCCATCGTTGTTATCGAGAATATCTATCGCAGACTGACACTCAAGGGAGAGAAACTTAAAGGCCGTGATTTGATCCGGGAAGCTACCCGTGAAATGTTCATTCCGATCCTTTCTTCCACGATCGTAACCATTGCGGTATTCCTGCCGCTGGCACTGGTGAGTGGTATGGTCGGTGAGCTGTTCATGCCATTTGCCTTGACCATGGTCTTTGCTTTGCTGGCATCCCTGATTGTGGCTGTTACGATTGTACCGATGCTGGCACATACGCTGTTCCGCAAAGGTCTGAAGAACAAGCAGAATCATGAGGAAAAACCAGGCAAGATGGCGGAAGGTTACAAACGTCTCTTGAACTGGACATTGTCTCACAAACTCATCACCGTCGGCGTTGCTGTATTGCTGCTCGTCGGCAGTTTGTTCCTGTATCCGTTCATCGGTGCAAGTTTCTTGCCGGAACAACAGGATAAATATGTGACCATTACGTACAGCCCGGAAACTGGAGCTTTGCGTGAAGATGTTGAAAAAGAAGCACTCGTAGCCGAGAAATGGTTGCTGACGCAGCCAGGTCTGGAGAAAATGCAGTATTCCATCGGCGGCAGCAATCCACTGAGCAGCATGGGTGGAGGCAGCTCCAACTCTGCTCTCTTCTATATCGAATATAACGAAGATACGAAAGACTTTACAAAAGTGAAAGAACAGCTTGTGGAAGGTCTGAAGAAAGAAGTTACCGTAGGAACCTGGAATGAGCTTGACATGTCTGGGGGACTGGGAGGCAGCAGCTTGAGCCTTTCCATCTATGGTGACAATGTAGATCAGATCAAACCTGTCTCGGATGAAATTCTGAAGCTGGTTGAAGCAGATACCGAATCTTTTGAAAAAGCCGACACTACGCTCTCTGATACCTACGGGCAATACACGCTCGTCGCGGATCAGGAAAAACTGAGCTCGCTCGGTCTGACTGCTGGCCAACTGGCTATGACCCTCAGCCCTGCACGTGAACGCCCTGTACTCACAGAAGTGGATATTGAAAACAAAACGTATAAGGTCTATGTAGAGACTGACAAAAAGACATTTACCAGCATTGCTGATATTGAAAACGAAAAAGTTACTTCACCACTCGGCATTGAAGTACCAATCAAAGATGTCGCGAAAGTGGAAGAAGGCACTTCACCGAACTCCATCATGCGTATTGATGGCAAAGTCGTTGTGCAGGTATCAGCCAACATCTTAGCTTCCGATGTACAAAAAGCATCATCAAACTTGCAGGCGAACATCGACAAACTGGATCTGCCAGATGGTGTTGAAGTGAAGTTTGGCGGTACAACCGAACAGATTAATGACACGTTTACCCAACTTGGTCTGGCCATGCTGGCAGCCATTGCGATTGTATACTTTGTGCTTGTTGTTACGTTCGGCGGTGGACTGGCGCCATTTGCCATCCTGTTCTCCCTGCCATTTACCGTCATTGGTATTATGGTCGGCCTGTTCGTAGCTGGTGGTACGCTTGACGTATCTGCCATGATGGGTGGACTGATGCTGATCGGGATCGTGGTCACCAACGCCATCGTCTTGATCGACCGTGTTATTCACAAGGAAAAAGAGGGAATGCCTACTCGTGAAGCCTTGCTGGAAGCCGGAGCAACGCGTCTGCGTCCAATTCTAATGACAGCTCTGGCTACCATTGGTGCCTTGCTGCCACTGGTGACAGGACTTGAAGAAAGCGCAGGGATCATCTCGAAAGGTCTCGGAATTACCGTAATCGGTGGTCTGATCAGCTCTACGCTGCTGACTCTGGTTATCGTGCCAATCGTGTATGAGTTCCTGATGAAGTTCAAAAAGAAAAGAATTGAAGATTAATCGACACCTTCTGTTGATTGAATTAAATCATCACTCAGAATTATGATGAGCTTCTAACATAGAACACCCCTTAGTCCACATTAGAATGGTTTGTACATTCTGATCTGCGGCTAAGGGGTGTTTTACATTTAACTATAGTTTCTTAGCATCGGTCATAGAAACATCTAGATGTTAGATAGAACTACATAGAAATAATCCATTTTGTTTTATTTCATAAAAGGAAGATATCATTTTGTGAAATAAAACAAATGAACGTGAGATTTCAGCTCATCTGTTGTTAACAGACTTATAATCAAGACAAACGCTCTTCAGAAGCCCGACTTACAAAGCGGGTATGTAAAACTGCATGTATTTGTGGGAAGGACGGTGATTGTGTGGGGGAAACGACGCTGCATATTCAGATGAGAGACATGCTGAAACGTCCGGTGTTCCGCAAGGCTGAGGTACTCGCCAGTGAACGGGCCTTAGAGCGATATGTGCGCTGGGTGCACATTATGGAGGTTACCGAAGTAGGCAATTTGCTAAATGGCGGGGAACTGGTGCTAACGACTGGCATTGGCTGGCAGGATAATGAGAAGCAGGGACTGTCATTCATGCGCCAGTTAATTGCTCGTGGAGCTGCGGGACTCTGTATCGAACTGGGGGCTCATACCAAATCCCAGCTTGGACCTATGAAGGAACTTGCAGCAGAAGAGGATTTCCCACTGATCTGGTTCCACGAAAAAGTACGTTATATCGATATTACACAGGATCTGCATTTCGCGCTGATTCGCAGCTACCAGCGTATGCTTGCGGAGCTCGACAGCCTCACTACCTCGTTCAACCAACTTCTTTTGAATGGAGACGGTGTACAACCACTGCTCCGACTATTGTCTCGAACAACAGGTTACCCTGTAGCGTTATATCCAATGGATGGGGAAGCGAGTGCCGTTCCCTACTGCCCTCCAGCCCAATTGGAGATTCGTCGGCAGGACTGGTTGACACATCGTGGTCATTCGGACGATGGGGCTCATTTGGGAGATCATTTCGTTCAGAGGAATCATTCGGTGCATTCACTGGGTGCACTCACCCTGACTGTTCAAGCGCTTGATTATGCATTTGCCGATCTGGTGCTGATGCTCGACAAGCTACCGGATCACGATCAGGATCTGCATAACAGGCCCTCTGAAGAGTTCATCATCCAGGCACTGGAACGTTGTGCAGCCGCCATTGCTCAGGACTGGATGCGCACCAAATACATGGAGGAAAAACGACGCTACAAGGAAGATATGTGGGTCATTGACTGGCTTAACGGACATCATTCTGCGAAAGAAATCCATGAATATGTATCTGCCGCCAACGCCCAGCTTGCTTCTGGAAAAGGTACCGTCATTTTGTTCGATAGCAATCCCAGCTACACAGACAGTCTCAAGCTACAGAAACTGCTGATTCAACGTAATATCGTTGCCCGTTCCGTGTTCTCTCGGGAAGGATTTGCCCTGTACAGCACCGTGCTAAACCACCAGATCATTCTGATTATTGTTGACCCTCTGCCTGGATCTCAGCGAAAAAGCAGTCTATGGCGCTGCATTGAACAGTTGCAGCAGCATGAACAGGAACAGACCCATCGCCTCTTCTCGGGTCTGTTCGGCATCGGTCACAGCTGCGCTGATCTATCACGTCTGAAAGACAGTCTTGAGGCAGCCAAGGATACCCTGCGCATTCAGAAGGACATCGGTGTGATGCAGCAGCCCTTTTACAGCAATCTTCACTGCTACCGCATTATTGCCAGCATGAAGCAGAGCGGTAGTCTGGATGATTTCATTGAGGAATATCTCGGGCCTGTCATTCGTTACGATGCCGAAAAAGGAGGTCAGTTGTTACGTACGCTTAAACAATATTTTATTCTATGCTGCTCCAAGCAGGAGACGGCCACGGCTTTATTTATCGTCCGACAGACGTTATATCACAGATTACACAAAATTGAGACACTCCTGGGTGACGACTATACGCTCCCCGAGAAACGCGTCGCCATCGAACTTGCCATCTATGCATATGAATACGTTCATGGGCCACTCGCGTGACCTTCTACGCTCCTTTTTGCTCCTGAAGCTGCCTGATCAGGATATGACTGAACCACTTCCGCCCAGACGCCGTACCCACATATTGCTCCTGTTTTTCTCCAGGAAGATCGGGGTGCCCCCACACGACATGAGCACCCTCCAGATGTTCTCGAACGGCATAAATGCGATAACCCTGCGCCACCATTCGTTCAATCGCTATCTTTTCCACTTCAAATACATCATGGTCCGACATCAGCTTCACCCTCCATTCACTGCCGTCACAGGCTGTCTCACAGGTAATGGTGTACCGGCATCATATTTGTCACGCTTCACATACTGACCCGCGCCTGCCACTCCGGCAAACTGTCGATCCCGAATCACATATTCCCCGCGGCATAGCACTGTCACCGGACATCCCTGGATTGGCATGCCTTCAAAGGCGCTATAATCCACATTCATATGGTGGGTAGCTGCCGAAATCACCCTTGAGATAGATGGGTCAAAAATAACGATATCCGCATCTGTCCCCACAGCAAGGGTTCCTTTCTGCGGAAATAAACCAAATAGCTTGCTTGCCCGTGTAGAGCATAAATCCACCCACTGATTAAGCGAAATTCGCCCCTTCACTACCCCTTCGGAATATAAAATGCTGAGCCGATCTTCAATGACAGGCCCGCCATTTGGAATTTTGCTGAAATCATCCCGTCCCAGATCCTTCTGTCCCTTGAAGTTAAACGAGCAATGGTCCGAGCCAATCGTCTGCAACTGACCGCTCTTGAGTGCATTCCACAGCACTTCCTGATGATGGGCTTCACGCAGCGGTGGGGACCATACATACTTCGCGCCTTCAAAATCCGGTTGATCCATCTTCGATTGATCCAGAGTTAAGTACTGCGGACAGGTCTCGCCCCAGATTCGATAGCCCATGTCTCGCATACGGGCGATCTGCTCCACGGCTTCCGCACAGGTGACGTGTACCACATAGAGCTGTGAATCGGCAAGTGCTGCCAGTCGGGCCGCCCTCCCTGTAGCCTCTCCTTCCAACATGGAAGGTCGGGTAAGTGCATGATGTATCGGCTCGGTTCTACCATCCGCCAGCGCCTGCTGGACCAGCAGATCAATAACATCGCCGTTCTCGGCATGTACCATGACGAGTGCGCCGTACTCTTTGGCCTTTTGCAGCGTCTGAAAGAGAATGCCGTCATCGGCCTGGAACTGATTTTTATAAGCCATGAACACCTTGAAGGAAGACACACCCTCTTCTTCAATGATCTGTGGCAGTTCCTCCAGCACCTGATCATTCATCTCGCCAATCATCAAATGAAACCCGTAATCAATGGCGGCTTTGCCCTCGGCTTTGGCATGCCATTCCTGAAGGGATTCCAGCAAAGGTCGGCCTTTTTGCGTCAAACAGAAATCAATGACCGTTGTTGTGCCGCCGAAGGCAGCAGCTGCGGTACCCGTTGCAAAATCATCCGCCGTCACCGTTCCGCCGAACGGCATATCCAGATGAGTATGCGGATCAATCCCGCCAGGGATGACATAACAGCCGGACGCATCCACAACCTCCGTTCGTTCATCCGGCACAAGTCCCATGCCTATCTGCACGATCTTTCCATTTTCAATGTAGATATCCGCTTCAAACGTATCCGACGCTGTGACCAACATTCCATTACGAATCAATTTGCGGGTACTCATGATATCGCCTCCTTGGTGGATTGGTCTCTGGCCGATTGCAGCAGGGCAATCGCAGACTGACGGTCATTCCAGGTTAACGGTTCCTGTTCATGTGCGATCTCTACCATCTCAATTGCGCCGTCCACCGGACAGACAATCGAGCACAGATTACATCCGACGCAATCTTCCTCAACGACCTCCAGATACGAGCCAGAGGGGTCAGACAACATATCAATACATTGATGCGAGGTGTCTTCGCAGGCGATATGGCATTTGTTGCAATTGATGCAGACATCGCGGTTGATGCGGGCTACCACTTTGTAATTCAAATCGAGATTGCCCCAATCCGAATAACGCGGAACCGTCTGACCAATCAATTCAGATACACTTCGCAGACCTTTCTCATCCAAATAATCGTTCAAGCCATCGATCATGTCCTCCACGATACGGAAGCCATGATGCATGGCTGCGGTACATACCTGGACCCCCGTCGCGCCCATAAGCATAAATTCTGCGGTGTCCCGCCAATCGGATATGCCTCCGATGCCGGAAATCGGCACACCAACTGCCGGATTGCGCGCACACTCGGCAACCATGTTCAGCGCGATTGGCTTCACAGCCGGACCGCAGTAGCCGCCATGCGCCCCTTTGCCACCTACATGCGGCACGGTATTCCATGAATCGAGATCCACACCCGCCAGGGAGTTGATCGTATTAATCAGGGAAATCGCATCCGCACCGCCACGCACGGCTGCCCGGGCAGTCGCCGTAATATCGGTGATATTTGGCGTTAGCTTCACAATGACAGGTGTGGTCGCCACTTCCTTCACCCACATCGTCTGTAATTCAACCAGATCCGGTTGCTGACCAGACGCAGCTCCCATACCACGCTCGGCCATGCCGTGCGGACAACCAAAGTTCAGCTCCAGCCCGTCTACGCCGACAGCTTCGACTTTCTTCACAATCTCATGCCACTTCTCGCGTTTCGGTTCCACCATGAGTGAAGCAACCACTGCCCGATCTGGGAAACGCCTCTTGGTCTCAGCAATTTCACGCAGATTCACCTCCAACGGACGATCAGATATTAACTCAATATTGTTAAAACCCGCGACGCGCTGTCCACCAAAATGAACGGCTGCAAAACGCGAAGAGGTATTAATGATCGGCTCGCCCAACGTCTTCCAGACGGCACCACCCCAGCCTGCTTCAAAGGCGCGCTGAACCTGATATCCGGTATTGGTCGGCGGCGCAGAGGCCAGCCAGAATGGATTGGGCGATCGAATACCTGCCAGATTAATGGATAAGTCAGCCATAACGATCCCTCCTTGGTGTAGATAGAACCCACAACGGTGTTTTTTTCAACTTCACAAGTTACACAGGAACCTCACGTATTTATTACCTAGGACTTCTGCTTCATAAGGGTTAAGTTGAGTGGTTGGTGTTGCCAACCTGTTGGCATAATTTGTTGAAACATTCTAACGAACCGTACACCTCGTATTTCAAGCCGTCTCTTCCACCTGTCCGGGCAACGCCTTCATCACCGATGCAGCCGCCAACTTGCCTTGTTGAGCTGCGGAGACCACCATCGCTTCGCCCTGCCCCTGTCCGAAGATAACATCGCCTGCCGCATAGATCTGTGGATGGGACGTACGGTACGTCTGTGGTTCCACTTCAACAACGCCCCAGTGATGACGCAGGCCAAATACCTCAAATAATGGCAGCAAACGGTTCTGTCCAATGGCTCGAACAACGGTGTCACATTCAAGCATGAACTCCGATCCCTCAATCGGCACAGGCATTGCCCGACCACCTCCAGGTGGAGTAACCAGCTTCATTTTCATACATTCTATAGCCTGGACTCGACCATTCTCGTCTCCAATAATGCGCTTCGGCATGGTGAACCAGCGAAATTCCACCCCTTCCTGCTTCGCAAATGTATATTCGAAGGCATACGCTGTCATCTGGCTCTCCCCACGTCGATAAAGCATCTGCACACGCTCGGCACCTAGGCGTACCGAACAGGTCGCTGCATCCACTGCCGTATTGCCCGCACCAATAATGGCAACCTTCAGACCGTTCAGAGCCGGAGGCACACCCTGCTTCGTGGATTCCACCAGCTCAATGGCATCATAGACACCTTCCAGCGTCTCTCCTTCAATGCCGAGCATCGGAACAGCGCCCATCCCGCAAGCCAGAATAACGGCTTCGTGCTGCTCCAATAACTCTTCAGCGGATACATCCACCCCAATGCGTACACCATACCGAACCTGCACCCCCAGTGCCTGCACTTGTTCGACTTCCCATAAGGCTACGGATTCCGGCAGGCGAAAGGACACGATACCATACGTGTTAAGCCCTCCGCCTTTCGCTTTGGCTTCATAGATCGTCACCTCATACCCTGCACGCCCTAACTCTCTGGCCGCAGACAATCCCGCAGGCCCTGCGCCTACAACTGCAATACTTCTTCCGTTGGCAGGCGCTGCCTTGAATAACGGTTCATTCTTCGTCCGTGCCCAGTCTGTTGCATATCGCTGTAAATCACCGATCCGAATCGGCTTAGATGACTCGTTCAGTACACAAGCGCCTTCGCAAAGTTCCTCTGTCGGGCAGACCCGTGCACAGCTAGCACCTACCGGGTTGGCTTCCATAATGGTCCGAGCCGAGCCTTTGAGGTGATCTGTTGAGATTTTTTTGATAAACGAAGGAATATTAATGTCGGTTGGACATGCCTTGATACAGGGTGCATCATAACAGTACAGACAGCGGTTCGATTCCTCCATCGCTTCCTTGCCCGTCATTGCAGGCTTCATTTCGGTAAAACGACTCTCCCATCCGTAATCAGACAACGTTGCTCCTGCGCTGTTCATCAATATCATGCACCTCCATAAGGTTGATCTCTGTTTTTCCTTTCGCCGCCGGATAAAGTTAATGACTGACTCACACAGGGACTGCGATGCCAAAACTATCTTCGCTCAGCTACAAGTTAACAAGATGTTCGTAGGTCTCAGGCCGTCGATCGCGGTAAAATTGCCATACATTGCGTACTTCCCGAATCAACTCCGTATCCATCTCACCAATGATGACCTCATCCTGATCCCTGCTGCCCATGGCCACCATTCTGCCTCGCGGATCCACCAGATACGACTGACCATAAAATTCACCCATATTCCATGGCGATTCCACTCCCACTCGGTTGATAGCAGCCACATAATAGCCATTAGCTACCGCATGGGCAGGCTGCTCCAGCTTCCATAAATACTCCGATGTTCCGGCTACCGTTGCGGAAGGGTTGAATACAATCTCTGCACCCGCTAGCCCAAGCAGCCGTGCTCCTTCCGGAAAATGACGATCATAACAGATGTACACACCCACTCTGGCGTAGGCTGTATCAAATACCGGGTAACCCAGGTTGCCAGGTCTGAAATAATATTTTTCCCAGAACCCATTCGTGCCTTCGCCCGCCTCCACGTGCGGAATATGGTGTTTGCGGTATTTCCCCAGGTAGGAGCCGTCCGCATCAATAACAGCAGCCGTATTGTAATACGAAGCGATCCCTTCCACCTCGTATACAGGCAAAATGACTACCACGCCAAGCTCCTTCGCGAGCTCCTGAAAACGCATGGTTGTCGGTCCTTCCGGCACCTGCTCGGCAGATGCATACCACTTGGGGCTCTGCTCCGTGCAGAAGTAAGGCCCGTAGAACACTTCCTGCAAGCCGATAATCTGCGCTCCCCGAGCAGCCGCCTCACGCACCAGCGCAATGTGTTTCTGAATGGCGGCCTCCTTATGCACTTCAACTGGGGCCGAGCCCTCCACCTCGTGTGAAGCTTGAATCATCCCGATGCTGATTTTACCCATACGCCACATCGCCTCCTCTAAGAAACTGTCCGCTGTCCGTTTATATGAAAATCACCATCATCTTATATGACTGTAAAACCCACCGAATATGATTGGATTTGAAGTATCCATTGGATTGTTACCTACGAAATGAACTTCCATCGTCCTCCCTCCTGTATGTTCCCATCGTTACTCGCCGTTTTCCAGGCTGCACATCTGCCTGATCGTGCGGTACAACACTTCTGTACCGAGAGCAATGTCCTCGGGCGAAGAATACTCACTTGGATGATGGCTGATGCCATCCTTGCTGCGAACAAAGATCATGCCATAGTCACACACGTAAGAAAGGGCAAGTGCATCATGGAACGGACCACTCATCAGCTCCGGTAAAGGCAGGCCGATTTCTTCGGCAGACGAGCGAGTGGCATTCTTGATTCGTTCTGCACAATATCGCGGTTCACTGTTGGTATCTTCGGTCAAGGAGTAGGTCAGGCCATATTTCGAGCTGACGTCATCCAAAAGGCTCATTAACCTTCCTTCAAGCCGATTTCTACGCTCCATCTCCATATCTCGCAAATCAACCGTAAAGCTGACCTGCTCAGGAATGATGTTGCGTGAGTCCGGGAAGACACTGAGGCTCCCCACGGTCCCTACTGTCGGAGCTTCCGGATCTTCTCTGACCATATCGTCAAAAGCCGCAATGACCTTGGCGCTGCCCACCAGCGCATCATGCCGCATCCCCATCGGTACGGACCCGGCATGCCCTGCCATGCCTTTCATGGTCACCGTGAGCCACAGCGGGCCCGAGATGCCAGTCACCAGACCTACCGGAGCGTCCAGCGATTCGAGCACAGGTCCTTGCTCAATATGCAGCTCCAGATAACTGCCAATAGAGCCAGCCGGATAGATCGCTTCGGCAAATTGTTCTGGTGCACAGCCAAAGGCCTGCAATGCCTCTCGGCGGGTCACCCCATTTTTGTCCTGTCGCTCCAATTCTCCCTCTTCCAGCTGTCCGGTTATGCCACGTGAACCAAATAATCCTTTGTTAAAACGCGAGCCCTCTTCATCACAAAAGGCAATGACCTCAATGGGCATCCGAGGTCGAATCCCTTGTTCCATCAGACACTGAACAGCTTCCAGCGCACCAAGGACGCCGATGGCCCCATCATACCGACCGCCATATGGCTGGGAATCGATATGCGAACCGATCATGAGGATCGGCAAGGACGAATCTGTACCTTCAAAGCGACCAATCAGATTGCCAAACGGATCAAGGCGAGTCACAAGTCCGGCCTCTTCCATCCAGAGACGAACCTGGATAATGCCCTCCATGTCTTCCGGGGTTAAGGCAAGTCGACAGACACCCGTCTCCACAATTCGGCCAATACGGGACAACTGTTCAATTCGATCATCTAGACGCAGCTGATTGATGATTTTCCCGGTGGTGGTCTGCATCCTCCCTCGCCTCCTTACATATTCACAAGCACGATATAATTAGAGATCCCACTAGATTAGTACCTCTCCTCCATCGCTACCCTGCATCCAGACTGCGTAGTGCAGCCAGCAAACTACCAGCGATCAGGTCCAATTCTTCCTCGGTGGTGACAAACGGCGGTGAGATGGTCAAAATATTCGCAAATCCCGGCACGGTATCGCCGTTCTTGCCAATCAGTACGCCGTCCTTTTTGCAGCTTGCCAGTACTTTCATGACCTTATCCGCATGAGCAGGCGAACCATCGGCTTCAATCAGCTCCACCCCGCAGGCAAAGCCAAATGTGCGGATATCTCCAACCACCGATAACTCCAGCAGCGGCTCCAGCTTATCCCGAAGCAGGTATCCAAGTTCATCAGCACGGCTGACCAGATTCTCTCGTTCCAGAATTTCGAGATTCGCCAGTGCCACGCGGCAGGATACAGGATTGCCCCCGAACGTATTAACATGACGAAAGTGTGAATCGGTTCCAGGTTCTCTGAACGTGTCATACAGATCCGCTCGAACGGCTGTCGCCGATAGTGGAGCGTACGCACTCGTCATACCCTTTGCCATCGTGACGATATCGGGCTGCACTCTGTAATTCTGATGACCGAATTTTTGCCCGGAGCGGCCAAATCCGCAGATGACCTCATCCACAATGAACAGCACCCCATAACGCTCACAAATCTCCTGCACGGTACGCATATACTCCGGAGGCGGGACAATCATGCCGCCCCCTGTAATGACTGGTTCCATAATGACCGCAGCTACCGTCTCCGGCCCTTCCCAACGAATAACCTCTTCATAGATAGTGGCGCATTCCAGTCCGCATCCATCCTTGTTTCGTCCAAATGGACAGCGGTAGCAATAGGGAGGTGGTACATGAGAAAAGCCTACGCCCAGCGGCTCGTATTTGATTTTGCGGGCCGCTTGCCCGGTAGCGCCCAGTGCGCCCATGGAGTTGCCGTGATAGGCGCGGTGACGGGAGATGAATTTGTGACGAGTTGGTTCACCATTCTGATGATGAAACTGACGGGCTATTTTGAACGCCACTTCATTGGCATCTGAACCCGAGTTGGAGAAGAATATGCGATACTCCCCCTCCAGCCAGTCATTCAGCTTCTCTGCCAGCAGAATCGCCGGCTCATGGCTCTGGGTCATGGGCACGTACGCTAGAGCTTTCATCTGCTCATAGGCACTTTGGGCAATCTCCTCGCGTCCATGCCCGACGTTCACACACCACAGTCCCGACATCGCATCCAGATACCGTGTGCCATCCTGATCCGTGATCCAGCTGCCCTCCCCGCTTACGGCAATCATCGGATGATCGTTATGAGGCGAGATGTGATGCCACACATATTTGCGATCCTTTTCCAGCCACTCTTCCTTTGTACCACCACGCGGCTGGGGTTGCTGATCCACTGAGCTCATTCGTCATCCTCCTCTCTAACCTGAATCTATGGACTTTACACTTGACCACTCCGATTGCAGTGCCCACTTCCGAACGCTCCACGCTTATTTATTTCGTCACATCCTTCACCGCTTCTTCATAGATGCTTTTCTCAAGTGCTTCGTCCAGATTAGCGGCTTTCTTGATCAGACCATACTTCAGGGCAATATCCGCAGTTCGGGTAAACGATTCATCCACGAAACTGCCCACTTGTTTCTCCGTAAATCCTTCCGGGCGAATCAGCTTCGCAATCTCTTCCAGCATGGTCACCTGATGTTCGCGGGTCGTGCTGCCGTCCGTTACGTTCTTCATCACGATATCCACCGTTTCATTCTGATTGTCGATGGCGTAGTTCCAGCCTTTCAGAACGGCACGGGTCACTTTCACCGCCAGCTCTTTATTACTGTCCACCCAATCCTTCTTCGCGATCAGCGTATCCTCCAGCATGCCTACCCCGGCATCCTCAATGTTGAATACATCCAGGTCGGTCTCCTTCGTTCCGCTTTCCAGTACCACGTGATATTCGTTATAAATCGTTGCCGTGGCGACATCCACCTGATCGTTGAAGAACTGATCCATCGTGAAACCCTGCTTCACCAGTTCAATATCCTTCTTTGGATCAAGGCCGTTCTTCTCCATAAAAGCGAGAACCTGGAACTGCTGGCTGCCGAACCATGTGCTCACTTTCTTGCCTTTCATCTGGGCTGGATCGGTAATACCTGCGGACTTCTTGGCAATCAATCGATAACTGCTCTTCTGCGAAATCTGGGCGAGGGAGACCAGCGGAAGACCGTTATCCCGGCTGACCAGCAAACTGTCCACCCCGGTGATACCCACATCGGCTGCGCCGTTAACCACCTGCTGTTCGATCACGATATCCGGGCCACCCGGAATGATCTCGGCATCAATACCTTCATCTGCAAAGAAACCTTTCTCCTTAGCGGCGTATATCCCCGCGAACTGAGCCTGAGGCACCCATTTGAGCTGAATCTTCACTTGGGTTAAGGGCTGATCTGCCCCTTCCGCTCCCTCCGAGCTGGCAGCAGCAGGGGTGACGGAAGACTCTGATTTTGCGGAGCACGCTCCCAGCATCGCAACGACCAACAGTACCAACACCAGAAAACCCGGTTTTAACGTTTTGTACATATACAGAACAACCCCCTGTTTATATAAGGATTTTCAATCAGGTACTGTGAAGCCTGCTTCACGAGTCAATCGATCTGTGGAAGGTTGGCATCTTAATGAGCTTTAAGGATCTGTATGTGCACGATTCCACGGGGTCAGCCGTTTCTCGGCCAGAACGACGGCTTCATACAACACAATACCGAGCACGGCGGCGATAACAATACAGGACCAGGCAAGTGGCATGTTCGCCAGTCGGATCTGATCCGAGAGCAAGTATCCAAGCCCCTGGGAGGCGATGAAAAATTCACCCACAATGGCGCCAATAATGCTGGTCGACATATTAATTTTCAGACCTGCGAAGAGGGAAGGCAGTGCATGAGGCCAGCGCAGCTTCACGAAAACCTGCATCCTTCTGGCGGCAAGACCAGCCATCAGATCACTATATTGCGGCTGAATTGAGGTTAATCCCTTGAACAAACTCACAGCCATGGCAGCCATCGTAATTACAGCCACAACAGCAATTCGTGACCATATCCCGTCCCCAAACCAGTTGTTCATAATCGGGGCCAGCGCAACAATCGGAACGGCGTTCAGGGCTGACATCACGGCAACCGCCGCCCTGCCGCTCGTCGGGAAGAAGGATGCAACCGAAGCCGCCAAAGCTCCCAGCAAGGAGCCTAGCAGAAAGCCACCCAGCATCTCGGTTCCGCTGTACATCGCATATCGGAAGAGCATTTCTGCATTTTCGCTGATGGACGTTGCAATTGCTGATGGCACAGGCAGTTGGTAACTTTCAAGCGAGAATAACTGATGGAACAATCGAAGCTGCCATAAGGTAAGAAATAAGGCTCCGGCAAGCCACGGCAGTAGGCGCAATCCAATTGATCTTTTGCGAACACTACTACCCCGCAGTCTCTGTCCGGCTTGTCCCTGTTGCCCATGGATATCCGAGCCTGAAGCAGTTGGCACCTTAATCGAATCCACAATAGATTCCCCAATGGAGCCCGTGCCAGAGACAGCGACCGTCGCACCCTCCTCACCATTGCGGCTTACCACCACACTTTCATTCATCATGCAGCACGCCCTCCCTTGGCCCTGAATTCGGGCTGCCATGGGGTTAGCCAGCGCTCAGCGAGGCTGATGGCAAGATACGAGATGAGTCCTATGCCAATGCTGAGCATGATGGTTGCCCAGAACATGCCGATTTGGGCACTGCCGTAATACAAGGAACTGACCATCAGTACGCCAAGTCCATCCGGGGCTCCCATTAGCTCCACCACAATGGAAGAAGTGACTGCAAGTGGAGCAGCTATTTTCATACCGGAAAATAGACCCGGTAGCGCAGAAGGCAGCAAACATTTGATATAACGAGCAGGCAGGGAAGCTCCACAGGAACGCATAAGCTCCAGATGCTCCGGCGCTGCACTTTTTAATCCTTTGAGTGTGTGGATGATAATCGGGAAGAACGTAACGTAAGCCGCCATTATAATTCGGGCCCACTCGGCGTTATGGATAATGCCATAGACAATGGGCGCAAGACCGATTACGGGCACCATCTGGGAAGAGATGACATACGGAGATAAGGTACGCTCCACCCAAACCGCCACACTCATGAGCAGGGCCAGCAACAGGCCTAACACAGTTCCACCGGCAAAACCAATTGCTGCATTCCCAAACGTTACGGCCCCCTGTTCAGCCAATGTTCCTGAGTAACGAAACAGGGCTGTGAGAACTTCATGGAGATAAGGAAGACGGGATGCTGCCTGCTGGGGTGACAAGAACAAGTGGAGAATCCAGGCGATACCTTCCCACAGCAGCAATACGGACAAAATCCAGATCGCTACCCAGGAGCGAAAACCCAGCTTACTGGTGTGCAGGAACATGGATTGGATCACGCTCCTCATAGAAACAATTTCGGATGGTGGTCATCATACGGTAAAAGGCTTCGGTTTCCCTCAGCTCTCGATCCCGCTTGGCTGGCAGGTTGACGGAATGAATGGAGTGCACCTGACCAGGGTGTGCGGAGAGGACGATGATGCGGTCAGATAGAAATACGGCCTCGGGGATACTGTGTGTAACGAACAGGAATGTCTTGCCTGTAGATCGCTTAATATCAAGCAGCTCCAATTGCAGCTTCTCCTTCGTGAATTCATCCAGTGCGGAGAAAGGTTCATCCATAAGCAGCAATGGCGGATCAAGCGCGAGTGCCCGTGCGATGGAAACACGCTGCTGCATGCCCCCACTGAGCTGCCATGGATAATGGTCAGCAAAGCGGGTCAGCCCGACCATTTCAAGCAGTTCACCACTCATGCGACGGCACTCCTTCCGACTTGTGCCGAGCAGCTCCAGGGGAAGCTCCACATTGTGGCGTACCGTGCGCCAATCGAACAGAGCTGGAGTCTGGAAGACAATACCGAACTGGCGCTGCAACCGCGCCCGCTCTGGTTCTTCCCCGGCAACCCGGATGCTGCCTGTCGTTGGCTGGAGCAAATCGGCTACGAGTCGCAGCAGTGTGGACTTGCCACACCCCGAGGGGCCAAGCAGAGAGACAAATTCATTGGAATGTATTTGAAATGAAACGTCGGACAGGGCGGTAACTTGTTGTGCTCCACTGCCAAATACAACGGACACGTGATCCAGCTCAATATGGCAGGTGTCGGGGACGATGATAGAGGACATGGGCATTCTCCTTTTCGCGGGAAGCTCGCAATCTTTTCACACCAAGGCTGAATGGAAGGTTTATATACACGAACGTAACAGGTTTTGCTTGTTAGGTAATACTATATATCTTTGGGCCGGGATTACATTATACAGACTGTTTTGAGTATGGGCCTGTTCATGTTACACAGTGTAAAATGATACCGATTCTCAGTCCTAAACATGTCAATGTCCGTGTATGTTATCTAACATCTGCTTCACTTATACAGAACTCTTGTAATATCCAAGTAAAGGCGCATAATCATTTGTATTTATTGAATAAATATTCGGAAAATATGACATATACCCTCGTATTCTTGTTGATTTTCTTGTATAAACATTGATAACAGCATTTTGCAAAATGCTCATATAGAAGGACGTGAACTCTCGCCCCGATACGGTGTCTGGTTCCGGGATCATGAAGGCGGTGTCATTGATTCCCGTCCACCACCCATAGTGGCTGGATAATCGCGTTTCCGAACAGTCTCGCAAAGGATTTTCAAAATCAGAAATCGGGGTGGTCCGTATGTTTGATTGGCTGGGATCGAGAAAAGGGTGGCCGCTGTGGCGGTCGTATCGGTTGAATGCAAATATGAAGCACGACGTGGAGGAAATCTTTGAGGGCATCGCCGAGACCCGGCGGCAGCTTTTGATGGATTGGGCTGAGGAGCAGTGGAATCATCTGGATCGATTGCTTCAGCAGGTACGGGCCGTTCATCCGCAGGGGGTGCTGCAAGGTACGGAAGATGTACACGGATTGGAGGTATGGTTCGCAGCAAGTTATGTACGCGCTACTGATAGTACTGAGCTTTTTATGCTGAACGAGCAAAACCAGGTTGTATTTTCTACATATAAGAATCATATTGGACAAGTCTACGAAGATGGAAATGCTTTGATCGGGCCAGGATTAAGGTATACCCAAGCGGATATCAACGGACAAAAGTGCCTGTTTGGACCTTATTCTGATCCGCTCACACTAGAAATTGGACCACGTTCATCCACGTTTCACGATGATGTAACCTTGATGTTTATCGTACCTATCATGGAAAACGGCCGATACATCGGTTCCCTGTGCAACCGTGTGCCTAATGATGTATTGGGCGATCTGATCCAGCGTGAATCAGGCCACATCTACCCCGATTCCGGGGATAATTATCTATTTATGGCTGAATCACGACTGCGACCCACGCTTCAACCCGGGACTGCCCTGTCCCGCAGCCGCTTCGAGGATCATACATTTACCCATGGGGAAAATCTGAAGGACGGCGTAACCACTGAATGGGGCGTTGTATCTGTTAAAGAGCATACCGAATTGGAACTGATGTTTACCGATCCTTCTACCAACGAACTTCATCCCGGTGTAGCGAATACCATTCGCAATGGCTCCAATCTGTTTGTGGCTTTTCCGGGTTATTCAGACTATCGTCATATATCAGTTATTGGAAAAGGCATCACGTTCCAGCTTCCCCACTGTCCGGATCTGTGGGGCATGATGTGTGAAGGCGATTTGGAGGAAGTGTATCGGATACGCAGCATTGGCTGGCGCCAATTCAAGCAGCATAGCTTGTACATCCTGTTGTCAGGCATTGCGGGAGCTGCACTTGTATATGCGCTGACTGGAAGTGCATGGAGCGCAGCAGCCATCGCTGCCTTTAATTTCATCTATGGATTCCTGACTGCAAGCCAGCTGCAACGAAAACATGTTCAACGGGGCCATGAGGATTTGCGCCGCATTAGCCGCTTTATTCGGATTAACGCCGAAGGCAAAGGGGATCTGACTCAGCGTCTGGACACGTCGGCTTTTGCCCAGGATGAATCAGGTGAACTGGCGAAATGGATCAACAATATGATCGACTCTCTGGAAGGAATTATGCTCAAGGTACAGCTTGCCACCGTGGATGTGATGAACAACCAGCACCAGATGCGGGCGTCAACGGAAACTACACAGGGAACAACCGAACGTGTAAATCTCAAACTTGGCTCTATGATTCAGGGGATACGCAAGCAGCTTGAGGACCTGGATCAGGCCAAAGTAGCCGCCGACGAAATGCGCCTCACCTTACAACAGCTTGAAGTGTCGTCCACAGAGCAGATTGACGTTGCCCGCCAGGAAGTGGAGCGTATTGGAGACAAAATGACTCAGATCTCGGGAGCCGTGTCCGACACCAACCATACGATTCTATCCTTTATGGCGACCATGCAGGATATCTACCGCGCACTTGCTGTCATTGATGAAATTTCGGCACAGACCAACCTGCTTGCACTAAATGCTTCCATTGAAGCAGCCCATGTTGGCGAACACGGACGTGGATTTGCCGTCGTTGCTGGGGAGATCCGCAAGCTGGCCGAACTATCCCGTTCCTCCACGGAAGATATTCATCAGATTCTGGATAATATCTCTGTAGCGGCAGGAGCAGCCTCTCAATCCATCAAGGAGGGTGATCAGGTTCTGGCTGAAGGCACCACGCTTGTTCAGGCTGCTTCGCGCTTACTCCAAAGTGCGACGGCTGAAGAACCCCAAAGAACACAGGTTGTGGATCAGGTGGTGGTATTAATGGAGAATATCGCCGCCATCAGCCACAAAAACCGTTCCACGTCTTCCGAGGTGGAAGCCGAGATGGTCGAGCTTATTAACGACATGCTCCATGTTCAGCATTCATCGCACAATGTAGAAGCCATCACGGTCTTCTTGCAACAGCTTGTGGGACAATTCCAACTGACCCATCCCGATAAAAACGTAATTACCTGACGTCATCATTGACGCGGATTGGAGAAATAGCTAAAATTTGATGCAACTGTTCGTTTAGACATTGTCGGTTCATTTCATATAGAAGCTTTCCAATCTGAATCAATGAAAGGGTGGTCTGCATGGAAATGCTCCAGGATTCTTTTGGCAGAATACATGACTACATCCGTATTTCTGTTACGGACCGCTGTAATTTGCGTTGCGTGTATTGTATGCCTGAAGAAGGCATGGAATTTGCCCCGCATGACCAAATTATGAGCTACGAGGAAATTGCCCAGGTGCTCAAAGTGTTGGCTCCAATGGGAATGCGCAAAGTCCGTCTGACCGGAGGCGAGCCTCTGGTACGGAAAGATCTGCATCAACTCGTAAGTATGATCTCGGCCATTGACGGGATTGAAGATATTGCGTTAACTACCAATGCATTGCTGCTGGACAAACAGGCTCAGGCCCTGAAAGACGCTGGACTGAACCGGATTAACATCAGTCTGGATTCCCTGCAGGCGAGCCGTTTCTCCATGATTACTCGCGGTGGGGATGTAAATAAGGTGCTGAAAGGCATTGAAGCCGCCACGGCAGTTGGACTTGCTCCGATCAAGCTGAATGTCGTGTTAATGAAGGGCATCAATGATGATGAGATTAAGGATTTCATTGCCATGACCATAGATCAGCCACTGCATGTGCGCTTCATTGAATATATGCCGATTGGGCAGGCTTCAGATTCATGGCGCAAATCGTATTTGCCGCTGGAAGCAGTCACGGATGTATGTGCGGAGGCTGGCTGGACGGTAGAAAATACGGCAGGTCCGGCAGGTAATGGTCCATCACGAAACATGAAGATTGCCGGTTCACAAGGGACATTCGGATTGATCCATCCGGTCAGTGATCACTTCTGTGATAACTGCAACCGACTCCGCCTGACAGCAGATGGGCATATCAAAGCTTGTCTATACTGGTCGGATGAATACAACGTTCGCCGCTTCGTAGATGCCCCCGATGCTATGGCAGCTCTCTTCCTCAAGGCGCTTGGCACCAAACCGAAGAATCATGAAATGGCGCTTGCCCTGGAGCAGAAAATGCAAAGTCATACACCGACGGTACGACGCATGTCCCAGATCGGCGGTTAGGCAAGCGTGATCTGGGGGGTACCTGCTCATCGTTTAAATGCATCAGAGCAGGAAGAAATAATAAACGTAAGCACACGATATACTTCTCAAAATACAGCCATTATCGATGTACTAAAAGCTGCTGAGGTCAGATGATCCTCAGCAGCTTTTTTGTCATGTATTTTTCTTTTTTCTAACCTTGTTGATCAATTTTCCTGATTTCAAGATTAAAATAAAATTAATCTGCCATATGTCCTCTTTAGCCCTTCAAAGATCCCGCAATTCTGACGATGAATATACAATACATCACGATAATACGCACACATATATAGGAGTTGATCCAATTGAATATTGTTGAAGCACTTGTTGCAGCAAGCCCGTATTTTAAAATCATGCTCAAGGAAAATGATTTGATGATTGCTGTTACCGATATGGAGCAGTTCCGGTATTACGTACGGAGCGAAGATCTTGATTTGGGTATCAAGGCCGGAGATCCGATCTCACTTGAAGATCCTACACTACGCCGGGCACTTATCCATGGTGAGACTTCAGCCAATCGTATTGAAGCGCATCATTACGGGACTCCCATTAACTCTGCGGCTACCCCGCTTCGCGATGAAGCAGGCCAGATCGTAGGTGCATTGGCCATTGGATTTTCGCTCAAAAACGAGGAAAAACTGGGGCACTTCACCGAATTGATCGGAGAAATCAGCGGTAAGTTAACCGATATGGTTCAGACCGTAGCTGCTCAGTCCCAGCAACTGACCGCTTCATCTTCACAGATTTTGGACAACACACGGATGGCGGTGCAAAATTCCAGTGAAGTCACCAAAGTAGCTTCATTCATTCGTGAAATTTCGGAGCAGACGAACCTGCTAGGTCTGAATGCTGCCATTGAAGCAGCTCGAGCAGGAGAAGCAGGCGCCGGCTTTGGCGTTGTTGCTACCGAAGTACGCAAATTATCTACCGGAACCAAAGAAGCTACAGTGAACATTGAACGCTCCTTGAAGGAAGTACAGCATTCCATTCGTCAGATGGAACAGGAGATTACATCCATTGCCCAATCCAGCAACCAGCAGGCCGAACTCGTCACCGAGTTCAGCGAGGTGATTGATCAACTGAACAACGCATCCAAGGATCTCAAAGCTTTTATTGAATCCATGCTATTGAAGGCAGAATAAGATAGAATACTCATTTGGCGCATTAAGTATATAAGGCCAGCATATAAACAATCCCCGCACGTTTAACGTGAGGGGATTCTTTTCTATTTTTACGATAGAATCAGCTTCCACAGCATCATGCCCGCCATTCCGACCATGACTACAGCGGACAACCGATTGAAGAAAACACTGACCCGGCCTGTACGATCTGTTCTACCTACTAGCCTGCCTGCACCTGCCAGTCCCAGAAACCATACCCATGATACCACTGCCGCCGTAATCGCAAAATAAAAGCGTGCCACCCCTTCGTATTGAAGCGAACTGGTACCGATCACAGCTACCGTGTCCAGCAGAGCATGCGGGTTAAGCAAGGAAACGGAAGCAGCAAAAGCGATCTGCCTTCCCGCAGATAGCACTGCTGCTGAACTATTCGCAGGCCCGGAAGACTTCCAAATGCTCCATGCCATATAGAGCAAAAACACACTCCCTCCTGCATACAATACATTCGCCAGCACCGGCCATTGCAGTAAAATGAGGGACACCCCTCCGACGGCTGCTCCAATCAACAACGTATCACTGAGTCCTGCGGTTACTATCGCTGGCAGCGCCCGTGCATAACTTCGCTGACTCATGCCCTGATTAAAAATAAACACATTTTGTACACCGAGTGGCAAAATCAGGCCAAATGCCAGCACCACCGCGTGAATAATTACCCCCATCGTTCATCCCCCTTAGATATGTCTCCATAGTAGTAGAGATAACGTCAGGCGTAACCAACCACTTGGATGGCACTGGACCCAACCAAATGATATAGTGTTCAAAATAAGAGAAAACATAAATCCCATCACTCATTCTATAAAGGAGGCAAACCTGCCCATGAATCGTTCTGATTCTCGACAGGGGGGCAGCTGGAAGCCGGACCCGTCCCATTCCTTACCTCTGTACCGACAGATTGAAGTCTATATCAGCGAGAAAATTACTGCCGGCGAATGGACAGCAGGATATCGGCTTCCATCACAACGGACATTGGCTCAAACCATGGGTGTGAACCGCAGCACGCTGGTTACTGCACTGGAAAATCTGGCTGCCGCAGGCATGATTGAAGGCAGACATGGCGGCGGAACATATGTCTGTGGCTCTGGCTGGCATGCGCTGGCTCACGGAGCCATGCCCAACTGGGAGGAAGCCATCGAAGAAGGCTGGTATTACCCCAATCTGCCAGAGGTACAGCAGATTAACCGGGCTGAGTTCCAGCCAGGCATCATCAGGCTTGGTACAGGTGAGCTTGCACCTGAGCTGATGCCCCAGGAGGCTTTTAACGACCTCCTCCTTGCTCTATCCAGTCGTCCTCGTACACTAAACTACCTCGAACCTCAGGGTAGTCTGGAGCTCCGTCAGGCTTTGTCCGTTTACTTGCAAGAAAGTGGTATCCAAGCCTCCCCTGACTCCATTCTGATCGTATCCGGCTCTCTTCAGGCACTGCACCTTATTTCAGTTGGGCTTCTGCCCCGCGGATCGGCAGTTCTGCTGGAGAAACCATCTTATCTGTACTCCATTCATGCCTTCCAATCCGCCGGATTGAAAATGAGTGGCATTCCGATGGATGCCGAAGGATTACACACTCCGCGTCTGGAAGATGCCGTACAGAATAATGCAAACAGGGAAAGCATCTCGCTGCTCTATACGATTCCGAGCTTCCACAATCCTACCGGCTCCGTCATGAGTGACAGCCGCCGGGAAGAACTGCTCGCCACAGCGCGGAACATCGGCATCTCCATATTGGAGGATGCCGCGTACAGCGACCTGTGGCTGGACGAGCCCCCGCCGCCATCACTGAAAGCGCGTGATAAAGAAGGACGGGTGCTGCACATGGGCACCTTGTCCAAGGCGGTCAGCCCCGGTCTGCGCCTCGGCTGGCTAGTTGGGCCAGAGCCGGTCATCCGTCGCCTCGCAGACATCAAGATGCAGACAGATTATGGCACCAGCTCCCTCGCTCAGGAGGCTGCTGCACTCTGGTTTGCCGATGGATACCACGAGCAGCATATGGATCGCCTGCGGCCAGAACTGCGCAAACGCAGAGACTTTATGCTTGAGCTTCTGCAACGCGATTTCAGTGAACTCGCCGATTGGAGCATACCTGCCGGAGGCTTTTATATCTGGCTCCGATTTACCGCCAGTCCTCTATCCATTCGCGAACTGTTCCATGCCTGTCTGGAGAATCATGTGCTGATTCATCCGGGTTATCTCTATGACCGCCTAGATACAGAGCACATTCGTCTGTCCTATGCTTATGCTTCACCGGATGAGATGGAGCGTGGTCTTCACTTGCTGGCACAGGCAGTCAAGAAGCTGATGTCATCATGAAATGAAAGAACCGCCTTGATCGGAAGGAGTGACATCCCTCCGATCAAGGCGGTTCTTTTGAATTTTTGTATTAATAAGGCAGATACGTCTCGTCTAGATCGCAGGCAGGTTTTCTTTACCCTTTTACCGCACCTTCTGCAATACCCTCCATGATGAACTTTTGGAAGAACGCATAGATGAGAACTACTGGAATCGCGGTAAGTACCAGGGAAGACAGAATCAACGGCCATTCCTTGTTGTACTCGCCAAACAGCATGTTCGTGGACAGAATCAGTGTATAACGATTCACATCCGTCAGCATGAGCAGTGGCAACAGGAAGTCATTCCAGATCCACAGGAAGTCCAAGATGGCGATGGTGACCGTAATTGGCAGCAACAGTGGGAAGATGATCTGGAAGAACGTCTGGAACTCATTACATCCATCCATCTGTGCCGATTCTTCCAATTCACGCGGGATGGACTTAACAAACCCGTGATACAGGAAGATCGCCATGTTCACACCAAGTCCGATATAGATCAGGGCCAATCCGTATGTGCTGCCTTGAACGTGAAGTCCTTTGGCAACCCGTGTCAGCGGAATCATGATCGAGTGAAAAGGAACGAGCATGGATGCCACGAACAGGAAGAAGATCAGGTTGCTCAATCTGCCTGAAGTACGCGACAGCTTGTATCCGGCCAATGAAGCGCAGAATACAATACCCCCAATCCCCAGGAAGGATACAATCGCCGAGTTCAAGGAGCTGCCCAGCAGGTTGATTTTGTTAAATGCATCCGAGTAGTTTTCCCAATGAAATGTCGTTGGGAGAGCTATAAAGGATTGGAACATTTCGCCTTGTGTTTTGAATGAGTTCACAATCGCCATGTAGATTGGCAGCATTGCGACGAGGGAGCCCAGCACCAGCAGCAGTCGAATCAGGTAGCTGTTAATTCGTTGCATCCTCATGCTTCCACCTCTTTCTTCTTCATCACCGTAATCTGGATGAGCGTGAAGATGAGCACGATGACGAATAACACAACCGACTTGGCACTGGCATATCCGTATCTAAAATTGTTGGAGAATGCCTCTTCATAAATATTCATCGTAATGACCTGAGTGGCTCTGCCTGGACCGCCACCTGTCAGACCGTACACAACTTCAAATACTTTGAAGGCACCGTTCAGTGTTAGGAAGAAACAGATTGTCACAGCATGAGTAATCATCGGCAATACGACATTACGCAGTACCTGGAACGCGTTGGCTCCATCAATAACAGCCGCTTCCTTCAGACTCTTCGGCACACCCTGGAGTGCAGCCAGATAGATGATCATCATATACCCCACACCATTCCAGAGCGATACGATCAGGATGGAGTAGAATGAAAATTTCGGATCACCCAGCCACTGTTGGTCCAAAAAGGAGACGGCTAACTTCTCGGCCAGTTGCGGCAGCACCTGGGAGAAAATAAATGTCCACATAAAGGCGCTGATGATTGTACTGATCATGTTCGGCATGAAAAACAGGGTCCGGAATAACCCCTTGCTGCGCGTCCGTGTCTCAATGAACACGGCGAGCAGCAAGGCAATTCCATTTTGCAGGATCAGCATAAACACCACATATTTCAACGTGAACCACAGGGAATTCAGAAAGTCTGGATCTTCCTTGAACAGTTCCACGAAGTTCCCCAGACCGATAAAACTGTAATCCCGGTTCAGACCATTCCAGTCCGTCAAGCTGTAGAACAAGCCGCTAAATGTGGGATACAGCAGGAAAATGGCATAGATGACAAAGGCAGGCGCAGTGAACGCTAGCAGCGACAGATACTTCTTGAATACATTCGTAGCCATTGGTTCTCCCCCTTTTCACTATAAGCAGACTCGCGGAAACGGGGGAACGAAGACCGTTCTGCCAGCCGTTTCATCTGCTTACTTGTTGACTTTGTTGTAGGATTTCCACGCCTTGTCGAGCGCATCAATCACCTGCTGCTGATCCAGTTGTCCGGAGTAGTAACCTTGCAGCGCTTTGCCTGATTCATCCTTAACCGCTTGAGGAATGGATGGATCCTGATACGCTTTGCCTTCATTAACATATTTCAGGGCATCGTCTACCCAAGGGAAACTTTTGAAGTCATGAATTTTGGCAACCGGATTGAATTTCAGTGCTTCGTAGAATGCACTTGAATCCTTGTCATCAAGAACATAGTTTACGAAGTCGAGTGCCACTTCCTTGTTTTTGCTGGAGGAAGATACGGCCAGTGAAGTCGATGTGCTCAGGTTGATTTTGGTATCATCCGGGTTGTCATTGATTGGCAGTGGAGCTACGCCGAAGTTGATATCCGGATTGGACTTCAGGATGGTTTCTGCGAACCAAGGTCCTTGAATCCACATTGCTGCTTTGCCTGTTGCAAAGGCTGCTGAACCATCATCGCCGCCCACTTCGAGTGCTTTCTCCGTACCATTGGCATTGACGAGATCGAAGATGTCGAACAAGGATTTCATATCCGAGAAGGAACCTTGATCCTGATTCATCTTATCCAAGAAGTCTTTATGTTCTGACTGAGTCAGTGCACCTACAGTAAGTGGCAGGAACAGTTGTGGAATCCAGGCTTCTTTGTATGAAAGTTCAAACGGGGTGATGTTGGCTGCTTTCAGCTTTTCCACGACCGCTTTCATTTCCGTCAAAGTTGTAGGTACCTCTATCCCCTGCTCTTTGAAAATATCCTTATTGTACAGGTATCCCCAAGATAACGTTTCCAAAGGAACGGCCACGACTTTACCCGATGCATCCGTTACGGAAGGCTTAACGGAATCCAGTAATTTATCGACAAAAGGTTGACCCGACAGGTCTTCCAGATAACCTGCTTTGCTGAACGGTGGAATTTCATTGACCGCATGAAGTGCGAACACGTCCGGTGCATCATTGGAGGCAAGTCGTGTTTTCAGAATCTGAGGCGCATTATCTGCTGGCGGCATCTCCAGTTGTACGTTGACCTCAATATTCTTTTCGGCTTTCTCCTTGGCTTTGAACTGTTCTATATATTTATCGTAATGTTCTTTCAGCCGCGGCTGTGCAATGAATACTTTGAGGGACACCGTACTGCCCGATGCAGTTCCCTCCGCCTTACCATCCGTACCCGCATTGGAACCGCAGCCTGCGAGCAGAACACTCACAAGTACCGCACTTGCTACGCTTTTCCATACTTTCATCTCTTATGACCTCCCGGTGTAACTGGTTTGTCTTTCATAGGATCATTATATATCACAAAATGAAAGCGCTTCATTGGACATTATTAGACTCATTTATTGGATTATTTTAAACCTTAATCCAACAGTAAGCTCTCTGTGAATGAATTATTTAGGGCTGTTACCTGATATTCGAGGTTGTCCCTTTCGCATCTCTCCAGGCGAAACTCCGAAGTGTTTCTTGAACACCCGGTAAAAGTACGATACATCCTCATAACCCGTCATCTCAGCAATATGTTTGAATGGAATCTGATCATCGAGCACCCATTCCTTGGCTCTTGCCATCCGTAACTGGACAATATAGTCGGTCACATTCACGCTGTGTTCTTTTTTGAACACCTTGCTGAGATATTCTTTGCTAACAAAAAAGATCTGGGCAAGCTGCTCCAGCGTAATCATCTCCATGCAATGCTGATCGATGTATTGCTTCACCTCATCCAGGTTCAGCTTGTTCTTGAATTTGCGCTGCGCAATCAGCTGCTCCAACGAAGTATAGTAAGGCGCTGATATCCAGTCCACCGCCGATGCGATGGACGCCAGAGCAGTCGGTGGCGGGAGCACAGCTGCTACAGGTTGCTCGCATAAGCCGTTGGAAACACACAGCTCGCCCAGCAGCGTCTGTAATTCGTATGCGATCCGCCCAAGCTGTTGCGGTCTCCGGATATCACTGGTATCAAGTCGGTGCTCCAGCTGCCCGAACAGCTCATGTAATCCCTGAACGTTCAAGTCGTTAAAACGCAAGCGTGCCTGCTGCTGAAACAACGAGAATTCGCCAGAAAAAGCCGAAGGATAAGGTTCCCACGACTCCGGCCCGGACTCGGTCTTTTCCAATTCACGTTTACACTTGGCCAGAACGTTATTCAATTCATCGGGATTTACTGGCTTAAGCAGATAATCAGCGGCACGGTGACGAATGGCATGTTTCGCATAATTGAAATCATCATAACCGCTGACCACAATCACTTTGATATGCGGATATTGTGCGCTCAGCGTCTGGAGCAGTTCCACGCCGTCTTTACCCGGCATACGCATGTCTGTAATGATAATATGGGGCTGATGCTGCTCGACCAACCGGATCGCCTCTCCGCCATCCTCTGCCTCACCTGCTACCACCATGCCAAGCTCATCCCACGTGCCCAAATTGCGCAAAATGTCTCTATTCCATGGCTCGTCGTCCACTAACAGCACTCTATAATGATCCTTGTTCACGAGATCTCGCCTCCTGTATGGCAAGGAATTCGAACAGTGACACGGGTTCCCTGTCCTTCCCCACTCTCCATGTTCATACCGTATGCAGGCCCAAAGTGCATCAAAATGCGTGATGCGGCATTGACCAGACCAATGCTAGTGCCCGAGCTCCATACTCTGTCTCCTTGCTGGGACAGCTTGGACAGTCTCGATTGCATCTCGGCCAGCCTCTCTTGATCCATGCCCATCCCATTATCGGAAATGCGGATGGTTACCTCATGATCTAGTCGGACAACTTGAATGTTCAATTTCCACTCTCCCTGCTTTTTCTCCAGACCATGAACAAATGCATTCTCCACAATCGGTTGCAGGGACAACTTGGGAATGTAACAGTCATTCAGCCCGCCTTCAATCTCCAGTTTATATTCAAGTCTGCTGCCAAAACGCTGCTTCTGGATGAGCATATAATGCTCCAGTTGGTCCAATTCGGACTGTAATGGCACAAGACCATCCGGCGCTCTGACAATATAACGGAACATCTCACTTAGTGCACGAATAACTTTATAACTGTCTGCCGGCTTCTGTGAGTACACCATACCTCCGATCATCTGCAACGTATTTTGTAGAAAATGCGGGTGAATCTGGGACTGAAGCGCCTTGAGCTCGGCCGTCTGTTTCTCCAGATTCATGAGATAGTTATCCCGGATATGCTCCCGAATGCGGCTTGCCATACCATGCAGATTTTTCTCCAGCAGGCCAATCTCATCCACCCGACCACTGCGCACCACTTCCTTGTCCTTGATCAACTGGATTCCCTTCATGGAATTCGCCAGTCTGACAATCGGTTTGGATGTTCGCCAAGCCACAAGTGCTGCCAACAATACCGAAACCACGGTAGCTAGCCCACCCACAACAAGACCATATTTCATCGTTTCCATTGCACTCTCATTGATGACATGGGAAGGTACAATTTTGATCAGACGCATTCCTGAAGGATCAATGGCATGATAGAATACATATTCCTTGGCTGTTCGAATGAAACCGGAACTGTCCTTCGTAGCTGCGAGCCTTTCCAGCGCCTCTGCTGAAGGCTGTATCTCCTTATTTGGCTGATAGACCGGACTTCCCGTACTATCCGCGATGTACACCGCATAATCTCCCCGGCTGTCCAGCAATTCCAGTGTCTGATTGAATTCGGCCCACTTGACTTCCAGACTGATCGCGCCGATCTGCGCCTGATCCTCGAATCGGTTCATGCTGCGGGTCATATGAAACTTCTCTGGATCGTTCGGATCATTAATAATCGTAAAGTCCTTATGCTGTTTAAAAAGTTCATCGTATGCCGAAGGAATGTCCGGGACTGATCTGATCCGGCTTTCCATCGAGTTGAAGGTGAACAATGTGTCCAGTTCCTTCAGGTATAATTCCACACCAAATACATAGTTGCCAGCCGAATAATATACACTGTTCAGCATGTTGAACACAGCCTTCTGTTCATCGAAGCGGCTGGCAGCTGGAGCATCCTGGTTCAATGCCAAATACTGATGCAGCTCATCACTGATCTGAATGGAATAGATGAGATTGTTCATCCGCGCGAATTGTTCACCCAAATAGATGGAGGCCCAATTCATATTCGCACGGTTGGTCTCCATGATCTCTTCTTCCATGGAAGAACGGGTATTTTCGGCTGCTACAACCGTCATGGCAATGACGGGCAGAATGGCCAGAAACGTCATGGTGAGGATTAATTTGTTGCGAATGCTGCGTTTGAACGGATCAGTAAGCTTCCGATATAATTCGGTAAACACGAGGCATCCACTCCTGAGCTATGAGCTAAAATAAGATAAACGCCCCAGCATGAAGCCGAGGGCGCTTTGGTCTTGGTATTCTTTTTATAATCATTGAAAACAGACTTGTCAATTCATTTATGATTTCCCATTATTGCTCAATAATGCAGAACCCCCATGGTTCCAGCTTCATATTCTGCCCTCCGGACACCGCTGTTCCTGCCAAAAGTTCCGTTCCGTCCCCGTAGGCATACACGAACGAAATCGCCTGATCGGAGTAGTTAAAGAAATACCGAATCGTATTCCCCTGATCATTCACTCCGCTCTTCACGATGATTGGAAAAGCCAATTCCTGATCGGTTCCCCACAGTCCAGCTTCCTTCATGACACGCTCCAACACGTTGCGGATCACCGCGGAGCTGGTATAACATCCAACGTACGTTGCTTTGCCCTTGCCATAGGTATTCTGGGTAATTGCTGCATATTCTCCCCAGTGAGGATGATCATACCAGGCCAGCACTTCTGCAGTTGTTGGTGTGATGAGTTCCATCCAGGTGTGAATCTGATTCTGTTCCTCTCCAACCTCGAACGGATCATCTCGAAGCGAAACATTTTTCGGCTCTACAAAAAGGTTGTAACTGATGCCACAAGCCTCACTGATCAGTCCAGGCTGGTGGGTAGAGCGGACCTTAATATGCTCATTAGCGAATCCGCTCTTGAAGGAGTAAACGACATGCCCACCATCTTGTACGAATTGGTTCAGCCTCTCAAGCAAGACATCGGAAGCTGCGTACAAAGCAGGCACAACGATCACATCATAGCCTTCATAACTCTCCACAGACGGATCAATCAGATCACAGCCAATATTCATTTTGTATAATTCGTCATACATCCAGCGGATAACGTCGTTGTATTTTTTGTCACTCGTAAAATTAAATCCGAACCACTTGATCGACGTCAACGCCTCATTGCTGAACAGCACGGCTACCCGATTCGTTTTCTTCAAATTCACCAGTTGCGGGCTAAGTCTGGCAAAATCCCGGCCGATCGTTTTGGCCTCGTTGTACACCGGATTGGGTTCAAAATCATGGCTCAGCAATCCTTTCCAATACGTCTCAAATGAATTATGCAAGGAATGCCAGTGCCAATAGGCGACCATGTTTGCTCCCGATGCCAGGTGGCTAAACGCCTGAAGGCGAAGCTGTCCGGGGTAGGGAACCCAATGCCAGAAAGCCTGCGCTTCCGTCTCCAGTACGAGATAGTTCGATTGTTTGGTGGAACGTGCCACGTCACCACCGAATGAAATCTCAATGCCGGTCAGATCATCCTGCGACGGATGGTAGATGTCCACACTGGTGATGTCAAAAGGTTTGGATGCGGCAAAATGGTCCACATCTCCCTGAATGCCGTACGAATATCCACGCCAGTCGAAGTCAAAATTCTGGGTTACAAACTGCCCCTCCTGTTTGTACTCATTTACAATTCCGACCTGCCACGCTAGAAAGTTAGTTACCAGTTGGCGCTGGAATTTGGCAAATTCAGCTCCCAGACTGCCGTTGATTGTACCAACAACAGACGGGAAGTCCTCCCAGCTATTAATGCGGTTACTCCAGTAATCCAGCCCAAATTCCTTGTTCAGATCATCCAATGAGCTGAACTTGTTACGCATATATTTGACGAATTGCAATTGTACATTATCTCCGGCAGTGTTGTAATGCTTCGTTTCGTTATCCGTCTGATAACCAATCACGGCAGGGTGTTTACTGACACGGGAAATCAGCTTGCGAATGATGCGTTCCGCATAGAACAGATACGTCGGATGTGTGATATCCATGATCTGCCGCGCCCCATATTTCCCCGGTCCTTGTACCGTTGTTGCCAGAACATCCGGGTGCTCCTTGACCATCCACGTCGGAACAGCATACGTAGGTGTACCCACAATAACCTGAATACCCGCCGCATGCATGGCATCCAGAACACGATCTACTGAGGAGAAGTCGAATACACCATTCTGTGGTTCATGCGTACTCCATGTTGATTCCGCAATCCGCACCACGTTGATGCCTGCATCTTTCATCATCTGAATATCCTTGTCCAATCGCTCATAAGGCATATATTCGTCATAGTAGGCTACCCCGTACAATAACTTGTCCATGTTAAAATCCCCTTTTCATCCGGAAGTATGAAGCTCTTGGCATTTATACAAAATGAAATGATCCAATTGAAAAATGATAACGTTTACATTATTATCTATTGAAGTACATCAGAGACTTAGCAATCTGCCGAACGCTCTCCTGTTCTGCGATTTTCAATGTTGGCGTTAAACTGATTATAATGAAGTATACTATGGGTGCCGATTGTACAAGGCGAGTTATTTTTACCCTTTTCCGAGGTGAATGTCATGGATATCCGATCGCAGCTGCGAGAAATGCCACATCATACACTGGCTCACTGGCTGCCTATTATCGACTGTAACATTAAATTCTATGGAGCGCACAGCCAACAAGTTCCATACGGTTGGGCGATGCCGGAGGAATGCCATCCGGGCTTTGAAATTATGCTGATTATAAAGGGGACTCAGGAGAGTGTAATTCACGGATATACCTATACGGTTGAGGAAGGTTCGATTCTGCTAATTCCACCCGGATTCAAACATACAAACCAATGTGTATCATCAGAGGGCATGACGTACTTCAGTGCTCATTTTAATGTAGATGATCCCGTATTTACCCTGAAGCTGATGTCACATCACAGCCGAATCTATGAGGCAGGCACCACAGATAATATGCAAATGCGCCCTGTCCTGGAGAACTGGATGAACATGATCAGAACATCGGAGGCATACACTTCCACAGACAAATTTATCATGCAGGCACGCATGTTTGAATTGTTTGCCCTGCTGTCCCAAGCAGCTGACCGTGAACCACTATCCACCCGATCTGATGCTTCGCCTAATGCTCCAGCTCCCGCAGCCATGCATTATGCAGGAGCCATCGCAGAAGCCATCAAACAGGCGTTCCATACCCAGCTCCGAATCAAAGAGGGCAATGTATCCACCGTCAAAGTGGAACAGATCATATCCTCATTTGGCATCAGTCCGGGATATGGGTTGCAGATCTTTCGCAAGGTATACGGACAATCTCCACGGGCCTACCTGTCCAGCCTGAAGCTGCAGGAAGCCAAAGTACTGATCGAACAGCCGAAGCTCTCTTTGGGGGAAATTGCATGGAAGCTGGGCTACACCCATCTGTCGCACTTCAGTCGGCAATTCAAACGATGGACGGGCCAGAGTCCACTTCAATATCGCAACGCCGTTCAGGATCTATCCAACGAATCGGGTCCAGTGGACCAGAGTTGGGAGACCGAATCGGACTAAGAAAGGAATCAGAAGATGAATGAATAGATGGGTTAAGGGCCGTATGATCTGTTGCGAATATGCTCATACTCTTCCGGGGTATTCATATTACTAAGCTGAATGGCCACATCATGGACACCAGCGCTTTCCAGCTCATCGACGTCGACATATCGGCAGCTGATCTCTTCAAGCCATTGGGTTACTTTCAGTCTATTATCTATTAAGCGCTGTTCAAGTTCGGGGAGAACATGTCTATGATATGCACCTGCAAGCGGATGAACACGCCCTGCCAGTCGTGGAACGATCGCTTGATGCTCTTGACCTGATTCGGTGAGCCACTTCATACCTTTGAAAAAGGATGGCTCTATAAGCGGCATATCACAGGCGCAGACAAGGTTCCAGTCTGTCTGCGAGGCTTTCAGCGCGGCATGCAACCCTGCCAGCGGTCCCTTCCCAGGGTAATAATCCTGAACGCAGTCATAGGGCAATGCCTTGTATGCAGCCGTGTTGGCTCCTGCGGAAACGATAATACTATTCACAGCTGGTGCCATCGCTTGGATGACCTGCTCCAGCACGCTGGAACCATTCCATTCCAACAATGCCTTATTGGAACCCATACGGCGGGATAAACCTCCTGCCAATACAATACCTGTCCATTCCATCGTGCTCACGGTAATCCTCCTCGTTCAATAAACTTATTCTATACATTGAATACCCTTTCAACAAATGATACATTGAAGAATATGATTCTGAAAGGAATGGCTCTATTGGACAGATATGCACCCGGAAGAGGCAATCCCTCTTTGGTTTCGCTGAAACTATATAACTTTTTCATTTATGGAGCCATTTCAATCTTCGCCGGTTTTCTTCAGTTGTATTTGCAGGAAATCGGGATGACCAAATTGGAGATTGGCAGTCTGATGGCGATTGGTCCGTTTGTATCCTTGTTCGCTAATCCGTTCTGGGGCTTCTGGAGCGATAAATCACGCAATATTCGCATTATTCTGATGATGATGATGGGTGGCACCTTTGTGCTTGCTCAGGCCGTATTCTATGCGCCTACGTATGCCTGGATTTATGCAGCCATGATCTTTTTTTATTTTTTTCAAAGTCCACTGTTTGCCCAAACCAACAGCCTGATTCTTGGTTATATTGATGGCACGACTCAGAAATTCGGTACGTTTCGGCTATGGGGATCGCTGGGCTGGGCTCTAACCGCTGTGGCTGCCGGACCGCTGATTGACCGCCTGGGAGCGGGCAGTGTATCGATTGTCTTTGCCTTCATGATTGTCATTGCCTTTGTCTTTGCCTTGTTTCTACCCAGACAGCCGATCGCTTCAGATACACCTGTAGTGAGCTTTCGACGTTTCGGCAGGGTGATGTTCAATCCGTACTTTATGATCTTTATCGGGCTTGGGGTGCTCGTTTCCGTACCCAACGCCATGAACAGTACATTTATGTCATTATACATCGTGGAAATGGGTGGCGATAAACAGATGGTTGGCTGGGCCATCTTCACATCATCCATCCTTGAAGTGGGTGTTTTCTTGCTCCTGGACCGTTTTCTCAAACGCAAAATGAGCATGCTTCTATCATCGCTCATCCTGATCAGTCTGTTGTTCGCCATTCGCTGGCAGCTCATGGCCTTAGCGAACAATCCGTTAGAGATTGTGTTCATTCAGCTCATGCACTCCATTACGTTCGGCGGGTATTTCTATGTAGGGACTCAACTGACGATGCTGTTCATTCCAAGGCCGTACCGTTCCTCTGGTCAGGCCGTGTATACGATGGCCTGGGGCGGCCTCTCTGGTGTCATTGCCGGCCTGTTCGGCGGCTGGCTGTTCCAGAGCTTTGGTGCTGAAGTGATGTATAACATCGGGGTATTCTTCTCCCTGATCGGTGCTGTTGGTTTTGCAATCATGTGGCTCTCGAACCGCCGCAACGGCTATCAGCCAACTGTGTTGACGGAAATGGGTGAAAGGTAATTTTTTGTTGGCAAAGGTTGAACCTTTCAAGATCTACACTGGAGCACTACGAGGACAGAACAATCTTTCGATCGCTGTTATCCCCGGATTTTTTTGATTCCCTTTCTATAAGGGTAAAATCCGGTGATAAAGGCGACCGCTTCGCTTCTCCAGCTTTGTTCTGTCCTCTCCGTTATGGTGTAAATAACAAAGTTCAAACAATCAAACAAAAGATTAAGAATAGTAGTAGTAAAAAGAAAGGCGTCTCCATTGGCTTATTGCCCTGGAGACGCCTTTTACGTTTATAACCCTAGCTTGTAGCCTTGACCTTAAAGCTTTTAACTTTACCCTTGCCTACTCTGTACTTCACCTTATGCTTTTGGCAGTTGGAACGAGCTTTTCAGGGATACAACCCGGTTAAATACCGGACGGCCTGGCTCGGAATGTTTCGGATCAACGCTGAAGTAACCATGACGGAAGAACTGGAATTTATCCTGTGCTTTCGCTTCCTTCATCTCTTGCTCCACAAACCCTTGAACGACTTCAAGAGAGTTTGGATTCAATTGATCCAGGAACGTTTTCTCCGGTTGCTCTTCCAGCTCTGTTTCCTCTTCAGCATCCGGTGCTTCTGCGGTGATCAGAGGTTCATACAGACGGAATTCAGCAGGTACCGCTTGGCTTGCTTCCACCCAGTGGATGGTACCTTTAACTTTACGGCCTGTGAATCCACTGCCACTCTTCGTTTCCACATCATAGGTACAATGGATTTCAGTCACATTGCCTTCTGCATCCTTGATTACATCGTTACATTTGATGAAATACGCATGTTTCAGACGAACTTCGTTGCCAGGGAACAAACGGAAATATTTGTTCGGTGGATTTTCCATGAAATCGTCTTGTTCAATATAAATCTCACGGGAGAACGGAATTTGGCGATTGCCCATCTCCGGATTCTCCACATTATTCTCAGCTTCGAGCCATTCCACTTGCCCTTCAGGGTAGTTGGTAATGACCACTTTGAGCGGGTGCAGAACAGCCATCGTGCGCGGAGCTTTCAGTTTCAAGTCTTCACGGACAAAGTGCTCCAGCGTTTGCAGGTCGATGACGCCTTGGCTTTTGGAAATGCCTGTTTCGAATACGAAATCACGAATCGCTTCCGGTGTATATCCCCGGCGGCGCAGACCTGAAATCGTTGGCATGCGCGGATCATCCCATCCATCCACATGGCCTTCATCCACGAGCAGTTTCAGCTTCCGTTTACTTGTCACCATTTGCGACAGGTTCAGGCGGCCAAACTCATATTGATGTGGTTGGTTCTCCATCTCACATTCGGCAATAACCCAATCATAGAATGGACGTTGATCCTCAAACTCCAGGGAGCAGAGGGAGTGGGTTACTCCTTCAATGGCATCTTCAAGTGGATGTGCGAATGCGTACATCGGATAGATGCACCATTTGTCACCCGTATTATGATGATGTGCATGAGCAATACGATAAATGACCGGATCACGCAGGTTGATGTTCGGTGAAGCCATATCAATCTTGGCGCGCAGCACTTTCTCACCGTTCTGGAATTCGCCTGCACGCATCCGTGTAAACAGGTCCAGATTCTCCTCTACAGTGCGGTCACGGTACGGGCTGTTCTTGCCCGGCTCAGTGAGCGTTCCACGCATAGCACGGATTTCTTCAGCGCTTTGGTCGTCGATATAAGCTTTGCCTTTTTGGATCAGCAAGACCGCGCGGCTGTACATTTCATCAAAATAATCGGAAGCAAAACGTTTCTCGCTCCACTCATATCCGAGCCATTTCACGTCTTCCTGAATCGATTGAACATACTCTACATCTTCCTTGACCGGATTTGTGTCATCGAAGCGCAGATTTGTTTTGCCGCCAAATTCGCCACCCAGTGCAAAGTTAATCCAGATCGCTTTGGCATGGCCGATATGCAGATAACCGTTCGGTTCCGGAGGAAAACGGGTAATGACTTCCTGGACTTTCCCTGACCGGAGATCTTCGGTAATAATATTTTTGATAAAGTTAGGTGGGGTTGTACGATTGTCCACAGGTATCAAACCTTTCATGAATTGATTGGAGCTTTCAGGAATTTGCAGCAATTCCGGCTAAAATTCCTTTATAACGAAGTCATTTCCTGAAAAAATCTATTTTCTTGGAAAGTTTCGTACGCGTTTCATTTAAATATACCTTTAACGAGGGAGGAGTTCAATAAATAACGCCCCAAAATCAGGATCAGTTACACACAAGATAGGCCCAAAACCATTTTGACGGGTTCGCACGAATCATGTAGCATGATAGAAAAACAGAATTTAAGGGAGGGTTTCCCATTGAACGCGCTAAAACTGTCCAAAGAACAACAGGATGAAGCCATACGTACCATCCAGTCGTATTTCGAAGAGGAACGCGGCGAAGAACTGGGCGATCTGGCAGCTTGGGGTGTGCTGGATCTTTTCATGACCCAGTTGGCTCCCTTCATATATAATCAGGCACTGGGTGACGCCCGTACTACGGTGAATCAACGCATGGCCTCGATGGAAGAAGACCTGTTTGCATTGGAGCGCAAGCTACCGAAGAATTCCCGATAATTCATTATTTTAAAGAAAGAAGGTTGCACTCATGTTTACCTATTCATTGGATGAATATACCGAACTCCGCCCACTTGCCATGGAGCACACCAAACCGTTGTTCGAACTCACGGACCGCTCGCGGGACCAGTTGAGGCATTGGTTACCGTGGGTGGACAACGTGACCGAGATTGAGCATACTTCAAATTTTATCAGCAATGCATTGAAACAGGGCGCTGACAACGGCGGGTTCACCGCAGGTGTCTGGCTGAAAGGCGATCTTGCCGGCATCATCGGCTTCCACGAAATCAACTGGACCAACCGCACGGTAAGCATCGGTTACTGGCTTGGCAAAGGTTTTGAAGGTCAAGGCTTGATGACCAGCGCATGCCGCGTTCTGGTGGACTACGCTCTCGTCACCCTGGATCTGAACCGTGTCGAGATTCGTTCAGCAACCAACAACAAGCGGAGCCGGGCCATCCCTGAACGGCTTGGGTTCGTCCTTGAAGGCGTTATTCGCCAGGCTGAGAAACTGCCTAAGGGCTATGTTAACCATGCGGTGTATGGCATGCTGCAGCATGAATGGGAACTTTTACGCTAATTAGACTTACATAATTTGAATGGTTGGAGGACCAGCTTCCATTACGAATGACGGCCCTCACAATGCATACATCAACCCTTAAAGCCCCTCCTACTCCACAACACGTGGAGAATAAGGAGGGGCTTATCTTATTTGCGCATTTATGCATCCATATAACTTCGAATCTCTCGATCCGACTTCTTCTTAGAGCGCACGTACCATGCCACCGTCCACTACAAGAGATGTACCTGTAATGTACGTATTCGCTCCTGATAAGAGGAACACAACTGCTTTGGCAAACTCGTCGGGTTGACCATAACGTCCCAGTGGAATTTCCTTACGGAATTGTTCGGCAACTTCTTCCTCACTTATTCCGTTCTGCTCTGCACGTGCAGCATCCAGTTCACGTATCCGATCCGTACCAATTCTACCCGGTGCAACCGTATTAATCAGAATGCCATATGGCGCGAGTTCCTGTGACAAGGTCTTGGCTAATCCGAATACCCCCGTACGGAACGTATTGGACAGAATCAGACCGGGGATCGGCTGCTTCACAGAGGTGGAGGCAATGTTCACGATATGTCCGCCATTCTCCTTCATGTAAGGGAGCGCACCGCGAATCAGTCTGACATAGCTAAGTACATTTAATTCAAATGCACGTTCCCAATCTTCATCCGTCAATGACTCGAATGTTCCTGAAGGCGGGCCGCCTGAATTGTTCACCAAAATATCAATCTGCCCAAACTGTTCGCCTGTCTTGCGAATCAGGGCATCAATATCTTCCTTGCTTGTCACATCGGTTGCACAATATTCGATACGTCCACCACCACCCAGCGCCAGCAGCTCCTGTTTCACCGCTGCAAGCTTCTCTTCGTTCCGGCTGGCGAGCATGACATCAGCGCCTTCTGCCGCCAATTGAGCGGCTACCGCTTTGCCCAGTCCTCGACTGGATGCAAGCACCAGCGCCTTTTTACCCCGAAGTCCCATGTCCATTGTTGTTCCTCCTTCTACTCTGTTCTATCCGTTGGCCCGGATGAAATAGCTCATAAGAATATCGTCCACATAATTGCCTGCAATATAAAATTCCGACACCAGTCTGCCTTCCGTCACAAATCCGCACTGTGTATAAAAAGCAATCGCCCCTGGATTGCTGGATAACACCCGCAACCTAAGTTTGATGATCCCTTGTTCAAAGGCATGGTGTTTCATCGCATCCATCAGGGCTGTAGCAATACCACAGCGCCGATCATGGGGATGAACAGCGATATTAATCTCGTATACATGGCGGTTAACAGGCAGTCCTGTTGGCAGATAAAAGCCCACATAACCACATACCCGCTCTCCCTGAACGGCAATCAGCTGACTGCCTGGAGGACAATGCTGCAAATATTGTTGTCTGGATCGCCACTGAAACGGGGCCGGAGAGGTATGCTTATCCCATACCAGTGCATCCAGTTCCATCAGTTGGGCGGCATCCTTGATCTCGGATGGCCGAATGGTGTACGTATGGCTGATAAGCATAAAAGTTCAACCTTTCGTGCAATAGTCGATAACACTGCGCAAAGCAGCGTTAGAAAAAATGGCTTGTTCCTTACTCATTTCGACATTTTGCAATTGAATACGTGCAAAATGCTCCTTTGCTTTATATTGTAGCATAGCCTCAGACTTGACTAAAATTTCACTCAGTGGAAAGAAATGAACACTTAACCTTGCCGTAACGTCATCGTTTATACTGAATTGAAAAGGAGGTGCACATGATGAACATCAAAGAAGCCGCGGACAGACTCGGCATATCGGCGAGAGCTATTCGCTTTTACGAGGAAAAAGGACTGATCTTCCCCGTCAAACAGACAAGTAACGGATATCGTACATATACCGAGAATGACATCTGGCGGCTGCAAACCATTGCAGCTCTGCGTGAAATTGGGATGTCGCTTCAGGATATCACCCAAGCGCTCGGAGAGATTGACCAGGGCAATCAGCAGCGGCTGGAAGAATATCTGGAGCTGCAGCAGGCGGTCATGTATGCCCAATGGGTTGAGCTCAAGCGCATGCTGGATACAACCCAGCGCATGATTGATCTCAATCGCCAAGACGGGCCATTGGATGTCAGTCATCTGCATGATCTTGCAGACAGTGCGCGCCGTCTCAGGGAAGCCCGGCAGAACTGGCATGACCGCTGGAATTACGATATGCAAGCAGCCATCCACGATCAGCGCGTACAGGCGGCGAATGGTCGTCTGCCAGGACAAATTGCCTCAAACGTCAGCATTGATTCGAGACCTGGAGCCATGCAAGCAGCGGTTGAGTCGGATCGAAAAGGCGGACCAGATCATAACGGCGATGAAATCCATAGCCAGAACAATAGCCAGACAGCACACAGTCCAAACAGCGATACAACGTATACGGAAGATGCAGGATCAGGATCGGGAGAATTAGGAGTAAGAGTAGGCGCAGGACCGTTCAATATATATGACAACTATGATGAGGCGCTGGAGCAGACGGCAAGCTGGATATCTCCTGTGCCCGGCGAAAAAGGACTCGATATCGGTACAGGCACGGGGAATTTGGCTGGCAGACTGTTAGAGCGCGGCGCAGCGATGACTGCCATCGATCAATCCCGGGAGATGCTGCGTACATGCCGCACCAAATATCCCGAGATGCATGTGAAGCTTGGCAACTTTCTGGCGTTGCCTTTCGCCGACCATTCCTTCGATTTTGTCGTATCCAGCTTCGCCTTCCATCATCTGAGCCCAGACCAGCAACAGTTGGCGTTACATGAAATGCAGCGAGTGTTAACTGCACGTGGACGGATCTGCCTGACAGATCTGATGTTCGCTGATGCAGCTCACCGTCAGACGTATATTCAACAGGCTGAAGCAGCAGGTCATGAGGACCAATTGCAAACGATAAGGGAACGTCATTTCCCGCTGCTGGACGGCCTGTGCGGCTCGCTGGAGGACGCAGGCTATGTGACGAAGCATATACGCCATAATGCGCTTCTGCACACGTTGCTGGCCGTTCCTTTGCGTTAGAATGATCATCCCACCGTAACGAGTTCCCCTGACCCGCTATTGAATCCTTCTCAAATAAAAAAAAGGTCACCCTGCCTGTTAAGGAGGATGACCTTCCACTCTAGTAAAACATCGAGTTTGTATTTAATTTACATATAAATTTCAACAATCGTGCGCTCCGAAGCATTACGCGCTTGTTTGAATTCATCCAGCGAGATACGAGCCCCACCTTGACGGTAACGGTTCGCCGTTTGCTCGGTGCGGATGTCCTTGCCATTTACCGTTACACGGTTAACCGAACCTTCGTTCAGATGGTAGATAAATGTTACCGGCTCTCCTGCATATTCAAATTCGAATTGCATGCCATTCAGCTCAGCCGGCAATACCGGGTCAATAACCAGATCTCCGCCTTCCTGACGAATGCCAAGTGCGTTCGAGATCAATTGGTTCATGTAGATTCCAGGGCCGCTGGAGTAGATTCTCCATCCACCTTTCACCTGTACTGTTCCTTTGCGTAGTTGGTCAAAATGCTCCTGCGCCTCGTAGCGCGTGTTGAACTTGCCGTCGGAACTGCTGAAGTACGCGTTCGCCTGACGAATCTCCGCATTAGGTACAACTTCGCCGATGCCAACCGGGTTAATCATGGCAAGACCATTCCACACCTGATCCGTCTTACCAAGCTTCGCCATCGCTTCAACGTAACGGATATGAGCGTGTACATACTGCAAACCGATCTCGCGACCGAAGTTGGACGCTTGCTCTGCCCGTTTGAAGTGAGTGCTCACACCGCCTGCATATTGAGCTGGACGATTCATCAGACGTACCCCATCCGGGCACAGGAACTGTTCACGAATCAGCGCATAATGCGATTCTGCCTGTTCTGCATTCAGCAATTCACCGATCATGCTGCGCGTCATCGGCAGAAGGCGATATTGAATGCCTGTCTCCGTATCTGTTGGGTGAAGCATCAGCTTCGCTTGATCTGCTTCTTCCATGTATACGAAACCTGGGATCACATCTGTACCCAGCATGTAACGATTAAAGTCTTCACGGATGCCTTGAGCCAGAACGTCCAGCTCCTGTGCAAATCCAGCGTCTTTATGTTGCAGCGCTTGTGCGAGCACATTTACAGACTGATAAGTCAAAGCAACGGTCCAGCTGCTCACCATATATTGTTTGAGCTGTGCATTGGCTGGCTGGAGTGTATCATCCCAGTCCCCATCACCGTAAGAAGACAGGAATGTGTCGTGCAGGAAGTGTGAGCGGATATATTCGATCTCTTTTTTCGCGTGATCCAATACAGTCGCTGTTTCTTCCGTGAATCCGAAGCTGTGCTTAACGGTATAAGGCACTTTCTCATCCAGAATCGCATAGTCGCGAGTCGCTGTCAGGTAGTCCGCCAGCACTTTCAGCGGCCATACGATGATGTCACCGTGGCTCTCTTCCTGCTGAATTGCAAAATACTTGTCGAACATAAACCATTGCGGCCAGTTGCCATCATCTTCATATTGGTGGGTGTATACCATTTTGATGATATCGCGAACCTGCTCATATTTTTGCGTTGCCATGAAGTATTCAACCGGACCTTGGCATACATCCCGAGTACCCCATGCTGCGCCGCCGTACTGCTCCAAACCGTGAGGCACGGAGTAGTGAACCAGCATATTGTGTGTGTACCACCAAGCCAGTGCGTTCACTTTGAACAGATCCTCTGCACTTTGGCCCTCACCACGAGACAAACGGAAACCGTTCATTACACCTGCGAAGAATTCACGGTACGCCCGCACTTCCTCTTCAAAAGTAAGACTGGATCCTGCTACGACAGAACCGTCTGCTTCGTTTACTTGACCTTCCAATACGCCTTGTACCTTGAGCGTCCATTCTGCACTCTCTTCCAGACTAAGTGTAACCAGCGATGCAGATCCACTGCGAATACCACTCGCCAGCAACGTTTCATCTCCAACATTTACAGCTGCGCCATCCACCGACATGCGGTATTGCAGGTCAGGATACGTTCCGGCACTAATCGCTTGCGGATCAGCCTTGAAGATCAGCGTGTTGCCATCTTGCGTCATATGCAACGGATACTCGTATTCATTGACATTCATCGTAACTTGGTTGGTTACCAGGTAGCGATATGCTTTGCCACTAGTCGAGCGCACATTCATGCTCACTTCAGTCGTGTGTGCTCCAGTGTAGTTGGTCACGATAATGGTATCCGATTCGGTTTTGTAGATCCAACGTACATAGTTGAAGCCAATCTCGAACAGGGAAGGCATCGTCAGCAGACGATATTGTCCATCCATTTCCACATAAATGCGTTGTCCAGCCGTCTTCGGCACGTTCAATGCGTTACGGGCATTACTGATCATTTTATTAAAATTGGTGTTACCAATAACGAGTTGTGAGTTGAAAATACCGTACATATACGATGTCGTCGTAATAACCTGCGCACCCAGCTGTACATTGCCACCACTCATCAGGATATGGCCGTGCGGACGCTCTACGAGCAATTCTTTCGCTTTCAGGACGATATGTTCATAACTGCCCGTGAAGAAGGATAACAGTGAATCACCGCTACGCTCTTCCTGATGACGGTCAGGGAACAGATCATTAATCTCATCTTGTGTCAAATCAAGCGCAGCAAGCGGTTCACCCAAGAAGGATGACAGTTTCACCTGTTCCAACGTCTCGCCTTGCTCCACAGTCAATGCTTGTACTTCGTTCCATGCTGCAGTCACTTCATCCCCGAATTCCAGTGCGGAGATTCCGGCAGGATGATCTGCTTTGGCCAGTCCGTAGAAGACCACTTGGGCTTCCCCGTCCAAGCTTACGCGCTCCGATTGCAATGCTGTGTAGGCAAATTCATACTGGTATGTCTCATTTGCCAGTGTATTATGGCTCAGGCTCTCAGGCTGGTTCGTTTCCTTGTAGGACAGACCGAAGAATTGGAATCCGTCTGTAGAATAACCAACTGCCTTAGTCAGAGAACCTTGTTGCATGTAAGGGAAAGCACCTCCCTGAGGCTGGTTTTGACGGGAACACACCACATATCCCTTCGCTTCATCTTCGAATACCGTATGGTCAATATACTGTGACAGATAGGCTTCATTGCTGCGTACTGCACCTGGATCAGCAAGACCTACATCTTGTCCATATACCACGTCAATGTTATGTTGTTGTCCTGTGAGCTTCACATCCCAGAACCAGACGCCTTGCGTTGTGGCTGTAAACACAACCTGATAGCTAATACCTTGTTCTTTGCCTTCAAGCTGTACGGTACCTTCCCAGATCAGTTGATTCCCGGATTGCGCTTTGCTTGTGATCACTTTGCTGTTCGAACGCACACCCAGCAGTGGGAACGAGCTGATTTTCTCTCCCTCGTGTACACGCAGATACAGGTTATTCAAAGATCCATCGATCTGGTTGCTAAGCAATTGATTCAACATGGTCGTACCGGATTTAGCTTGGTACAGGTCCCCACTGTTCAAAAAGGTAAAGGATAAATCCCCGGCAGTCAGCCGGATTGATTCATTAATCATCGTTGTCATACTATTCACTCCTTCAATTAGTATAAAATCGAAACGTTTCGATAAATCTGAAAAAGAATAGGGGTCCTCTGCGAAATGACCTTTGTCTGGCCAATTCGGACGGTGATCCCCATCATTCAACTCTTAATTCAAAGAGGGCGAGTTACTTCCTAGGCCGGCTGGTTTCCTGACTCTACCTGTACCGATCGTACAGACTCGCGCTCCACCAGATCAATGGTTAACGTATACGATGTATTCACAGCTTCGCCGTTCAGCATCTGGAAGAGCAAATGTCCTGCCAATGACCCTGCTTCATGCTTGGGCTGCCGCACCGTCGTAAGCGGAGGATGAACATATTCGGACAGTTGAATATCATCAAACCCGATTATCGAAATGTCATTCGGTACCGAAATGCCGCTCTCTTCAAATGCTTTCAGTCCACCAATCGCCATTTCGTCATTCCCGTAAAATACAGCAGATGGAAGCTCGCCCTGCATAACCATCATCTTGGTTGCACTATATCCGCCCTCACGTACAAAATTACCGCTTAGACGCCATTTGGACTTCTCTTCAAGGCCCGCCTCCTGCATTGCTCGCAAATATCCTTGATAACGCAGAGCATTATCATAAGAATTGGATGGCCCGCTGATATAGGCGATGGTCTTATGCCCCTTCTGAATGAGGTGACGTGTAGCCAGGTAACCACCTTGCTCCCCGTCCACCAGCACGTTGACCAGATGGCTACTCGACAGCTGCCGATCCATCACAATGATAGGGAAACGTTCGCCTGCAGATTCCACCAGGATATCATCATGGATGTTATGAGCCAGGATAATAGCACCATCCACTCTTTTCTCTCGCAAGAAACGAACCGCTGTGGAGTCGCGTCCTCCCATAGAGCTGCAAGCAATCAGATCATATCCGTTAGCCAGCGCTACGTCCTGTACGCTGCGAATCAATTCGGAGTAATACGGACCCGAGAGATCTGTAAGAATCAACGCAATCGTGTTCGTCCGGCTCCGTTTCAGGTCCATGGCAAAGCCGTTTTTGCGATAATTCAGTTCCCGTGCTGCCGCCAGCACTTTTGCCTTGGTCTTGGCACTTACCTTGCTGTCCCCATTCAGTGCATAGGAAGCGGTCGAGAGCGCCACGCCTGCCAGCTTTGCCACATCCTTAATCGTTGCCATTCCACGTTCGCTCCTTCTAACTTTCTTGTTACCTATCATTTTATACTGTAAATGGTTGCAACAACCACTCATTCCTATGCATTATCCATTAGAAATGGCATCAATTCTCATTTATCGAAACGTTTCGAAGTGTTTTCAAAAAAAATTTCTCTTCACGTCTTTTAAGCATCACTGCTGAATCATATACCCTTTAATTGTACATATAGCTTGGTCGATTGACAACATTTCAATATTGGACAAGAGGAAGAATTCATTATAAATCACAATGAACACGCCTGTAAACCATAGATTGAAACGTTTCGACATTTTCATTATAGTCGGTGTTGATAGCGATTTCAACCTCTTTATCCATTTTTCACAGAAATATGTGAAGGGAATGATTCGCGGGGTCCCCATTACACCTTTGTGGTATTATACTGCTTATTAGTCCAATCCTCTATAAGGAGTCCATTAAATTATGAGCAATCTGGATCTAAGCTTTCATAAATCATCCCTGAACACCCCCGGCCGCTTGCAGCAAATCACAAACGTGCCTCCGGCAATGTTCAAGCTGTGTCATCTGGTGCAGCTCCATGATCGGGAAGCCTTCTCCCGTATCGATGAGCTGTGGAGCAGCAAGCACGTTCTTTATGTCATCACCTCTGGTCAGGCAAGACTGATCAGTTCGAATGGTCAATTGATGGTAAATACCGGCTCTGCTATCGTACGCCAAGCTGGAACCCTGCTTCAGCATGAAAGCAAGCGTGGTTCCCTTTCACCCGTTCAGGGTATTGCAATGGCCTTTGATTTTGCAGATAACGAACAAAGGCTCTGGCCATTCGGACATCCTGTTTCCGTTACGAGCCGTCTTATTGCCGAGCTGATCTCCGAGTTGGTTCAGTCCAGCTCGAAACACGATGAGTCCGGACCATTCAAACCTCATATGCTGTTTTATCAGCTGCTGGATACGTTGCGAGATCATGCTGTGCGTTTGGCTCATGAAGATCATTCCTGGCTGGACATCGTCATCGCGCACATCCATGAAAGAATTACTCATTCTTTTACACGTGAGCAATTAGCGAAAGAGGTTAATGTGAGTCCAGAGCATTTTTCAAGAGAATTCAAGAAGTACACCGGACTTACGTTTGTGGAGTATGTTACCCGGTTAAGAATTCGAATTGCCCAGGAACACCTGCTGTTTGCCAATCCCACATTGCAAGAGCTTGCGCAGTTGACGGGATACAGGGATACCTTTTATTTAAGTCGAAAATTTAAACAAACGGTAGGTTGTGCACCGACTCTCTATCGGAGAACGCCAAAAAAAATCGCAAGTCTTACATACAACTATACCGCTTCCTTGCTCGCACTGGGCCACATCCCGCATCTGGGTGCCGTTGCAGGATGGATGAAAAGTAGACTTATTGAAAATGGACAAAACCAATTTGATCAGTGTTATGAGCATGATCTCATTAATCATCCGGATCTAATCGCAGACGCTCATCCCGATGTCATCCTTGGTTATGCACCTCATTCCGGCATGGATGAATTACGGCAGATTGCACCAACGATTTTGATGCCTTTTGAGGAACTTGACTGGCAGGAGCAATTCATCCATTTGGGACGTATCACGGGTCTGGAAGCCAAAGCACGTGCGCTGTTAGACCATTATGATACGCTTCAGCAAGAGGCCAATCGTACACTCGATCAGATCATGGGTGAACGGGGTTCAGCAGTATGCATTTTCATGATTGGTGAGAGTGGAGCGTACATCTATGGTCACGGATGGGGTAGAGCTTCTCATATTTTGTATCAATCGCTGGGCTTCACCCCTCCTGCACGGATGAAGAAGGATGGACAACTACTCACAGGTTACATCCATGTTCCACTAAATGAAATTCATTTGTATGCGGCAGATCATATTTTTATTGATTATGCTAGGGAATCATCAGAGCAGGATGCTGTAGACAAGCTATTTGCTCAGGAGTCCTGGAACACCTTGAGTGCGGTCCGGGAAGGGCGCCTGTACGAGATTGATGCGGATATGTTTTATGGATTCGACCCCATCTCGGTTATGGAGCAATTGCAGCACATCATGCACAAACTGACATCACATCTGTCCATGCATTAGTCATCATAGATGTCCATGTACAAATGTTACGTCATCCTCTATGTTAGTAATGAGAATAATAATCATTATTGATTATATACACAGGGGGAACAATTATATGTTTGCTGCAAAAAAACGCTTTTCCGGCTTGCTGCTCATGCTCGCCATCATCATGATTTTGGCTGCCTGTAACAGCGGTACGGGTTCCGGCACAACGGAACCAACAGCGGCGGGTTCAGAATCGACTACAAGTTCGACCGAAACTAATACCGATTCTTCGGGTGCTACGCGGATCTACAAGTCATTAAGTGGAGATGTGGAAATTCCGGCTGAACCGAAACGGATTGTTACGGATATGTACGTAAGTGATCTGCTCGCACTTGGTGTAAAGCCCGTTGGCTCTATTAAATATTATCTGGAAAATCCATTCTACGCCGATCAAGTGGAGGGCATAGAGAATATTGGCGACCGGGGTGCCGTATCCTTGGAGAAGGTCGTCGCGTTGGACCCGGATCTGATCATTACCTACTCTGATAAAGCTGAAGAAATTGAGAGTTATCAAAAAATCGCACCTACCGTGGTCATTCCCTACGGCACGTTTACCAATGTAGAGGATGAAATTCGAGGCTTCGGAGAACTCATGAACAAATCCGAAGAAGCCGAAGCCTGGCTGAAAACGTACGACGAACGTATTGAAGCCGCTCGCGCCAAAGTAAAAGCAGTCATTAAACCGGAGGAAACCTTCTCCATCCTCGAAGTATCAGACAAGAGCTATTATGGCTATGGAGACAACTTTGGTCGCGGTGGACAAGCCGTTTATCGCGCTTTGGAACTTACACCACTCGAAATCACCAAGAAAGAACTGATGGGTGATACCCAGTGGAAAGAGATATCGCGTGAAGTCGTTGGTGATTATGCAGGAGACCATATCTTCCTGACCGTAGGGGAAAACAATAAAAATTACCAAGGTGATTCCATCTGGCAATCGCTCCCGGCTGTGAAGAACAATCAGGTGTACGAATTACAGGAAGATCGCTACTGGTACTTCGATCCGATTGCAATTCAGAGTCAGGCTGAAGAATTCGCTGATATGATCGTAGAACGTGCACAGCAAAATCGTAAATAAGAGGATGGATTCAATAATCATTTCATAGGAAGAAACGTAATGTCCGGACAGGCCGATCAGCCTGCCTGGGCTTTTGCGTTAGAGAGAGGAGTGACTACATATGCTTCGCCGTTTTATGGCTTATTATCGTCCTTATCGGGGACTCTTTATATTGGACTTCTCCTGTGCGATTCTGGCTGCACTGCTGGAACTTGCGTTTCCCTTGGCTGTAAACAAAGTTGTCGATCAGCTGCTTCCCGCAGGCAACTGGTCCATGATCTTATCAGCCTGTGCCGGATTACTGGGCATCTATCTGCTCAGTTCCTTTTTCCATTATGCAGTCACCTACTGGGGACATAAGCTGGGTATTAACATCGAATCCGATATGCGGCGGGAACTGTTCCAACGTGTGCAGAAGCAATCCTTCCGCTTTTTCGATAACAACAAGACGGGGCACCTCGTCTCTCGCATGACCAATGACCTGATGGATATAGGTGAGATTGCGCATCATGGACCCGAGGATCTGTTCATTGCCCTGATGACGTTGGCTGGAGCCTTCGGCATTATGCTGGGTATCAACTGGCAACTGGCTGTCATGACCTTCATCATCGTACCACTGATGATCTTCCTTTCCCTCTATTTCAGCCGCAAAATGTCCAAAGCGTTCAAGCGTATGTTTGCGGATATTGCAGATTATAACGCACGCGTAGAGAACAATGTGAGCGGAATTCGTGTAGTACAGGCTTTTGCCAATGAAAAGCATGAAGTGAAACGTTTTGTCGAAAATAATGAACGCTTCCGTCTTACCAAACTGATCACCTACCGGATTATGGCGTGGAATTCCTCGCTCAGTTTCATTCTGATGAAATTTGTCTCGCTGTTTGTACTGGTGTGCGGTACGTGGTTTGTCATTCAGGGCAGCATGACCTACGGAGAATTTATTGCCTTTGTCATGTTATCCAATGTGTTTCTTGGACCGATTCAGCAGATCAATTCCGTCATCGAAACGTATCCCAAAGGCATCGCTGGATTCAGACGTTACCTGGAGCTGCTGGAAGCCGAGCCCGATGTGGATGATACACCACAAGCCAAATCCATCCCACATGTGAAAGGCGACATCGCCTTCCATGACGTTTCATTTGCTTATGGGGAACACAAACCAACCTTGGATCAGGTGAATCTGGAGATTAAGGCAGGACAAACGGTAGCGCTGGTTGGACCTTCGGGTGCAGGCAAATCTACGCTGTGCAGTCTTATTCCACGCTTTTACGATGTGGATGCGGGGCACATCTCTATTGATGGGATTCCGGTAAGAGATATGACACTGGAGTCGCTGCGCTCCCATATCGGAATTGTGCAGCAGGATATTTTCCTGTTTGATGGGTCGATCCGTGAAAATATTGCCTACGGCAAACTGGATGCACCTGATGAAGAAATCTGGCAAGCCATTCGCCGGGCCCAACTGGAAGAGCTGGTACAATCTCAACCGGAAGGACTCGATACTCTAATTGGTGAGCGGGGCGTCAAATTGTCTGGAGGACAGAAGCAACGTCTATCCATTGCTCGCATGATTTTGAAAAATCCGCCGATCCTCATTCTGGATGAAGCGACCTCCGCACTTGATACCGAGACGGAAGCCGCCATTCAGTTGGCTCTATCTGAGCTGTCACAAGGACGTACTACACTGATCATCGCCCATCGACTGGCAACGATCAGACACGCCGATCGTATTGTGGTAGTGGAAAATGGCGGCGTAGCCGAGCAAGGCAGCCATGATGAACTTCTGGCGCGTCAGGGCTCGTATAGCCGATTGCATCAAGCCCAGTTTGGATAGGTGCGGAAGTAACGTCTCTTGGTTTCGTTAAACCACAGACCTGTGGAAATTGGCGCCAATAACACGCGCTCAGTTCGTTAAACAGTACTAACGCTAAAAAGGGATGTCCCCGTCATGTTCAATGACTTATGGGACATCCCTTTCTTATTCAGATCCTAATCTGTGATAATCATATCAGGAATAGGATTTTATTTTTTGACCGCATGGATGAAATGGTTTGTTTCGAAGGCAGATAAGTCATCTGTACGATTGTTGAAATATCGATCCTGTATGTCCTCCGGCGATAGATGCTCATATATGAGAAGTCCCACATCCGCCAATAACCGCTCCATCTCATCGTAAGTGAAGCAGGATTGCATCGGCTCGCCCCCCATTGCAGCCATCTTAACCATATTTTCAACCCGGTTAAACCTTCCTTTTTCCTCAAAGAGATGCTCATCTGCATAATCCAGCACAATGGAGCTACCCGTTGGAAGATTCCAAAATACATGTCGGAGCAAGTTGGACAGATCTTCTTTGGTCAAATAATACGAAACGCCTAATAGAGTAACCATCGTCTTTCGCTTCTTCAAGCCTTCCTTAGTCAAACGTTCATACGAAGGCTCATGGGTAAAATCCATTGGCACCAAATGAAGATTGTCCGGCATGATCAACTTGGCCTGGTTCAGACGCTCCCGCTTGAATTGCTGTGTAGTTGGATAATCCACTTCAAATAGTTCTAGAGTGTCCTCCAGTTCCGGATGCCTCATAGCAAATGTATCCATCCCCGCGCCAAGAATGACAACCTGCTTCAATCCCAACGTGATTTCATGCAGCAGTACATGCTCACAATAAGCAGCCCGAGCCAGTGTTATTGGAGATAACTGTACCTGGGTAATCCATTTTAAAATCGTATCCGGGTCGTCCTTGATCAGGTGAGCCATGTCCGGGTTGAAAAAATGGATACCTTGAATCATATTCTCGCGAATACCCGCAAACTCTTGCGGAGTAATAAGCTCTTTAGCTATATAATCATCGAAAATAAGAGGTGTATCGTACTGGCAGTGGTAGGCTCGGCCAAAAGCCGAAATCAAGGATGTGATGCTGGACTCATTTTGCTTCATATTTCATCCTCCCGTACAAACAAAAATAAGATTCCCCCTGGCCAGGAGAACCTTAGTATATACGGAATGTTTTTATATGTAAATTATATCATAAAAAGATTTTTTTGTCAATCTACATCTACGGGATGATCCGACAGATTAAAATGGCTTTCTTTGCCCCTCCACTCCAATCTGTCCTCTTCCTCCCTCATAGCATTCAATCAGAAAAAGCTAAGCGTCCAATCCGTACTCCTTCACTTCACGGTTGCGGTTCAGCACCGCATGCAGTACAAAACCAAGCACCGCAATAACCGCCGTGCCAGTCGCCAGCCACGCTACAGGAATCAGTCCCTGTTTGTCGTACATGACCCCCATTGCATACGGCCCGATAACCCGTCCAACCGCACCGATACCACCGGAGATCCCGATGTAGAAAGGTGCCGCTCTTCCGGCATGCTCTGAGATGAATGCCGGCGTAGCAGGTGAGATCAGCATTTCCCCAAAGGTAGCCAGTACCATTGCAAGCACCATACCCGGATAGCTATACATGGTGATCATGACGATGTAGGCCATGCCATAGAACACCGCACTTGCAGTCATCTGAGCAGTCGATGTACGGGCCATCGTACGCTTGACCCAATTGGTGAAGGGTTGTCCCACAAAGATCAGCACCCCATTTAGAGTCCAGAGCAGACCGTACATTCTTTTCTCCATACCCTCGGAAATAATATACGGAGACACACCCGTATTCCAGATGGAATTACCGAACAGCAGGAACAGCACGCCCAGGCTCATGAACAGATATAATCTGGTGTTGCCCAGCAGCGCCCAGACGCCCGGCCCATCGGGAACCGTTTTGCGTTTGGTCAGATGTACTTCGCCCTGATCCGGTTCTGCCCGCGACAGATAATACCAGAAGAAAATCGCAAACCCGGCGGAGGTCACCCCGTTCAGTATAAAGCTGAGGTGATAGGAAAAGTCAGCCAGAAAACCACTGAGCGCTGTACCAATTGCCACACCGATATTGTTGGCGACATAGATCACATTGAACAATTCCCCGCGTCGTTCCGCAAACCGGAAGCCAATAAAGGCTTGAATAGCTGGTAACGACAATGAACTGAATAGACCGATCCAGCCCATGGCACACATAAACACAACCCAATACGCGCTAATCCACGGCAGAGCAAACAGCCCTACCGCATTTAACGCCAGCGATCCGATGATCAGCTTCTTGACGCCCACCCGGTGGTACAATGCACCGCCGAGCAGTTGCCCGAAGATGCCGCCCAGCGACTGGATCAGAATAACAAACCCCGCGTTCGCCATCGTGCGTCCAAGCTCGTCAAATACATACATCGTGGTCAGCGGCCACATCAAGGCACTGCCTGTCGCATTGACCAAACTTGCCAGCAAAAATATTTTCACTTCTTTTGGATACGTATCCAGCCATCTCATCATCTTGTTTATTCTCCTTAGTGCCTTCAAAAAGCATATTGCCATAAAAAATAGACCCTTGCCCTGACGGCATAATTAGCCAGAGCGAAGGCCACTTGAATTTAGAATTTAGAAATTTGAATTCCGAATCTTGCTCTTTATCATTCTGCTTACGAACTATCCATTGTTCATCTTACCTGAAAAGATCCGATCTGCAAGCACATTCATTGACGCTTCACTTCGACAGTGGCCGAGAAGAATGTTGCCCCATTCCCCATGTCGGACAGACGATTAGACGTGAGCGAGTTCGCCCGCTGTTTTTTGCCATTACCATCCCACCATAAGCCTTGACTAATCACCGTTCCTGGCAGCATGGATTCACTCACTTTGGCGGTTAGCTCGATCCGGCCACGGTCGTTCCATACGACCACCGCATCCCCGTCTTCCACCTGTCTGTGAGAGGCGTCCTCTGGGTGCATTTGCAATAATGGCATCTTCTCCAAACGTTGATGTTTGGCCGAATTGGCAAAGGTGGAATTCAGGAAATTATGGTTTGGCGGCGACAGAAACATCAGCGGATAAACATCCGCAGGTCCAGCCGGGTTTTCCCCGTCATACCCCTCCACGAGTGCACTATACGTAGGCAACGGAGGCAGTCCCTTCTGTGCCATCGTTTCCGAATACAGCTCGATTTTCCCCGAAGGCGTGGGCAACTGATCCAAATAGGAGTCATGTGCAGACATATCCAGCTTGACGAAATGATGCTGCTTCAGCCCTTCCAAGGTTACTCCGTTCATGTAGGGATTGCCCGTACCCTGAAGTGCTTCCTCGATCATCTGTTCCGGTGTCTCACCGAAAATCTCCGGGTCATACCCCATCGCCTGTCCAAGCAAAGAGAACAATTCAACATTGCTCTTGCTCTCGCCCAAAGGCGCAATGACTGGCTCTTGCAAATGAACATACTGATGCCAGTAGGACGTATATAGATCCGTCGTTTCAAATGAAGACGTCGCAGGCAGCACAATATCTGCGTATTTCGCCGTATCCGTCATGAATAGGTCATGGACTACCGTAAACAGATCTTCTCGTGCAAAACCTCGCTCCACCCGCTCGGTATCTGGTGCCACCACCAGTGGATTGCTGCAGTAGACCATCAACGCCCGGATCGGCTGCTCCGCTTCCAGTAGCGCTTCGCCAATCCGGTTCATGTTCACCACGCGCGGCTCCGGGTTCTGCCGCAGCTCAGGACGCTCGAGCGCATCGCTATTGGTGCTCGCGTAGCTGTTGGTACGAATAGCGCCCCCGCCGCGCTTCAGCCACTGCCCTGTAATGGCAGGCAGACAGGCTACGCTGCGGACGTTCATGCCACCGTTGTCGTGATGCTGGAGGCCATTGCCGATATGAATATGAGCTGCCTGTGCATTGCCATAGAGCTCAGCCAGCTTCACGATGTCCGCTTCCGGCACACCTGTAATACGTGCGACACGCTCAGGGGTGTAGCTGCGGACATGATCACGCAGTGCCTCATGGCCAACGGTATACTTTTGCATAAAAGCCTCATCCGTCAACCCCTGCTCGAACAGTACATGCATTAATCCGAGTGCCAGTGCACTGTCTGTACCGGGGTAGAGTGGAATGAACCAGTCTCCCCATTGGGCGGTCCGATTGCGATGGACATCAATAACGACGATTTGGGCGCCCTTTTTGCGGGCTTTCTCGGCCAGAACAACCTGATGCATATTGGTGCTGACGATGTTTCCTCCCCACACCAGAATGACATCCGCATGCTCTGTATCCTCGGGCAATGTTCCACGGTTCGCACCCATCGTATATTTCCAGCCGGTATTTCCCGCTGCATTACAGATGGTCTGTTCCAGCTTGCTCGCACCTAGCGCATTGAAAAATCGACGATCCATGCCATCCACACCAAGAATGCCCATGTTTCCATAGAAGCTGTAGGGCAGGATGCTCTCCGGTCCGTAGGTAGCTGCCAGCGAACTGAATCTCGCCGTAATCTCGCCGATGGCTTCGTCCCAACTGATTCGCTCGAACTGGCCTTCGCCCTTGGCTCCGATGCGTCGCATCGGATATTGCAGCCGCTCGGGGTGATACACCCGCTCCGTCATATTTCGGACTTTGTTACAGATGGCGCCTTTTGTAATCGGATGGTCCGGATTGCCCGCAACCTTCACGATCTTACCGTTCTCCTTATGAAGCAGCAGGCCGCAAGTATCCGGACAATCGAGCGGGCAAACTGCCGGGAATACGCCATTCTCCTGATCGATCATATACAAGTCCCTCCCCCTTCAAAGCTATCCTCATATCATATCTTCTTCCTGGTAATCGCGTAAAGAGAACAGTCTTTTTTTAACGCCACAACCGCTCCAAATTTTTTACAAAAAAATCTTTTTTCCCTTTGATTCAATCTCGAAATTCAGGGGTAAATTAAAAATAAGGCATTAGGCTAGTGTTTCCCCACTTCCTCCTCATGCCATATCATGGACCACTCCCGAAATTCGCCATGAACAGGTTTCGTTCCCCCGAACCTTGTCATGGCGAATTTATTTTGCGTGGATATTTTTTTGCAAAAAAAAAACGATTCTTTTCCCGCCCATCACAGCAGACAGCCATGACTTGAACGAGATCAGAATCGCCTCCTGTTTACTTTGCATTCGTCTTTCCACTCGTTCTCGCACTCGCATCACGGTTACACCGCTAACTCGGTTACTGTGCAAAATGCCGCTACGCCTGCTTGCTCCACATCGGTCTGGCTTCCGTTTCCACAGGCTGGGCCGCCGCCATGGCCACCTCAGGCTTCACTTCCGGCTCATGCTTGCGCAGGTACACCATCCAGTAGGCAGCCGCGACAAACAGCGCCCCTCCCGTCAGGTTGCCAAGCCATACCGGAATGAAATTCATGACGTATTGTCCCCACGAATAATGCCCTTCAAAGATCGCAGCAGGAATCAGGAACATGTTGGCGACAACGTGCTGGAATCCAATAGCTACAAAGGCCATCGTTGGGAACCATATGCCCAATACTTTTCCACTCATCGTATCCGATGCATAAGACAACCAAACCGCGAGAGCGACCAGCCAGTTACACCCGATCCCGGATATAAAAGCCTGAAGGAAGCTGTCGTCCAGCTTGTGTCCAGCCATATCCACCACTTTGGTCAAATAAGCCCCCTCTGCCGTCAGACCAAGCACATGCCCAAACGCATAGGCCACAAAGATCGCCCCAAGGAAATTACCTATCGTTACTAAGGTGAGATTCTTCAACATGTTGCCTGCGGACAGTTTACGTGCAATCGTCGCGAGTGGAACAGCCATCATATTGCCTGTTAGCAGTTCCCCACCGCCAATCAGCACCAATATCAAACCTACCGGGAACACTGCTGCGCCAATCAGATTAACCAAGCTGCCCCACTCGGCCGGAGCAGAGGCAATGACCCGAATATCCAGCAGAAATCCAAGCGCAATAAAAGCGCCTGCCAGAAAACTGAGTATCAATACGGAGGACACCGGATTTTGGGCTTTCTTCATCCCCGTATGCGCCGTATATTGTGCAACCTCAAGAGGTGTTTTTGCTGCCATAACGATCCTCTCCTTCACAGTTCATGAACATCATAATTCAACCTGTTTTGTTGATATGTTCATTGTATCGCGAAGGTTTCAAGAGGTTTGTTACTTTTATCACAAAGTCTGAAAACTACATTTTAATATTTCCGTTGTGTCTTGCTTGATATGCAGAAAAAACAAAAAGAACTACCGCAGAATGACTGCGGCAGTTCTCAGATATTTATGGTTATACCATCGCTGGTGTTTTTACTTCTACTGGTGGCAACGCCTGAAGACCCGCCGAGTTCAGGAAGTTCCATGGTTTGTTGTAATGTGGCTGGAAGAAGAAGTCGATGAAGGCCAGCTCATCTACCGTCATGTTGTTCTGGATGCAGACAGAGATCGTATTGATCGACTGTGTCAGATCAGCTTGTGACATGACCTGCGCACCAACAATGCGGCGTGTAGCCTGTTCATAGATTACTTTGAGCAGCAGCTTCTCTGCCGTTGGCATGAACTCTGGACGGTAAGCATCTTCAAGCGTTACAGCTTCAACGACCAGACCCTCATCCGCAGCAGATGCTTCCGTCAAGCCTGTACCTGCAATATTTTGCTCATAAATTTTAATACCTGATGTGCCTTGTGTACCCATATAACGTGTCGTAGGACGAACAAGATTCCTTGCTACGAGTGTACCCATCCGCACTGCGTTGGTTGCCAGTGGAATGTACGCTGCCTTGCCAGTTGGGTTGTAATGAATTGCACAGCTGTCTCCAGCAGCGAAGACGTCTTTTTGGCTGGTTTGCATATATTTATCCACGATGATTGCACCGTTCGGCAGCATATCCACTTGGCCTTTGAGCAGCTCGGTATTTGGACGGAAACCAATGCACAGAATAACGAGGTCTGTATCGAACTCTCCTTTGGATGTAATGACCTTGTTCACTTTGCCATTCTCTCCGGTAAACTTCTGAACAGTTTGGCCCAGCGCCAGCTTGATGCCGTGTCCAGTCAACGTTTCTTCAATAGCATCCGTGAACTCGGGGTCGAGATATTTGTTCAAGATCCGGTCCACACTATCGATCAGTGTAACTTCCTTGCCGTTCATTTGGAAAGCCTCCACCAGCTCAATGCCGATATATCCGGCTCCTACCACAGTAATACGTTTGGCATGCTTGGCTTTCTCAATAATCGTGTTGGAATGGTTGTAGTTTTTGCAAAGTAAAATGTTGTCCATCTCGATGCCTTCCAGCTTCGGTACGACAGGCCATGAACCCGTGGTCACGATCAGCTTGTCGAAGGTATCTTCGAATTCTTCCCCTGTTTTCAAGTTTTTAGCCTGAAGTTTGTGACCCGCAGCATCTACTGACGTCACTTCATGAAGCATTTTGGTAACGACACCGAGCTCGGCCAGTTGGTTTGGCGAAGAATAGAACAATCCGTCTGGATCTTTCACCACGCCACCTACATAAAGCGCAATGCCACATGATAAGAAGGAGATGTTGTCATTGCGCTCATACACTGTAATGGTAGCATCCGGGTACAATTTGGCGGTGTTAACGATGGCTGCGGTTCCTGCATGTGTACATCCGATAACTGCGATTTTCATGATAAGGTTCCCCCTTGGAGTATATAAATAAAAAATTGAATTTAACGTCATTGTGGTTGTGAAATATTTCACTTCTAAATGAATACTGCTTATGTGATTTATTTCACTTTGTACACTTATTATAATGTGATATTTTTCACATTGCAAGGGGTTAATCAAAATAAATTTTTCGGATGTGGTTTATTTACGATCAAGCGAGTCATCGACTCAATCTCCATTGACTTCAGTTTTCCCTGCTTATGGCTGGTTTATGCTCAAAATAAGCGTAATAACTACTGAGGAGACACTTATATGAAGAGGATATTTGCACTAAAAAATTGTATCAAAAAAAGCCTATCCTCCAATCTGGAGGCAGGCTTCTTCGTTTATTTTATACGCCAAGCAGCTTTTCAATCTCTGCAGTCATGGCTTCAGGGGATTCTTTTGGTTCAACACGCCCTACAACTTCACCCTCACGATTCACGAGGAATTTGGTGAAATTCCATTGGATGTTATTGTCTTCGCCAACACCAGGTTGCTGCTCACGCAGATACTTGAACAATGGATGCGCATCTTCACCATTTACATCGACCTTGGCAAACACCGGGAAATTAACGCCATAGTTGATTTGGCAGAATGATTCTGCTTCCTCACTGGTACCCGGCTCCTGGCCTCCGAACTGGTTACAAGGGAATCCCAATACAACCAAGCCTTGATCACGATAGCGATCATAGAGCTTCTGCAATTCACCGTATTGTGGAGTCAGCCCACACTTGCTGGCTGTATTGGCAATCACCAACACTTTGCCTTGATACAAATCGAGTGAAACTTCCTGATTTGCGGTCGTTACCGCCTGATACGAATATACGGACATGACTGATTCCTCCCATGAGTAAGATGTAGGTTGGGCTGCTGTATGTACTGTACCGAATAAGCATGCGGCACACAGCCTGTCTCTATATTATAGACCTGAGGCGGTCAATTACCAAATCTGCGATTAAACCCTGCCTAAGTTCATACGTAGAATCAAATTTTGTCCATCGACATGGACATATCCCTTTTTAGCCTGACTTCGCAACCAAAATAGCATCATACCGCTCTTGCCGCTCTGCCTTCGTCACCCCAATCATCAGGCCACGAACCGAATGCATGAAATAAACAGCCGCTGAGCGAAGAGAATCGGCCCGAAGATGCTCATTATAAGCTTCCAGCATAAGCTTGGCCTGCTTCGGATGTTTCAATGCCGTCAAAGGCATGCCAAAGACCGATTCATCGATCGTCCCGGTTGTTATTCGTCCATATTGCTGTAACCAGGTGTAGTTGATTGCTCCCATTCCTGTAGACCTCCTAGAATGCGAATGAGCCGCGTGCATAACGCACAGCGGCTTCATTCTATAGTTTAGGACCACATATGGCCCGTTTCATTAACTTCCTGTCGCGTGACGAACGCGTTGCTCTGTCCGTCCTCCAGCATGAACCATTGCACTGTTCATGAGCACTTGTTCTGGAGGTGCTGATTGCTGACGTTCACCCGCAAGGGCGTAAGGCAAGCAGAGCGGTACACCGGAACGAGGATCAATCACGATATCAGCTTCAATGTTAAATACTTCGCGAAGCACATCGGAGTTCATAACCTCTACAGGTGAACCTGTAGCGATGGCTTTACCTTTTTTAATACCAATCATGTGATGCGCATAACGGGAAGCATGGTTCAAGTCATGCACAACCATAACGATTGTACGGTTTGCTGTGGCATTCAGTTGCTCCAGCAATTGCAGTACTTCAAGTTGGTGAGCCATATCCAGGAACGTTGTTGGCTCGTCCAGGAACAGAATATCTGTCTCTTGTGCAAGAGCCATGGCAATCCAGGCACGTTGACGCTGTCCACCGGACAGTTGATCGATTGGACGATCATGGAACTCCGTCATGCCTGTCACTTCGATAGCCCATTCAATCATGCGTTTGTCTTCAGCACGCATCGAACCAAAACCTTTTTGATATGGGAACCGTCCGTAGGACACAAGTTCGGTTACTGTAAGTCCTTCAGGAGCTGTTGGATTTTGTGGCAAAATCGCAAGCTGCTTGGCTACTTCACGCGTGGACTGCTTATGGATGGACTTCCCGTCGAGCAATACACTACCTGCTTTTGGATTCATGATCCGTGCCATTGTTTTCAGGATGGTAGACTTTCCTGAACCATTGGCTCCAACAAGTGCTGTAATTTTTCCTTGGGGAATTTGAATATTCAGATCTTCAACAATCAGTCTTTCCTCATAAGCGATATCCAACTTGGACGTCTCCAGACGAAACATGCGATCATCCCTCTCTCATTTATCCCGGTTATGTATTCCGGCTATGACAACGAAAACGAAATTGTAGTTCAGCGTATTTCCGGCGCAACAAGATCTTATACTCTAAAGATACTGATAATCATTATCATTTGTCAACAGTAAATACCAAATTCCTTGATAGTTGAAAGCTATTTTTGAAGTGTTTTACTAGAAATCGTTCAAATTTTTCGCACTTTATGTGAGAGCTTTTCTCATCGTGTACGTGCATTTCATCGCTTTGCGTATGTTCATCCTTGCCCAACATCTTAATAATGTGTCCGAATTGTGAAAATTAGACCTATATTGATTCATTTTGTATATGTCATTCCCCATCAATTGAGCAAAAACAAAAATACAGCCCCTACGAAATTCTTCGAGGTGGCTGTATTCCATTAATAATATATTCAATTAATGCCGCTTAGAGCTTCGGTTCCGGGACTAGGTTGATCACGAGCGTTCCACTCTGGATACTCACGATGTCCTTCAGATCAAAATCGGCCGGAAGCTCCACTTGGTGCCCATAGGGATACAGACGATCTGCTTCAGCAACAGTCAGATTTTCCACTGAAGATGATTCTGTTCCCTTAGACTGAGACGAATCTGAAGGCGTGCCGCCTGCATCTCCCTGTGTAGCTCCTTCATCCGTAGTGTCAGAGGCTGTGCCAGTACCGCCATCCGTCGATGTGCTGCCTGCTGCGGGATTTGAAGTGGTATCCCCCGTTGAGGCTGAATCTGCCCCTTGCTCGGCTTCTCCGCTCTGCTGAGTATCGTCCACATTATCGGTAGAAGAACCTGCTGAGCTTCCTTCAGACGTACCCTCTGAGCTGTCACCAGCTGTACCTTCGCCATCCGGCTCCTCATTTCGGTTGAAACTCTCCCATTCACCCTCAGCATTGAGCTTCTGTGTCGTACCATCTTTCAAGTTCCATATGAGAGTGTCCGTTTGCAAAGCGTTGCTGTCCGTTTCGTCTCTGTAACGAATCACCAACTGGGCAGGCGTCTGTGTGCCGTCGTCCGCTTCGGATGCAGGAACGAGGTAGGCGATCTGTTCAGCGAGCTCCACCTCCGGTTCAGCTGGAACAACGGGCTCCTGTGTCGGTGGAGGTGATGCCTCAGGTGTCTTCGCCTTATCGCTCATCAAAGCATACGTGCCTCCAGCAATACCAAGAATCAGAATGACAATGACCAATCCTAGAAAAAGGTTCTTCCTTTTACCTGTCAGCATGCGTACCAGCGGGGAAGACAACTCTGTTTTGGCGCGATCGTAAGCCGGCTTCATCGTCTTACTTGCTCTGGCATAATAGGGTTTGAAAGCTGACTTTGACTTAAAAGCTTCGCGATCATGGGCCTTGAAATAGGCCACGATTGCATCCGAGTATCCCTTATGTGCGTTAGAGCCGCGAATAAACAAGCGTTGATTCCCTGACCACTCCATAAATTGATACAACACTTCTGTACGTCCTGAACTACTATAGATAAATTCAATCAGGCCTGGATAATCGAGTCTGTTGCTACCGCTGCCACCGCGATAGAAAGCCAGCGGCAGTGCTTCAAATGCAGTCGTATCTGGGCGATCACGAAGCTCTCCGGCAAGCCAGCGACGCGTCCAGCGCTGGAGCTCATTACGTTCGGCCAAAGAGAGGGATTCCAACTCCTCTTCGTCACGCCCCTCACCGCTAAGCCATGCTCTCGCTGCCAGCATCATGTTTGTACGCGCAGATACATCTGAGCCCTGGCGAGCAGCCCAGTCCCGAACCTCGTTTCCGTGCAACAAAATATCAATGCTTAACAGCTGTTCACGGTTAACCCGCTCCAGATCGAGATCCTGGATCATAAACAAGTTAATAACGTAAGCCAGCTTATCTGCAAGCCGGGTTAAATCCTCCTGATACGCTGGTGGTTGGACAGCGGACCCAGGTCCACCTTTCCGGTTAGCGCGAACTGAAGCTCCAGACTGTCCAATCCGGGCGGTAATACCCGTGTCTAGGGAGCCTGCGACTGGTACACGATCCAAGATACTAACCCGCTTAAGTGCCTCATTGGCAGACTGAACAGGGTTGGGCGCAGAACACAAACGTTCACGCAGCTCCGTTCCTGTCCGTTCCAGCAAGAAACTGTTGTGGATGGCAGACGGGTGAGATGTAATCCATCTCTGGATCACTTCCACAACATCGGCGGCTGATTCCGTGCGTTTCAGCTGATTATCCAGATAGGGCTCGAACAGCAGCTTGGTCAGTGATTCGTTCGCCAGCACTTTGTCGAAGAAAGCACGGCTTAACAGGCTGTCCCGATCCAGCAAGCCATACAGCTCCTGCACGGCACGCATACGTTTCTGCGAACGGGCGTTATTAACACCATAGATGAAATAATCCACGATTCGGGACTGTACGACTGGCGCAGCGACCCGGAAATACTCCCCAATGCGTGCTGCAACCGATTCTTCAGGTACATTCTCCCGTTTAACGCTGTCCAGCTCACGACTGAGCAACGTCAAGAACAATTCGTTCAAACGAGAACGTTGCTGCGCTCCGCCTTCCGGTTTCAAGTAGGTGAGCAATCCACTTAGGACATCGCTTTTGTTATCCAGGTATAACTCTTCCATCCCCTGCTCCAGACGATAGAACATAGAAAGTTCCCCGTATGCTTCAATGGAGAGCTCCCGTCCAGGCTCCATTCCGGACAGCATCTCATCCGCAAAAGCATAAAATGAATCGGCAGCCGCAGGTTCGTGCAGTAGGGTCCAGGCGAATTCCGTATAAGGAAGCTTCGCCACAGATGCATCTGCATGGGTAACTCTGCCCGATACCAGATCAAAGGTGAAATCCTTCTCTGTATTCCGATCTTTCGGACGCAGCGTGCCCCGCTCAACAAACTGAAGGTGGATGCCTTTCTTTGCCTGCGGCTCCTTTGCAAAAGTCATAAAGCCGAGCTGCCGCCGGAACGCGTAAGGCAGCGCCGTATATAACAAACGCAGCAGTCCCTTGGCTCCGGCTGTAACTTCCTCAGCGGGCACATCCAGCGCAATGTATACCTTCCGACGTGTCGCTACGGCTTGCATGACGGCGTAGAGCAGGCGTTTGAATACCACCTCGTCCATTTTCAGACCGCCAAGGATCTGACTTGGAGAGCTTTGTCCAACACCAGCTGCTCGTGGCAATTCATTAAGCGATGGCAGCACTGTACCTTGTTCGATGTCATATGACGTGGCGAACACAGCATCCAGCCAGCCGCCTTGCTTCATCTGCTCTTCCGAGCGTTCGGGAGACAAGACATAGTTATGAGCGAAAAAAGCGCTGCGCAGCCCGGTGAAATCAACGGACTGGTACACATTTTGCCCAAGAATCGTCTCCCCGCTCTCCAGATGCAGCAGATGAATGGACGGGGGAAACTTCGTCTCATCCTTCTCACTCCGGCCCGTCAGCTCCGCCGGAGCGTCATAGACGCAGTAGGGATGAAGCACTTTTTTGATAAAAGAAGGGTCCAGTCCCGGCGATGCGGCAACCGTATCGAACCCCTCCGTTGTGCGAAACACCCCGCGCCGCTCTCGAGTGTACAGCTGTTGTTCAATTGGCGGGGTCATGGAAGAACGCATCATCCCACTCTCCCCTCAATGTACTTCAGCTTGTACAGCAGCCAGAGGAATGGCTCATCGACACGGATTGGACTGACCACACCTTGCAGCTTCATATCCACCGGATTGCTTCCCAGCGCAGACACCGCAAAGTAAGCCGTATCCTTAAAGTACACATCCATCGTGCCTTTGAACGGACGGTCCACCTTCTCGATAAAACGCCGGATCTCCCCGTCGATATTCTCGAATTCGGTCAGGTCAAACCAGTCGCGGTGCACCATGTTGCGGAATACATTACTGTTGGATTTGATGTAATCGCCCTCTTCATCCTTGAGGGAATGCAGCATGTCGCTTTTGGTGAGTACAACGGCTGTCGGAATATTCGTCTTGGCTTTGTCTTGGTACGCGATAAAGTCACCGAACATCGTTAACACCACATCACGTGGCTCATCGTATCTTGGCGTCCACTCGCCTGGCTCGTTGCCGAGGTTGATGCGGATTTTGTCCCGGATGGAACGAATCTGAAGCGGGTCCACCATGAACAGAATGCCTGCCGAGTTCTTGATATGCTGCCCGTGAAGTCCCAGATAGTCCTGCTCCACCATACCTTCACCAGCGACGTCAAAAAACACCAGTGTCAGCGGAGCTTTATCTTCATCCTTGAATACAAATTGGAAAATAAACGGCTCCTGCAGCTTCTCCTTCTGCGTTGAATCCAACAGATCGCCCCGCTCGAATAGCGGTTCTTCATAATCTGCACGGAACCGGCGGCTAATCTCCGCGTTCAGCGGCATGCAGGCCGCATCAAAATGATCGGCTGTGTAATGCTGCAATGTATGAATCAATGAAGTCATGTAGACGGATTTACCCACCTGGGATGCCCCAATAATGGAAATGATATTGCTTGGTGCTTTGCCTGCCGTGACAGGCAGCTCGTTATGGCACTGTGGACACAGCCGGCGCCGTGTAACCACACCGTAACGATCGTTCAGTCCCATCACAATGTTATCCGAATAGATGCGATGTTCCTCAGGTACATCATGCGGAGCCAGCACGGCCTCCATATCAAACACCGTATCCAGTCCAAACCGTTCGCGATATCGATTCAGCTTCGCATCTTCCCCAAGTGCGTAGTCCTCATCGTCGTCGCGATGATGTGCAGCACGGAACACAACCTCCTCCGGTGAAAACTTGCTGAAACAATACGGACATACGATATCGTAAAACAACGGCCGCTCTTCCGGCTGCTGTCTCTTCAAAAACCGACTAAAAAAGCTCATAGCCACTCCCCTCCCCTGATCAGTTAGACAAAAAGCCTAACTATCTAGTCTGATATAAGCCTATAGGCGGCTCCATACTTTGGTCCGTCCGTGAAGAATAGCCTCACGTAATCGTCCTTGGCTACCTCAACCGGTGGCATCTCATTTCTCCCGGGAGCAAAATCACTCACAAAAGGGTACACCGTGCCATCTTCCTTATTCAACGGAACCCCACCTTGTTTGCGGACATAACAGAGTGCCTCCTTCGGAACAGGTGCTTCCGTTGTAACGGTCATCAGTACACTTTTTCGTTTCTGAAAAAAACCGCTCTTGTATCGGATCGAAAAGCGAATATCCGCCTTGCCTGCACTGGCAACTACCGTGTTGTCTCCATCACGCTGACGCACCAGAACTGGCCCGTCCTCCTGCATCTGACACACATACACTGTATAACGAATTGCACCAAAACCCGTGATTCGATCCATATATCCATTGCTCGCCTTATATTCTTCTTTTGTGTATAACTTCAGCTTGCCCTGTGCAGCCTGTTCCTCGGTACGATCATCACCCATCATATCGAGCTCCAGCCGTTCAACATATACAGCTTCCACGCTCTCTGGCCAGAGCCAGCGAAGTGTACACTGGCTCTCGTCCACTGCAAGTGTCAGTCTGCGAATCAGGGGCGCTGAAGGGTCTGCATCCGTAAAACGCATCTATCGCCTACCTCCAGACGTCAAAATCCTTTGCTGCGCGAATCTCTTGCCCGCTGACCGAATCCTTCCACCGAATTGGTTCCTCCACCAGCATCGCGACGCCCACGCGTCTTCCGCGGTGTATTCTCCTTGATCGGAATAATCCAGCTGAACAGGGTTAACACACCAGATAAGATGAGCATCGCTCCGAATCTTACAAATGTATCACCAACCGTTGATCCGTCCAGTCCCCATTCGAGCAGAAGTCCGGCCAATAAACCAGACACGGCACCACCAATTCCGAAACTGAGTGCGAGATGACGGTTATCGAATACAAGTCCGAGCGACACGCCCAGCGCGACACCAATCAACAGTAAGACAGCCACTCGGAAAATAGCCAGATACGTACTGTGCTCCATCATGCCTGTACGTTCGGTCACCAGCGTTCGTTCATCAATCGTATCGTAAATTTGCTGGAATGCCAGATTAAGTCCACCGGAATCTGGTACATCATAGTACATACCGCCCGTCTGCTGTGCGATATGACGCAGCAAGTCGGTTCCGGAAGGGTCCACCAGACTCAGCCCCACCGTATTGACGGCGATCTGTTCATTTGCATACTCAGACAAAATGCCGGATGTGTCTGCATCACTGAATCCATCGGATAGCAGAATCGCTACCGTTCCGCGTTTCGGGTCCTGTTTGCCCTTAATCTGCTCCATCGCTTCCCGCAGCACTGCATCGAAATTAGTTCCGCCCGAGGTCGTCACGATGCCATCAATTTTGCTGTACACCTCATTTTTGGCAGCTTCGCTGTCCAACGGGGTGAACGGCTGAAGCAGCTCGGGTTGATCATCAAAGGTAATCACCGCCACCTGTTTATCGCTTTCCATTTGGCTAATCAGTGTTTTGGCCGCTTCAAAGCGACCGTTATCTGGGTCTGTCTTACTCATACTGCCCGAGTTATCGATCATCAGCACGATATCCTTGACTTGCTTCACACCGCCTGGGTTAATCTGATACAGCAATTGCAGGGCAAGTCCGACGACAAACAATAGCGCCAGCGTTGCCGGAACAAGCAGTTTCCAGGATAGTCCCAGATATCGCAGCTTCCAGGAAGCTCCGTTCAGCTTTGGCGAGATCATCTCTGCGAGTAAACAGAATAATCCCACGCTAAGCGCCAACACGCCAAAGTATAATCCCATCAGCAATAGACGGGGCATTTCCCCGAGCCACTGACGCAGCATGATTTCTCCAGCCGCAAAGCCCACAGCTCCGCCAATCAGGCTGAACAGGACCAGGAGAAGATTGATTTTTCGCTGCATGTTTGCATGCATCCTTTCCAAAACAGCCGATGAACGGCTGAATTAATACAAGATGGGTTGATGAAAAATGAACGTATAATGTACTGGACGGAAACAGATGGATCGATCTGTACCTCCCTTCCGTCCATATAAGATACAGCCTTATGTTTTAACGCATGGGTGACAGCTTCTCGGCCAGATCGGAGGGATGGAGCTCATAACCATTCTCTGTATACGAATCGTAATACACCCGACCATTGCGATACACCATCAGGTCTTCCAGATGGAAGCCCCCCATCAGATTCAGCTTCTCCACACCACTGCTTCGTTCTTCATATACCACACCCAGCTTATAGATCCGTGACGTTTCTTCGGCATACGCCGCGTAGTCCATGAAGGCACTATGGTGATCACCAAAGAAATATTTTTCTTCATAACGATGTTCCTGCGTATAGTCGAATACTCTTACCCGAACGACCGCCTGCTCCTCCAGTGTGCGATACAATCGGCGGAACAGATCATCACGGGTCAGTACATTTTTGTCCCCATAGGTAATTGTAACATTCGCCCGCAACAGCAATTCTTCTTCGAAAGGTACCCGGAGCGGTTCTGCTGTAAGCAGCATCACATGACATACCTCCATCAGACGTTGCAGGAGTCGCTCGTTTCCTTCTGTGGCAAGCCCGTTCATATCCCCCATATGGCGGTCCTCAAACCAGACATCCCGTCCACGCTTTGCCTCCAAATCTGCAATCAGCGCTTCCGTCACTTTGCCGTAATACTCCATTACGTTCTGACCGATATATTCATCTGCAGCCGCTATGCTCTCTACCGCTGTCTCACGCAAAACACGTTCCAGCGTTGCAAGTGTCTCCGTTACACTCCGGCTGAACGTATGCAGTTGTTCCATCTCTGTGTCGTAGACACGAAGCAGCTGCAATTCATTCTCCAGGCGCAGCAATTCAACTTTGGGCACATACACACGCTCCAGTAAACAATCGATCAGGTTGCGCACGTTCTGTTTGTCACGGAACAACGCCCGTTTGAACGACTGATCCTCTACCCGCTCCTGCTGAAGCTGCTCCAGCAAGGCACGTGCGGATTCAAGTTGCACCGATTTATCACGAATCAGTCCAAGCAAAGCCTCACGCACGCTGCCGAACCCATTGTCACTCCAGGCAGCCCACTGAAAATAGCCAACCTCAGGATGCTCCGTGCGCGATTGCTCAGCCTTACGACGAAGGGAACCTTCTGTGCTGCGCTGACGTACTCGTTCCTCCGCAAGACGGACCACATTATCACGGAAATACACCTCTGCCCCCTGCCCGAACAATGCTCTCTCCGCTTCACGCAGCGAGAGCGGCTTCAGATCGGTGAAGCTGACGTTATGCGTCATTATGCCGCTCATGCCGCTCACCAGATCCTCATCGGGAAGAATCCCTTCCACTTTACGTTCTACCGAAGCCCCATCCAGTCCGAAAAAGGCGAGCTTGTCCTTGATGCTCCACTCGGGTTCCTGCCGCATCCGTTCAAGCAAATAACGATACAGGTGATACAACACCGCGAGTGCAATGGGTTTGTTCGGCCGTCTAATCTCGGCAAAACCTGCACTGGCATAACCATGCTGATCCGAGGTCGTACGAATGTTATTTTTGAACGACGTATTGTTATACGTGTTGGCCCCCGTGCTTGATACGGAACCAGAGCTATCTGCATCCTGCTTCCGATTCTTGAGCAGACAGATTCGGCAGATGATCTCGGCATTTTCGATCCACCCGCCGGGTACGCCAGTTCCCCGCTCGTTTTTGTCTGACAAAATATATACGAGATCGAATAACGGAGAAGCGGGATGTACAACCGGAATGGAGATACCGTCCTCCGTAACCAGCAGATTGCCACTGAACGTATAGTCCAGCCCCTGCATGTAATCCAGTTCCCGCAGAAAAGCGAGTCCCGCTGCGCTTGCATATCCAAAGGAATCGACCTGCTCCATCTCGCTGACTAGCACATGCAAATCGGTCTGTACCGACTTGAAGGATTGAGCCAGTATCGTCTCGGTCAGCTTGGTAAGCTCCGGCAACAATACATTCAATGGATCATCTGCCCTGGTCACAACGGTCACGTAGATTCGATCGAACGATGAATATAGGCGTCCGTATTCGGCAATACGATTACTCACCCGCCGCAAGGTACGATTCAGACCAAAGAGTGCCTGATCTGAATCGTGGAAACTGCGATGCACATCCTTGCGAAGCGTTTTGGATGGTCGATCTGTCTGTATGGTGGACAAGGGAAGCACGTGACGGGTCACCTGACCATCATCAGAAGTGCTGCCATTCCTTGCATCACTCCCGCCGTTAACACGCGCATATCCTGAATGAGCACCATCGCTGTAATGGTCATGCTTCGTTTGCGCGGTGTCATGGTCACGATGTCGGGCATGCTCCTGATTTTCCGTTCCAATCTGTACATAGACTACGCCTTCTCCGTTATCCCACTTCAGCCGGTTGATTTCCTGGACAGCAGACACTGCCGGAGCGACCTGGTCACCCACGAACAAGAACAACGCGGGGTAATGGATGCTGCTTCGACCATCACCCAGGCTGCCTTGACGCTCCTGCTCTGTTGCATACTGTGCTGCATACTTCTCCAGATTGCGCTTCAGAGCATTGTTCGAGCTGAACTCCATCCCGGCCGCCATCTTACTTCAGCCTTCTGCGAATGTCATTCAGTTTCGATGACATCGTTCTGTAGAACTGGTAGATGTCTTCCCCGTTCGCCAGTTCTACTCGCTCGTATTCCAGACGATCACGGGATTCCATGAACAATGCAGCCAGATCATCCAACTTCGTAAGCAGTGGCGTGATATCTTCAGAAGCGGTCAGGTCGTTATCACGGCGGGACGCTTTGCGCAGCAATGTGCTGCGATCCTTCTCCGCGAGTCCACGGAAGTTGCCAAACACTTCATATTCGGCAAAGTTACGGCTCTTCATCAGGTTCGCAAACGGCTCCCACGCGTCTTCTTCCGGATCACGGTCATAGACGTACAGCGCGCCTTTCTTCACGATGGTATCGGTGTATAGTGCTTCGATGAAGCGGTCATACCACTGCTCCTCGTCCTGATGCTGGGCGAGAATGCCTTCCAACTCGGCGACTTTGGCTAAGATAGCGTTCATCTTCGCCAGTTCTTCACGTACCCGTGCGATCAGCTGCGGGGAACGCACCAGGTTTTCTTTGGCCATATCTTCATTAATACTTCCGAAAATGTCCTTCACCGACACCCGTGGCAATCCTTCGGATTGCAGGCGTTTCAATTCAATAACTGCCCGCTTCACTTCACCCAGGTTCGGCGTGGTGGACGTGAGGCGCATGTCGTAGACACCCAGCTTAGCAGACAAGTCAAACGGTTCCGTTGTCACAATTGCATAGCGGTTGCTTGTATTCTCATCAATGGATTTGGCTATCACAATGTTGTATCCGAGCGCCTGCTCGAATTCGGTACGTACACGGGCATTGTACTGCTTGACCCGGGCGTTCTCGTACACATCTCCCCATGACTTTTCTGGAATTGGCGACGGCAGATAGGTCCAGTTATTCTTTTCGGTTTGCACCAGATGGCGTCCGATACCTTCTTTGTCCAAAATGGTACGTTCATAACTTTCCTCATATACTTTGAGTGGTGTGTACACAAACAGTGGTACCCCGTTGCGAGTGTTCAGCCAGAAGATCCGGTTGCGCACTTCACTTTCCTTAACGGTAAAATGGGATTTGCCCACCGCATTGTTCTGATAGTTGCGAATCCCTCTCAGAATGCCCGGCGCCTGTGCTGGCACCGATACGAATCCCCAGGATGGGAAATGCAGACTGCCTGTGCTGTTGCTCAGATTGAACACCGGAACCGCCTCATCATCCAGTTTGCCTGCAATGAAACGTTCCACGAATTTCTCGACAGACTCGTCCTGTCCATATTTGATAACCAGGAAGTCCTCCATCGAGCGGGTAATCAGATCGCCGAACTTCTCAGTCAGGAAATCAGAGATGGAGCTGACGATATCGATCTCGTTTTCTTTCACCCACTGGCTGGAGTTCTCCAGCAATTCACGCGAGAAGTCGCGGATCAGATCATCCGTATCGCGCTTGTCCAGCAGTCCATCCACCACACTGACGATATCCGGCACACTTACAACGTTCCAGTAATACGTTTTGTTGCCTTTGTGATCAGACTGTTCTTCGCCGCGTGTCAGGATATCCCCGTTTTTGGAGAAGATCGAGCTGAGTGCGTTCAGCGTTTCAGTAAATACGTTATAAATGCGGCTGTTCTCCTGGTTCAGCAATTCGTACAGGTCTTCGTAGAACTCAATCATCTGATCATTGCGTTCCACATCGGCATGCAGCCAGTACTCATGAATTTTTGCTTCAATATAAGCATTCTTCTTCTTCTCTTTGGAGACGAAAGCACTCTTCGCATCGCCCAGCTTCTCTTCGGACTGCTCCTGAGAGGCCTCAATGTCACGCGGAATGCGGAAGGCATTCTCACGCAGGGTTTCAATGTACGACTGAATCATCTTCAGTACACAGAAGCCTTTTTCCGTGTAGATCAGACGGGAGACATAGAACGGACCCTGTTCGGGATGCAAAAACATACGCCGGATCTGTTCGGTGAACTGACCCGCAATTTCTCCCGGCAGTTGCTTCTTCGCCTTGATATATTCTTCACGGGCACGAGCCAGGAAGTTCTGCTCCAGTTCGGTGTCCATGTTCACGACCTGTGATTTCACCACATTGCCATAGGACAGACGCTCACTGTTCTGGTAACCTGGCAGCGGCTCCGGCACACGGGCTTCGAAGGACTTGACCACACTTTCGAGATCAATGCCCAGCTTGCGGGCAAACTTCTCGGTATCCTCCTGGTTCGGTGCTTTGGAGAACATGGTGTTCATTTTGTCGAACATGCGGTAAGCCAGATAAGTCGTCATTTCTTCAATCGGTAGTACCGCCGAGGATGCACCGATAATGTTGTAATCATAGTTGGCCGGATAGGCTTTGTTCATCTGAGCAATGTTCGTGCGAATGTTGCTGATATAATCGTGGATGGCAAACTCCTCGCCGGATTGCTTTTCCTCACTCGCCATAAAGTTGGTGATGTTCTCGGCGGTGACGTTCATGCAGTAATCATAAGCATTCTCCAGTAATTTGCCTTCCGTATTGGTAGCAGAAATCAGATGACACAGGTTGAACGGTGGTAGCGGTGAATTCACCGTCAGAATGTTGCCGTATTTTTGGGAGAAACGCTCACCCCGGCTGTCCACGTTCATCCAATAATCCAATTCCTTGAGCGCAGCGTATCCATTCTTGCGGATGTACTCACGAGTGTGTTCACTCAAGCTTTTGTTGGATAGGTTCACGTCTGGGGTGAACAGATATCCCAGCGTGTTCACGCGGTCAATCCCGGCAGAGCCGTGATCACGTTCGATAATCCCGCGCACGATATAGGAAATATCGAGGAAGCAACCACTGCCCGTACCTCCGGAAAGACCGGTCAGCAGGAACACCATCAGTTTTTTGTTCGTGCCTACAGATAATGTTTTGATCTTTTTGTCGATTGCCTGCACGACTTGGTTAATCTTCGTGAACAGCAGCAGGCGTCCAGCCTGACGCACACCTGCGGCGCCGTTCATGCCATCGGTGATGCTCAGCTCTGGAGACAGCCAGTCCGTAATATACGGCTCCAATACGCTGCGGTTCTGAAGCAATCCACCAATCTCGGCATTGGACAGCAATACAAATTCATTAATTGGATCAAGTCCGATGCCTTTATACTTCTTGGCGCGATCCTGTTCGTTCGTTTCAAAAGCAAGAAATTCCACGTTGGACGGTTTATCCATTTTTTTCTTGGATACCGGGTCCTGTGGCAGCTTGAAACGTCGGTTAATCTGGTATTTAAGGCGCAACAGCGCATCAATACCTGTTCCTCCAAGACCGATAATCAGAATCGGGTTATCAATCGTATCGACTCTGATTTTCTCACTGACAATCCCTCCGCCAAGCGATACATCCAGTTGCTGAATATGTTCTCTAACAATCGGTTTCATTCCAAGTCCTCCCTTATTTAAACCAGTTGGGCTAAAACTCATTACACTTGCCACTCCGATGACAGAGTAACCTTCCGATCGCTGTTATCCCCAGATTTTTTCAATTCACTTTTACAAAGTGAAAATCCGGGGATAAAGGCGAACGCTTCGCTTCTTCAGGTTTTCTCTGTCCTCTCCGTTCTCGTGTAAACAATTATATCCAAATTAAAATGCATTCCTTTTAAACCAAATAATCAAATTACACCAGATACTCAATTAAAATCGTTTTGTCCGCCTGTTGCAGCGGAATGCTCAGTCGGTCACCGTTCTTCAGTTCAACGCCTGAGCTTGCATCAACGGTACGGCCGGATTTCTCCAACGTTCCGCCAGCGGTGTTACGGATTATAATTCGATCCCCATTGCTGGGCGTAAATACATATTTCTCGGTTTCCTTCAATTCAGGGTCCAGCTGTAACAGCTGGTGCAGATGGAATCTACCCCGGAAGGATGCCAGCTTTTTATATTGCGGGTACGACTTGTCCCCGGTATTCTCATCGCGAATTTCGACAACCATCTGTCCGACAAATCCACGGTTTTTGCGTTTCAGCCAGCCTAGCAGGAACCAGACACCCACAGCTACCACGATCAAGGCGATCACGCCCAAAATAACAGGCATCCATGGAAACGGCTTGTCCTGCTCGCCCGCAGGTGTCGTTGGCTGAGTTCCGCTACCGGCTGCTCCGCCCGCATTGATCGTAATTGGAGCACTTTCCCGGTAGAAGCTGTCTTCTTCTGCACGGATAACAAGCTCGTAGTTATGTTTGTCCGGCACTTCAAACGTTCCGGTGAACCCGGAGCCCGTGTTTTCGAGCGGCTGTTCTGTGCTTTTGCCTGTATCCTGATCGTTTACGACCAACGTCGCCTTCATATCGGCATACAGATCATTATCCTGCAGAGGCTGCCCTCCATTCTCCAGCTTGGCGGTCAGATCGACTTTGTCACCCTTCGTATAGGACTTGGTCTTAATTGGGTCCACAACGAGCTGGAGATCATAGTTGAACAACAGGTTGATATCGATGCTGTCTTTCGGAGCCCCTTTTACCCGAAGTTTCCAGTCGCCTTCCTGAGGCTTGAGCAGCTTCACCAAGGAATAACTCTTGGAAGTGGAAAGCTTGGCTACGTCAGAGTTTAGATCTACGGCCTTGCCTGAAGGATCGGTTAATTCAATCTGGACTTGTTTTGAAGACATAATCGAGATGTTGGCTTCAAGTACACTGTCGTTCGGTACGTTCACGGTAACTTCCTGATAACTGCCGTTTCCTGTAATGGAGGGCAGCTTCACGACATTCAGTTTGGCATGATCGGCGAAAATTTCACTCAGAATCTGTGGCAGATCATCCGGTGTATCTGTGATAAAAGACTTGCCTCCGGTCTGCTGAGCCAGATCTGCAAGTGCGTCCTTGTTCAGTTTGCCGTCTGCGTTCAGCCCGATCGTATAGACGGGAATCCCCTGATCCTGTGCTTCTTTGACGGCCTTTGCCAGATCCGCATCGGATTGAGACTGGGTGCGACCTTTGGTTTTGTTAAAATCGTTGTTGCCATCAGCCAGCAGCACGATCATTGGCGAGTGAGATGCGTCTGCCCCATGGTTCAGCACATTCACCGCTTCAGCCACTCCGACAGAGATATCGGTATATGGCCCTCGGCCGAGCTGATCAATAAAATCTTTCAGGCTGCTCTTGTCCGCATCGGACTGAATCTCCAGCAATGCCTTTTCCCGCTCCACCTGATCGGTGTAAGCGACAATCCCTACCTTGTCCCCCTGGACCGGCAGCATATCAATAAACATTTTCATGGCTTCATTGCTGATCTTGTCACGGTCACTTGTATTCATTGAATTACTTACATCGGCTACAAGTACCGCATCGATTCCGCTTGTCTGTGCCTGAGCCGCTGCAGCATGTGGCAGCAACGCCTGAGGTAGCAGCAGCGTTAGAAATGCCAGCAGAACCAGAGTTCCGCTGAGCCAGCGTATTTTGCTTGTCCGCAGCATTGGGTGTACTCCTTCACGTTTGAGATTAAAATGGGAATAGTTTATTATAGGCGTCAAGCCTTAAGGAAATCTTAACAGTCTACTAATAAATTCTGAAAAGCACCCCTATCTTCAGTTACAGTTTTGTAATGACTGACAAAAATCGACGAATTCATGTCAGTAGCTGGCACAAAAGTTCCAACTATGGAAATATGATATAGTTATTGCCAGCAAACTGCAATATAACGACGCTCGATCAGTAAACATTATAACTACGCATATTTTAACTATGCCTAGAAAGGAACGGATTATGGTTACATACGGATGCCTCGCCATATTGTTTCTTTTTGTCATTATAAAGGTGATTGCTTTCCTGCTTCATCGGCGCAAACCCGTTTCCCGGGAAGATGCCGATCGAACCCTCTACACTATTCTGAATGGCGAGTGTGATTGAGCATGAGCAATAAACAAGTTGTATCCATCAAACCTTTTATAAGAACAACGCATGCATTTCAAAAGTTGCGTGTCTGCAAGCGGTGTGGCCAGTATACCTGCCTGTGGGAAGATCACTGTACTGCCTGTGGACGCGGCACCCCTGCCACAGTGGAAGAACGCTCCTCTTCCCGCGTCAAACGTCGGATTGCACGCGACTTGTTCATTACGGTAATCCTTGGTGCAGCGGCCACTTATTTTGGTGAAACCATAGACCAAACGATGGCGGCGGCCAGTGTCTCCCTGCTGCTTCTGGCTGGATTGATCTTCATGCAAAAGCGATCCTTCCAAGTGGAACAGCAGCGTGAACTTAAACGCATGCTGCGTCAGGATGAAGAAGCGATTCGCCAAGGCATTAACCGAAATTGGGCTCTTGTCGCAGAAGCACGCAAGCAGGATGAAGCGCTAGCCTATGAAATGCTCAGGGAGATCGGTTCACTCGTCTATAACGACCGGATTCGTCTGCAGCAGGTTGCGCTGCTGCAATCCTTCGTGCTGCGAAGTGATATGGACCTGCAGCTCAAACCGCTGCTGCTGCACAGCTTCGAGCGGCTGCTTGCTGAATATATCGGTGAAATCGCACGGCTGAAGCCCGAATTGGTCCGTGAAGATGCGATCCGGTATATCGCCACGTACGAAGTGAATATTTTGCAACTGCACAACGGGATTCAGATTCTGACGGCTGTAGCCGCCGCTGCTGTACGCAAGAGTAAATATATTGAGTTGTTCCCAAGTCTTATTACCCGCTACGCGCGCTTTATGCCCAAAGATCGGTTTATGAGACTCTATCGAACTCTGGAGCTCTATCCTGGTAAGGCACGCGGTGGTCTGGCGGAGTCGGTTGGTCGGGTGTATAACGAGAAATATCGGGATTCGTACGCAGATATTCGTGTATAGAGCTGATGTATATGGACTCGAAATGTAAATTAGTGCAAACTCAATCCCTGTATATAGACGAACCAAAATTCGTTTACCCCTGCATGCATACTGGATTCACGCGTGACATTGTATAGTTTTTATCATATAAGCTTCGACGAAAAAACACCCCATCCTTAGGTCTAGGATGAGGTGTTTTGATGTTTGGAAAATGTATGGCGTTCTTCCAGACTACTTGCCATAGGTTTTATCGTTATTAACGCCCGCGACGAGAATCGCGGCGGTCGCTCTTGGCTGGCCCACGTCCTGCGGAGTCCGGTCGGCGTGAACCTTCACTGCTGCGCCCGGAGCTGCGCTTGTCGGCGCTACGGCCGCCCCAGCCGCTGCTGCGCTCATCGCCGCTGCGACCTGCACCACGCCCGCCTTGACCCGCTGCACCGCGACTGCTGTCGCTGCTGCTGCGCGCGGAACCACGGCCTGCGCTGCGCTCGTCGCCACTGCGGCCGCCACTACGACCACCGCTGCGTCCACCTTCGCCGCCACGGGAACCACCACGACCGCCACGTCCGCCTTCGCTGCGGCCGGTACGACCTGCGCCGCGACGGGCACTGCCTGTCCCAGCGGAGCGTCCGCCAGAACGTTCTTCATCACCCTGACTGTTGATAGAACGTCTATTTGCTCCAGTTGATGCTAGCGGACCTTCACTTGTCCACTGGATACGGGACAGCTTCTGATTGGTGCCTTCCTCAATACGAGCAAGCTCCGGTCTGTCGTGCTGTGTTGCAAATGTCACGGCAAGACCCGTGCCGCCAGCACGACCCGTACGGCCGATCCGGTGGATATAGCTTTCCGCATCATGCGGCATATCGTAGTTGAATACATGCGTTACGCCTTCAACATCCAGTCCGCGTGCCGCAACATCCGTAGCAACGAGGATTTGCAATTTCGCGTCGCGGAATGCTTTCATTACGTTCTCACGCTTGGATTGAGACAAATCACCATGAAGTTCATCGCTCGCATAACCTGCTTCACGCAGATCTTCATTCAGCTTGGATGCACGGCGCTTGGTCCGGCAGAAAACAATTGCCAGGTACGGGCGATACGTATCAATCATGCCGCGAAGTGCCTCAAGTTTGCCACGATCCGTGCACTCCAGCACCTGCTGGCGAATCTGATTGATCGGAATCACGGACTTGGAGGATACCTTCACATCCTCCGGGTCTTTCATGTAGTTCTTCGCCAGGTTGCGAATGCCTTTCGGCATCGTTGCCGAGAACAGCATTGTCTGACGTTTGTGTGGCAGTTCACTAAGGATGGTCTCAACATCATCCAGGAAGCCCATGTGCAGCATTTGGTCGGCTTCATCCAGCACAAGTTTCTTAACATTATCCAGCTTCAACGTGCCACGACGCAGATGGTCCAGGAGACGTCCCGGCGTACCAATCACGATCTGTGTGCCGTTTTGCAGCTTGCGCAGCTGTTTGTCCACATCTTGTCCGCCGTATACCGCGAGAACATGCAGCTTATCGTCGTTTGCAGTCAGCTTCTTCGCTTCTTCCGTAATTTGCAGCGCCAGCTCCCGCGTAGGGGCAATAATCAGTGCTTGCGGCGAGCGGTCGGATACATTAATTTTCTGAATAATCGGCAGCAAAAAAGCCAGTGTTTTCCCTGTACCCGTCTGTGCCTCAGCAATAATATCACGCCCACCCAGCAATACCGGAATCGAACGCTCCTGTACCGGAGTCGGCACGGCGATGCCCTGATGTTTCAGGATCTCGCACCATTCCGGGCGAATGCCCAGTTGTTCAAAGTTTGCCAATCGTTACACCTCTGTATATTCATTTAGATAAGTCCATTTCATAATTGCTTTCACTTGGCTTCAATCAAGACTAGTTTTCCGTATATCAATCATGATTATGAAATGAATTTTTTAAAAAGCAATCGGTCCGTTGCTCTTCTTCTCCATACCCTGTAGTTTACACGTTAGTCAAGCAAAACAAAAGGGGATCAGGCGTTACTTTCCTGCATTTGTCCACAAATGTCCCGGATCGTTGTGTTTAAAGCCTTAACGAATCATACAGACCTTATACCGCAGTCATGGAAACCTGTGAAATTGTGACGAACTTCAGCCACGCTATAGACCTCAACTAACTAAGCATTTTGCTGATATAAACAAAAAAGGGCCGTCCCTGTCATGATCCATCATGACTTGCAGGACAGCACCTATCATCTATCAATGATACTCATTTGGATTCAACTATAGCTATGAATTAGGAACTGTGCCCTTGCACCGTAGCAAATCCGCTCTTCTCAAGCAAACGAGAGCTTTCCTCGTTCAGTCCGCGCAGATGCACCGTTTTGCCCAGCTTCGCATATTTGAACTTCACTTTACCAATGGCAACAACCGCCGTATTATCCCAAATATGTGAGCCACCAAAATCAATCGTGATTTCCTGCGGATCAGCCTCAGCATTGAACTCATCGACGAAGCGGGAAGATGAACCGAAGAAGAACGGTCCGTGGACCCGATAGACCTTCTGCCCCTGCTCCTCATATGCCTGCACACGAATCTTGGTCTGTTTCCAACCAAAATGAAGCACACTAAGCACAACGCCGACCATCACACCGATAGACAGATCGTGGGTATACACCACAATGGCAACTGTGACTACCATAACGAAGGCTTCCGCACGTGGCACACGCGCAATGTTCTTGATGGAGCTCCAGTCAAACGTACCGATGCACACCATAAACATCACACCTACGAGTGCGCCCATTGGCACCTCTTTCACCACACCACTAAGCAATAACAACAATATGGCCAGAAAAGCGCCAGCCGTAAATGTCGATAATCGACCTCGACCACCAGACTTCACATTAATAACCGACTGTCCAATCATCGCGCAACCACCCATGCCACCGAAAAGGCCATTAACAAAGTTGGCAATCCCCTGACCACGTACTTCACGGTTTTTGCTGCTCTTGGTCTCGGTCATTTCATCCACAATCGTTGCAGTCAGCAAAGATTCCAGCAAACCTACCAGAGCCATCGTGAACGAATACGGCAGCAGAATCATTAGCGTATTGAGAGACCAGTCGATATTCGGCAGATGGAACATAGGCAGGGTACTCGTAAGATTCCCCATATCCCCTACAGTTTTGACGTCCAGATGTAATAGCGCCGTAATGATCGTCATAATCACAATGGCAATCAGTGGAGCCGGAACACTTTTGAAAAACCGTGGCAAAATATAAATGATCGCCAGCGTACCCGCTACCATCGCATACATGATCCAGTTCGCACCTGTGAAATGGGTCAGCTGAGCCATAAAGATCAGAATCGCCAGCGCGTTCACAAACCCGGTCAGTACCGAATGAGGCACAAATGTAATAAACCGACCAACCTTGAAAATTCCCAGAATAAACTGGATTATACCTGTCAGAATTGTAGCAGCAAAAAGATACTCCACGCCATAATCCTTGACGAGTCCCACCATCAGTACCGCCATAGCACCCGTTGCGGCCGAGATCATGCCCGGTCTTCCGCCCGCAATCGAGATCACGATGGCAATCGTAATCGAAGCATACAATCCCACCATCGGATCGACACCCGCAATGATCGAGAAGGCAATGGCTTCCGGAATAAGCGCCAGCGCTACCGTAATACCTGCCAGCACGTCCCCGCGAATGTTACCAAACCATTGTTGTTTTAAAGTATTCATATCGTCCTTTGCCGGTCCTCCTACGTATTTAAACTCAAATTTGACTTATCTCCTGAACGGCAATGGAATGGTTCGTCACTGAGCAACTACAACAAACAACACAAAACAGCGGAATACCCTCCCGCAAAAATGTGTCTATATAAGTTGAAAACATGTTGGATTGACCATGATCCGAATAAGTTATCCGATACCATGTCTGAACATGTCTCATCCGTTCCAGTGTGCACCTCTTATTTCCACTACAACATTCAGGTGTCTTGCTTTTGAGACATCGTGAGCCAATCACAATCTCTCTAGGTTTTCCCCTCTCAGAAAAACCGGGTCCGTTAATGTACTGACCTATTATTATAGTCCTAGAGTCTCTTCTACACGAACAGAGTATGTATCCGTAATTGGTATATTATCTTTTATTATCTCTTATTTATGTAAAATATCTCAGTTATGCTCTGTTTATCTTGTTTAAATATTCCCGTCCATGCCCAAACAAAAAAAGCCGCCAATGCTCCCCTGACAGGAAGCGTTAACGACTCTCTTGATTACGTCTACACTTAAAATCTCCCCGATTTAAATATCGAATAGAGCAAGAAGGCCACCATCAGAATGGCTACCAGAAAACCGATCTCAATGACCGGAATATCCCACAGCATGGTTGACTGGTGACTGATCGAAGAACCGATGATCAATCCAACCATAATGATACAAAATGCGAGCAGTACAATACTAAAAGACAGCCGATTACTGATCTGGTCCATTCTGCGCATGAGCGCATCCAGTTCGGGGACACTGATCTCCAACCTCAGCTTACCTTTGCTAATAATGGAAGACAATTGCCTTAACTGTCCTGGCAGACCCATGACACTTTCGGCCATATCCGCAGCACTGCGGAACAGACGGTTCTTGATCCTCCCAGGATTGAAGCGTTCCTTGATCAGCTTTCGACCAAATGGTTCTGCCATATCTACGATACTCAAGGAAGGATCGAGATGTTCGATGACACCTTCCATCGTGAGTAGCGATTTCCCTAGCAGCAGAATGTCGGCAGGCATCACAACCCGATGTCGCTGCGCCACGCCGAACAGATCATTCAATGCCTGACCCACGCTGATTTTGGAGAAGGGAATATCGTAGTATTTGCTGCGCAGCTTGTCCAGATCGTTATGAAGCCCTCTCAGATCCATATCATCCGGCATCATGCCCAGCTTCTCAATCGCCCGAATCATGCTGTCCGTATCTTTGCGCATCAATCCAATAATGAGCGAAGCCAGGTGCTGCTTCATCTCATCGCTCAGACTTCCTACCATGCCGAAGTCAATAAAGGCAAGCCTGCCATCCTTCAGAACCATCAGATTGCCCGGATGTGGATCCGCATGAAAGAATCCATGAATGAAAATCTGATTCAACAACGAATCCACCAGCCGCTGCGCAATGTTATTCAGATCATGCCCACGTTTAATCAACTCGTCACGGTCATTGAGCTTGATGCCTTCGATGTACTCCATGGTGAGCACACGAGAAGAAGTTTGATCCCAATAGATCAGTGGTATTTTCACTTTGCTATCCTGCTGATATTGCTGTGCAATCTTTTCCGTATTACGTCCCTCGACGGTATAATCCAGCTCAGCCATCAGTGCCTGGGCGTACTCTTCTACCATTTGGGGGATCTGATATTGCTTCACCCAATCCCAGCGTTTCTCCGCCATCGCTGTCAATTCTCGTAAAATATCTAGATCGCGCTGAACGATACGCGATATGCCGGGCCGCTGAATCTTAATAGCTACGGCCTCACCGCTTCGGAGTTTACCCAGATGCACCTGTCCAATACTAGCCGCAGCCACAGGGGTATCCTCGAACCGGGAAAAGATCTCCTCCAGCGGTGTATCCAATTCCTGTTCCAAAATACCCCGTGCCGTCTCCGAGGAAAACGGTGGGACCTGATCCTGCAGCTTCACCAATTCCCGGATCACAGACTCGGGCAACAAGTCTGCCCTTGTGCTTGCCAGTTGCCCCAGCTTAACGAAAGCCGGCCCCAGCTCCTGCAGCACGAGTCGTATGCGTTCACTCAGCGTCTTGGTGGTGTGGGCTTCACGCGACATCCACCGCCGGGGTATGGCCAGCAGCTGGAACAAACCCAGCTCCTCGACCATATAACCGAAGCCATGACGCACCAGCGCCATGGCAATTTCCCGGTATCTGCCGACATGTTTGATTCGCACAGCCATCTACTCGATCTCGTTTCCTTTGAGAGGAGGAACTTCAAGTGGAGCTGGGGATACATCAGGTTGAAGCTGTGGTGTGTGACCCAGTTCCGCAAGCTTTTTCTCAAGGACGGCAACACGCTGTTCCAAACTGGTTACATCACTCTCGGATGGAACGCCCACTTCCTGAAGGACGCGCTTGACCTGTTCGTGAATCATTCTTTTGAACTGGCCCTGCTCTTCATCGCCCCGTTCCATCAGGCGTTCAACCAACGCTTTGGATTCACCAGGCGCCAGTTCCCCGCGCTTAACCAGATCATCCACGGTTTTCTCAATTTTCTCCTTACTTACAACAGTAAGACCGAGCCCTAACGAGATTGCCTTTTTGAACAAATCGCTCATTCTTGTCATCCTCCTCTTCGTTGATCTCTATAGTATACCCCTAATCAGCTGCTCACAAAAGAAACGGTACGGCTACACGTAGCGCGCAGCCCATTTTCCTGCCTGCAGAATTAACTGACGATAGGTTTCATGGGCAAAAGATGGTACATGATGTCCTGGCATCAAGTAAACAATGCGTCCAAGACCATATCTATGCGCCCAAGCTGCGGGCTTCGGCCCTTCTTCGGATTGATACTCCAGCAGAATTTTCGTTTCGGCAAATGAACCGAACTCGAACTGATAAGGCTCTTCCTCCATCGTAAATCCGGAAATGCCTTCCGTCACTGGATGGCTCTCTGCAGTTACTGTGAACTCTAGTGGGGCATAAGGTGGATGATGCAGGAATTTGGCACCGATCATCTGCTTCAGCTCATAACGATTTTGGAGCGAAATTCCGTTATGTATAATGACCAGTCCACCTCCATTACTAACATAGGACAATAAGCCTGCCGTCTGCTGTGGAGAGACTTTCCCCTTCCAATCATCCATGTAACAGATACACACATCAAATCCAGTTATATTTTCTTGCAGCAGCATGTTGCGATTCTCACTGCACTGCACAGTCATAGTATCGTGAAAAATCCGACTAATTTCCGCATCCACCCCTTGCAGCGGATGCCAGTCCGGATGAGTATAATCACCAAGTAATAACGCTTTTTTACGATGATCCATCAATAAAAACTCCTTTCAAATTACCTCTAACAGAATTACCAAGGAAGGGTATCGCCCTTGTAATCTACATACGCGGGCTGATCGCCCATGAACTCCTTATGGCGATCGATGAGTGCTGTGATATGCTGAGCCGATTGATCTGGCGTAAGGTCTGCATCGGTATTCAATTCCCCGCTCATATAACTCTGTACCCAGCCGGGATGTATCAGCATCACTTGCCCACCCTCATTCTTCAGACCATTATGCACAAGGCGGGCCTGCATGTTTAACGCAGATTTGGACATACAATAGGCAAACCATCCATCCCGGCTGCACTGCTCAATACTGCCTGCCTCCGAAGATATATCGACGATCAGCTTGTTTGTCCCTTGAAGAAGGAGGGGCAACAGGGCATGAGTCACACGCAATGTCCCCAAGGTATTTACGTTGAATACTTCTGCCATCTCCGCCATATTTAACGGTCCGCGGATATGATCCGTAATACTTCCTAGTATAGCCGCATTATTGATAAGCATATCCAAATGCTCTGTATCCAGCTTAAGTGTCTCCGTGAACAAAGCTACGGACAGATCATCCGCAATGTCCAGTTCGATGGCGCGTAAATGTTTTGGAAAGGCATCCGTCAGAAGACGAATTCCTTCTGACTCTTCCATGTCCAACCCTGCTGCATAAACGATATAACCTCTCTTCAGCATTTGTGCCGTCAGAGCTAACCCCAGTCCCCGGGCCGCCCCGGTTACACATACGGTTTTCATCATGCTGTCCCTCCCTCACAAGCTTAATCTGTCTTTAATTCATTCCACATTATTATCCAAAAACCTTTAATTATGAATGGGTACAACTAACTTCATGACCAAAGTCTCAGGTGAATTCCCTTGAATCAGTTTCATTCAGCTTATAGGGAATGATCCGATCACAGAGACAAGCAACAAAAAAAGTTCTGATCCATATATCGGATCAGAACCGGGAACAACTTGGCATCTTAAATGCGTTTCATTCAACGCTTAATATGACTCCAGGCGGGATCACATATTATTGCAGCAGTTGAGCCTTGTCCGCAGATCGGGCAGCGTAATAACGCCCCAGTTCAACGATTAGTGCCCCCATCTTCTCATCCTCTGGGACTACGAGCGCCTCAATACCTTCTTCACGCATTGCGTTTGCCGTAACCCTACCCACCGAAGCAGGCACTACGCCTTGCCGGAAGGCTTCCTGCATGGATTCGAGCTTGCCCTTTGACGCCGCGTATTCAACCAAAAACCGCACTTGCGGCCCACTAGTAAACGCGACAGCATGCACCTCATGCAGCAAAATTTCATTCAACAACTGTTCCAGTTCGCCCTCTTCGGGCGGGACGTGACGATAAGGAAGCACCTGACGTACTTGCGCCCCTTGTTCCTCCAGCCAACCGACCAACTTGGGCGCGGTTTCCCCATGCAGTTGCAACATGACCTTCTGTCCCTTAAGTTCATGAGGCGCAAATTCACGAATCAGCCCGTCTGTGCTGCCATCATCATCCCGTACCAGCGGTGTCAGTTTACGTTTTCGGAGTGCATTGACTGTTTTGTACCCTCTTGCTGCAATCAAGGATTCCGATAATACGTCCAGCAATTGATCAGCAATCTCCATATCCTCAGCCATATCAAAAATAGCGTCCAATCCCATACCCGTGGTTAATACCGTCCAGTCTGGCGGGTCGGATATCCAGGATACCAGACCATCTCGAATATTACGATCGTCCAGAAAAACAGTTCCCTGTGCAGGTCGGACTAGTGGAATCCCGCCCATTTTCTCAACCAGCAAAGACATCTCTTTGGATTTTCGTGGTCCGGTCAATGCTACGCGTATACCTGCCAAATGTTGAGCCATCCATGTTCCCCCCGTTAATTCAGCCGAAAGTCATCAGTCTGACTACAGTATACAGGGTACTTCTATGGAGGGAAACCGAGTTTCCCCTCTTTTCGGCGGTTCATCTATAACGATTTTTGATGGGATATATCAGGAAGGCTGTAGTTCTCCACCCTGATGTCCATCACGTTTACTTTTGTCAGGCTCATCTCGTTCCTGTGATGCTTTCCCTTGTTTATCCTCTTTTGGTTGCTGCTTTTGCTTCTGGTCATCCGTTGCTTGACGATTTTTCGCACCATTTTTGCGAGGACGAAGGAACACAAAGAGTATGATGGGAAATAGTATCTCGAACACAATCCCAATCCATGTCCATTCCCTTGTAAAGCGAAAGAGCTGAACCGCGTTTTTGAAAAACCAGAAACTACACACGTAACCAACCAAAGCCACGGGTCCTGTCATCACTTTACCCGAAACTTTTGGAATCATTCGTTTCATTCCCCAACAGACAAAGTACAGATCAAATGCAATTTTGGTAATCATTGTAGGTAGAGTTGCCGCTGCTAGTGCAAGATCAAACCGATCAAGGAAATCACTGATTTGCAGCTGCCTTGCAAGCTCATAGGAGGGATATACCAACCTGGATGCGATGGGTACCCCCACTGCCAAGATAGTTTCGACGATAATCAGAATCATTAACAGGGCTGCGATCGTAATCCCCCACATGACCGACTTGAATCGGAAATCACTTCCCTTAATTACAAAGGGAATTGCAATCATCTCTCCAAAAAAGGAAAATATGTACCAGCTTCCTTTGCCAACACCCGCAACATCAATGTCAAAATACGGCATGAGATTATCCATGTTTATTTGCTGAATAAGCATAAACGGCAAAATCAACGAATTCAGCATAAACAAAGTAACATACAGCTCTGACATCCCAATTAAGGACCCTAGCCCTCCCCTCACGATAAAAACAGCCATGACCAACAGGGTCAATAAAATTATGGAAATCGGGGTCGTCTCCAGCAAGGTAATGCTTACATAGTCACCGATTAGGCGGATATCACGGGCAAATATAAAGAGAAAAAACAGGATATACAACAGTCCTGTCACACGTCCCAAAAAGGGGAAACGCTCCACCAGAGATTCAAACAGATCCTGATCGGGGAACCGTCGCTGAACACGGCTTAACATCCATAGGGATGCCACCATGACAAGAAACACGGGGATATAGGATAAGTAGGCGTGCTGTTCAGCATAAAAGATGGCTTGTGCATGGGGCTGAATCAACGTACCTGTAATACTGAGCAGCATGATGAGCAGCACCAACTGACGACTGGTCACTTTTTGATTCATGGAATACCTCCTTTCTGTCTTATCTTTCATGCTTATTCGTTGAAAAAGCCTTATGGTAACGGTAGCCACCGCTGAATGAATTGGGTAAGCCATGTCGTGACGAAGACTGTTTTGCTCAAATTCGTTACATAGAACCAAATCCCGGCGCTGATGGCGATCAGTCCGTAGGATAACCAGCGATTAATAGCCGCTGCCTGCTTCAAATGTTTGAAGTCCATGATGATTACGGCAACGACTATACCCAAATAAGTGAACAGCAGCGGCTTAATCATGGACGATATCCTCCTCAGGTAATCCAAACGGTTTGTTGATAACTCCTACATTTTCAATAACGATATGTGGTTCAACCACAACTTTTACACTCGGATAAATATCATCCCAACGATCCTTAACCTTGTCCCATTCTTTGGGCAGATGTTGGTGAATCGAGCGACCCAAACCCAAAATATCGGCAGGATATTCTTTCTGAATCAGCCTTATCCCTTCCTTGATGTCATCCTGGATTTTCTGATGAAGTGCTTGATTCAGGTTCTTAATCTCTTGCTCTCTCAGGTCACCGTAGTTCGACTCGTTGTCCACCAAGACTCCCTTGGCATAAAGTTCAATCGTCACCAATATTTTTCCATTTTCAATATGAGGATGTAATGTAGAGTTGTTTTCGTTCAGCTTGATGAAAATATCACCTTTCCCACGAGGAGCCTTAACCATAATTTCTGGCTCGTTAGCTTCACCCATAGCCAATATAAGTGCACCAGCAGGCGCTTTTTCAATCATGCCTATCAGTTTGTCCTTCTTAAAGATGGCGAGTCCATCCAACTTGATGTTCGTCTTGACGTCCTTCCAGTTGCTCGGCACATTGTCAACGGTCGAGGCGACAGGCAGGAATGGATCTACCCCCTCGGAAAGAATCGCATCCGTGAACGTCTTGAGAGAACGTGGTCTGCGCATATTCAGAAAGCACAGTTCACGTACCATTTCCGAAGGAAATTTTTCAATCGGCGCATCGGTATTCAGCACCTTGTAAGCAGAACCTTTGGTAACAATAGGTAGAGCAGAGAGTCGGTTAAGCGGGTAACGCGTAAGTAGGTCCAGCATGGGAGCAACGCCTTCACGTGCAAGCTCCTCTCCGATCAGCATGGTACGCCGATGTGCATAATAAAGCTCACGGGAAAGTGCCTTTTGGCCTTCAATAGATGTTCCGCGCAACGTTTTGGCTGTATTGGATAACATGAACCACGATTTATCGCCACTTGTGCCCCCACCACCACCCTCACTTCCAGTGGAACCGGATTGGCCGGGAAGGGCAATTTGCAGACTGGTTCTGTAATTATCCTCTTCCTTGTCGATGGCGAGACCAATCACAAAAGCTATATCATTAATTTCCTTCCGATCCCAGCACCCTGATATGAAAATGGTACATAGGAGCATGATGGCGACAACATGCCGTTTATGGACAAAAAACATGTGCTTACCACCCCTCCTCAGCTTCAGGTGAACCGTTGATTTTCTCATTCATCCGCTGCTGGTCACGATGAACCGTTGAAGGACGATTGATCATTTTCCACCATGGTGCACGAATAACAATATCCTTGGTATCCTTTTTGCTGTAGGGACTGAGGCCCGACAAATACGGTACACCGAAAGAAGTCATTTGCGTCAGATGAACCGAGATCAGCACCAGTCCGAACACAATGCCGTATAAACCAAGCGCTCCGGCAAGCAGCATAATCGGAAAACGCAGTAAACGAACCGTAATGGCAAAGTTAAAACGAGGGATCGTGAAAGACGCAATCCCTGTCATGGATACGATAATAACCATGGGTGCAGAGACGATACCCGCTTGAACCGCTGCCTGTCCAATCACGAGTGCCCCCAGAATGCTGACGGCCTGACCTACCGTTTTGGGTAACCTGACCCCCGCTTCTCGCAAAGCCTCGAATGATAGCTCCATAATGAGGGCTTCAACCAGTGCAGGGAACGGAATGGCCTCCCTTGCCCCGGCAATACTCAGAATCAACGTGGTCGGCAGCATATCCTGATGGAAGGTTGTAATGGCGATATAGAGTGCAGGCAGAAATAGCGCGATAGCTACAAACAAAAACCGAATCCACCGCACCAGATTGCTGATAAAGAACCGTTCGTAATAATCCTCACTCGCCTGAAGCATCTGCCACATGGTTACTGGGGCTATAAGGACAAACGGGCTACCATCCACAAAGATGGCAAATCGCCCTTCCAGCAAGTTACCTGCAACTGTATCTGGACGTTCGGTATAATGCATCTGCGGAAAAGGGGAATACGGATGATCCTCTATCAATTCCTCAATATACCCGGACTCAAGAATCCCATCGATCTTAATCTTGTTGAGGCGTTTTTTGACATCCTTAATCAGCTTGGGATCGGCAATATCATCGATGTAGGACAGGACTATATTGGTTTTGGTCTCGGTTCCAATCGTCATGCTTAACATCTTAAGCCCAGGTGTTTTCAGCTTGAAACGAAGCAGAGCTGTGTTTACGCGCAATGTTTCGGTGAAGCCTTCGCGTGGCCCGCGGATAACCGACTCGGTCTGGGGTTCCTCGACACCGCGCCGCATGCCGCCCTTGACGTTGAATAGCCAAGCCTCCTTGCTTCCGTTGATCAACAGAAGTGCAGAGGATTCAAGCACACCATCCGCTGCGTCTGCCCAGGTATCCACTTTCTTCACCTGCGTCAGGGCGATACGTGTATCATCCAGAGGAGCTGCAGGTTCATCGGTTCGTTGTTCGATCAGACCACGAATCAGAGGCCGAAGCATATGATCCTGAATATCCGTCGAATTCACGATGCCTTCGATGTACACCAGTAGTCCTTCCACTTCAGGTGAAATCTTGACATTGCGGAAGATCACATCCGAGCAATCCGAGAAAATGTCTTCCAGTGCCAACATATGGCTTTCATGTGAAAGGCCTATCGGTTGTTTCAGAATAGGGGGAGACGGCAGCCCTAAGGGGATGTGTTTCTTCTTTTCTGAATCCTTGGAACCATCTTTCCCTGATGTTTTGTCCGCCATATGCCGCCCCTCCGTTCCTGTTTTTTTATACAAGGTAGCTTGTGCCAGAGCGCGCAGAATTATGTGGTCTTTTTATAAAATATCCAATGGCATCTTCATTTCAGACAACAAAAAAGGCCTCTGTATGAATTACAGAGACCTTTGGGGTTTCATCAAAAGTTTGCATCAAATCTTCATTCACTTAATTGATACTCTTGTCCACTTCTTTAATCATTTCCTGAATGGATTCCAAACCACCGCCGGACAAGTACCAGTAATCTGGGTCAAGATAAACAATGTGTCCGTCTTTATAAGCATTCGTATTTTTGACCAAATCATTCTCGACCACCTGTTTGGCAGGCGTTGCCTCACCACTGCCTGCAACCACTGCACTCCGATCTACCACGAACAGATAATCCGGATTTTTCTCCATAACATATTCGAATGAAACGCTTTGTCCATGGGTCGACACTTCAATATTTGCATCTGCCGGAGTAAAACCGAACACATCATGAATGATACCAAATCGGGAACCTGCACCATAAGCACTCAATTTGCCTTCGTTCGTCAGAACAACCAGTGCATTCTTTCCAGCAGCCGTTACTTTATCATTTAAAGCTTTAACAGAGGTATCAATGGATGCCAGTGCCTCTTCTGCTTCTTTTTCTTTACCAAAGATCTCTCCAAGCGTCTTCACATTCGAAGTCAGGGAGTTCATATAATCTTCTGTGTCTACCGCCATATAAATGGTCGGTGCAATCTTGCTCAGCTCTTCATAGGAGTCTTGCAGTCGTCCTGAGATGATAATCAGGTCAGGCTTCAAAGCATTTACTTTCTCAAAATCAGCCTCTTTCAAACCGCCAACATTGGCGTACTTTGCATCGTTATACTTTTCCAGATAAGAGGGAACTCCCTCCTGAGGTACACCGGCAACCTCTACTCTAAGCTGATCCAATGTATCCAGCACACCATAGTCGAATACAACCACTTTCTCCGGATTCTTCTTCACTGTTGTTTCGCCAAGTTTATGTTTAATGACGATTTCATCATTGGACTGATCTGCTGCTGCATTCGCTTCTGATCCAGTGCCACTGCTGGCACCTGTATTTTCTGCTGTTTTACTTCCACCGCAAGCTGCCAGAACAACCGACATCACCACAAGCAACGTAAACAACCAACCCTTTTTCATAAATAGACACCTCTCGCTCTCTCTATATTGGTTTAACTTTTTCAAGCAAAATACACACAAATCTTACGCCCATCAATCCATTGCACAGGGATGTGCATGTCATATACTTTCTGCAATACATCCGTATCAATGATGTCCTCCGTCTTACCTTCCTGCACGACACGCCCATCTTTAAGTGCAACGATATAGTCTGAATAACAGGAGGCAAAATTGATGTCATGAATGACAATAACAATGGTCTTGCCCAATTCATCCACCATTTTGCGAAGCACCTTCATAATCTGCACGGAATGTTTCATGTCTAAATTATTCAAGGGTTCATCGAGGAGAATATACTCGGTGTTCTGCGCGATAACCATGGCAATGTAAGCCCGTTGCCGCTGTCCACCGCTTAGCTCATCCAAATACTTTTTGCGGAATGGAGTCAGCTCCATATAATCGATGGCTTCCTGAATCCACTGCCGATCCTCTGCCGTGAGTCTTCCTTGTGAATAAGGAAAACGGCCAAAAGCAACTAGGTCCTCCACCGTCAACCTGATATTTATGTGATTGGATTGTTTGAGAACTGATATTTTTTTGGACAGATCCTTGTTCTTCCAGCCTTCGATCTCTTGCCCTTCGATCAGGACTTGTCCTGTATCCTTGCTGATTAGCCTGGTGATCATGGATAACAGTGTGCTTTTGCCTGCACCATTGGGACCAATAAATGAAGTGATTTTCCCTTTGGCAATATTCAGTGATACGTCATCCACTACCCGGACGCCGCCGTATTGTTTGGTTACATTTCTGACTTCTACCACGACTTATTCTCCTTTAGCAGTAAATAGATGAAGTACACACCGCCTACAAAATTGATAATGACACTTACTGTAGTGGCAAAAGTAAATACTCGCTCTACAATGAGCTGTCCACCGACCAATGAAACCACGGCTATAATGACTGAACCCCAGATCAGCACTTTATGACGATGTGATCGGAATATCTGATGCGCCAGATTCACGACCAGCAGTCCCAGGAACATGATTGGGCCGACCAGCGCTGTGGAGATCGACACCAGAACCATCACAACCAGCAGCAACCTTTTCACGATGTATTGATAGTCCACGCCAAGATTAACCGCGTGATCTTTGCCGAGGGACAGTACGTCGAGATATTTGGTAAACCTCTGTGCATACAGCAGGATCAAAATAATGGCCACCATTGAGATGATCAGCAAATCCGTATTCACATTGTTAAAACTCGCAAACATCTTGCCCTGCAGCACAAGGAACTCATTGGGATCAATCAGCACCTCCATAAAGGAGGACATGCTTTGAAACAGCGTACCCAGAATAAGGCCAACGAGCAGCAGCAAATAGATATTGCGCCCCCGTTCTCTACGGAACATGAACTGATGCAGGAGTAGAGCAAACAGACTCATTAACAGAACAGATACCGCAAAGTTAAGATTTTTGTTCACAAAGCTGATATGCGTGCTCCCAAACACAAACACGGCAAAGGTCTGAAACAACATATACAGGGAATCGAGCCCCATAATGCCAGGCGTAAGAATTCGGTTGTTGGTTATCGTTTGGAAAATGGCAGTGGAATACGCGATGCAGGCACCTGTGAGCACAATGGCAAGAATCTTTTTCCCTCTGCGAGGCAGAATATAATCCCAGTTGCCCCCGGATTGAATGACCAGAAATACACCAATTAACAACACTGCCGCTGCAATCAAAATGCCAAACTTCCAGGTATTCGCCGTATACTTCATTCTCATGATTCATAAGCCTTTCTTCGAAGCAATAAATACAGAAACAGCACGCTACCTACAACTCCCACAGTCAAACTGATGGAGAGCTGATAAGGATAAATAATCAATTGACCCAAAATATCGCAGACCAGAACAAAAATCGCACCGAGCACTGCCGTATGAGGCAATGTATCCCGCAAGTTGTCCCCCTTATACAACGTCACAATATTTGGTACTACAAGACCCAGAAACGGGATTGTACCTACCGTAATAATGACGACCGCTGAAACCATGGCAACCAGAATCAGTCCGAGATTAACCACTTTACGATAAGCCAGTCCAAGGTTGGTTGAGAAATCTTCACCCATGCCCGCAAGTGTAAAGCGATTAGCGAACAGATATACGATAATGAGCAGCGGAATACTGATATAGATCAGTTCATAACGTCCCTTCATAATCGTGGAGAAGTCACCTTGCAGCCAGGACGACATGTTCTGGATCAAATCGTTTTTGTAAGCAAAAAAGGTCGTGACTGAACTTACAATATTGCCAAACATCAAACCAAGGAGAGCAATGTATATCGTATCCTTGAATTTGACTTTCTCCAGTATCCGCATAAAAATTAGCGTTCCAGCCAGTGCGAAGGCAAAAGCGACCAACATTTTTTGCAGTGGAGAAGCACCGGGAAACCACATCAAAGTAACAAGGATACCTAACCGGGCTGAGTCCATTGTTCCGGCCGTTGTCGGAGAAACAAATCGGTTGCGTGTCAGCTGCTGCATGATTAGTCCAATGACACTCATACTGATACCTGCGACAAGGATGCTGACTAGACGGGGAAAACGACTGACTTGTAACACCTGAAGCTGGACTGGGGTCAAATGAAATATATCCATGGGCGAAATTGCTGAATTGCCAATAAACAGGTACACGATAGACAAAAAAGCCAGCACGATCAACATATAGCCTAACTTCATCTCTCTACTAATCCCCTCACCAATAGCCGTAAAACACTTGTAGCTGCTCTACTTAGTTCAACTTGATATTGATACTCATTATCAATTAGAGTAATTATATCGATATTAATTTCGTCATGTCAACCTTCCTCTGCTTCTCTTTTTCTAAATTTCATGAAACAACCTGAAACACATATAATTCAAGTTTAATTGTATATAAGGAAAAAGGCCTTCCAATTGGAAGGCCTTTTTAATGATTCAGTTAGTCGGCAAAATAATCTTCAGGAACATAGCGGATCTCAGATTCCGCATATATCGTCAATGTATGGCTTTCTCCATCATACTGCACCCGGTCTCCCTGAACGTAATACCAGTGCTTCACCAAGGGCTGATCTTTACGCTGTACAAATCGAAACACATTGAGCTCCTGTCTAAGCTCCATAATGCTATCTACCACCTGTTGTTCCAGACCCGTCACGGTAAAAACAAACCCAGTGCCTTCTCTTTGATAGCGATAGGACATCGAATCTGTTTTGCTGTTCACTAACCCTCGCCCTGTCACTGCATGCTTAACCATGAACCATTCCTGCTGCGTCATAAACGTAATTCCTCCTTTGATCTTGGAGTTTCAATCTATTTCGGTAATCTAGGGCAGATCGATCAACATATAGAAAGCGTCCTCGCTTGCATCCAGGTTCATGGATGTCGTCTGTTCCACACGAGCCGTATCCCCTTCATTTAGCTGATACTCTCCGTTCAAGCCAAGCTTTCCTTCAATGGCAAAAATGTACATGCGGCGATCTGCAGCCTGTTCATATGTTAAAGTCTGACCTGCAGCCAATCGGCCAAGATAGATGGTCATATCCTGTTGAATGGATGCGATACGCGCCCCACCTTCAGGGGATACCACGGGTACGAGTGCTCCCGCGAGTGCGTCTGGATCAAAAGAAGTTGTCTCATAAGACGGCTCAAGCCCTTTCGTATGTGGCATGAACCAAAGCTGTAATATACGCACTTCTTCAGAATCGGAGGCATTGTGTTCGGTATGGATCATACCACTGCCTGCTGACATGCGCTGAATTCCACCAAATGATGTAACAGCCACATTGCCCAGGTTATCTTCATGACGCAACTTCCCGTTCAGAACGATGGACACAATCTCCATATCACTATGCGGGTGTGCCCCGAAACCACGACCAGGGGCAATTACATCATCGTTAGCTACCCGCATGGGTCCAAACGCAGTATTCTCCGGGTCCTGGTATTCACCAAAGGAAAAGCTGTGATTGCCGCGCAGCCAGCCCCGGTCGAAGCTGGAACGGGAATCGGATGGAATGACGTTAATCATAAAGACATCCTCCTATATGTTCTCTTATTTTTTCTTAGTAGCATACTTATTCTCATTGTACCAAATCGATGGGCTTTTCGTCCAAAACAAAAAGCCTTCTCCCGGTTCGAATGGTTCACACGTATAATTACGCGTATCCGAACTAGCGAGAAAAGGCTTCTATACAGGATATACCTGCTTGAATGAAATTGTTAGTCCATCCCTACTCGATGGTGATATACCCGTTATGCACTCACATTCTGTCGAGCGTTCCCTTGTCTAGAGAAGAAATGATCCACCGCCAGGAAACGGCTGCCTGTGAAGAGTAGTGTCAATGAACCCGCCAGCAGCAGGTAATCAAACTCGGTACCACTCATGAACGGCTGCCCTACTTTGGCAGTAAGCAGAACCCCACCCATAACTACGATGAACAACGCAGCAAATACACGTGTTCCTAACCCCAGAATCATGGCTGCACCACCCACCAATTCAATGATCGCCACAACCGATGCCAGAAAACCAGGAATGCCGATACTTTCAAAGAAACCGACTGTACCGCTAATTCCACCTTCGAATTTGCTCCAACCATGTAATACAAAGATGAGACCAATCATGATCCTTGAGAAAAATAACCCAATCTCCACACTTCTATTCATATTCATCTTCCTCCTTGGAGTTTAAGTTCAACGTTAAATTTCAACCAATTGACCAAACAAACAAGACAGACAGCAGCAGGATCACTGTGGCAGAAATGAATACCGCATAGCGGGGAAGCGTCAGCGTAACATCCTGTTCCGGGTCTAATAGACGGGAAATACGTACATTCACCGAAGTATCGGCAAAAGACGATTGAATAGCTGTCTCTCTAATCCTCCAAGGTTCAGGGCAAGCTCGGATCAGTTTGAGCAGTGCACTACCAATGCCCGCGGCGTTCCCCGTACGTTCAATCGCTTCATTGTCAGCCAGAATTTCTCGAATGATATTGTAATGTTTTGAAGTATGCTTTAACACCGGAATATAAGGCATCATGACGGCAAATACCGAAAGCAATGTCGTCTTGAGTGGATCACGATGCCACAGATGATGCACCTCATGGTACACAACTGCTCTTTCTTCTTCAGCATCCAGCATCGTGAGCAGCCCTGTGGAAAGCACTATACAGGGTTTCCACAGACCAATCGTAAATGCAACCGGTGACGGCTTGTCCACCACAATGAATCGAGGTTGTTTCAGTTGACGGTACCGCGCCTCAAGTTTACGAGACATGGCCCCGTCTTCCAACGACCGAAGCTTCCGTACCGCTGCACTTGTCTTGATCATGCGATCGAACAGCAGCCAGCCTGTACCGGCAAACGTCAGGAGCACCAGTGCCATAAGAACATGCCCCATGGATAACCAACCCAGCCTGCTCATCCAGTGATTACATAGCCAGAGCAGATTAAACGGAATGTCCCAACCAAATATTTTGTACATCGCGTACATGAACATCTGCATGAACACGAATAACGGAATGCCAAACCCGACGGTAAACAACAGCTTCGAGCGGGCCTTCCACATGTCAATCGCTATCCTTTTTCCATTGCTTAATCTTCTGCTCCAGCCGCTCAATCAGCCCTGCATCTGCTTCATCCAGCGCATCCAGCATGTGATTCACAGCAAGTGCCCCGAATTCATCCACCAACTCATGTGACAATTCCTTGGATTGGTCGTTCATAAACTCCTCCCTGCTCTGTACCGGATGGTACAGTGACGTTCGGCCCTTCTGCGACTTGTGGAGCAGCTCCTTGTCCACGAGGCGATTCATCACCGTCATGACTGTATTGAAATTAACGTCTTTATCTTTTTCTAGTGCGGTTTGCACTTCGCGAATGCTGCTGCCTGGACGCGCCCATAGAATGTCCATAATCTTCGCCTCCAGCGGACCGAAAAACCGGTTCAGCCCACGCTCACCCACTTTAAAATTGTGTATTCTCATGTTCAGACACCCCTCACACTACTCATTGTAGTGCCAACAAACGAGAAGTCAACCTCTATGTCAGCTATTTATTGTAAATGATTTGTAAATATGTTTTCCATTTCAGAACATCATTTTGATGCACAAGTTCGGTTTACAGCTAAAAAAAGTCTAAAGACCGGGCAGGTCTGCTATTCTGCAGTCCTGCCCGGTCTAATTCATAAATCGATTATTCATTTCTGAAATAATGATGAAATCAGTGCTTTTATTTAATTGCGATCCTGTGAGGGCATAAATGCGGAGATATCCACACCAAGTCCATGAGCCAAACGACCACCGAGCTGTCCATCTGCCTGGAAGAAATGGCATAAAGCACGAAGCTGGGTCTGTTCCGGTACTACCTTCAAGTCATTGATCAGGTTATCGAGCAAATGTTGCTGCTCCACCGCCGTGAATGAACGGAACAACTCCCCTGACTGCGTATAGTTATCGGTCTTCTCAATTTTCTCACGCGTAACATGACCCTCTAACGGAACCTGGCTGTCACGGTATTCCGGTGCTTCTTCCGGGCTGTTGCCCGAGCTGTTCGGTTCATAATTTACCGGGGACGGGTCCTGACTCACATTCATCAATCCATCACGCTGATGATTGCGAACTGGAGCATAAGGGCAGTTCACCGGAATCTGCAAATAGTTCGGTCCGAGCCGGTGGCGCTGTGTATCCGGATAAGAGAACAGACGACCTTGCAGCAATTTATCTTCGGAAGGCTCAATTCCAGGCACCAAAGCGCTTGGTGAAAAGGCTGCTTGCTCCACTTCTGCGAAGAAGTTTTGTGGATTACGGTTCAATGTCATGGTTCCGATCGTCTGGAACGGTAGTACATCTTCCGGCCAAGTCTTGGTTGGGTCAAGCGGATCGAAGGCGAAATCATCCATCTGCTCCGGCTTCAACAACTGTACCTGCAGCTTCCACTGCGGGTATTGACCGTTTTTGATATGATCGTGTAAATCCCGGGTGGCATGGTTGAAATCCTGTCCTTGTACCTCAGCTGCCTCTTGACGTGAGAAGCCTCGCACGCCTTGAGCCGATTCCCACTTGTATTTGACATAATGGACTTGCCCTTGAGCATTAATCCATTTGAAGGCGTGTACGCCGAATCCATCCATTTCACGGTAACTTGCTGGCGTACCCAGATCGGAAAACAACCAAGTCATCATATGAGTCGACTCCGGTGACAGTGTCATGAAGTCCCAGTAGCGTGCAGGGTCCTGGATATTCGTATCCGGCGCAGGCTTCAGGGAATGAACCATATCCGGGAACTTCATGGCATCACGGATGAAAAAGACGGGCAAATGGTTACCCACAATATCATAGTTCCCTTCACGCGTGTAGAACTTCACGGCAAAACCACGTGGATCACGCGCTGTCTCCGGTGAACCCGTACCGTGAATTACCGTGGAGAACCGCACCAGTACATCCGTCTCTGTGCCCGGGTCTTGTAAGAAATCGGCTGTCGTATAAGCCTTCATGCTCTTCTCCAGCGTAAACACGCCATGTGCGCCAGCACCTCTTGCATGAACGACCCGTTCCGGAATACGTTCACGGTCAAAGTGTGCGATCTTCTCAAGAAGATGATAATCCTCAAGCAATGTGGGACCTCTTCTTCCTGCGGTACGGGAGTTTTGGTTGTCACCTACGGGTGCGCCCTGATTGGTTGTCATGCGTTCTGTCATATCGTTATCCTCCTCATGTTGGTCTCATGCCTGCTGTATATACTCTATTAAAATCATATTCGCCATCGCTTTAAATATACATTTAGACTTGATCTAACTGTTAAATTGATTCTAACATGTCCCACTCGCCCCTTGCATGAGGTTCGTATGAGATTAAGATGAGTTTCTTGTTCGTTTCATGAATGAAATATGAACATCAACTTGGAGTAAGATGAGCATTGATCCATTCCGATTGCTTGATCTACTCTCTCTAGTGGATATACCCGCATACGAGTGACATGAACAGCGCAATGTGTCCACACAAAAAAAAAGCGGACTAATCCGCCAGGCGGTAGCCCACTCCTCTTACCGTTACTATATATTGAGGCGAAGCCGCGTTATCGCCAAGTTTTTTGCGCAAGCTTTTGATATGAACATCCACCACATTGCTTCCACCCGTAAAATCAGTCTCCCAAATATCGCTGAGCATCTCCTCACGGGAAATCACTGCACCTTTGGCATCAATCAGCTTCAGCAGCAGATCATACTCTGTCTTGGTCAGGTGAATGCGGTCATTGTTCCGGTGCACACTCATCCGCTCACGATCCAGCCATAGATCCTTGAAAGCGATGCGTTGGCCTTCCTGAGGTAGAAATCCACGTTTCGGTGCTGCAGGACTGTTGCCGATCATGCGTTGCACACGATACAACGCTTCCTGCGGACGGGCTGGCCAGACCAGTAATTCCTCCTGAAGCATCGGGCCACTGGCACTGCCAATCATCTTCTCCCCCACCAGATACAGACAGGGTGTTGCATGTTCCGCTTCACGATTCAATCGGCTGCTGATACCGGCAAAAGCATCAATGGTTCCAGCAACAGACAGGTCATAGATCAACAGATCAAATACAAGCCGTTCATGCAAATCAGGCTCCCAGCGGTGGAACACCAGCACATCGAAGCAGCTATCCGTAAGTGCCTTAACCAGCTCATGTACTTGCCCTGGCATAGGACTAATCAGAATGACCCGTCTCGTAACCGGGCAATTATCCACAAGGGGAGTTGGATCCGCAAGGGCAGGCTTGACCCGGAGCGGCAAACGACGACCGGACAGGTTGATTTTTACTTGACCCGTTTGTTTCTGCATTCCGCGCAGACACCTCCAAAGACCACATGAGCGTGATCAATCGCATACCCGGTTTCCTCCGCGACTTGCTTCATCCATTGCGGAGGAACCTCCGTCATGACTTCATCCACCTTGCCACATACTTCACACATAATATGTTGATGATCGTCCATGCGGGCATCATAACGACTGGCCGTCTCGCCTAACTTGAGTTCTCGAATCAACTCTTTATCCGTTAAATATCGGAGCGAATTATATACCGTACCATAAGCCAAATTATAACCTTGCTCCACCAGACGGTTCATCACTTCTGCTGCCGTTGGATGGTCTTCGGAATGACGGACTACATCGTAAACAGCTTGACGCTGTATCGTCAGATTTAGAGTTCTCACCAGCAATTCTCCTTTATTAACCCATTCAATAGTATATAAGATGACACAGCAATCTACTGATTGCTATGATTCCCTGAAACATCAAAATCAATTTTGATTTAGATTAAGTATAAATCTCATTGCACAATGAAGTCAATATCCGACTATTTTATTCATGAATACTTATAGCCAAGCCTCTTCTAAGCATCCGTTGCTCTCATTTGGGATAATATGGTTCGCTACTATACTGCTTTTCAGCTAAAATATAGTAATGTGCGCTAAAGGGGGGATGCTTGTTGCTAAGCACGTTTTTCGTCAATCTCTGTGTCATGATCACGTTCATGTATGTGTCCGGAATCATAGCCAAATTCTATCGTATCCGCGTGCCCTTTCCCTCGATGCGTGTTCAGATGATCGGTGGTCTGCTGTTCGGGATCTATGGAACGGTACTGATGAATTATTCCTTTCCTTTAAATGAAACTACCATTGTGGATTTGCGTCATTTGGCTATCGTCACAGCAGCCGTATATTTAGGAGGACTGGCTTCGGTCATCTCGGGACTTGTCATTTCCATCCTGCGTATTGTCATGTTTGGAATGTCATCCGCTGCCATCGATGCAGCATTCGTCATGACGATTATCGGACTATCCGGTGTATATTTTGCCTATGCTCCCTGGTCGAGATTAACCAAAATTATTACCATGAACCTGCTGGGTATGACGCTGATCTTTGTGATCCTGATGCTGAATACAACCAGCATGAACTCATTAATGAAAGTATATCCTTTACAGATGACCATTTCTTTTGTCGGTGGAATCTTTATTTATTTCATCGCAGAATTCATTAATAAATCGAATGAGATGTTGTTCCTGCTCGAACGAAAAGCAACCACCGACCATCTTACCAATCTCAGTAATCGCAGACAATTTGAGAAATCACTTGAGTTGGAACTGGAACGGGCTCGTGAGTACAAGCAAAAACTATCCCTGTTGGTCATCGACATCGATCGTTTCAAAAAAGTAAATGATACTTTCGGTCATACTTCAGGTGATGCGGTTCTGAAACAACTCGGACAATTGCTCATTGAGCATACCCGCTCAGCGGATATCGTCTCTCGAAACGGAGGCGAGGAATTCGCTATACTATTGCTCGATTGTGGTCATCACCAAGCCATGGCCATTGCCGAGTCCATCAGACAATCGGTCGAGAAGTACCATTTTGCGCTGCCTGATGGCAATACGATCCGGCTGACCATCTCCATAGGGGTCGCTGTTTTTCCGGATCACTGCGACGACCGGGATGATAACGATTTCTTTGAACAGGCAGACCGTGCATTATATGAAGCCAAGAATACGGGCAGGAACCGCGTATGTGCCATTCCGCTGCGTTCCAGGTCGCTCTCCGGCGGCCAAAGCCCATTCTAATCTCAAACCAAAAAAGGGATGTCCTCATAGCCTATCAGGCTAGCCAGGACATCCCTTTCTTATCTCAACATTTTGCAGCATTCGAATCAACTCGCGTACGGGTAAAAAGCAACCTGTGAGGTTGAGTTCGCCTTAAGCTAAGATTTGTTCGATTTCTTCAACGATGGCAGCATCCAGCTTCACACCGGAAGCGGCAGCGTTCTCTTTCACCTGCTCAGGGCGACTTGCCCCTACAAGCGCACTGGACACGTTATTTTGACGCAGAATCCACGCCAGAGCCAATTGACCAACCTTCAAGTCCAGCTTTTCCGCCACTTCAATCAACTGACGAACCTTGCCAATCCGGTCAGCATTAATTTTCCCTTCATCCCATCCCAGCTTCGCTGCCCGGCTGTTCTCGGGAATATCGGACACCGAAGTGTATTTCCCGGTCAACAATCCTTGTGCAAGCGGGGAGTAGACGACTTGTCCAATACCTTTGCGCTCACCCAAAGGGATGATTTCACTTTCGATGTAACGGTCAAACATGTTGTATACCGGCTGGTTCACCACGATATGATCCAGCAACAGGCGGTCAGCGGTACCCAGCGCAGCTTCCATCTGTGCCGCGGTCCATTGACTAACACCTACGTAGAGCACCTTGCCCTGACGCACCAGATCGTCAAGTGCTCGCAGTGTCTCTTCAATCGGTGTTTCGGTATGATAGCGATGGCAATAATATATGTCTACATAATCAACACCTAGCCGTTGCAAGCTGGCTTCGCATTGTTCCTTAATATGTTTACGTGATAACCCTTGGTCATTTGGACCGTCACCCATTTTGCCAAAAACCTTGGTTGCAAGGACATAGGAATCGCGGGAATACGCTTTCAACGTCTGCCCCAGCAGTTCTTCTGCTGCACCCCGCTCGTACACATTGGCTGTATCGAAAAAGTTGATGCCTTCATCGAATGCGGCTTCAATTGATTTCACCGCGTTTTCACGTTCCACATATCCTCCGTATGTCAGCCAGCTACCCAGGCTAATCTCGCTTACTTTCAGTCCGCTTCCACCTAATCTACGGTATTCCATTGAATGCACATCCTCCTCTAAACTGATTAATGATGAAGTTCCCTTTCTATTGTATCGTATTCGGCTCGGATTAAAAGGGCTTTGGAGAAGAATTTGGGATATTGATAGGGATGAATATGAAAAGCTCCGCTAAAAGAGCGGAGCCACGACACGCGTCAAATATTACCCAGTCACCACATTTTAATGAATGGGCACTAGTTAATCTTAGTTAGCTGTTACGATAAATTGTTCCCATGCTCCGCCCACAGCGTTACGATTGGCAGACAGCACGCCTCCGTTATTCAGATCCGCACTGACATATTTACCGTTCGCCACGGATTTGAAGGCCACCAATCCCCCACCCAGATCTTCACGGGTAAACTTCTCCCATGTGGATGGGTACGTGGCCGAGGCGATCAAGCGCCCGCCATTATTCAGATCTGCTTGCACATATTTGATGTTGCTCATCGACAGGAAGGATACCGTACCATCCGAATTCTGGATGATTTTGAACCGCTCCCAATGTCCGGCAGTATCCCGATTGGCTACCAGTGCATCTGCACCGCCATTCTCTGCGCTAACAAATGTGCCGTTGGCATTGGCTTTCAGGCTGGACCATGTCTCTGTAAAAGGAGCCGTTCCCGTATGTTTTTTGACCACATTCTGGAACGAAGTATTAGAGGCAAAGTTCGCCGTTGTGAACTTGCTCCATTTTGAAGCAATTGTTGCCGCGCTGTCCGTATTCAGGTTCGGTGCCGGGTTGTTGTTGTTATTGTAATAGCCCCAAGTTCCGCCGCCTTTGACCTTATAACTCCAGTTCGTCCATGAAGCATTCAGTGCATTCAGACCAGACAGCCACTTCTCGGTCAGATCATCCTGACCAAACGAGAACTCGCCCGCTAACACCGGAACGTTCCAATTCTTCTGATAGGACGCCATATCCTTCAGCCAGCGATCCATCTCCGAATTGGTCAGATCCCAGTTGTTATAATCCGTGAATTGATAATGGTGCGTCTGATACATCACATTCGTCCAGCCATAAGTCGTTGGTGGTGAAGCTGCCCACCAGTCGAAGAATGCTGCGATGATGATCATGTGATCGGCATCCTTGGCACGGACGGCTTTGTACATCCGGTCATAGAAATCCATCTTTTGCTTGATTTGAGCTGCATTTTCACCCGTTCCCATGGTTACCAGAGGTTCATTGAGCAGGTCGTACGCGGCAACAGTTGGATTACCTTTGTAACGTGTCGCCATCCGTTCCCAGATCTGAATAGTCCAGTTCTGGTATGTAGAATTAGTCCACAGTTGGTTGGAATTCTCCTGACCGCAGGAATGCCATGGACAGGCGGCTCCCGGTGCACCGTGCAGATCGAGAATGACATACAGGTTCCGTTTGCCCGCTTCATCAATCAGCCAATCCAGTTTGCGGAACGTAACCGAATCAGGCTTCATGACACCGCTGGTGTTCATAAAATCCTCCCAATAGATCGGCACACGCACAACGTTCATGCCCCAGTTCTTGATGTTATCCAGATCACCAGCCTGAATCCAGTTGTCCTGATATCCATTGATCAGGCTCTGTGCACCCGATTCACCAAAACGATTCGTCAACGTGCGACGCAGCGTGTATTCATCTACCGCCCCGGATGGCGTCATCCATTCTTCCTGCAGCAGCCAGCCACCCAAGTTTGTACCACGCAGATTTACCACGTTGCCTGTACCCGAATTATTGCGAACAACCGTCCCGTTAGCCTTCAGGAAATCCCCTGATCCAAAAGCCGCACTGGCCTTCGGTGAACCTACGGCCGAAGCCAGCAGTCCCAGCAGCAGACAGCTGCACAATAGCATAATAGTGCTCTTCTTCAACATGTTGACGCCTCCTTTAAATGGTCATATCTTGAGGTATGACTGAACCAGGATGCAGCACTCACGACAGGTAACGGTAATGCTATATAAACAGCGGGTGTACGAGGGGGACAATCCATGGATGTCCGCTATTTATCACAACTGGAGTTAGTGAAATCGATTACATTTTATTGAATATTAAACCCTTTATTCCTCCACTATCCCAATTATTGTTTCAATCGGTTATAACTTGTAATCGTTTTCAATTGGAATTATAATGAATTTGAATTAATTGTCAATCACTTATTTGGAGTTGTGAAGAATATGGATGTCAAAATCATTGATGTAGCTGCCATTGCAGGTGTGTCCCCGGCAACCGTATCGCGGGTCATTAATCAGCACAGCAAAGTAAGCACCAAGACCAAAGATAAGGTGATGCGCGCCATCGAGCAATTGGGATATCACCCCAACGCAGCAGCCAAGAATCTTCGTTCACAGAGAACCATGACAATTGGCGTAATCGTTCCCGATATTAACAACTCCTATTATGCCGAAATTATTAAAGGCATTGAGAACATCGCCTATGCCCGCCATTACAAGGTCATTATATGTGATGCTCATAACCTGAAAGAGAGAGAAGTCGATTATCTTAATTTGCTGCTGGATCGAACCATTGACGGTGTCATCATTATCACGCCCATGCTGGCGGATGAGGAATTATTCCAGCTTGCGGATAAGGGGTATCGCATTGGCATCGTTGGCAAATATATCGAACATGATCAGATCCCGTGTATATATACAGACAACGTGAAATTCTCCCAGGAAGTTGTTCAGCATCTCGTTGAGGCCGGACATCGAAATATCGTTTTCTTAAACGGTTATCCTGAAGCAATTGACAGCTATGAACGGCTAGAAGGTTACTTGAAGGCCCTGCGCAATCATCAGATTCCGTTCCGTCCCGAACTGATCGAGAATGGGAACTTCAATGAGGAAGGTGGGTACGAGGCCATCAAAAGACTGTTTAACAAAGGCCTGTCCTTCTCCGCTGTATATGCGGCTAATGATGAAATGGCGCTAGGTGTATACAAAGCATGTATGGAATACGGGATACGCATCCCTGAGCAATTGGCTATCGTAGGTGTGGACAACAATCGAATCAGCAAATACATTCATCCTACGCTAAGTTCGGTGAACCAGCCCAAGTATACGATGGGGGCCATTCTTATGGAGAAGATGATTGACACGATGAATACAAATGATTTTCAGGACAAACGTGTATTTAAAGTCGACTCGGAGCTGCTTGTTCGAGCTTCCTCTTCCTTCAAAATAACAACATAAAGCGCACCCGTAACAGGTGCGCCAGTTTAATATATGTTCACATATTCTTAATGCACAATGATGCTTAACGCATTCAACAAATCAGCCTGCTTCACCGGCTTGGTCAGGACCGCATCGAAGACTTCCGCTTCATGTGGATCGATATGCATGCCATACGGGATCAGAACAATGACCGGTGAATCTGTAACCAAGCGCTTCAGCTTGTGTACAAAATCCACAGCACCACCCTCCAACAGTCCCATATCCACAACGGCCACATCAGGCTTAAAGCCCTCCTGAATCCAGTCGTACGCTTCGGTGGTAACTGAGGTCATATGCACATCCATCTCCCATCTGCGCATCAGGGAAGAGGCCCCTTGCAGAATGTCAGGGTCCTTGGCAAGCAGCACCTTTTTGCCCTTCAGTCGATGCTGAATATTGGCAAGCTGAGGCAGTTCCCAATGTCTGCGGAGCGGCAGGCAGATCTCGAATTCTGTCTCCTTGTCTCCCATGCCATGCACCTGAATACGGCCGTTCATTAGGATGGCAAGATTCTGGCTGACCGCCAAACCGAGATTGGTTCCTACCAGCTTCTGTGTACTTATATTTCCATCCAAATTGTTAAATGATCTAAGCTTATTGTCCGAAGACAACATACGTCCGGTGTACTTCACATGGAGTTGAAGCGTACCTGCCTCCTCTGCATCTCCACCAGCTACGGTTGCCGTAACCAATACCGAACCTGTCCGTGTTGAATCTAGAGCATACTGAATGACATGGGCCAATAGTTGCCCGATCTTGATCTCATCCCCGACAAAAACCTGGGACACATTCAGATCAAGGTTCAATCCCAGCTCAATGTTCTTGCTCAGCGCCAGTCCCGCATAGAGATAAACGGTATTCTCAATCGTGGCTACCAGATCAAATGGATCATCGTGTACAACCGTTTTGCCTGCGTCATTGACGTTAAAACTCATCATATTATTCAGCAGGGAGAGCAGAATGTTACCGCTGGTTTCAATCATATTCACATATTCTGCCTGCTCGTCCGACATATCTGGTGTACGCATCAGATCCGTTAATCCCAGAATGCCGTTCAGCGGATTACGTATTTCGTGGCTCATCAGCGACAGCATCTGCGTCTTGGTCATTGCCTCAGACTCCGCACGTTCCTTCTCTGCCTGCAACTGCTCTTGTAGTTGCTCCGAATCACTCAGCTTCTGTTCCTGGACTTGCAGCGTATCTTCCAGATCCACAACATATCCGAGAAAAACGGCCATGGCTTGCAGAGTTTTCATATCCGTTTCACTGATCACATAATCAGGGTCATCCATCAGACAGATCGTGCCGAACGTTTCCCCGGATCTCCTCATAATGGGAATCCCCACAAAGAAACGATTGCCCAGTCCGCTTGTTACGTCCATTGATTTCGTAAGGGGATGTTCACATGTATCCGTGATGATCAGACTGCTGCCCTTATCTCTTAAGACCAGGCTGCAATATGACGCTTCAAATGGAAGTTCACTACCTTTGGCGATCAACTCTTCCTCGCGGTTAAAAGCTTCCATAATAACATTCGTCACGCCATCATTCGTGGCAACGAAAATGGTGTTCACCTTTAATATACCGCTTAATACATCTACAATATGGGATGCGGCTTCCTGTATATTTTCATAGAAGCCCCTTGTAATGCCTAACGTTCCCATGATTCACCCCTCTTGTTTTAGCTGCACTTCAAATCCGTATCCCACAGTATGATTCAATCGATTAACGAGGGATCAAATGTTCCAAAACAGCTGTCACAAACTATTCATATATGAAGTTTTCTATCCTTTTTTCAAGCATCGTCAACTGAACTTGCACGGTAAATAGAAATTATACGCTTACCCTCCAGCTTTGAAAACATTTATCATTCAGGGCTATAAATCATGACAGTCGATCAGCCTCTCCCATGTGATCATTATCACACCTAAATAACAATATATAGTTTATAAATGGATAAAGAAAATCTACATGTAGTGTTCAATGAATGGACATTATCCCTATACAATTTCAATTTCATTATTTAGGAGGAACTGATATGAACATGCTTGAGTATGCCTCTCCACCGGCATCTGATCTTCTATCTGACCTGGGAAGACGAATTATTGGTGCTGAAGATGCCGATACGCTGAGGGAGAATGCCAATCTGAACGGAGACTCGTTCAGCGGCAAGATGAGCAGGCTCGGTTCGGAGACCGCCAAGTGGCATGCTCTGCGTCATGTGTTGCCTAAGGAGCTCGCTCTAGCTGTGGAGAACGGCGATCTGTATGTACACGATCTGGATCAGTATGCCCTTGGGACGACCAACTGTATCTTTATTCCGTTTGACCGACTGCTGGCCTCCGGATTCAATACCGGCAACGGTTCGGTTCGTACACCACAGACAATCATGTCTGCCATGGCACTGGTGGCCATTATTTTTCAATCCCAGCAAAACAGCCAGTACGGCGGTGTATCCGCCAATAAAATCGACTGGGATCTCGCACCTTATGTGAAGCGTTCGTTCCGTAAGCATTATCGGAAGGGGCAACGGCTGTTTGGGGAGATTGCCCCAATTGAGGATGAGCAACTGCATCTGGATAGCGATGAAGCAAAGGAGAAGTGTCCTCGAGCCTTTGCCTTTGCCTGTGAAGAAACGGAACTGGAGACCGAACAGGCTGCCGAATCTCTGATCCATAATTTGAACACCATGAGCAGTCGTGCTGGGGGACAGATTCCGTTCACTTCGCTGAACTACGGGCTGTGCACTTCAGCCGAAGGTCGGCTCGTGTCCCGGTCGTTGCTGGAAGCGACCATTCGGGGCCTGGGTAACGGAGAAACGCCCGTGTTCCCACAACATATTTTCCAGTGCAAGCAAGGAATTAATCAATCTGAGGGAGATCCGAATTACGACTTGTTCCGGCTTGCTGTGACCTGCTCCTCACGGCGCATGTATCCGAACTTTGTCAATGTGGATGCTTCCTTCAACCTTCTCTATTATCAACCGGAAGATCCCGATACGATCATTGCGACGATGGGATGCCGGACACGCACACTGGCTGATCGCTTCGGACGCAATCGTCAGAGCGGCAAAGGCAATCTGTCCTTTAACACCATCAATCTGGTCAAGCTCGGCATTCGATATGGGATCTGCCAGGGAGCAAGAGCCATCGCTGACCGGGCTGGCTTCTATACGGCGCTGGAATCGGTCATGCACAATTCTACGGATGGACTGCTGCACCGGTATCGAATTCAGATGAACCAGCCTGCCAAAGCATCGGACTTCATGATGCGGGAAGGAGTATGGGAAGGCGGTGAACAATTGGCTCCGAATGAACCGGTCGCCGATCTGTTGAAACATGGTACGTTATCCCTTGGTTTTATCGGACTTGCTGAATGTATGACCGCTCTATATGGCCGTCACCATGGACAAGACCTCCATGTACATCGAGAAGCCTTGAATATCATTCGTACGATGAGAGAATTCTGTGACCGGATGAGTGAGCAGCATAACCTGAATATCACCTTGTTCGCTACGCCCGCCGAGGGACTGTCCGGCAAATTCACCAAGATTGATCGTGAGCGATACGGCAGCATCGCGGGGGTCAACGACCGGGAATACTACACCAATTCATTTCACATTCCGGTCTATCATTCCCTTCCTGCCTATCGCAAGATTGAATTGGAAGCTCCCTTCCACTCACTATGTAATGCCGGAGCGATCTCTTATGTCGAACTCGACGGGAACGTAAGGGCCAATACAGCCGCTTTCCAACGAATCGTTCAATACGCGCTGGCCCAGGACATCGGGTATTTCTCCATTAATCATCCGATTGACCGCTGTCCGTCCTGTGGCTATGAGGGCGTTATTGGAGATGTATGTCCCGGATGTGAGGCTCATGAAAACCACGTGCATTTCCAGCGTCTGCGCCGAGTGACGGGATATCTGACCGGTGACTATAAAGTGCGCTTCAATGGGGCGAAGCAGGCCGAAGTGAGAGACCGGGTGAAGCATCGGTGAATCTGTACGGTTACATCCCGGAATCGGTGAATGAGGGGCCTGGCCTGCGTGCCGTGTTGTTCATCAGCGGATGCCGCCATGCCTGTCCGGGCTGCTTCAGCCCCGGCTCATGGAGCTTCCGTGCAGGCGAACCATTTACGGAGGAGCGGCAGCAGCAGATTTTGCATGAGGTAACCTCTCATCCCTTGCTGGAAGGGGTAACGTTATGCGGAGGTGATCCTTTTTTCTCTGCCGCAGAATGCGCCTCCTGGGTTCGGCAGCTTCGGGCTGCACGACCTGATCTGACTGTATGGGCATACACGGGGTTTGTATATGAGGAACTAATTACAGACCCGTCACGGGCGGAGTTATCCCAGCTATGCGACGTCATTATCGATGGGCCTTATATCGCAGCTGAACGTGATGTGTCTCTTCCTTTTCGTGGCAGTCGTAATCAGCGCATCGTTAATGTGGGTGCAACAATGGCAGGCCAGACAATCGTTACCATGCAGTTAGATGCATGGTAACGATTTTTTTATTTGAGGGGGATCAAGCACAGCGTGGGCGATGATATGGTTCATTTTAAGGAGTCAAATCTGCCAATATATCTAGGATTCATAGAGCAATATTTCATTTCCGATCGGATTAATGATATATGTTGCAAGCCCTTAGGTTATCGTCTATGATTGGTAGCATAAGAGCAAGTATACGACGATTGCATCATGATACAATCTATCATCTATGCTTGGTCGCCAATTTCATAGCCAGAGATGTGTACGCACATTTCTGCACACGGAAACAGGTGCCTACCGTGCTACATGCGTGGTCAGGCTTAAAAGGGAAGCACGGTGTAAATCCGTCGCGGTCCCGCCACTGTATACGGGGAGTCTGTGCATATAATCCACTGGTGTAACCACCGGGAAGGAATGCATATGACCATGATCCGCAAGCCAGGAGACCTGCCTGTTTCGACAGCATCGCATGACCTACGGAAGATAGGAAGGTGTTAGAGCAACCGCTACAACTACTTATAGCAGGTGTTCTTTCCCATTCTATCTTTGTGCACAGTCGTCATTCATGATGCCTGTTTCTCGGGGTATGGAATCGGAAGGAATGCCTTTTTTTGATGCTTTCAAAAGAAACACACTACAATAGCTTCAACTTGATGAGTTTACCTATTATAAATGAGGAGGAATTTTACATGTCGCAATCACAGCAACAACAGCCACAAGTACTGACAGGCAACCTCGGTTACCCCCGCATCGGTGCGGGACGCGAATGGAAAAAAGCACTGGAGTCCTTCTGGGCTGGCCGAATCGATGAATCTACGCTTCATCAGGAGCTAACCACGCTTCGGTTGCAGGATCTGAAGAAACAGCAGGCACAGCAGCTCGATCTGATTCCTGTAGGCGACTTCTCCTACTATGATCATATTCTTGACGTATCGGCGATGTTTGGCGTCGTTCCTGAGCGCTTTAACCATTCAGGCGGACCCGTATCCGTATCTACCTACTACGCCATGGCCCGGGGTAATGATCAGGCAACAGCCTGTGAGATGACCAAGTGGCTGAACACGAACTATCACTACATCGTACCTGAGATTCATAATGATACTGCATTTGCATTGCTTGAAAATAAACCCCTTGCCGCCTATCGCGAAGCGAAGCAGGAGCTTGGGCTGGAAGGTAAACCAGTCGTTGTCGGTCCGTACTCGTATGTACGATTCGCCAAAGGCTATGACGCGGAACGCTTCGCAGCAATCGTCACTCGCCTCGTTCCCGTATACGCCCAGCTTCTGTCTGAGCTTCAAGCAGAAGGCGTACAGTGGGTACAGATCGACGAGCCTGCTCTGACGCTGGCCGTCTCTTCCGAAGATGAAGCTTTGCTGCAACAGGTGTATGCTGCCTTGGCACAAGCTGCACCGGAGTTGAAGCTGCTGCTTCAAACGTATTTCGAATCGGTGGAAGCTTATCCGGTCGTGACAGCTCTGCCTGTTGCCGGAATCGGCCTGGACCTGGTCCACGGCTATGAAGGCAACTTCGCCAGCCTGCGGGAGCATGGCTTCCCGCAGGATAAATGGTTGGGCGCCGGTGTCATCGACGGGCGCAACATCTGGCGTGCCGATCTCGCAGAGACGGCGAAGCTGCTGGAGCAGGTGGCTGAATTCGCAGCCGAAGGCAAGCTGATCATTCAGCCTTCCTGCAGCCTGTTGCATGTACCGGTTACTGCCGCTCAGGAGAGCGCGCTTGATCCGGTACTGCGCAATGCCCTGGCCTTTGCTGACGAGAAGCTGGAGGAAATAGCGACGCTCGGCACGTTGTTGTCCGGCGGTGCAAAGCAGGCGGACCAAGCAGCGGCTTTGGCTGAAGCCAGCCGCCGCGCCCAGGCAAGCACCGAAGCGGTGCGCCTGCTGAGTGAGTCCGAATCACGGACACGCCTGAGTGGTGCGCCTGCAGGGGTGCATGCTGATGAGCAGCTGCTTCGCAACGCGTCATTCCAGGAGCGACGCGAATTGCAGCAGCAAAAATGGTCGCTCCCGCTGCTGCCAACAACAACCATTGGCAGCTTCCCGCAAACGGCAGACGTGCGCAAAGCACGTGCACTCTTCCGTAAAGGGGAATGGAATGCGGAGCAATATGATGCCTATGTACGTGAACAGATCCAAGAATGGATTACTATCCAGGAGGAAATTGGTCTGGATGTGCTGGTACACGGTGAGTTCGAACGTACCGATATGGTCGAGTTTTTCGGTGAGAAGCTGACCGGATTCGCCTTCACCAAAAATGGCTGGGTACAGTCCTACGGCTCACGCTGCGTGAAGCCACCTGTAATCTACGGAGATGTACTGTTCAATGAACCGATGACGGTGAAAGAAACAGCCTATGCACAGACACTGACCAGCAAACCGGTGAAAGGCATGCTAACAGGTCCGGTAACGATCCTGAACTGGTCCTTTGTCCGCTCGGATATTCCACGCAGTGAAGTATCCTACCAGATTGCTCGCGCCATTCGCGACGAGGTTGAAGCGCTGGAGCAAGCAGGCATTGAGATGATTCAGGTCGATGAGCCAGCTCTGCGTGAAGGACTTCCGCTCAAACGGAGCAAGTGGGATGAGTACCTGCAATGGGCCGTGGAATCCTTCCGTTTAGCTACTGCTACCGTAAAACCAACAACGCAGGTGCATACCCATATGTGCTACTGCGAGTTCGATGATATTATTGAAGCCATCAGCGACCTAGATGCAGATGTGATCTCGATCGAAACATCCCGTAGCCATGGGGAACTGGTAGGCAGCTTCGAGCAGAATACGTATGACAAAGGCATCGGACTCGGTGTATACGATATCCACAGTCCGCGTGTTCCAGGCAAGGACGAGATGTTGAATATGATTGAGCGTGCACTTCAAGTGCTGCCAGCAGATCTGTTCTGGGTAAACCCTGACTGCGGACTGAAAACACGTGGTAAAGCTGAAGTTGTAGATGCATTGAGCATCATGGTGGACGCTGCTCGTACAGCAAGAGAACGAGTAACCGCTGATTCCTCAATCTAAACAAAGCTTGTGAATGCAAATAAAAGCCTCCGAATTCCTTCGGAGGCTTTTTTCATTTACTATCATTCTATTTGTTTATCTGGCAATGTCTTTTTATCCGACTTAACGAATCTCGAAATGGCTGACACGTACTCCTGCGCCAGTTCAACGTGTCCTGCCAGTTACCGTCCGGTACACCCGGAACAACCATGCAGAAGCTAAAGGTATTTGAAACTGCAGCTAACTCTTCTAAAGGATCATATATTATCATTTCTCTCTATTTTATTCCTTATTGCATGACGATATATGATATAGGCAGTTATTAAATAACAATTTAAAACAATCGTTTATCAGATCAGAAAATTGAGGAGATGGACCTTTCCAATGGATATGATTCAATCACTAATCGCATGTATGCCCTTTTTTCGGGATACGATTCGCCAAGATGTAACCCTTTCCATTATTGACCGGGAGAAATTCCTGTATTTTTCCGCAGGAGAGTCGTTAAAACAACTGGAGTTCAAAGCAGGTGATCCACTGCTCGAGCCTAATCGTGATTTTGCCGATCTGAAAGGCGGTACGGACAAACAATTTGATCATTACCCGAAGGAGTTATTTGGAGTGCCGTTTGATGTCGCCTACCTTCCGATCAAAAATGAACAGGGCGAGGTCATCGCTATATTCAACCTGCTCTATAGTATGGATGATCAGGATCAGCTGCAGCAGCTCATGAATGCTACCGAAAACCTGACCAACCAGTTGATTGACAGCGTTCAGCACGTAGCTGCACATTCGGAGGAGCTGAGCGCCACCACCGAAGAAATTCGCAACAACTCCAAACAAGCTGTACAGAAATCAGGCAACGTGACTCAGGTCGCCAGCTTCATCCGTGAAATCTCGGAACAAACGAATCTGCTCGGCCTGAATGCCGCCATCGAAGCTGCTCGTGTCGGTGAAGCAGGTGCAGGATTTGGCGTCGTCGCCAAGGAAATCCGCAAGCTGTCCGTAGATACAAAGGAAGCGACCACGCGTATTGAAGAGTCCCTCCTCTCCGTCCGCCAATCCATTCAGGGGATGGAGAATGAACTTGGGGAGATTACCGCGAGTTCTCAGGAGCAAGCGGAACTGGTTAACAATTTTATGAGCACGATTGAGCAGTTGAATGCAACGAACCAACAATTGAAACAATTTGTGCACAAACTGATTACATTTGACGGAAAGTAAAAAGGAAAAAGAAACTCCTAACCCACTCAACCAAATGCACAAACAAAATCCTCCGAATCTCTTCGGAGGATTTTTCATTTACTATCATTCCATTTTGGTCATGGTCATCTTGCTAATGTTATTCTATCCGACTTAATGAATCTCGAAATGGCTGACACGTACTCCTGCGGACAACATGAGGTATACATCCTGTTGACCTGATACACCTTTCAGGTCTGCCTTAACCGTGGACCACTGCTGTGCCTTACCCTGTGCCAGCTCCACGCGTCCTGCCAGTGTACCGTCAGGTGCGCCCAGTCGAATTTCCAATACCGCATCTGCCTGCTCTGATGATACACGAGCTTCAAGCGCTGCTGCATTGCTTCCCAGATCTGCATCCTTGAAGGCAATCCAGCCTTGTTCACCAATCACACGGACAGAGGCTCCGCCTTCTTTGCTCTCATCCAGATCCACACCGAAGTATGCATCGTAATTTTCGGCGCGAGTAGCCACACCCAAATTACGTGAAGGAATAGTCTCCCCTTGTACCGTCAGGTCAGCAACAAGCTGAACATCAGCAGAAGATTTGCCCACCATAATGGAGTAGGTACCGCTTTCGACCACATAGCGATCACGGGTTACATCCCAGATCGCCAGTTCCTGAACTGGCAGTGTGAAGCTGACTTTCACTGTAGCCCCAGCTTCAATATGAAGACGACGGAAACCTTTTAACGTTTTGAGTGGACGTTTAACACGGGACTGCCCGGCACGCACATACAACTGCACAACCTCATCACTGGCGATCGTTCCTGTATTCGTCACATCCACATGCACAGTAATGGTCTCTTCGACTCCAGCTTGGGCCGGGTTCAGCTCCAAATTACTGTATTTAAACGATGCATACGTTAATCCATGTCCGAATGGATATAGTACATCACCTTCAAAATACTGATACGTACGTCCGGATTGAATGATATCGTAGTCTCTGATATCGGTCAGCTGATCTGCCGATTGCACCCACGTCATATTCAGGCGGCCTGCTGGTGCATAATCGCCATACAATACGTCAGCCACAGCGTTCCCCAACTCTTGTCCTGCATGGGATGTATACAATACAGCCGGAATGTTCTCCTGCACCCAGTTGGACGTGAACGGGTAACTTCCCACGATAACTACAACGGTATTTGGATTCGCTGCATAAACGGCTTCAACCAGACGCTGCTGGGATTCAGCCAGGTCCAGACTTGGGCGGTCGATCTCTTCTTTACCATTCACAAGTGGATTGTTGCCGACAAATACAATCGCTGTCTCCGCTTCCTTCGCGGCCGCTACCGCTTCCTCCAACCCATTCACCACAATATCCTTTTTGAACGTTTCCGTAGCACCGAAAGATTTCAACTCTTCGGATACCGCAAACGCATCGTTTCCATTATTGGGTGCCGTTACTGTTTTACCGTTCCAAGTCGTCAGCCCCACGCTTCCGTCCTGTTGTGGCAACAGATGGAATACTTCCTTCACAAACCAGCCATATACTTCATCCGCCGATGCCGTAACCGTTTCTTCATCCGTCGTCAGGTATTTCCCATTACTGTCTGCCTTCAACGTGTAGCTGCCAAAGCCCCAGTCACTCACTTTAAATGTCTCAGCATTCCCTGAAGCAATGATGGATGATTTCTCATCCTCAGCCAATCCGACAGCCTTACCGCTTGCCACTGAAGTCAATGTAATGCGGTCATTGCCATCCTTGAATGCAACCTTGTCGCCGCCTACTTTGCCACTGATCGCTTCAAGCGGGGATACGCTATATGGCATGGTGCCTGCATACCAGTCACGATAGACTGTTCCGCCCAGTTGGCCAATCACGGCCACTTTGCCGGATTTTGTTTTATCCAGTGGAAGCGTGCCTTGATCATTTTTAAGCAATACAACTTGTTCTCTCGCTGCTCTCAGTGAAAGGGCCTTCGCCTTCTCCGTCATCATCGCTTCTTCACCAATCGAAGCATATGGATTGCCCTCAGCCGGATCAAATTCACCTAGACGGAAACGCACACGGAACGTATTGAACAACGCCAGATCGATGTCTTCCATTGTGAGTGTACCTTGCTCCAGCCCTTCACGCAGCGCCTGCTTCGACAGATCCGCATCATCGGTAATACTGTCAATTCCGGCTTTGACGGACTCCACTGTTCCTGGTGTGTGAGAATCATAGTATTTATGATCGTTCTTGATCCCCATGACATCCCCTGCATCACTCACGATGAAGCCATCCATGCCCCATTCGCCCTTCACAATCTCGTTTACAAACGGATGCAGCAATGCCGGTGTACCATTAATAGAGTTGTACGCGGTCATCATTGATTGTGCGCCGCCCTCTTTGAACGGTTTCTCGAACGCTTTCAGATAATATTCACGCATGTTGCGCGGATCAATACTTGATGAACCACTGCCACGATCCACTTCATTATTGTTTGCAAGGAAATGCTTCAACGTAGCAACCGCCTTGTAATACTTCGGATGGTCGCCCTGGATTCCCTTAACCAGCGCCGTTGTCAGTTCAGCAGTCAGTTCCGGGTCTTCACCATAAGCTTCTTCGTTCCGCCCCCAACGTGGATCACGCTCCATATCAACCGTAGGTGCCCACAGAGTCAGACCGTTTACTGCTGGATTGCGTTTATAAAATACACGTGCCTCGTCTCCGATCACGGAGCCGATCTCTTTCATCAGGTCCGCATCCCAGGTACACGCCAGCCCTACTGGCTGCGGGAAGGAAGTCGCTTCGCCAAGCCAGGCCAGACCATGGGCTGCTTCTGTGCCGTGTTTATATGCTGCGATACCCAGTCGTTCAACTGCGGGTTGGTATTGCAGCATCGATTCGATTTTCTCATCTTCCGACAGACGGGACACGAGGTCCTTTACACGTGTATCCAGTTCGATCGTTGTATCCTGAAACGGATATTTCGTTTGGTTGGTCATAATATGGAATCTCCTTTGGGAATTCATTGATTTATTTAGAATGATAGCGGATACATAATTGATAAATTAATACGATGTATTCTTGACGTATCCGACCTCACGATTCGAAGATTTAACCTTTTAGAACAAGCACTTTACGAGCCGTCGTTAACTCTTCATTTCATTTACTAAAACGGTTTCGGTAAATCTATCATATAGCATGTTTAGCAAAAAAAACAGGGGGGCTTCACAGGAAAATGTGAACTTTCCTCAGGAAAGTATGCGGACAATCGTTTTATTCTGGCACAGTATGGTAATCATGGATAGGAGTATAGATATGACGTACTTATTGAGCTAAGCATAGTCCTTAATGAAGAAGAATATTGAAGGAGGAAAATCAAGTGAGTGAGCATCAACAGCCCCCGACAGGTTTGCCTTCCATACCGGAATCCCTGTGGAGAGCGACAAACACATTCAATGAATATCCGAAACTGACAGAAGATACAACAGCCGATGTAGCCATTATTGGTGCAGGAATTGCAGGTATCACAACAGCTTATTTACTGGCCCAGACGGGGATGAGCGTGGTTGTGCTTGAAGCTGGAAAAGTACTGGATGGCACAACAGGCCATACAACGGCCAAAGTATCGGCACAGCATGGTGTAATATTTGATGAATTGCTTCATCATTTTGGAGAAGAACAGGCCCGCATGTATTATGAAGGCAATGCAACAGCCGCCAAGTGGATGCGCGATCTGGTAAAAGAGAAACAGATTGATTGCCAGTGGGCAGAGGAAGATGCCTATGTCTACATTCAATCCGAGGAGAATCTCAAGAAGCTGGAGATTGAGCTGACTGCCTATGGCAAGCTGAATATTCCTGGTCAATGGGTTGATCCCCTTCCCATCCCTGTTCCGGCCAGAGCAGGTGTTAAGATGCCGGGACAAGCTCGCTTTGACCCGCTTAGTTATTTACATTACCTGCTGGAATCCGCAGTCAAGCAAGGTGTCCGCATCTACGAACATACAACGGTAACCGATGTGGAGGAAGATGCCTCGCTACATGTGCGGACATATGAGAATGGTCCATCCGTAACGGCCGAACATGTCGTTGTTGCCTCCCATTTCCCGGTCTATGACCCCGGATTTTATTTTTCAAGGCTGCACGCCGAGCGTTCCTATGCTGTTGTTGTTGAACCTCAGAAACCTTTCACAGGTGGCATGTATATCTCTGACGATAAACCCTATCGATCCCTGCGTACTGTCATTCATAAAGGGAAGGAACACATCCTCTTTGGAGGGGAAAATCACAAAACCGGACAGGGCATATGCACTGTCGGTCATTATGAAAATTTGGAGCGTTATGCAGCCGATACATTTGGCATTCGCAACATCCCTTTCCGCTGGTCAGCTCAGGATCTGATCTCCATCGATAAGGTCCCTTACATTGGGCCAATTACTGGACGACATGAACGTGTCTATGTAGCTACCGGCTTTGCCAAATGGGGCATGACCACAGGAACGATGGCTGGACATATCCTTACAGACCGGATTACTGGACGAGATAACTCTTACGCAGCAGTATTCGATCCTGCAAGATTCAAGGTAGACCCTGGTGTGAAAAACTTCCTTGTAGAGAATGTCAATGTAGCCGCGGAACTGATCTCTGGCAAAGTCGGCATTATTCACAAGAACACGGGAGAACTCGGCAACGATGAAGGAGCTGTTGTTCGCCATGACGGCAAACGTGCTGGCGCCTACAAGGACCCGACTGGCAAACTCTTTCTTGTGGATACCACCTGCACCCATTTGGGTTGTGAAGTGGAATGGAATGCCGGGGAACGTTCATGGGATTGCCCATGCCACGGATCACGTTACGATTACGCGGGCAAAGTCATTGAAGGACCTGCCGTTAAAGACCTTAAGATGCTGGAAGCACAAGAATAAACCAAGCTGATACCCCCATCAGCGTATATCTTCATCCCATAGACCCGGATCGGAATCCGCCTTCAGACGGAAGTAACCGATTCGGGTTTTGCGTATGCTGATCTATAGATAAAATAGCGAGAAAACGAAGTTAATCCAACTTAGCGGGAAATCGTGATACGGAACTATTTTAAAATCACTACCTTGCATTAAACAGTACCGGATGCTATGATGAATTTACGACTACTGAACAATACACACTAGTGATTGGATAGAGCAACAAGGAGGAACCCAAGTGAATGTTAATATTCAATTCAAAAAAGGGGTGCTGGAACTATGCGTCCTCGTGTTAATCAACCGCCAGGATCGTTACGGCTACGAACTGGCTCAGGCTGTATCCCAGCATATTGAAGTGGCGGAAGGTGCGCTGTATCCCCTTTTGCGAAGATTGGTCAATGACGGCTATTGTACGACTTACCTGCAGGAATCCAGTGAAGGACCACCACGTAAGTATTACAAACTGTCTGATACCGGCCGTGACTATATGAAGACTCTGACGAATGAATGGAATGGTTTTGTGCGCAATGTCGCAAATCTTATAGAGGAAGGTACCCCCAATGAATAGACAACAATTCATGCAGGCAATGGAGATTCATTTAAGACCGATGGACCCGCTGGAACGGGCAGAATTGCTCGCTGATTATGAACAGCATTTTGAGATGGGATTAAGAGAAGGAAGACCGGAAGAAGAGATTGCACGGGAACTGGGGCATCCGATCGAGATTGCCAAAGAAGCGCTCGGTGACCGGTATGATGCACAAACGCCAGGATCTGATCCGTTCTACGCACGGACATTCGAAGAAATGCGTTCACAGCAAAAGAAGGGAAATCGAGCTGCACGCAACTTCTTCACGGCAATCGGACTTTTTTTCCTGAACATTATACTGGCGATTCCACTAGGACTGACTCTGTGGTCGGTATGGCTCACGATTGCCAGTTTGTCGCTGCTGGTCGTAGCCCCGGTTGCTGCTGCTGTGGATTTCTTATATCTCGGCCATTTCGAGTATTCTGAATTATTCGTTTCGATTGGAGTATTCGGTATAGGCATTCTATTCGCCATTGCGACAAAAAGGGTGTTTACAGCCTTTAAGTTGATCACTCTTCAGTATATAAGATGGAATCAAAAGACGATGAAGGGAGATGTCTAATCATGAGCACCAAAAAATGGATCGCTTTAGCGATACTATGTATCGGCATCGGTTTGCTCGGAACCTCCATATACGGAGTTCAGTTCGGAGACGAGAGAGAACCCTACTCCAAACGTTGGGAATTCAAAAATGATGAGCTGCACAATATCATGATGAATGCCAACTTAAGCGCAGATATTGAATTCGTTGTCAGTCCGGATTCCAATGGCTATATTGAAGTCGACGGAAAGTGGGACCCGGCCACCATTGAAGCTTTTAAACAGGCTTCGATCACGGATGGAACCTTTACGTTAAACCAGGAAGAGCGTTTGCGTTTGCAATTTTTCACCCTTTATTGGAATAATCAGCAGCAAACGATCACAGTAGCGTTACCTGAAGGACATCAGCTGGATGAAGTTAACATCGTCTCTTCTTCCAGTGACCTGGATCTGAAGGGTCTGCATGCCAATACCTTGGACCTTAACACTACGTCTGGAAGCATTCACCTTCAGGACATTACCGTACCAATCATTCAACTCGATCTAACTTCAGGAGACATTAAAGCTGCAGCAATTGCAGGAGATATGGAAGTCAAACAAACTTCCGGAAGTTTCACGCTGAATGGCATTGATGGCGATGTGACCCGAAGTGTACAGTCGGGAGATACCAAAATTACGCAATTGAACGGTGCAGCAAATGTTAACTTCACTTCCGGTAGTGTGAAAATTGAGCAAGAAGTTTCCGGTCCAATTGATGTATCGGGACAGTCAGGAGATATTTCCATACAGGCGGCGCCTGATTTTGACGGTATTTACGATGCACAGGCCACTTCCGGTGATGTAAATATACCTGATTCCCCCATGGTAAGCCGTGAGGTCATCAAAGCTCGCACTACCTCAGGCAGTATCAAAATCAAACAATTATGATGAAGCAAATATTCGAACTGTGGGTAATATAGTATAATTAAATGCTAGTCCAATTCTAAGGAGGAGTTACCCACATGGAACTTAAAAATAAAACGGCTGTCATCACTGGCGCTGGTAAAGGTATTGGCCGTGCCATTGCTGAAGCACTTGCCAAGGAAGGTGTGCATCTCGGACTGATCGCTCGGACGGCCTCCGATCTTGAGGCTCTCCAGCAATCGCTGAGCCAGGAATATGGTGTAAAAGTAACCAGTGCTATTGCGGATATTTCCGATCGCACTCAGGCTGAAGCAGCCGTAGCTGCGATTGAGATGGAGCTTGGCGCAGTCGACATTCTGATCAACAATGCAGGCATTGCAAGCTTCGGCACACTGCTGGATATGGACCCGGAAGAGTGGGAACGTATCCTGCATGTTAATGTCATGGGTACATACTATGTAACTCGTGCCGTACTGCCAAGCATGATTAAGGAAAGCAGCGGTAGCATTATCAACATCGCCTCCACCGCAGGCGAGCGTGGATTTGCTACAGGCTCAGCTTACTGTGCTTCCAAATTCGCACTGCTCGGCATGACCGAATCCCTGATGCAGGAAGTGCGCAAATCCAATATCCGGGTTACTGCGTTAACACCAAGTACAGTGAACACGGAGCTGGCAACCAATGCCGGACTCAAAATTGGAGACGAAGACCGCATGATGCAAGCGGAAGACGTAGCTGAACTGGCTTTGGCGACGCTCAAACTGTCGGACCGTGTATTTGTTAAAGCCGCAGGCATCTGGACAACTAATCCACAGTAAGCAGGAGTAGTCAGACCATTTATAAAGAACAATGAATGATGGAAGCAACCATTTCTAATGATGCACTACGTCGCCATCCGGCCGCCCGAGAAACCTCTGGGCGGCCTTTTACATATTCAGCAGCCGCCATCGTGTCCGAATACGATTCATCACGCTGAATCTCTACCCTTATGATTAATGCAGCGTTACTTCTCTCATTCTCCATTCCGCGATTCTCTGCTTATGCGTTCCACAAATGGTCCAAATCCAGTTCCTTGGACACGGCGATCAGTACTACCGCGGGTTCCTCCCCAATATTGGTTACTTCGTGGGGAACGATGGCATTCCAGCTGAATGAATCCCCCGCTTCCAGAATCTCTACGTCCTCACACTGCTCTGCGCGAATTCGGCCTTGCAGAACCAGATGACTCTCTTCTCCGGCGTGCTTATTAACCCCAGTCGATGCACCTGCTGGCAGCTCTACAATGGACATGCGCATGGCACCCTTTGACGTTAGATGCTGTACTTTGATCTGCCCACTTCCGGCAGTCGTCTCTTTGCGCTCATCCTTGCGCACCACGTTCATCCGCTGCTCCGGTGACAGCAGCAAGTATGGCAGTGGCACTTCCAGATAATCCGCGATACTTTCAAGCGTCGCGATGGACGGTGATGTTTTATTATTTTCCACGTTGCTGATAAACCCCTTGGACAGCCCCGTACCCTCGCACATTTGCATGATGGTGATCTGTTTTTGTTTGCGGATCGTACGAATGGCTAGACCAATATCCATGTTGCAATCCTCCCCCTTTGATCTGTATATCCGATACCCAACCATCGTTATTGAGCATTATAGATTTCTTATACGGAACATATTTTCATAATACAAAAAAAATATTGACCCTACAATGGAATCATGATAAATTTTGTTCATCAATAAGAATATTAATTTCATATTAGTGAACTTTATTTTGATTACTCATTTCTTATCAGGTGGTGGTTGCATTGAATTATTCATTGACTTACGAGGTTCGGCTTCCTTCCAATTACAATACAGAACAACAATATCCCGTTATCTTTGCCCTGCATGGCATGGGTTCGGATGAACAGGATATGCTTCGCTTAATGGAGCCTCTTCAGTCCAATTTTATTATCGTTGCCGTACGTGGGCCCATTGTTCAGGGTAGCGGCTACGCCTTTTTTCAAATTAAAAGCATTGGCAACCCCGTCCGTGAGTTGTTCGACGCCTCTGTTCAGGGACTGCAACAGCTAATGGTTGACTTGTCTGCCAAATATGCCATTGATCCCGCACGGCGTTATATCGCCGGATTCAGTCAAGGAGCCATTATGGCGATGACGCTCTCGCTGATCATGGGAGATGCAATCAAGGGAATTGTAGCCATGAGTGGTTACATTCCGCAATTTGTGAAAGACGAATACAAGATACAGCCCAACTCGGAGTTATCTGTATTTATATCGCATGGCGATCAGGATCATCTCTTCCCGCTGCAACTTGGCGAAGATAACGCCAGCTTCTTCCGGGAACAGACCAATAACGTTACGTATGTTCCATATCACGGTGGACACCAAGTCACCCCCGACTTATATCAACAATTTCAACAATGGCTTCGGACGGATGCCGCCAAGCTGACTGCCGAAGACCCGAAAGGACTGAATTCATAATGATGCCATCCCTGTTTATCGCTCACGGTGCACCATCACTCGCACTGGAGGAAAATGCATACACTGAGTTTCTGCAAAAACTTGGACAGGAACTGCCGAAACCCAAAGCGATCGTATTGTTCTCTGCTCACTGGGAATCTACAACTCAATTGGTTTCTTCAGTAGCCAACTACGAGACCATCTATGATTTTGGCGGCTTCCAGCCTGAGCTGTATCAGATCAAATACCCTGCACAAGGACATGAAGAGATAACAGCGGAGATTCAGCGCCTGTTCGGGGATGCTGGTATTCCGGTGGAAAGCGACTCTGTTCGTGGTCTGGATCACGGTGCTTGGGTTGTGCTTCGCCTGCTCTATCCAAATGCGGACATTCCGGTCGTTGCTTTATCCGTGAACCGTTATCTGTCCAATGAACAGCAGTATCAGGTTGGGCAGGCACTCGCCACATTGCGTGAGCAAGACGTTCTCGTCATTGGCAGTGGTGGGACGGTACACAACCTGCGTCAGTTAAACTGGGAAAGCGCAGGCGTTGACCCTTGGGCCATGGCGTTTGACAACTGGCTGCAAGACAAACTTGTGAGCTGGGATACAGCGTCCCTATTCGCCTATGACAAGCTGGCACCATCAGCCCAAGCAGCCGTGCCTACGCCAGAGCATTTTGTACCATTGCTGCTCGCCATGGGTGCGGGAGATCAGAACAAGCAGGCATCACTCCTGTTCAAAGCCTATCAGTATGGCAACCTGAGCCTGTCTTGCTGGAAATTTGATTGATCCATTGATATAACACCTTATATAAAAATAATCAGACACTCGTGCGAACTCGCACGGGTGTTTTTGTGATATGACCTTTTTTGCATAATGCTGGGAGTTGTAAAGCAAGCTATAATAACATTTAGTGGAAATGACCAAGCTGTAATTAAGGAATACTCTTTCTACACCTATCACATCTTTCTGGGAGGAACATTCGAAGTGGCTGAACAACCAAAGTCTGAGAGCTTAATGTCTCTCGTCAAAAAGGGGAACACATCCTCGGCTGTAGCTATGGCAGGAAATGCTGTACTTGCACTGTGCAAAGGAGGAGCCTTTCTATTCAGTGGCAGTGGCGCCATGTTCGCCTCGGCGATGCACTCTCTAGCCGATGCCATCAACCAAGGGTTTGTCTTTGTCGGAAGTGTGTTGTCCGAGAAAAAACCTACACGCCGCTTTCCGACCGGATTCGGGCGAGTCATCAACATTTTCTGTATGATTGCCGTTATCGTTGTTACCATTATGGCGTATGAAACGATCCATGAAGGCATTCATCTGTTACTGCATCCAGCTGCTCATTCCGGTGGTATCTGGATTAACATCGGCGTGCTGGTGCTTAACATTGTGATCGATGGAGCCATTTTGATTAAAGCAATGAAAGAAATTCTACACGAAGCACGTGCGCCCAAAGCGTCAGGCCTCGCCCTGTTCCCTGCTGCAATCAAAAATGTAGGACGTGCCGCGCCGCCAACACGCCTTGTATTTTACGAAGATATTGTAGCGGTACTCGGTGCGACACTCGCACTGATCTCTGTCGTTGTCATTGCACTGACCAATTTTGCATTGCTCGATGGAGTCGTGACAACCATTATTGGATGCCTGATGATCGCTGTCGCTTTCCGTGTAGGTTATGACAATATGATCGGACTGATTGGTGTAGCGGCTCCACAGGATGTTGAGGATAAAGTATCCCAGACCATTCTGGCAGACTCTCATGTTGCAGATATCCAGATGATGCGCATTATTCAGGAAGGTCGTTATTACCACGTTGAGGGTCTGATCGAACTGACCAAAGGATTGAGCCTTGCCGATGCAGATGATATCAAGTTCCGTATCCAAGAGAAGTTAATGACAGATCCAGACATCGCCGATGCGGCCATCTCTATTATCGAAGATGATGGTGTGAACAGCTGGGGCAAGAAGCATTCTGATGTGGTGAAATAAGGGCCTGCTCCCTTTTATAAAAGATAAAAGAAGCCTACTCTTCGCGGAGTGGGCTTCTTTACATAGCAAACAACGTGACATAGCTAATATAACTCCATGGCTGCTAAAGTTGGGCTAAACTTGTTGGTTAGAATTCGCTGAGTGACCAGCATGGGGTTTACTTCTGCCACCTTGCTTCATGCCCATCTTCATCAATTTATCCAGCCATTTCAGACGGAACGCCTCAGTGGAGCCTTTGATTGGACTAATCTCGGTTACACGTACCGGGGAGACCCCGCAGAATTTGAGAATATTGGATTTCATGACCCGGTGCCCTGCATGTCTGTAAATCAATCGATTGTACCAGCGTGGTGTATCCATGGTCACAATGATGTGGGCAGACCTTCCTTTCAGCAATTTGTCCCATAGGGGTGAGTCCTCCCGATCTTTCATCGCGAATCCAGGCAAAAACACCCGATCAATAAACCCTTTCAAAATAGCAGGCATCACTCCCCACCACGTCGGATATACAAACACCAGATGGTCCGCCCATCGGATCAATTCCTGAGCTCTCACCAAATCAGGCTCCAATTCCGTCCGCTGACGGTACCCGTACTGAAGATTGAGATTAAACTGAATATGGCTCAGGTCGATCAGTTCCACAGAACTGCCCGATTGTCGAGCTCCTTTTATATAGGCTTCTGACAGTGCTTTGCAGTAACTTTGCGGATCCGGATGACCATTAATTACCAAAATATTTGACTTCATACATCTGTTCCTCCTGTATAATAAAGTTCATGAAGGCCGAAGAAGCAGGCATATCACAAGCATAGAATGAACGCATACATAAACAAATGATCAACGGCGCCAAAACATTGCTGATTCGCGCAAAAGGGGGTAGCATGAACAACCATAATCACGGTGTGTCCATTTCCATGTTGTATCCGATTATGAAGACGCTGGTGAACAAAGGGTACGAATCCGAAGCGTTTTTCGAGTACGTCAGCGTAGATCCTGCTATTATGCAGAATCCGGAAGCACGTATTCCAGTTGAAGAGTTGGAACGGATTATGCAGTATGCTGCCAGATACTCGGATGATCTGTATTTTGGATTGAACCAGGGACAACTGCTGGACTTTGCGGACCTTGGCCTTCCTGGTTACGTCATGATGCATTCCAAGACGATTGGAGATGCACTCGCTGCTTATCAACGATATAACATCATTCTATATAGTGGATTTAATCTGGATTGGAAAGTAGCCGGAACGGATTTGATCCTTCAATTGTCTTTGCAAAATTCGGAGAAGCAGATGTCCCGTCATTGTGTGGAAGATATGGCTGTCTCGATGGTGTATTTGATCAGCAAACTGGCGAATCGCCGGGTGGAGTTAAAAGAGGTTCAGTTTAGTCATCAAGCCCCCGATGCTTCAGGCGATCTATCTCCTTATGTTGGCATGTTCGGAATAGAGCCTCGATTCGGGGCTACCCGTACACTCCTGCGAATGCACAAAGACATTCTGGATCAGCCCGTATTATATTCGGATGCAAGAATGCTGAAGGTCTTTGAAACCATGGCTCAGGAAAGCAAAGATGAGCTTCATTCATCTCAATCCTTCTCTGGCAAAGTAAGTCGATGGATGATGGAGAGCCTACCAACCTTCTTTCCCACATTACAACACACCGCAGAGTATCTGGGCGTGAGCATTCGCACACTTCAGAGCCGATTGCGTGAAGAAGATACAACGTATCATGAGATATCCGTTCAGGTACGCAAGGAAATGGCATTGCGATATTTGCAGAAGGGAACCTATTCCGTGGGGGATATTGCGTATGCCTTACATTTTTCGGAGCAAAGCGCGTTTCAGAATGCCTTCAAAAAGTGGACGGGACAGACTCCCGGGCAATACCGTTCCAGTCTCAAACAGCCCATGCAGCCCCGTAGTTGAATAATCCCGAATCCAATCCTCCTAAGGGGATTAGTGATTACATGTTTTTGAACCTAGACTTTAGTCTAGGTGAAGTTTAACTCCAAAGACCGAGGATACCCTTTTGCGGTTCATGGTATGCTGTGAATAACGAGAAAACATACTCCATGACCGTTCGGGAATTGATCTTGTATTGAAAAGGAGAGATATCATGGCTAAACGCACCATCCTTGCGCCTGTGCTTATTTTGCTCGGCGTGTACCTAATTTTGAACCAGGGAGGTTCACTCGGTCCAGGTACAATCTTTGCCACGTTCTGGCCCACCCTATTTGTGATTCCACTGGGGCTATTCTTCCATTGGCTCTACTTCTCCATGATTGGACGAGGGATCGGATTGCTAGTTCCAGGTGGCATCTTACTTACGGTAGGTGTTGTCAGCCAGATCGCCATGCTCTTTGGTAACTGGAGCACGATGTGGCCTGGCTTCATTCTTGCGGTAGCGGTAGGTCTGTTTGAATTGTATTGGTTCGGTGGCCGTAACAAATGGTTACTGATTCCGATCAACATTCTGACGGTTATCTCACTGTTATTCTTCGCCGTCATGTCGATTGGCACGATGCTGAACAGTCTGTCCTTTATCCAGCCATTCGTGGCGATTGTGCTGATTATGGGCGGGGCATGGATCATTGTGGGTCGCAAAAAGCGCATGTAAACTTCTGATTGTTTCCACTTGACCACTCCGATGACAGAACAACTTTTGATCGCTGTTATCTCCAGATTTTCTTGATTCTCCTTTAATAAAGGGAAAAATCCGGAGATAAAGGCGAGCGCTTCGCTTCTTCAGTTTGTTCTGTCCTCTCCGTTAACGTGTAAACTAAATAGAACAAAACACTTGAGCTATTTGCTCTGAGGCAGAGTAAAAATGTAGGGGTGCAGCTCGTCATTTAATTGAAATGACGAGCTGCACCCCTATTTATTCTAACGAACTGTACACGCGCTATTGGTGGTTATTAACTCCCATTGGAGTTTTAATGAATTAGAGAGACGCTGTGCATCTCACTCGAATACCTTTTATTTGCTATGCATTTTAAATTCGAGGAACAAATCGTTATAATGCGAGAGCATTTTTTTGCCCAGATTATTGTACACTTCCAGCTTACCCGTCAGTGTCTCATCTGGATAGAATCGTTCATCCTCCGAAATATCCTCCGGCAGCAGCTTCAATGCCTCGGCGTTCGGTGTAGAGTACCCTACATATTCAGTATTACGAGCCGCATGATCAGGGTCCAGCATGAAGTTGATAAACTGATGAGCACCTTCAATATTACTCGCGGTCTTCGGAATGACCATGTTATCGAACCAAAGGTTCGAACCTTCCTCCGGAACCACGTAATCCAGCTTGTCGTTCTCATCCATAATTTCTGACGCATCACCGGACCATACGAGTCCTACCGCCGCTTCCTCGTTTGCCAGCAGCATTTTGATCTCGTCTCCGACAATCGCTCTGACGTTAGGCGTGAGGGTGGACAGTTTCTTCAAAGCTTCCTGCAGATGATCTTCGTTCGTATCGTTCAACGAATACCCGAGGCTGTTCAGCCCCATGCCCATGACTTCACGGGCACCGTCGAGCAGCAGGATTTGATTTTTCAAACGTGGGTCCCACAGATCATTCCAGCTCTCAAACGTTAACCCATCGACCAGTTCAGGGTTGTACACAATACCCACCGTTCCCCAGAAGTAAGGGATGGAGTACTTGTTGCCCTCATCAAAGGATAGGTCCATGAACCGGGAGTCGATGTTGCTCAGATTGGGCAGCTTGCTGTGATCCAGCGGAATGAGCAGGTTTTCCTCTTTCATTTTGCTAATCGCATACTCAGAAGGAATCGCCACATCAAACGTCGTTCCGCCCTGCTCAATCTTGGTTAACATCGCTTCGTTCGAATCAAACGTCTGATAGATCACCTTGATGCCGGTCTCTTGTTCAAATTCCTTCAGCAAATCGGGGTCGATATAATCGCCCCAGTTGTAAATCGTCAGCGTGTTGCCGCCGGAATACCCCTGACTCTTGTTCAGATACGAAGCGAGAATCATCAAGGCAAAGGCAGCCACAAATACAATCGCAAATGTCCGAACCAGTTGCTTCATGGACGCAGCCCCCTTCCCGCAGGCGTTCGCGCTGCACGGCGGTTAATGAAGTAATACCCAACCACCAGCAGCACCGTCAGCAGGAACAGCAGCGTGGACAGCGCATTGATGGACAATGACACACCCTGCCTTGCTCTTGAATAAATCTCCACAGAGAGTGTGGAGTATCCGTTACCCGTGACAAAGAATGTTACCGCAAAGTCATCAAGCGAGTAAGTCAATGCCATGAAGAATCCGGCAAAAATACCCGGTTTAACGTATGGAAGCACGACACGAGTTAGGATCTGCCATGATCCAGCACCCAGATCGCGCGCCGCATCCATCAATGTCGGGCTCATCTCCTGAAGCTTTGGCAGTACCATAATTACTACAATCGGCACGCTGAATGCGATATGAGACAACAATACCGAAGTGAATCCAAGCTTGATGCCAATCATGGTGAATAGAATCAGAAAGGATGCACCAATGATGACATCCGGACTAACGATCAGCACGTTATTGAGTGACAGCAACGTATTCTTGGTCCGTTTGCGCCGCACATGGTAGATCGCCAGTGCCCCTGCCACACCGAGCATCGTCGAGATCGCAGAGGACAGGAGCGCAATAATGAACGTATTGAGTACAATGATCAGCAGCCGGGTATCGGCAAATACTTCCCTGTACCATTTCAATGTAAATCCTTCGAAACCGCGCATATGCCCGCCACTGTTGAAGGAATAGAAGATCAGATACGCAATCGGTGCGTACAGTATGGCGAATACAACGGCCAGATAGACGTTAGACAGCTTTCCGTTTCTTCCCATTACGCACCTCCTTCTTGCCTGATCCAGTCAGGAACATAATGATCGCCATCGCAATAATCAAAAAGACGGCAATCGTCGAACCCATCCCCCAGTCCTGGGTGACGAGAAAATGCTGCTCAATCGCTGTTCCCAGCGTAATTACCCGGTTCCCCGCAATAAGGCGGGTAATCATGAACAAAGATAGCGCCGGAATAAATACGGCCTGACAGCCGGATTTCACTCCGCTGAGCGTCAACGGGAAGATAACCCGGCGGAACGTCAGCCATGACGATGCCCCAAGATCCCGGGCCGCATAGATCAGCGAAGGATTCATCTCTTCCAACGCGTTGAAGATCGGCAAGATCATGAATGGAATGAAGATGTACACCGAGACAAAGATAAAACTGAAATCGGTGAACAAAATCTGTTGCGTGCCAATACCCACCACTTCCAGTAAGGAATTGGTCAAGCCATACGTGCCGAACAGGCCGATAAAGGCGTACGCTTTTAACAACAGATTGATCCAGCTTGGCAAAATTATAAGCAGCAGCCACAGCTGCTTGTGCTTCGTACGAGTCAGTAGATACGCCGTCGGATACGAGACCAACAGCGAGAACACCGTGATCAGAAATGCATACCAGAACGAGCTCAGGGTCATCTGCATGTACACAGGTGTAAAGAACCGAGCGTAGTTACCCAGCGTGAAATTACCTTCCACATCGAAGAACGAGTAATACACCACCAGCAGAACCGGAGCAACTACAAACAACACCATCCATAATACATATGGAATCAGATACGCATTGCGTGTACTCGCCTTAGTCTGCATGAACGGCCTCTTGATAGGCTTCCAGACGTTTATCGAACTCTTCTTCCGTCTCATTAAAGCGCATGACGTGGATGGCTTCCGGGTCAAAATACAGTCCAATACGAGCGCCTACGACGGCTTTCTTCGTGGAATGCACCAGCCACTCATTACCCGCATCATCGTATGTGGATATCTCGTAGTGCACCCCACGGAACAGCTGGGAGTCCACGTTGACCTGCATCTTGCCCTGTTCCTCGGTTGTAATCTCCATATCCTCTGGACGGATCACAATCTCTACAGGCTCGTCCCGCTGCAAACCCTGATCGACACACTCGTACTCTGCGCCAGCGAATTCCACCACAAAATCTTGCTTCATTTTGCCGGATACAATGTTCGATTCACCAATAAAGTCCGCCACAAAACGGTTAATCGGCTCATCATAGATATCATTCGGTGTTCCGCTCTGTTGAATGACGCCGCCGTTCAGGACAAAGATCTCATCTGACATCGCTAAGGCTTCTTCCTGATCATGCGTGACAAAAATAAACGTAATGCCCAATCGCTGTTGCAGCTCACGCAGTTCATACTGCATTTCTGTCCGCAGTTTCAGATCGAGCGCCGAGAGCGGCTCGTCCAGCAGCAAAATCTCGGGTTCATTCACAATCGCCCGCGCAATGGCGACACGCTGCCGTTGTCCGCCAGACATCTCGCCAATTTCACGGTTTTCATAGCCAGAGAGATTGACGAACTTGAGTGCTTCCAGCACTTTGCCTTGAATTTCAGCGGTTTTCATTTTTTTGATCCGCAAACCAAAAGCTACGTTCTCAAATACGTTTAAATGTGGAAATAAGGCATAATCCTGAAATACGGTATTCACCTGCCGCTGGTGAGCCGGCACTTGGTTAATCAGTGCTCCGTTAAAATAAATACTGCCCTGTGTCGGCTCCGCAAAGCCGGCGATCAGGCGCAATATCGTTGTTTTCCCACAGCCTGACGGGCCGAGTAGCGTATAAAATTTACCCCGCTCAATCTCGAAGCTGACCTCCTTCAATACGGCTTCATCCTGATCGTATTGCTGGGTCACCCGGTCGAACCGGATAATCGGTTGTTGTTCTGACATGCTTCATTTCGCCCCCTTTAAACTTGAGGTATACCTTGAGCCTGTACACTTCTTTTCATGCATGCTTCATTACAAATCCCATCTATTATATATGATTCAGCTATATCCGCAATGGTTTTGATGTAAACGCCATGTGTTATTTCTTCTTATTCTCACAAATACAGCATACATTACGGGTATATGTCGATATCTACGCATCCATGTAGAGCGATTTCATGAGGATTTCGGAATCAAGTCATGTGAAAGGAGTCCTGTTCGTGGATATTCGTCGTAACCTGCCTTTGCTGATGATCATTTGTTTTCTGAGTCAGATGGGCGGTTTCATGATCCTGCCCCTGTTCCCTTTGTTTATTGAGGAATTCGGCCTGTCCGGCTGGATGATGGGGGTTATTTTTGCACTCTTTTATGTCGGTAAAGTGATTGGCGGGGTGCCCGCTGCGGCACTCTATCGAAAAATCGGGGGCAAGCGGGCACTTATTGCCATGCTGCTGCTGCTCGCTGTTTGTATGGGCGGTTTCGCTGTATCTTCTGTCGCACTAGTATTTGGTCTGCTGCGGCTGCTGCAAGGGCTCGCTTCTACCGGACTTACGGTCGTCGTACGTTCCATCATTGGGGATGAGGGGAATGTCGACAACCGGGGGCTCTACAACGGTTATATCAGCAGCAGTGAAGGTGGGGGCATGGTGCTGGGTCCGGTCATCAGCGGTTGGCTCTCGTTGCATTGGCCTTTGTCGGTGCCTTTTTTACTCGTTACCGTGTGCTGCCTGATGGCTGTGGTTGCGGCAATGGGGATGAAGACAGCAGCAAAGCCCAATCCTGTATCTGAAAATGTGGCGGACGGTCACGACTTAAGCGAGTCTCCAACGGATGCCAAACCAACGCAAACGCCTGCCGATTATACAGTTTCTCCAGTAAACGCTACTCCTAGCCCAATCATTCCGTCCACCGGACTTACCCGGAGGCAGCAACTGATTGGCTACGGTACGGTTCATTTCCTGGAGATGAGTGCTTATGCCGTGTTTCTGACTTACTTTGCATTGTATGCAGCTCATATCATGCAGTGGGACCCGTTTGCGATTAGTCTTGCCTTTACCGTCGTTGGTATTTCTACACTCGCGGCTGCTCCGGTAGCCGGTTACCTGTCTGATCGAATGGGTGATCGTCTGCTGCTCTGCATGTTCGGCATGCTGATGATTGGCATCGAAGTGGTGGTTTTTCTGAGCACATCTTCATATGTGCTGGTTTACGTGGGCATGCTGATCGGCGGCGTAGGCGGTGCATGTTACATGGATTCGTTCTTTGCTCATATCGGGGATCATATCCCGGACGAGGGTAGAAGCTCCGTCATAGGCAAAATTGTCTCTGTGGCAGAGATCGGTTCCATCGTGTCCCCTCTGGTGGCTGCTCTGCTTGTGGAGCGTGGATCGCTGTATACCGTGTTTGTGTTCAATCTGCTTCTGATTGCTGCTGCCATTGCCGTTCAGGCTGTGATGCGCAGCCGTTACAGATCGAAACGAGTGTAGACGCACAAAACTGCCCACAACATCAGTGGGCAGCCTCCAATCATTTTTTACCCAATAGTGCTGCGATATGTAGTGCATTTTCTTTGATTTTATTTTTCAAATAAGGGTCTGTGTTCTCAGGCAATTCCGTCGGCTTGTAAAACTTTGCTTCAAGAACTTCCACCCCATCGGGCTTCAAATCACCTTCGAACTCTGTGCAAATATAACCAATGACCACATTATAATATTCATGCCCGTTTCTTAATTTCGTATATAACTCTTTCCCCGAAAAGACGCCGTATAGCACGAGTTTCTTGATCTGTATTCCAATTTCCTCTTTGACCTCTCGCCTCGCAGACTCTTCCACCGATTCGCCCAACTCCATAAACCCACCCGGTACTCCCCAGGTATGATCCACATGTCGAACCAACAAAATTTCACCTGATTTATTCAAAATCAAAATACTCGGTCTCACCAGAATAACCGGTGCATTGCCAACCATTTCTCGAAGCGATTCAATGTAACCCATGGGTAAGCCTCCTATATTAAGTCATGATCCTCATTATAGAAGTGCAATTAATTTCCATATAGAGAAAGAATCTTCAGCTTTATTTCCTATTTTAGAATCCGTGCTTTGATGAAAAAACAGAAAAAAAAACAACCCGTTCACACATCAGTGTGCAAACGGGCATTTCATTGGTGGGTTCTCAGCATGAGGCTGCTGATCCCCCTCGGGTTGTTGTTTTCCCCTGTCCATCCGTTCAGCTTCCAATTTCTCTGAATCCGATGTGTAAGAATGATCTCCATAGAAAAAGTTGGGCTTCACAATCTCATTGCGATAGGAACTGTGGAAAATATGCGTCGTTGCCGGCGACACCGGCGGAATCAGCCAGACCCAATCTCCTGTCAGTTCGCGCCCGGCCTTCTCTTCCCGCTGCTCAAACAAGGCAAATTGCGCTGCCGCTGTGTGGTGATCCACAATGCTAACGCCTGCTTTCTTGAACGAATGCAGCACCGCTACATTCAGCTCTACCAGAGCCCGATCCTTCCACAACGTCGTTTCACTCGACGTATTCAAGCCAAGTGCTGCCGCTACCGCTGGTAGTTTATTATACCGAAACGTATCTGCCAGATTGCGTGCGCCAATCTCAGTGCCCATATACCAGCCGTTGAATGGTGCTGCCGGGTAGGATATGCCGCCAATCTCCAGCCGCATATCGGCGATCATCGGTACACCGTACCAGCGCATGTCCAGTTCAGCAATCTCAGGACGCTCCGGGTGTTCGATCCTCACTTCCACGATGTCTTCCTTGGGCACAGGATACCACTCTGGAGCTTGCCCCTTAGCCTGGATAATCAATGGAAGCACATCATAAGGCGTACCCTCTCCCTGCCAGCCAAGCGACATTGCTGTCTTCGTTAGCTCAACGGAGGCAGGATCACCTACAATGCCTTCCGTCGTCTCATATCCGGCATAACGGATTAACTGGTGATTCCAAATTCGCACAGGGGCTCCCTTCGGTCCATCAGGTGGAAGAATCGTAATCATGGGAATAATCTTCCCTTTGTTGGAAGCCGCTCTGATGTGCGTCATCACAGCATCTGCTGCCGTTCCAACCGTATCTGCATGACGTGCATCAACGATGCGCAGTTTATCCCAGAATAGCCGCCCGATGCAGCGATTGCTGTTCCGCCATGCCATTTTACAGCCATGCTCCAGTTCATCCGCAGTATGCACATATGTGCCTGTGTGCTCAATCTCGTTCAAAACTGCAACAAGCCGGGCCTGCGCGTCTTCACGCGAATGGCCCAGCTCTTCATAACATCTATATATAAACCGTTCAGCTTCATCCCGCAGTTCTTCCAGGTCTGTCCGCATTATTCACTCCACCAATCTATACATCTTGAATGCCATCATTATACGGCAAGCACACCGGATTTGTAAGCGAACGGGCACTTTGTTCACGGACTCTACATATCGTTGTTCAGGATGCAGGGTAACTTAGCTTATTTGCCCAGAAATGCGTTTAACATCCAGACCTCTTTATCCAATGCAGCAGTGAATCCAATCAACATATCTTCAGTTGCATTATCCTCAGCTTCGCCAGCTGCTTGAATACCCTCGTTAATTACACCCACCATCGCTTGCAGATCAGTAACTACGGTTTCTACCATTTTTTCAGCCGACAACTGTCCCTGTGCTTCCTCAACAGGTGACAACCGCAGTTGCTCAGCCATCGTTGCGACCGGACGTCCACCAATCGCCAATAGACGTTCTGCGGCTTCGTCCATATTCGCCGTAGCCAAGTTATACAGCTCTTCGAATTTGGCATGCAGTGTGAAGAAATGAGGACCTTTCACATACCAGTGGAAGTGGTGCAATTTAGTATACAGTACAGCCCAACCAGCGATCTGGCGGTTCAGGACCTCTTGAAGTTCAGTAGCATGGTTTGCAAAAGTATTGTTTCTAGTTTGGATTGTGCTCATGGAATTTATCCCCTCTCGAATACGATATAGTTTTGATTTTGATAACGTAGTAATTTAACTTGCTTCCGTTTGTTTAATTTAGACTTAATCTAAATCTTGTTTTAATTATAACACTGCCCTTATCCTTTGTGAAGACTTTAGCCTACTCTTTCGAATGAAGATTCCATGAAGCTACGCTTCATGTTTGGACAGTGTGAGAAGACCGCTTTTAACACCTCTTACACTTAGTATCTATACCTCGATTTTCGCCGGTGTACAATGACAATCCTCACGTGGTATATAACAAAAAACAGCCCTAATCCTCATTGAGGATCAGGACTGCACCAACGCACATAGCGCACGCTTTATTGTTGGATTAACTCGGATGTAAGGATACAGCTTACCTCTTCATAACTACGCGCAACGTGATGAGGCTGATGCTCTGATTCTGGCAAAGCATCACGATGGTTGAACCAGATCACTTTCCATCCGGCATCCACTGCACCGACAACATCATTGCGCCAGGAATCGCCGATATAATAACTGGAACCGGAATCCGATCCCGTCTGCCTGCTTACATGCTCAAACAATCTACGATCCGGCTTGGCGTAACCAAGGGTACCCGATATGAAGATGTGTTCCTTGGGAATAAGACTGAATACATCCAGCGCTTCGAGCTTCCGCTGCTGATGTTTTCCTTCTCCGTTGGTAATTAACCCTACCATATGACCTTCTGCAAGAAGTCTTCGAATAAGCTCATATGCTCCATCAAAGGGCTGGATCTGAAACTGTCTATTCAAATACTGTGCTTGCAGTTCTTCAGCCTGCCCCGGTTGTAGAGGATGTCCAAATTCCGCCATGGTCAGCTCAAATCTGCGATGACGCATCCGTTCCACCGCTTCCGGTTCGGGTACAGCAGACAAGTCTTCTTGGGCAGACAGCCGGTCGCTATAATAACGGAAGCGATGGTATGCCTCCCCATACGGGAAATCATCTGGTAAACCAAGAACTTGCTGTAATGCGCCACGAAGCGGCTGCAAGTGGTCATACAAAGTATCGTCTACGTCGAAAAATATAGCTTTTGGGGCGTTGTCGTTAGATAACATGATGGATCTCCCTTATTCGATCTCATAAAATTTAATTAATAATTACAATAATGTGGAAATAAATCCCGATAAATGCTAGCATATTTCTATAACGAATATTGCAAGGAGGTAGATTATATGGCATTCTCCTTATATCCCAAAGAACACAAGCGAAAAGTATACAACTTAGTGTTAAATCTCTTCCTTTTTGTTGTTTCGACATCAGTGCTAATTTATATCCATTATAGTTACACTACTGTTCCAACATACAGCAACTTAATACTCATGGGTCCTATGATCAGTTGTGCCACAAGATCAGTGTACTATGCAGCAACTCTCAAGAAAATGAAGACGCATTGATAATCCACATCGACAATATAAATGTTATCGTTGCCATAAATGAGCTTCAAAAAAAAGGTAGGTGCACTGTATTCTTTCTCTACAGTATACCTACCTTTTTCTAATTCTTCACTTTAACTTATTTACAGTATTCCGCGATCAATCATCTAATTAAGAGATACTTCACGAATTATGTGTATTCCAATTAAAGTATCAACGGTACAACCTTGCCTGCATTCACATCAATCAGGCCGTGATCCGTAATTTTCAGAGCCGGACTTACCGCAAGGGAATGGGTACTGATGGACATGATTGGGTTATAGTGCACATAACCAAGAGACAACATCGCTGCACGCAGCTCTTTCACTTGGTGTGATACTACTGCCAGCGGTTCCTCCGTCAATATACCACCCACAGGAAGTTCAAGATGGGACAACACTTTGCCGTCTTCCACCACACAGAACCCACCCTGGCTCGAAATTACCGTGTTAGCTGCTAAGATCATATCTTCACGATTGCGTCCTACGACCAATAGGTTGTGGTTATCATGTGAATATGTTGTTGCAATGGCACCACGCTTGATCGTGTCTCCACCAATCAAACCATGTGCTCGGTTACCGTTCACACCATAACGTTCAAAGGTCGCAATCTGTCCATATCCGCTCTCTTCCCAGAGAAGTTCACCATTCGCAGCCTGAACCTGTGCAATATGCTCTTCCACAAAGGTTGAACCATCCTTCACCATCATAACCCGGCAGTTGTTTAAACCATTTTCAGATAACTGCGCGTCTGAGTCAGATGCTTGACTTTGCCCGTTCACCTTCGGATCAGACAAACGGATTGCGAAATCCTCGGCTCCCAGCAGATCCAATTGCACGCTTTGGTAAAAGTGAGGCGGAAACTGTCCACTAATTCGGTCCTGCTTGTACGGTTCGTAGTCGTCATAAGCTTTACGGCCATTTTTGTATACCTGCTCTACAGCAAGTGTATCTAAGTTGGACAATAGCACATAATCCGCCACTTTGCCTGGGGCAATGCTACCTCGATCAGTCAATTTCATACGGGATGCAGGGGTTGAAGTTGCAGCGTAAATCGCATCTTCGGGGCGCATACCCATCCGAATGGCCTTACGTACGATATGATCCAGATGTCCCCGTTCCACCAGCGAATCCGGCATAACATCGTCCGTTACGAAGCAAAAATGCTGAGCGACATCATGCTGAATCAGGTACTCCATGACTTCTGGCGTCATCGATTTTTCCTGAATTTCAATGAACATGCCTGCCGCAATTCGCGCCTGCAAGCCTTCAATACTCTGATGCGTATGATCAGAATCGATGCCCGCATAGATCAGTCGGTGCAGATCCAGCCCAAGCAATTTCGGTGTATGACCTTCGATCACAAGATCTGGATAGTTTTTGCGAATATGCTGAAGAATCTGATTGGTCTTGCATTCCGGATCACGGATGACGTCCACATAGTTCATTATCTCACCGAGACAGATGATCTCTCCAGTAGCGAGCAGCACATCCATGTCTTCGATTTCGATTGAACCACCTGTTGTTTCCATCGGTGTCGCCGGAACGGAGCTTGGGATAGCGTAGAACATGTCCACTGTTGTCTCACGACTTGCCGACATCATCTCCTGCACACCTTCCAGCCCAAACACATTCGCCATCTCATGCGGTTCCGCCACAATGGACGTTACTCCGCAGCGGATCAGGCCATGGGAAAAGGTTACTGGTGTCACCATTGTACTCTCAATGTGCAGATGAATATCAATAAGGCCCGGAATCATGTAACGTCCACGTGCATCAATCACTTCATCAGCTTCAATCATCTCCGGGCCGACTGGACCAACATACATAAATCTACCGTCCAGTACAGCCACGTTGTTCATTTCGAATCGTTTATAATAACTGTTATACACATGTACATTCTTAATTAGTTGATCTGCACGCATGGGGCATAATCTCCTTCTTCATGAGCATCTTACAGCGATCCAGAGCAGCAGTTACAACTAGCTATATTGCTCTGGAGTCAGCCGATAAAATGCCTCTTTTGCTGCTTCTGCTTCCTGCGGCTATTCCACAAGGACAAGTTTATCCTGCGGGAAAATCAGATTAACCCGCTGTCCGCTGAGATAAGGTGTCTCCATCTCCTGATTGGCTGTGAAGTCGCCAAGTTCTGTCTCAATGACGTACTGATAACTGCGTCCAAGATACGTGCTTACTTTGATAATCCCTGGCAAAGCATTTGCCATGTCCCCAGAGGTATCTCCGCTAACCATCAGATCATCCGGACGAATCGCACCTTTGCGTGCACCGGGACGTGCTGTTCCGGGATGCGCTGTTGCCGTGAACAAACGACCACCCGCTTTCAGCGTGATCACCTCTCCTGCATCACTGCGCTCTGCGAATTCAATAAAATTGTGGAAGCCGATAAATTGGGCTACAAATTCTGTGGCCGGGTATTTAAAAATCGTCTCTGGGCGGTCGAGCTGCTCGACAACGCCTTTGTTCATAATCGCTACCTGATCCGAGATGGAGAAGCACTCCTCCTGATCATGAGAGACATAAAGTGTCGTAATGCCCAGTTCCTGCTGAATCCGGCGGATCTCCACCCGCATATTCAGCCGCAGGTTGGCATCCAGGTTACTAAGCGGTTCATCGAACAACAGCAAATCCGGTTCAATGACGAGTGCGCGGGCAATCGCCACACGTTGACGCTGTCCACCGGACAGTTCCTGCGGGAAGCGTTTCTCAAAGCCGTTCAGGTTCACCACTTCAAGGATGCGCATTACGCGTGAAGAAATATCCTTGTCTTTTACCTTGCGCATCCGCAGGCCGAAGGCCACGTTGTCATAGACAGACAGATGCGGGAACAGCGCATAACTCTGAAATACAAATCCGAAATTCCGCTTGTTTACCGGAACCTTCGTATAATCCTTGCCGCCGAACATAAACTTACCCTGTGTTGCTTCCAGGAATCCGGCGATGAGGCGCAGCGTAGTTGTTTTGCCGCAACCGCTCGGTCCGAGCAGGGAGAGCAGCTTACCTTTTTCCAGCTCCAATTGAAAATCCTTCAGGATCGTCTGGTTATCGTAAGCCACCGATACGCGATCCAATGTCAGCAATGCCATAGCGTTCTGCGCCTCCAATTAACGTTTAGTAAAGTATGAGAATCCGCCCATGATCCGTTCGATCACGAACATTAAAAGTCCAGTTAATACCATCAAAAGCACGGAAATGGCTGCAATGGTTGGGTCAAAATAATTTTCTACATAGGTCAGCATCTGAATTGGCAATGTGCTTACCCCTGGTCCGGTCATAAACACGGAAATGTCCACGTTGTTGAACGACTCCAAAAAGGCAATCAGCACCGCAGCGAGAATTCCTGAGCGAATGTTAGGCAGCACGATCTGGAAGAACGTTCTTACCCGTCCCGCGCCGAGACTCAGGGCTGCTTCTTCTACCGCAAAGTCAAAGCTCGACAGACTCGATGCGATAACGCGAATAATAAATGGAAGCATAATAATCGTGTGACCGATCAGCAAACCCAAATACATCGGCAGATGATAGATCACGATGAGGTATTTCATCAATGTAAAACCAAGCACGATTCCCGGAATGAGTACCGGAGACAAGAACAATGCATTCAGCACGGACTTGCCCTTGAAATCATAACGACTAAGTGCGTACGCAGCTGGAACCCCGAGCAACAGCGCCAGCAAATTCCCCAGCAGGGAAATGATGATGGACGTCTGGAACGTGCGGAGGAAACCGCCTGTGTTGAAAATATTCTCGTACCAGCGGAGGGAAAAGCCCTCCGGCGGAAATTTGAGTACCGTCCCCGGTTCAAACGAAGTCACCGAGATGATCAGAAGCGGGCCCAGCAGAAAGATAAAGACCAGCAGACTGAACAGGCCCAGCCCGATATGTTTCTCCCGCATATGTCTACCCCTTCGGATTTAAAGTTTTGGCCATTTTGTTCATGATACCGACCACGACAAACGTAATGACAATCATAATCGCAGCAACGACCGAGGCCAGATACCAGTCGTTCAGGGTCATGGCGTTCTGATAGAGGAACGTCGCAATTACACGCTGTTTGCCTCCCAATAGTGCAGGCGTTGTATAAGCCGTCAGGCTTCCGACAAAAACAAGTACGGCTCCGATAACAAGCCCTGGCACAGCCAGCGGGAACACCACCCGGCGAAATGCCGTGAAGCGGGATGCACCCAAACTCTGTGCTGCCTTGAGCAGATCACCATCGATGTTCTCAAGCACACCGACCAGGGAAATGATCATAAGTGGCAGGAACAGATGGGCCAAACCAATCATCATGGCTGCCGGCGTATAAAGAATATCCAGCGGCTTGTCCACGATACCAAGCCCAACAAGGGCGTTGTTAATCAGCCCTTTGCGTCCCAGAATAATCATCCAGCTAAACGAGCGCACAACCGGGCTCGTAAGCAGCGGGAAGATTGCCAGCGCGAGCAGAATTCCTTTGCGACGCGGCGCTTTCTGTGAAATATAATAAGCTGTCGGGAATCCGAGCACCACGCAGACGATGGTGGTGACCACGCTGACCTGCAGCGTCGTAAGCAATATTTTCAAAAAGTAAGGGTCTCTGAAAAAATGCATGTATCCTTCAAACGTGAAGGAGTTTTCTTGAAAAAACGTCGATCCGATCGTCAGGACAATCGGAATGATCATAAATGCCGCCAAAAACACAAATCCCGGCAGCAATAGCCAGTATACTGATTTCTTCATCGCGGTACTCCTGACTTATAAAATGGTTTTAATCACACGTTTCATTGGAGCACATTTCAAAATAAATGCTATACGTTCGTCGCACCAACCGTTACGGTTACGAATCGTTCTTTCGATCGCTGTTATCCTTGGATTTTCTTGATCGCCTTCTGTTAGAAGGAAAAATCCAAGGATAAAGGCGAACGCTTCGCTTCTACAGAATCGATTTCGTCCCCTCCACTACCAGCGAAATACGTAAGGAATGATTTTTAGACTATACCCCAATGCCGTGAAGATCATAGCTACGCATTTAACGCATTAATAAACAACTCAAGAAATGCTTCGGCATCTACCGTTTCGCATACCAGTGTGTTGGGTTGTTCACCCAAACGGTTTTGGAAGTCACATACCATCTGACCATCGCACAGGCGGCTGGCCGTCTCTACATCAACGTAATACGATTTGCGTCCAACCAGTTCCGGGGCAAGAGCGACACCAACGGCCAGTGGATCATGCAGGGCACAAGCGCGTATGCCGTTCATTTCTTCATACCGCTTGATGTAAATCTCCGTGCTCTGTGCCACGTAATCGCGCAATACCGGATCAGTTAATCGTCCGATGGCTTCTTCATTCAGCAGCGTTTGGCGGGTAACATCCAAGCCCACCTGCGTAAGCTTCTCGAAACCTGCGTGCAATACAATGCGTGCGGCTTCGGGATCGGCGTACGTGTTGTACTCCGCAGTAGGTGTAACATTGCCATGTCCACGAACGACGCCACCCATGAAGATGACTTCCTTCAATAATGTAGGTAGTTCAGGACACTTCATTAACGCAAGCGCCAGATTCGTTAATGGCGCGGTCATGATCAATGTTAGTTCGCCTGGGTACAACTTCGCTTGTTCAACGATAAATTCCGGCGCAAAGCCTTCATCTGCCTGCTTGGACACGGCCGGATCGGGCAGCGCACCACCCAATCCGTCTTGCCCATGTACCCGGTGCTCATAGTGAGACTTGCGTGTGAGTGGCCCAGCCGCTCCGGCAATGACCGGAATGGAGGGTGCTCCCACCAGCTCGAGAATTTTGCATGTATTATCCGTTGCCTGCTGGAGCGATACATTCCCACAGACCGTGGTAATTCCGAGAATGTCCAGCTTCCGACTCTTGACGGCCAGCAAGATGGCCAGCGCGTCATCAATACCGGTATCCACATCCAGAATGATGCGATTTCCTGTTTCACTCATACATTCCCAACTCCTCTGTCGTTCAATGATTGCTTGCTGCAAATTTTTGTTTGTCGAGCATAATCTATACCTGTCTCTAAACCTTATCGTTCTAACGCTAATTATGCTTATTGTGCAATCTCGCGGTTCCAACGATCTGTCCATGCTTTAGCCTGTTGATTCACAAATTCCATATCCAGCTTGTTCAGCTTGCCAACTACGTCCGCACCATATGTTACGCCTTCAGCTTCTTCGGCATTCAATTCAACCTTCGTATTTACTGGGGAATCCACTTTAGCTTTGGCGGATTTGGTTTGTACATCCTGGCTCAACTGCCAGTTGATGAATTCTTCGGCGAGTTCTTTGTTCTTACTGCCTTTCACGACATTGATCGTATTCATGACTGCATATGCACCTTCGCTAGGTGTAACAAACTTCGCATTTGGAACTGCAGCTTTCAGGTCTTTGAAATACATTTCCATAATCGGTCCGCCCGCAATCTCTTCTTGGGAGAACATGTTCACGAATTCGGAAGTTTGCGTGTAGAATTTAACAACGTTGCTGCTTAATTTTTTCAGTTCCGCAAATGCTGCATCTTCATTAAACGTTTCGTTTCCGGCTACACGGGAAGCTGCATCCAATACCATTGGGCCTGCTGTTGCCGTAATATTCGGAATGGTCAGGTTACCCGCAAACGCCGGGTCCCACAGATCTGCCCATGAAGTGACTTCTTTGTTAACGAGGTCTGGATTATAAGCGATTCCGAGCTGTCCAACCGTATAGGCCGGGCCGTAATCTTCGCCAAGCGGTGCTTTGGCAATATCATAAATATCATTCACATTCGGAATTTTAGAGCGGTCGATTTTCTCAAACAAACCTTCATCAATACCTTGCTGTGCATAGTAATCGGACAAATAGATCACATCCACATTGGATGTACCTTGGCGAATTTTGTTCAAACGCTCAGCGTTGTTACCCACTTCAAGCACAATGTCTACATTATGTTCTTTTTCAAATGGACCAAATACTTCTTCATTGAAGAAATCTTCCGAGAACCCCCAAGTGGAGATGACCAGTTTGGTTGGCGCCGTGCCTCCGCTGCCTGATCCGCCTGTTGCGTTCTCTGTGCTGCTGCCGCATCCTGCAAGTAATACCGATGTCATTGCCACTGCCGCCAAACCGCTAATCCACTTTTTCATCATGATCCTGATTCCCCCTGATATGTGTGATTTAACAACCCAAACCATTAAGTTGAACTAGCTTGATAACGCATTTCACGTAGAAAACAGAAAGAACCTGGAGAAACGAAGTGTTCGCCTAAAAGCTTTTTGAAAGAAAGCTTCTTCGGAAACATAAGCTATCACAAGATTTCTACCTTTATTAAAGGGAATAAAAGAAATCTGGGGATAACAGCGATCGGAAGGTCTTCTGATTTTCGAAGGGTACATGCGTTATTTAGGGCTAGTTCAACTTAAAAAAACAAAAAGAAAAGCATTCTTGTATAAACAAGAACACTTTTCTTCGTAAACAAAGGAAAGCGACACCCGCTGCCGGTACATCATCGGTTTCTGCTTCAGAATCAATCCGAAGTCAGACGCCATCATATGAAATTGTTTGGAATCCGAATGATGAATTAGAATCGTGTGCAACGCATACATCGAACCTGTCGATCCATCCTATGCTTGTTCCAATATCACATTCGTGATGGCCCACTGCGTGGACGCATCATAATCCCGTAATACAGCTTCGATTGGCAAACCCATGTGCTGCTCCAACTTCTCCCTGAATTTCTTCTTATACAAGACAGACATGCGGAAGTCCACTTCCAGCTTCAAGCCGGGGGCCTCCCCTTCCAGGGCGTCAGAGCGCGGTGAACGTCGGTGCTTCGCGTAGAAGGTTACAATGTTCTGATCAATGGTCACTCTCAGGAGAGTGGTCCCAAAGCCGAACAGTTCCTTCGAAATTTCGTTATAATACTGGCACATCTTCTTCTTGCTCTCATTGCTGTCCAGCAGTTCCATGAACTCACCCACATCATTTACTACCGTACGTTCGACGTGTTAACACGATTGATTATACATATATCTACGATTTTAGGCAACCCAAAAGATATAGTTAACATGCAAATAACACATAAAAGCGAACGATAGGTATAAACTAGCGAAAACAATTCGTAAATATTCACCGTGAGCGTGCTTAGCGTTACCTGTATCTCTTTTCTCTATTATTCTTGCTTAAAAACCCAATTTTGATACTCGTTCTCTGGATGAAACTCAAAACGACTGAGCATCACCTTTTCCTGATCCGCCTTGAACCGTGGCGTACGTACTTTTTCTTGTAGTAAATGAGACAAAAATCCCACAAAGGACGGTGAGGTCACATAGCCAAGTGAACCTGCATCCGTCCCTTCTGGGACATTATTAATATAAGAAATTATAAAGCCGACGTTGGATGTTGCTGCAATGCCTCTAAACCCAATGCAAGGGCACCGCATAGTCCTGCGTGCTGGCCCAATCCCGGCTGGACAATATATTGATTGATATGTTGCGTTATTGAGGCTGCATTCACATAACCATTCAGATTTCGTACAACCCGCTCCCGGATCATGGGGAACAGATGACTTTGCTGCATCACCCCTCCGCCCAAGATGACCTTTTGCGGGGAATGAAGCAGAATGGCTGTCGTGATGGACTCCGCAATGTAAAAGGATTCGATCTCCCAGGCAGGGTGGTCTGCCGGCAGTTCGCTGCCAGGGCTCTGCCAACGGGCTTGAATGGCTGGCCCCGCAGCCATGCCCTCCAAGCAATCGCCATGATACGGACATAATCCGGCAAAATGATCCTCCGGGTGCCGTCTCGTCCGGATGTGCCCACCCTCTGGGTGCAGCAATCCATGCACACGTTTACCTCCCGCTACAAGTCCAATCCCAACACCTGTGCCGATTGTATAATACACACAGTTTTCCAATCCCTTTGCTGCTCCCCAAGTGACTTCTCCAAGGGCCGCTGCATTCACATCCGTATCCCATCCGAAGGGAATCGGGAATTCGCGCTTCAAGGTTCCAATAACATTACAGTTTCCCCACCCTGGCTTGGGCGTTGTTGTAATGTAACCACAGGTGGGGCTATCCGGTTGCAGATCAATCGGACCAAAGGAGCCGATTCCGATTGCGGCTACTCCTTTATCCCTGAAATAGTCAATAACCTTCGCCAGTGTGGTCTCTGGATGTTCCGTTGGAAAGCTGCACCAATCTTCAATTCCCCCTCGCTCATTACCTACACCACATACAAACTTTGTTCCACCGGCTTCTATTGCTCCTATACGCATCTTGCTGTCCCCCTAGTGCTCATTTCAATTGGACTTCAGCTCGGATAGGGGATAGCTCGTAGATATGAAGCGAAGCAAATACTACATCCTTATTTTCGGACTGAACAGAGATTCCCTCAGAACCCGCATCCGGATAGATCAGATCGGTAATCACCGCTTGACCGTCATTGGCAAATACCTCTACGGATGAGTAATCCACAAAGATACGCAGATGTTGGTTGCCGTCCACTGCTTTTAATCCAGCTGCATGGCGACCCAGGAAATGTTCATGAAAATCGATAATACCCGATCGACTGCGATCAACATATACCTCATTCTGACGAACGTCCACGCCGATGAGAGTTTCATTGTCCGCACCACTTCGTAATGCAAATTGAACAGATTGATCAGAAGGCCATTCCGCATGAATCTCATAGTTTACAAGGCCCAAGGTGTTCAACTGCTCACTCACTTGTCTAATAGAAGTATTCTGTAAGGACAGTACTGGCGTGCGTGCGTGCTCCAGCTCGCGTACAGGACGCTGAACCAGCAGGACTTCTCCGTCCCTTTTCTCCAATGTCAGCTCTCTCGCAATGGTCATCGCGCCGCGGTATGCTTCGGTTGGTGTCTGATTGGCATACATCCAGTTGCTCATCCAGCCCATAAACAGACGTCTGCCGTCTTCGGCCGGAATGTCGGACCAACTGACCCCTGCGTAGTTATCCCGACCATGATCAAGCCAGCGAACGGTATGGGAAGCTTCATCAGGAACAAATGTAATGCCATCAAAATCTCCGGTGAAGTATTGCGTTCTGGAGCCTTCTTTGAAGGCTGGATCTGCACCAATGCTGACGAGCATCACCCATTTCTCCTGGCTCGCATCTCCATCCACGGCCAGCGGGAAAAGGTCAGGGCACTCCCAAACGCCATCATGCGAACCGATCCCTGCGCCGAATTCACTGCCCAGTGTCCAATCCTTCAGATTGGGGGAATGGTACAGACATACCGTTTGACCACAAGCGATAATCATAATCCATTCCTTGGTCTGTTCATGCCAGAACACTTTGGGATCACGGAAATCCACGAACGACTCATGCTCCAGTACCGGATTGCCCTCGTATTTCACCCATGTTCTACCACTATCCTTGCTGTATGCGAGGCTCTGAGACTGAACGGGAGGATTGTTTGGCACCTCCTGATGATGGGTAAAAATAGCCACCAGTCCTGGCTCATCGTTAAAGAATCCGGACGTATTGTTCCAGTCCACCACGGCGCTGCCGGAAAATATCATGCCATGCTCATCCGGCGCCAAAGCCACAGGCAGCTCTTCCCAGGTAACCAGGTCCTTGGTCACCGCGTGTCCCCAATGCATCGGTCCCCATGTTGTGCCAAATGGATGATGCTGATAGAACAAGTGATACTCGCCTTTGAAAAATACCATACCGTTGGGGTCATTCATCCAATTTTTCTTGGGCGAGAAGTGATAGGCGCCCCGGTAATCCGTTGTTGAAATGGTAGACATGTTGGTTTACTCCTTTGGATCAAACCGTTGAAGAGGGGACTTGCTTCACTCACGCACCTTAATGCTATGTACGGCAGAGTCTCCTCATCCAGTTTGTTTTATTGGGTATTGCGGTCATATCCCGCTTGTTTAATTTGAAGCCACTCTTGCAAGCCGAGACGATCCAGCTCTTTCAGATAAGCATCCCACTCCTGATCGATCTTTCCGTTCTGATACCATTCCGTGCGCATACGCAGCACATAGGCGAACAGATCGGTCTCAATCGTGGAGAGGCGGTCGAGTTCATCAATCGAGAAGAACACTTTTGGATAGACGTTTTCTGCTTTCATATGTGGAACCATAACTTTGTCAAGCAATTCCATACGCCATGCGGCATCATCCGGTTTGGTCGTGTATTTATCATAGTAACTGTCGAGAATGGCCAGTGGTCCTGATATACTCGTTTTCTGTCTGAGCTCAACAGGTGCAGAGCCTTCCAGCGGAAGATGCTTCAGCATGCCTTTGGCTTCATCGAATTCAAATATATTCTGCTGTGTCTCATCGCCGTAGGTTCCCCAGTTGTTCTGCACGGATTGGAGCGGATCGTACAATTGGTCCACCCACTTCGCTGTGGATTCCAGATTTTTATTGCTGCTCGTAATAACCATACGTCCCCGGTCGAGACCAATACCATTCGTACGTGCAACATTAACCTCTCCATTGGGCCCGGCAACCGGAGGCAGAACATCATAGGTATCATTCATGCCTGTAATGTTGGCCTTATCCCAAGTGAAGTACATGCCATACTTGTTGTCTTTGCCCTTGGCCAGATACGTATTCCAATCCTGCTGATACGCTTCGATGTCCACGAGACCTTCCTGAACCAATTCGTGAATATATTTGACCGCTTCCTTGTAGCCTTCATCAGCTGCCGTGAATACCACTTTTCCATCGTTGGTTACAACCGTGTGATCCGAGTTCTCTCCAAGTCCAAATGCGGCAAAGAGAAATGTCAGATCTTCTCCGCCAGGCTTGTTAATGAAAGACAACGGGATTTCGTCCGCCTTACCATTACCGTTGGGATCCTGGGTTTTGAACGCAATCAGCACTTGTTTCAGCTCTTCGGTCGTCGTTGGCATCTTCAATCCAAGCTTGTTCAGCCACTCTACATTGATCCAGGGCAAGTCATCAACCGCCTGTATGCGCTGCTTGCCACTTCCGAGCTCCTCAATCCAGGGAAAGGAATAAATATGTCCGTCTGGAGCCGTAATCATGCTTTTGTATTCGGGAGCTTCCTCCAGCACCTTTTGCAGATTCGGCATGTATTGCTCAATCAGGTCTTCCAGTGGAATGATGGCCCCGTCCTTCGCCAGTTTCAGGAGATCATAATCCCCATAACCTGCATCAAAGATGGCATCGGGCAAATCACCGCTGGCTACCGCCAGGTTTCTTTTTTCCGCGAACACATCACTCGTGTAGTTTTTCCAGTTGATATGCACATTGGTTTTCTCTTCGAGTCTCTTGTTAATCAACTTCTCGTTCGGATCAGCAGGGGCCAGCGGAGAACTCTGTGTTATAAAATTCAATGTCACTTTGCCATCAGGCGACTGGACTTCACTCGCTGCACCGCCTCCTCCCCCGCCACAGGCCGAGAGCAGGAGCATAGCTGACAACATGGAGATGGATGCCGTTGTAGCGGCTTTTCTGGACTTGTTCACTTTTTTCATGATAATGACCTCCGTGGATTATGTTGGATCGAACGCGCTATATTTCAGGCTGTTCACTATTTGAGCGAACCTACCATGACACCTTTTTCGAAATATTTCTGAAAGAACGGATACATGATGATGAGTGGCAGACTCGAAATGACAATGGCTGAATATTTGATCATTTCCGAGAGCCGTTTCAGTTCTGCCATCGCAAGCTGATCACTGATCATGCCCGGTGCAGCCTGATTCTGAATCAGAATGGAGCGCAGAACGAGCTGTAACGGATGAAGGTTCGGGTTGTCCAGATAGATCATGGCGTCAAAATAGGAATTCCACTGCCCTACAAACGCGTACAACGCGAGGACAAAAATGATAGGTTTTGATAACGGAATGACGATCTGGAAGAAAATCTTCATCTCGGAGGCGCCATCCACATTGGCGGCTTCTCTCAGTTCTCGCGGTACCCCTTTGAAGAAGGTTCTGGAGAGAATGATGTTCCATACGTTGACTGCGCCTGGGATGATAATGGCCCATACCGTGTCCAGCATGCCGAGATTACGAACAAGCAGATAGGTAGGAATTAAACCGCCACCGAAGAACATCGTGATGATAAATATAATCATGAAAAATCCCCGCCCAGCCAGCCTTTCATCAGACAAGGCATAACCTGCAAATATCGAGACAGTCACCGTTACGAGTGCAAAGGAAACCGAGTACAGCACCGCATTGGCAAACCCTCGAATCATGGCCGGATTAGACAAAATCATCTGATACCCGTCCAGACTCCAGTCGGATACATTGAAGGACAATCCCCGATTCAGCAGCACAGTAGGGTCCATAAATGAGGCGATAACGATGTAAATCAAAGGAACGACCACAACCAGTACAGCACAGGTGAGAAAGATGGCGTTCAGTGCGAGGATCAGACGATCCATTCCCGTGTGTTTGACTACCATGGATAATACTCCCTTCCTAATAGAGGCCTTCGCCTTCATTCAATTTCTTCACAATCAGATTCACAGTCACCAGCAAAATGACATTGATGACCGAGTTGAACAATCCCACTGCCGCAGAATAAGCGTAATCTCCGGACTGCAAGCCCACCTTGTAGACATACGTGGCAATGATCTCGGAGGAAGGCAGGTTCATGGACGTCTGCATCAGGTAGGCCTTCTCAAATCCAATCGACATGATTCCGCCAGCGGCAAGAATAAATACGATAGCCATAATCGGACGAATCGTCGGAAGGTCGATGTGGCGAATACGCTGAAGTAGATTGGCTCCATCCAGATTGGCTGCATTGTGAAGTTCCGGATCGACATTGGCCAAAGCAGCGACATAAATGATGGAAGCCCAGCCTGCTCCGGTCCAAATATCCGACAAAATGTAGATCCAGCGGAAATATTCCGGCTCGGACATGAACATGATTGGATGACCGGTAATCCATGTCGCGAATTGGTTAACCGGTCCTGTCGGGGATAGGAAGATGAACAGCATACCCACAACGACAACAACCGATATGAAGTTGGGTGCATACAGAAACAATTGAATATTTTTTTTCACTCCAGCTTTACGTACCTGATTGAGCATAAGAGCAAGTAGAATGGGCACCGGAAAACTGAATATCAACCCCAAAAAGCTCAGTTTAAGCGTATTCATTAAAATGATATCGAAATTGGGTGAAGCTATAAATTTCTCGAAATGCTTTAGTCCTACCCACTCACTGCCCATGATGCCTTTGATTGGACTAAAATCCTTAAATGCGATAATGGCTCCGTACATCGGGATGTATTTGAAGATAAGGGTCAGGATCAGAGCTGGTGCGAGTAACAAATACAAAAAATAATTCTTTTTGAACTGCTGCATCCTGTGACCGGTTGATGTCCTCTCTTTCAACGCCCTTCCTGTACCCTTTTTGGTATCCACCGTGTTATCCAACACATGACCTCCGTTCATTCCTGAAGTTGACAATTGTTTGTAGTAAGGGCTTTCAATATTTACAATTGCTCATTTAATAATTTACAATTTAACAGGTAATCTAGGCATTAGTCAATACATTTTGTAAAAAATAATTGTGCATTTGATAACATTTTGTGTATTTTTCGAGTTATAAATGTGCATTAAATGGTATATATAACGTTTGTTTAATTCCCTTAAATCTGTCATTCCCCTTATCATCAGTAGAATACTGCGAACTAATTATCATTTGTAACGAAACTTTTGAATATAAATAATAGCGCATTATCTGAATTAAAAATGTAAACTGAATTGTGCATATGTAAAATTGTGATTGCTATTTGTTTCGATCTATTATACATTTGACTAAGATAATACTATGGACGACCATATGATCATTAGAGGTGAAGCACTAGATGGCAAAAGAAAAGGTTACGATACAGGACATCGCGGATGCTTTGGGCATCTCCCGGAATACAGCTTCCAAAGCCTTGAATGATAGCGGAAACATCCCGGATGAGACACGTAATCGTGTAATTAAAAAAGCAATTGAACTTAAATATAAACAGTTTGCCTATATGGAAAATGAGCATGTTCTAACCAAAGCTCCAAGCAATATCGCCCTGTTAACGGAAAATCTGCCCAATACATCTCACTTTGGTTCAATGTTAATCAGCGGTCTGGAGAAAAGAATCAGCGCAGAGGGGTACAATCTCTCCATTCATATTGTGCGTGAGGTTGATCAGGATTCACTTACACTTCCTAACAATTTTGATATTTCCAACGTAGATGGCATCATCTGCATTGAATTGTTCGATCTGAAATATACGCAGCTTATTACCGATCTGGGAATTCCCACCATCTTCATCGATTGCGCTTCTGACATATGTTTTCCGGAATTTCATGCAGATTTGCTGCTGATGGAGAATGAGCACAGCACGTACCAGTTAACCAGAAAGTTAATTGAGAGCGGTTATAACCATATTGGATTTGCCGGGGATTACAATCATTGCAAAAGCTTTAATGAACGTTGGGTAGGGTATCAGCGGGCCATGCTGGAAGCGGGCCTGCAGGTCGATCCATCCCAGTGCATTGTGGATGATGACCGCATGTTCTTCTCGAAGCCCGGCTGGTTGAACGAGCGAGTAGCGAAGCTGAAGTCTCTGCCTGATGCGTATGTGTGTGCCAACGACTTTATCGCAGTCGACTTGATCAGAGCTTTGAGAGCGAAGAATGTTAAAGTGCCGCAGGATATCGTCATATGCGGATTCGATAACGCACCTGAATCACGGATTATTGAACCTGCATTAACGACGGTTCATATCTACAGCAACGAAATGGGCATTAAGGCTGCGGAGATGCTGTTATCCCGGATTGACCATCCGTCTCAGCCTTATCAGGTCTCGCATATCGTGACCAAACCGATCATACGGGAGTCCACTCCCACACTTATGAATGCCAATCCACAAACCGTTTAACTTATCTCATGAATCTCTAAAAAAATAAATAGCCGTATCTTTCACGCAGAGTAGATCGTGAAGGATACGGCTTTTTTTAAAGGGACTTCTATATGCCCTTTGTATGATGCATTCACAATATGATGCGAACAGGACGCAGCCTTTAACCAAAACTCGTAGCTCCGTGCTACACGGATGCCTTGGATGCTCCTTTGGCCGAACGTACCTCTGTGCGAATCAAATTAAAGATCATAAAGACCAGCACAACGAGTTGTGGAATAAAGGTCTCCCATGTCGGATACATGCCAAGCCAGCCCATCGTTGGCAGACTCGGCACAACATGAGCCCCCAGCGCTGCTGAGACTTGAAGGGAGTGAATACTCTCTCCAAGGAAACGAAATACCAGATAATAAATCAGCAGCGTAGCGGTCAGGAAAAACCATCGTACAGGCAGACGTACACTGAACTGAATAATGGCCACAGCCAATACAATCAGGATGAGCAATGCTGCCCCCATACCGATCAACATCTGCGAGGTATCAATTGCAGGCGCCATGCCAATATAAAAGATCGCAGTCTCCGCACCTTCTCGCAATATGGCGAGTCCCGCCACAGCAAAGAGTGACCACAGACTCCCCCTTGCCAGTGCACCACCTACCTGTCGCTGTACATAACTATTCCAGGAGCGGGTATTCGATTTGCTATGCATCCAATGTCCAACCGTCAACATTAGTACAACGGCTGCAAGCCCCGTATACCCCTCAATCATCTCCCGTGTACTACCCGATGATGCCACAGCAAGGGTCAGCGACAGTACAACGGCTAGCGCCGCACTAAGCAGCAGACCACTACCAGCACCAGCCCAGATCCAGCGCCGGGCCGCAGTCTCGCCACTTTTCTTGGCATAAGCGAGCAATGCAGCCAGTACCAGAATGGCCTCCAATCCTTCGCGAAGCAGAATCAATGCTGCATCCCATGCCGTGTATGAGGTGGTAGCCGTTAACGGCTCCAGCCGATTGATCATTCGGGTTACAACCTCGGTTGCCTTCGCCGTATTTGGCGGATTGGAGACGACATATCCGGATGCTTCCGCCATTTCATTCTCAATAGCCGTATATGAAGCGGGAGATGATATCTGCACCTGACCTTCAACTAAAGGCCAGGCCACGATAAACTGCTCCAATCCCGTTGCAGCAGAAGTGGTATCCCCGGCTTGAATCTGCTGCTCTATTTGCTCCAGTAATTTCAGCAGGTCGGACAATGAAGAAACACCAGAGGATGCCGACGTATCCTCAACTTCCCCTTCCTTGAGTGTCCCTGCACTGTAGTCCGTGAGCAACGTGACCAGTTCCTGCATACGCTCTGTTGCCTGTTCTTCCTTGCGGGGCTCGGCCTGCATTGAAATACGAACCAGGCTGATGTCCTTCTCCAACTGGCTGTATACGCCAAAATGATCCTGACGGATCGGAGCTTCGGTGCCTTTCCAGGCCGTAACAATCCGTTTATAGGCAAGCTCTGCCTGGGTCCAATCGCCCTGTTCCATTGCACTCAAACTTTTACGTGCGTCCGGCAGCAGCCTTTCGGCCGCTTTACGGCCTGCGTCCCTGCTCTCTTCCGCACCCTGAAACGCCTCAATGTACTGATTGGTCGCACGGGCAAGATCCGCCAGTGCTTTCTTGGCAGCATCAGAATCCTTGCCCGACAGTGCCTGTTCCGCTTTGGACAAGGCATCACCTACACTACTTACGGCCGTCGCAACCTGATCTGCGTTCTGCTCCGGCACCAACGTGCTGGCAGCATCCCACAGTTGCCGGAATTCGGCGACGTCCTCCGTGGCTTCTGCCAGCTTGCCCTGTCCCGCTTCAACCAAGGCGCTGCCCACAGGCGGCAATAGACTATCCAGTTGTTTTTGCACGGACTGCTCATTGTTTTGGAGCCCCTCAGCAGAAGCGTGTGGCATGCCCGGTAAACGAATTACACTGGACCCCACCATCAGGAACACCAGCAGCATCAGCAAGGAGCGCATCAACCTTCCTTTGTACAGCCGCTTCGGCGCCTTCCGATCTGCGATCCTGCTCATCTTTGTCATCCTCCCCATTCCTCTGAAACCGATCAGTGCCATCTAACCTTCTATTAAATCAAGGTGTCCCCAATATATCCGCCATTCGTAATCCCCGGGAAACAGGCAAATACAGCACTGCCTGTGTGCACGGTATATTCGTTCAGCTTGTCGTTCTTTGCCAGTCGTTTCTGAATCGGAATAAACTGCTTCTCCAGGTCCCGTTGATAACTAATGAACAGCAAACCTGCATCCAGCTGTCCGGTCTTGGCATCGAGCCCACTCGAATACGAGTAGGAGCGGCGTAAAATTTGCTGACTGCCATCACCCTTCGCGAGACGCAGATGTGACGTTGCCGGAATGACAGGCTGTCCATCGGCAGACTTGGCCTTCAGATCTACCGGATCGAACTCGCCGCGGCTGCCGAGCGGCGCTCCGCTATCCCGGTGGCGGCCAAATGTCGCCTCCTGGTCTTTCAGTGTGGAGCGGTCCCACACCTCCACACGCATACGAACCCGGCGGACGGCCATATAGCTGCCGCCGGCCATCCATCCCGGACCGTCAGCAGGCTGCGCCCAGACGGTCTGGTCCATCAGCACGGCATCCGTTGTATCCGGATTGCCGGTGCCATCCTTGAAGCCGAGCAAGTTGCGCGGTGTTCCACCCGCAGGGTCAGCTCGGCCCGTGCGCTGGAATCCTTCCTGCGTCCAGCGCAATACCGCATGCCCGCGTGCGATGCGCGCGAGATTGCGGATGGCATGGAAGGCGACCTGCATATCGTCTGCGCAGACTTGCACGCACAGGTCGCCACCACACCACTGCGGGTCCAGCGCATCTCCGGCGAATGCCGGCAGATCGCGCAGGCCCTTGGGCTTCCGGCCCTGCAGCCCGAAGCGCCCGTCAAACAAAGAGGGCCCCACACCAAACGTCAACGTGGTTCGTGACGGTGTCAGGCCTGCCGCTTCGCCCGTATCGGTAGGGGGCGTATTCAGCGTTGTATTATGTTCGCCAATCATTTCTCCGGCGGCCATGGCAGCGGCGGCAGCCGTCCAGTTCTTGAACAGACGGCGGAGATCATCCGCACTTCCCGCCGTCACATCAAAGGCGGCGAAGCAGATGAAATCCTGAGCCGGGGTGGTGATGCCCGCCTGATGCTTGCCATAGAAGGGCAGGCCCTTGTCTGGCGCGGCCTCTTTCACTACCGCCGAACTGCTTTTGCGGCCCAGCGCCATCAGTCCGCTGGCACCGCCTCCGCCCAAGAGCAGACCCAATCCGGCCACGCCGGTCAGCTTCAGCATTTCACGCCGTGACAACGGCTTTTTCAGCGAATCCTTTTTCTGCTCAGTCATTGTTCTACACTCCCAGTACTTGTCCCATGTTCGACAGTGGCTCAGCCAATGCATCCAGGTTCTGACTCAGCTTCTTCACGTCCTCATCCTTCAGCTTCTCATAGGAAACGTACCCGTCTCCATCCTTGAATGGAGCAAGCTCTTTCTCCAGCGCATCGAATCGGTCCGCAATTTGCTGATTCAGATCCTTGTCTTTGGCAGCCAGATCATCCTTGAGCAGGTTATAAATCTCGCGTGCTCCCTCTACATTCGCTGCAAAATCATACAAATCCGTATGGGAATAACGTTCTTCTTCACCGGTTACCTTGCTGGAGGAAACCTCATTCAGAAGTTCTACCGCACCCGTTACCATCAGACTCGCATCGATATCCATCGTCTCGACTTTAGCACGCAGGAGCTTCGCATCACTTAACAATGTATCCGCAAAGTCAGTCATGCCTTCGGTCGTCTTGTCTTCCCAAAGTGATTTCTCAATCCGGTGGAATCCGCGCCAGTCGGCAGCCTCCACATCTCCGTCACGTGCATCGATATTCGGGTCAAGATCGCCAAGTGCTTCGGCTACCGGTTCAATGCGTTCATAATACATACGAGCTGGTGCATATAATGATTCGGCAGTCTCCAGATCACCAGCTTTCACGGCATCCGTGAACTTCTCCGTTTGCTTCACGAATTCATCGATCTGCTCAATTGCAAACGCGCGATAGCCATCCACTGCGGTTGTATAATCGCTCCCGGTCGCTTCCTGATCTGCTGCATCCGTGGTTTCTGTGGAAGTTTGGTTTTCGCTTTGAGCAACAGGCGTTTCTGCCTGCTTGTCCGAAGCCGCTTCATTATTGCCGCAAGCGGCGAGTAAAACGGAAGTTGCCAGCACAACAGCCGGCAATGTCAATATTTTTTTCAACACGATACACTCCCTATGGTTAGACTGATTTGTCTATACTCGTGCGATTAATATGTCGATGAGTACAAACCCTTGGATTAACGTTCATTTAATGATAATGATTATCAATTTCGGTAATGACATCATAATTCCGGCGCATACTTATGTCAATATGAAAATAAGGGGAGCAGTTTAATCATATACTCAGGTGGAAAATACCGGGTATTAATTCCCTTGAAAACATAGACAAACTTCGTCATCAGCCGTTAAAATGAGACAAAATGTCTAGATTACTTTAATTTATGAAATTGGAGGCTCATGCCATGAAATGCCCAGTATGTAATCATGAAAATGGAAATGCCAGTTTTTGCGAGAGGTGCGGCGCTAATCTAGCCCCTTCCTCCCCTACTGCAAATTCCGCTCAGGAGCAACAATCCGCTGCTGCCGAACCTGAATATACCCGTTGGTCGAGCACACAGACGACACCTTCTCACGCTCCCATTTCTCCCAACACACCTTCTGCTCCCAGACCTGTACAACATGTATCCGACTCTTCCAGCACAGAGGACGCTTCATCTTCAGGAGACAAAAACACCAATCAGTGGAATAACATCGTACAAAATGAGAAAGTTCAGCAAGCCAAAGAAGTAAGCAAACAGTATCTATCCTATTTCCTTAGTGTGCTCACTCGTCCTTATCAAACCATGAAAACCGTTGGTGAACAGCACTCTCTTAACGGCTGGATCACGATGGCTCTGATTGCGATCCTATCCTCTACATACTTTTTGATTACATTCGGCCGGATGGATATGGACGGATTGTTCATTGGCGGGTTTATCAGACCGCTATTGTTCACCGCCATTTCCTTGATCGTTGCGATCGCATTGATGTATGCCATACTGAAGATTGAGAAAATAACGTTTCGCCCCAAAACGCTGGTTGCCCAGTTTGGATCATTACTAGTTCCCGCTGTAGCGTCGCTCGTTCTGGCGAATCTGTTTATTGTTATCTCGTATTCCATCGCTATCTTCTTCCTCGTTGTCTCGTATTTGATTATCTTTGTATCTCTTAACACGGTGCTGTTCCAGTATCCGCTGAATCGTACGAAGGCAGCCATCGATAGCATGTACAGCGTGTTGATTGCCAATGTTGTATTGTTTTTTATTCTATCTCGCTCTCTGGGCACTACAATCATTGGATTGATTAGTTTGATGTTTTCTCCATACGGTCGTATGTAGTATCTAGTTCAAAAGCTCTTACGAAGGCTCTCCCTGCTTATGCGAGGAGGGTCTTCATTTGTTTTCAACGTCAGCAGATTGCACTCGTTGCGTTCCATACACTATAATGTGTAGTGTAAAAGGTATGTCCTTTTTTACGTAAGGATATGAGGTGAGAAACACTCCATGCTTAAATGGAACCTGTACCATTGCCATCAACACTACATTATGTAGTGTATGGTTGTGATCATTCATTTTATTAAGAAGGGTTGAGGAATTATGGACATGAATATGAATCATATGCAAATGGAGCACGAGGCAGGGACATCCTATCTTTGGCTTATCATTGGGGCAGTCGTTCTATTGCTCTCCATCGCAGCTTATATCTGGTCTGCACGCACCCAGAAGTCTGTACTGGCACATATGAAGAAGAATGAACGAGCTGTGATTAAAAAGAAAACCCGATCCATCCGCCTGGCTGCTCATGCCCTACTGGGGGTGTCGATCATTGCGTTTGTTCTTTTCTTCATGCAGGGCGCATTTACCAAGTATGACGTTGCGGATCTGAATGCCGGTGCTGCGATCGAAGTGACTGACGATAAATACTACGGAGCCGATCATACGGAAGAGCCGATTCAATATGAGATGACCATCCCGACATCGGGGCCTCATAACCCGCATGATATCAAATTTGGATTCTACACCGATTTCCCCGGTTATCCTTACCTAGTACATAATCTGGAGCATGGGGATATCATCATTTATTACCGTGAGAATGCAAGTGATGAGCTGAAGGAGCATCTGAAATACCTTGCCAAGTTCCGCAAAGCTGGATCAGGTATTCTCGCTGTACCGAACAAGGACATCCCCGAGGGCAGTGAGGTCATCGTGACGGCATGGACCAAAACGATGAAGCTGGACCAATTCGATGATGCCAAAGTTGGTACTTTTATTAATAAATATATTAATCAAGGACCAGAGAAGATCCCTGCCTCCATCCGCCAGGGTGGCGGGACGATGTAAAGCCCTCTTTGTAGTAACAGCAGCAAATGGTTCCTGCAATCATGGGGAGTCCAAGAGATGAGATATCCATTTATACGTTTCAAACAAGATAAGCTCCTGGATCTACTTGATCCGGGGGCTAATTCTTTATCATGCAGATGCCGATATTTTAAATAGAAATGAAATACATATATGTACGTTAGCAAAGTAGCAAAAGCATTCCCAATAAGACGATTCATCCAACTTCAATATAAGAATTCATAGTCCTACATATCAAGGGGGAACATTTCTACTAATGAACAGTTTGTTTATGCGTATCTTTTTATTTTTTTCCTGTCTGATGCTGGCGGCAGGAGCCGTTCTTGGCATTACCATGTATCGCTCATCTGCACAGCTAGTTGAACAATCGATGGGCATGCAGGCACAGGCTGTTGCCGAACGAGCAGCGCAATCCATCGACACCTCCCTGTATGCGCCACTTAGTACAGGACAGGATCAAACCGAGTATTACGATACATTGCGCGAACAACTCAGCCAGCTTCGCCAGTCCAATGGATTGAAGTATCTATACACGCTTGGTAAGCGTGAAGATAACGGAGCCGCATCGTATTATTACGTGGTGGATGGCGCTGCTCCGGATGTGGAAGAGGATGATTTCTCTCCCTACGGGTCCCCAGAAGAGAACCACTATGTGGGAATGCTACAAGCCTTTGCACAAAACGAACCTTTCCGGGGCGATCTGACCCAGGATGAGTACGGCGCAACGATTACAGCCTATGTACCAATTCACGGGGCTAATGGGGAACTGCTTGGTCTGGTTGGCGCCGACCTCGACTCCACCGCCGTCTACGAGCTGATGACACGCAATCGGATGACCATGATCTGGACTGCCCTTGCCATCGTATTACTCAGCGTGCTGCTGGTCTATGGATTTGCTCATTATTTGACCCGTCCTCTCGTGAAACTGAAGAAGATCATTGCTGAGGTGGGCAAGGGTGATCTGACCGTCGATGTCGAGCTTGGACGGAAGGATGAGGTCGGACAACTGGCTTCGGAGTTCAAACATCTGGTCACGGATACAAGAGATGTCATGACAGGCATCCGCAAAAGCTCCGATTCCCTGCTGCAAGCAGCCGAAGGGGTATCCAGACACTCGCAGGCGACAGCGGAAGCCAGCCAGCGCATTGCTGAGCACACGGATCACACAGCCAAAGGGGCTGCGGAGCAGGTTGCACGCGCGGGGGAAGTTACTGTAGCGATGGAGGAAATTACACGCAGCATGCAGCATATTGCGAATTCATCTTCCATGGTGGCTGATGTATCCGAGGAGACGACCCATAACGCGATACAGGGCCAAACCAACATCAACACCGCGATCGACCGCATGGACAAGATTCATCAGGCCAACGCCCAGATGGAAGCATCTACCTCCCAGCTTGCGCAATACTCCAGCAAAATTGAATCGGTAGCCCACATGATGAAGGGTATCGCTTCCCAGACCAGTCTGCTTGCATTGAATGCAAGCATTGAAGCTGCTCGGGCCGGGGAACATGGCAGCGGATTCGCCGTTGTTGCTTCCGAGGTTCGGAAGCTTGCGGGGGAATCAGAGCAATCGTCCCAGCATGTGACTGAACTGATCGCAGAAATGACGAGACAGACTGCCGTTTTATCTTCGCATATGTCGGCCAGTACCTCAGAAGTTCAAGCCGGTCTTGCTGTTGTTCAGGAAGCAGGACGTTCATTCACGTCTATTCATTCCGGCATTGAGACGATGAATGAACGTCTGCACGAAGTGTCCGCCGCTTCCGAACAGCTCTCCGCGAGTGCCGAAGAAGTATCTGCTTCCGTTGAGGATATGGAACATATCTCGCGCAAGTCCTCTTCCAGCATTCAGGAGGTTTCGGCTGCAACTGACGGGCAGCTTCAATCGATGGATGAGATGAGCACGTCCGCGGAATCTCTTCGCGTGTTGTCCAGTGAGTTAAACGGGTTGATAAGCCGATTCAAAATATAAATCGGATTGCAGGTGGGCAATCCATGGGAGCCCACCGGATGAATACAAAAAAGCCGCAAGGCAGGGAACAGGAACATGGGGTTTACCCCATTCCTGCTCACTCTGCCTGCGGCTTTTTATTGTTCTACCTTTAATGGAGGCTGGCCTTGAGGCTGCCTGAATTAATAACGCTGCGGAGCAGCTTTTTTGCCCAAATCCGTCATGTATGTGAAGAACGCTTCTGGATCAGTATCATACACGAGTTGTACTGGACGTCCGTCTGCTTGTTCCACCGTACGGCCTTGGCTTGGACCATCCGGGATCACAATACAGTTCACCGTTTTCTTCTTCACGATGTCTTCACGTCCAACGGAAGCCGTAGTCAACACATCCCACAGATAGTACGTGGAATTCGTTTCACTGTACACCAGTGGCGGACATCCTGCGTAACAGTTACCCAGGAAGTCAACGCCTTCAAAGCGGCGCTCTGCAGCCCAACGGTTACGTACAGCGGGTGTCAGAGGCACTTTGTTTGTGCTTTCCAGGGCTACCAGATCAATCTGGATACCGCTCTGCCATACACGGTAAGCCGCTTCCGGGTCCCAGAATACGTTCCATTCTGCTGTACCATCATGCTCAGGCTCTTCAACGTTCCCTCTTTCGAACGTACCACCCATCCACACGAGCTTGTCGATTTTCTCTTCAATGTCTGGTGCTTCGTCCAGTGCACGCGCGAGGTCAGTCAGCGGCCCTGTGAACAGGAGCAGCGTTTTGCCTTCGGTGTTGCGCACTTTCTCAATCAGATGCTGGTGAGCCGGAACGGCAGACAAAGGAGCTTCCATTTTGCCAGATTCGTTCAATACTGGAAGTGCATCTACATAGAAGGAGTGCAATCTCCACGCCGCAGGAAACGGATTCTTCCCTCTGGAGTTGGATTTCGCTACCTCTACGGAATATGTGCCGAAGCGATCGATAATTTTACGGCTGGCATCTGTAGCTGGCTCCAGATATCCATCTGCCGGAATAACCGATACACCGGTTACATTTACATTGTCCATTTGCAGAAGCATGAACAGCGATACGAGGTCATCCACGCCGCCGTCATGGTTAAAGTACACATTAAGTTGGTTCGTCATGCTTGTTTTCATCCTTCCCCCTGGTTGTCCCATTGATGTTCATCCCGTCCGTCTGCCTGTGGCTGACGTTACCTCTATTATGTCCCAAAACCCTTGGCCACGTAAACCTTCCTCGTACAAAGAAAATAACGGCCAGTTCTGTTTCTGCGGATATTTTACAGTTCATCCATTCCATCTCAGCACTTGCTCAGATCAACCTGCATTCCAATATGAAAATGGTAAAAAAGGACAGTAGGCTTGAGGTCCCCGCTGTCCTTGTCTGAATCTATCCATCGTTTACATGGATTGTTTTTGTTTCTCTTTGGCTTTCTCTGCAACAGGCACATACTTGCCTGGCCAGAAAGCCCATTTGCCCAGCAACGTTGTAATGGCTGGCACCATGAACGGTCGAACAAGGAACGTATCGAGCAAGACACCCGCAGCCGTGATAATACCGAACTGCACTAGCACCTGTATAGGCAGTGTTGCCAGTACAGCAAACGTACCTGCGAGAATCAGACCTGCGGAAGTAATAACAGATCCGGTTTCACCCACACCTTCCTTGATCGCTTGGCGAAGTGGCATCGTTTTGCGTTTTTGCCAGATGCTTGAGATCATGAAGATGTTGTAGTCCTCACCCAGCGCCACAAGGAATACGAAGGAATACAGCGGAATCGCTCCCTGAATGGCGTCTGCTCCCAATCCATAGTGAATAATGAGCCAACCCAGGCCTAATGCAGAGAAGTAGGATAATACTACTGTCGCGATCAGATACGCCGTCGCTACGACGGAACGCAGGTATAACAGCAGCAGCAATGTGATCATCCCGATCACCACTGGGATAATGATGCTGGCATCCCGCTCCCCAGTGACTTCGATATCATACTGCTCAGCCGTCTGACCGTCGATCCAGACATGGCTGTCCACGCTTGTTATTCCAGCATCTTTCAATGCCTGTTCAGCCGTTGCCCGCAGATCCGGGATATGCTGCATCGCCTCCATAGAGTATGGATTCAGATTGAATTCCACATCGTAAGCGGTGATGTTTGCATTCTCAGCACCCTGCTGCGCTTCACCTACCTTGCTTACGTAATCCAGCGATTCCAGGCGTTGTTTCAGATCTGTCTGGCTGCCTTCTGTATCGATAATCACTTTCGCCGGAGCGAGTTCACCTTCCGAGAACTGTTCTCCAATGACTTTGAAACCTTCACGAGATGCAACATTCTCCGGGAAGGACGATAGCAAGTCATACGTGAATTTAATTTGGCTAGAGAAAGCAGCCAGTCCACCCAACAACACCAGTGTAATCGCCAGTACTGTCCACGGTTTGGTTACTACTGTACGGCCAATCCAGCTTTCCTTGATTTTACGCGGAGCAGGCGCTGGTTTGCCTTTTTTCTTCGCACGTTCTACTTCCATATCATGCGTACGCGGTACAAACGGATAGAATGAACCCCGACCGAAGATCGCGAGCAAAGCCGGAACCAGCGTCAGGCTCGCAATAAACATGATGAAGATGGATAAACTGAATGGTACGGCAAAACGGTGATAGGCACCATATTCTGCGAACAGCAGTACAAGCAATGCTGCAACAACTGTAAATCCACTCATGGCAATCGCACCGGACGATCCGGTAATCGCCTGGAAGAGTGCTTTCTTTTTATCCGGCTCATGATAGAGAACTTGACGGAATCTGGAGATCATGAACAGACAATAGTCCGTTCCTGCGCCGAACAACAGCACCGTCATAATAGAGATGGACTGCGCGTCCACTGTAATCCAGCCCTGATCCGCCATAAATCCGAGAATCGGACTGGTAACCATATAAGCGAACCCAACTGCAATAATCGGGATAATCGCCAGTACGGGCGAACGGTAGATCAACAGCAACAGCACGAGTACCAGCACAACTGTTGCAATCAGCAGAGATACATCCGCAGATGAGAATAATCCACTTGCATCAATCGATATCCCCACCGGACCTGTAACCCGTGCACTTAGTGCGCTGGCATCATCGATGGCAACATCAAATGGATCGGAGCCAAAAATATCTTTCGTTTTCTGCTCCAGCGCTTCAATGCCCTCTTTCAACTGTGACGAATCAGCTTCCTGATTGAAAAAGAGCGGCATAACCAAGGTGCTTCCGTCTTCCGAAAGCTGACCTTTCAGAGCCTCTGGCGGCAACTGATATAGTGGCACCACAGATTGCTGCTGCTCCACCGGATCTTGATCCAGTCGCCCCGTTAACGCCTGAATGTTCTTAATCTGTTCATCCGTCAGCCCGCCGGCTTGACGCCATACGATAAGAGCGGGAACACCTTCGCCGCCGGGAAATTCTTTCTGGGCAACTGCTGCCGCCTGCACCGAGGGCTTGGAATCACTCAGATCCTGCGCGTTATTGGTTTCACGGTCACCAACAGCAGGCCACACCACACCAAGAACAACCGCGATGATGATCCATACCAACAGTGTAATCCATTTGCTTCGTTTGCCGGCAACCCAGCGGCCGTAGCCCGAACCTTCTTGCATTGTCTCTTCATCTCCCTATTTTGGTTCTATGAAGCCGTTTTTATGTGATAAATATAGAAATGAACCACGGGTCATAGTATAATTGACTTAATTATATATACCGGAAGGTTAATATTGCAAATACTAATTTTGTGAACACTTTTGTACAGCCAACATGAATAAGTAAAGAGGTATGCAACCATGAGCAAAAAAACGAACCCTCCCCGCTCGCCGGGCAGGCCCAAAGCCGGTGCCGATCAGGCATCAGCCCAGTCGAAAATACTAATGACCGCCTCGCGGCTATTTATGGAATACGGGTATGAGCCCGTCTCTCTCCAGCAAATCGCCTCGCTATGCGGCGTAACCAAAGCATCGATCTATTATCATTTTTCCAGCAAACCGCAGCTATTCACCGTCGCCATCACCAGTATGATGGCTATGGGCATGCAGCAGACAGCTCTCCGTATGGATGCACCAGGTACATTACAAGAGCGGTTGGAGAAAGTTGCGGAAGGACGGATGCAACAATCCCACGTCGATACCGAGACCATGATGCGTGAAGCCAATACCTATCTGGATGCAGATCAGCTGGCCCAGATCCGTGAAGCCGAAGTCCGCATCTATGAAGTCCTCGCCACCCACTTTAAGCGGGAGATGGACAACGGTTATTTGCGATCTGCCAATCCGATGCTGCTTGCCCATGCGTTTACGTCCTTGCTGATGCTGGCAAACCGCGAAGGCGTGCGCGACATGCATGCAACGATTGCCGATCTGGCACATGAGCTGGTAGCTTTATTTTTGGACGGAGCCGCTCACAAGGCTTAAAGATCTCTCCATGCTTTTGCCAATGCGGCGATACCAGCTCAATCAGTCCTGCATGACGATTTGAACCCATAGGAGGAATAAACCATGTCCCAACCAACACCATCCGCACGCATCCCACGTCTGTTAGAAACGAAGCGCATCTATCTGCGTCCATTTGAATCGACTGACGTTGATACCTATTTCCCCGGATTGTTTGACGCCGAGATGCGCAGACTTACTGGAACACAAAACAGCTTCACCCGTACCCAAGTAGAACGTTACATCGAAAACGCGGCCCAGGATGACTCACGCCTGATGCTGCTGATTGCCTTGCAGGAGAATGACCAGGTCATCGGAGAGATTGCCCTGATGGATATGCATACCAAAAATCGCAGTGCGCACATCCGAATCGCCATTGATCATACAGAGCATCAAGGAAAAGGATATGGCAGCGAGGCATTGCTGCTTATGCTGGACTACGGCTTCGGTATCTGCAATCTGCACCGAATCGAGCTTGAAGTGTATGCCTTCAATCAACGTGCGATTCGTACATATGAGAAACTAGGATTTCAACGTGAAGGTTTACGGCGAGATGCCTTGTATTACAATCATCAATATCACGATTCCATTCAGATGAGCATGCTGGAGAATGAATTCCGAGAGCGGCATGTCAGCATACTTGGATAACGAAGACTACGTGCTACCGGGAAGGAATCTCATCTGGTTGGTTTACGTTCCCGGCAAATAACCATGCTCCAGTGGATTTATGCACTACAGCAACCATAAATGGACGATTAACCTCCATCTTGATTGGATCAGTTGGTGGAGCACTTCCAGCCTGCATCTCTACCAGCGTTGAAGCTGCCGCTACAGTCCCTTGCTCGCTCACTTCCATCACGGCACGATGCAGTACCTGACCAATGTATGCTTGCAAGTTCGGCCCGGGAGACATCATTTCCGTGAAATTGGCAGCATACGGATCAAAGGCCATTTCCATCCCCATCTGCTGCAACGTCTCTTTCAGGTTTATGCCATACTCCGCACGAAAACGTGGCAAGGACAGCTCAACTAGGCTATATTCGGAGCCACGATCAAGCCGTTTTGGGTCATCCAGCAACTGCTGCTGAACCTCATCCAGCGTACGCCCCTCTCGTGGTAAAACGACAAGCAGATGCATCTGGCCATCTCCGTAAGGCAGCCTCACCGCCTGCCAATCCTCATTCTCCGAGTATTGGAACTGCTTTGTCTGATGCATCATCCGCACAGATAATGCCTTTCCATTTGCCAGCTTAAACTCATCATCCGTCGTGTACTCCGGGTCAAACTCAGCCATCCAGTTTCCATCAAATGCAATGGCATTCACCAGAATCATCAGGGTTTCCTTTGCAGGTGGCTCCTGCATCAAGTTTGGAATCATACCTTCGGTGTGCTGCTTCACCCATTGATTGATCTCTTCCTTTGCTTGTGCTGGTTGTCCATTGAGTGTCCTGATTTCGGCTTCATACGTTTGCTGTACGGCTGTTTGGTACGTTTCCTCTACCGGAATTCCGTCCTTCACCCACATGGAGTTCGCAATACCGATCTGTATGCCTTTTCCCGGATGGGTCAACAACTGCTGCAAAGCCGCTTGAGAAGCATTCACTTGCTCCATTTCTAGCTCCGACCAGCCCATGACCTCTGCCATCTCTCGCCTAGTCTCACCTACGCTACCGTTATATGCCATGCCAATCGCTGCCGCAATGCTATAAGGAGAGATGAGCAGATTATTCCCATCAGTCTTCTCTTTTGCGCCCATCTGTTGAAGGATGTGCAGTCCCATGGTGTTCATGGATTGGATTGTTTCAGGTTCGATCTCTTTCAGAGCAGCTTTTCGTTCTGATTCGGACAGCTCCTGATTCAAATTGAATTGCATCTTGTTCGGGTCCCCCTTTGCTGAACAGCTCGTAATGATCAGCCCACTTATACAGCATAATAACAGTAGTACTCCTAACCGTGCATGCATCGTAATCCCCCCTCATCCGTAATACTCAGATACCCGTCATAGCAATTTACTGATTCCCTTTTTTTACTAGACGTACGGTTGAGAAAAAAGGTTACTTTACACTCAATGCTAAGGTCACCAATTTCTACTGTAGAAAACACCATTCAAAACGAGTCAAAACGGTTATATCTATACCATATACGAATGGAGGGATTCCCTATGATTCCAGCAACGTTGGAACAATTAGAGCAAGTTCGCAAGGAATGCCGCACCATGGTCAAAAAGAGAGCCACCGCTTCCGCTGGTACAACACTCGTTCCTCTTCCAGGTACAGACGTCCTGGCTGATGTGGGAATGCTCATGCAGCTACTGCCTGCCATAAACAATAAATTCGGATTATCGCAAAAACAGCTCGACGGGTTGGACCCTGAGACCAAATCCATGATCTACGGATTCGTCATGTCCATCGGAAGTAAAGTTATTGGACGTATGGTAACCAAAGAACTGGTAGTAGTCGTGCTAAAAAGGGTCGGAGTACGCGTAGCTACCAAATCAGTCGCCAAATTTGTACCTTTTGCAGGTCAAGGACTGGCTGCCGCGCTCAGCTTTACAGCCATGCGGTATGTCGGCAACAAACATGTTGAGGACTGTTATGAGGTCGTGAAACGTATGATCGAGCAGCGTGAATTACTACCGGGCGAGCCGGCACCTTCTGCGCTTGAGGAAGCAGACGAAGATCCAAAGCTGGAGGTAAAGACGTCATCCGGCGACAACGAAGGTAAAGCTCCAGAAGATTCGAAAAAGGACTAAAGAAAGAAGAAATTATATCGTGGGACTTTCCGCGGCAGCAAACAAATAGCCGGGTTCACCTAAATGGTGAACCCGGCTATTATGTTAACGCCATCTAGGATCAGATCGCCTGTGGCTGTTGCTCCGTAAACTGACTGTTGTACAGATCAGCATAGAAGCCTTGTTTCTCCATCAGTTCCTCATGATTACCCTGCTCAATCACGTTACCATGATCCATGACAAGAATCAGGTCGGCTCCGCGAATGGTGGACAATCTGTGGGCAATGACAAAGCTGGTGCGATCCTTCATCAGATCATTCATCGCTTTCTGGATGAACACTTCGGTCCGTGTATCGACACTGCTCGTCGCTTCATCGAGAATCAGAATGGCCGGATTCGCCAGAATTGCTCTCGCAATAGTCAACAATTGTTTCTGCCCCTGTGAAATGTTCGATGCTTCTTCATTCAGCACCGTATCATATCCATCAGGCAAAGTACGAATGAAGTGATCAGCATGGGCCGCATCGGCTGCCTTGATGACTTCTTCTTCCGTTGCGCCTTCTCGGCCATAGGCGATGTTGTCACGAATCGTTCCGTTGAACAGCCATGTGTCCTGAAGCACCATCCCAAACAGGCTGCGCAGCTTGCCGCGCTCCATGTCCACGATATTAACACCGTCAATTGTAATTTGGCCGTCCTGAATTTCGTAGAAACGCATCAGGAGGTTGATCAGCGTTGTTTTACCCGCTCCAGTCGGCCCGACAATGGCCACCGTCTGTCCCGGTTTTACATCAATATTCATATTTTGGATGAGTAACTCATCCGCTTTATATCCAAAATTCACACCATGGAATGCAACGGCACCCTGTGGTTGCTGCAATTGTACTGGTTTCGAAGATTCTGGAACCTCTTCCTCCTCATCCAGCAATTCAAATACCCGCTCCGCCGAAGCGATGGTGGACTGAATGATATTCGAGATGTTGGCAATCTGGTTAATTGGCTGAGTGAACTGACGGGAGTACTGTGTGAATGCAAGGATATCCCCGATGGAGATGGCACCACGTGTAACAAAGATCCCGCCGACCACACAAATCAGCACATAACCAAGGTTACCTACAAACGTCATCAGTGGCATAATAATCCCTGAGATAAACTGGGCTTTCCAACCGGATTCATACAGCTCTTCGTTCACTTTTTCGAACTGCTCTACCGAATGTTCTTCCCGTCCAAAGGCTTTGACCACCTTATGTCCGGTGTACATTTCCTCGACATGGCCATTCAATTCACCAAGTGATTTCTGCTGGCCTGCAAAGTGTTTTTGCGAACGGGATGCCACCAGAATAACAACAACTACACTTAATGGCAGTGTCAAAATGGTTATCAGGGTCATCCATGGACTAATGGTCAACATCATGATGATAACCCCGACAATGGTGACTACAGACGTAATGAACTGCGCCAAACTTTGCTGGAGCGTATTACTGATGTTGTCCACATCGTTCGTCGCCCGGCTTAATGTTTCCCCGTGGGTACGGGAGTCAAAATATTTCAGCGGCAGACGTCCAACCTTGGCACTGATCTGCTCACGCATGTCATACACAACTCGCTGAGCAACACCAGCCATCAGATATTGCTGAATGTACATGAAAGCTGCACTAAACAGATAGAGTCCCCCAAGCAGATACAATACTTTCATCAAGGCAGGAAAATCAATGCCGGCCCCCTGTACACCCTGAAGGATGGCAATAGCGCCTTTACTGAGAATATCCGTACCTTCTGCCATAACCTTTGGGCTGATAATGCTGAACACGGTACTTAGAATTGCAGCAACCAGCACACCCAGCAAACGATAGCTGTGGGGCTGAAGATAACGCATCAAGCGTCGCAGTGTACCTTTGAAATCCTTCGCTTTCTCCACGGGAGGCCGCATGCCCATTCCGCCTCCGGGATGACCCGGCCCGCCAGGGGGACGAGATGACTTGCGTTCTGTACGTTCACTCATGCGATCTCCTCCTCTGTCAGCTGGGAGGATACAATCTCGCGATATACTTCATTGTGCTCCATCAGCTCTTTATGTGTTCCCGAACCGACAATCCGTCCCTCATCCATAACCAGAATGCGATCTGCATCCATAACCGTACTTACGCGCTGAGCCACAATAAGCACTGCTGCTTCAGTCGTTTCGGACTTCAGGGCAGCACGAAGTTTGGCATCGGTTTTGAAATCGAGAGCCGAGAAGCTGTCGTCAAAAATATATACTTCCGGACGGCGAACCAGTGCGCGTGCAATGGACAAACGCTGCTTCTGTCCACCGGATACGTTGTTACCTCCCTGCGCAATGACGCTATCGTAACCGTCTTTCATCTCCGTAATGAAGTTCTCTGCCTGGGCCGTTTGAGCGGCTCGAACAATCTCCTCCATCGTAGCGTCATCCTTCCCGTGGCGGATATTCTCCGCAATTGTTCCGGTGAAAAGAATCGCTTTTTGTGGTACAAATCCGATTTTGGCCCGCAGATCTTCCTGCCGTAGCTCACGGACATCTGTTCCATTTACCCGTACACTGCCCTCCGTTACATCATAAAAACGTGGAATGAGACTGAGCAATGTGGATTTACCTGAGCCCGTACCCCCAATAATCGCTGTGGTCTCACCCGGGCGTGCCGTAAATGAAATGCCTGACAACGCAGCATTTTCCGCACCCGGATAACGGAATGTCACGTTATCGAATTCAATCGTGCCTTGCAGCGATTTCATCTCACGAGGCTGCTCTGGGTTGCTGAGATCCGGATGCATATCCAATACTTCGTTGATCCGCTCTGCCGAAGCCGAAGCTCTTGGAATCATGACAAAGATAATGGAGACCATAATGAGGGAGAACATGATTTGCATCGCATATTGAATAAAGGCAATTAATGAACCAATATTCATATTCCCGCTGTCGATACGCTGTCCACCGAAATACAGGATGGCAATCATTGAAAAGTTCATAACCAGCATCATAACAGGCATTAATGTTGCCATGAGCACATTCACTTTAATGGAAACGTCTCTCAGATCTGTATTGGCTCCATTAAAGCGAGCACGTTCATGTTCCCCACGATTAAAGGAACGAACCACGCGAATCCCAGTTAGTTGCTCACGCAGGACCAGATTGAGTCGGTCGAGTTTTTTCTGAATTTGTTTGAACAAAGGTAGACCTTTCGCACCAATCAGTGCAATGGCTCCAGCCAGTACAGGCAAGACAACCAGGAAGATGGTCGATAATTTGGCATCCTGGGATACCGCCATGAAGATACCACCGATACACATCATCGGAGCCATAACCATCATGCGCAGCATCATCGTTAATACGTTCTGTACCTGCGTAATATCATTGGTGGTACGGGTAATTAGTGAAGCTGTACCCAATTTATCAAATTCCTGCAGCGAATAGTTCTCCACATGGCGGAATACTCTGCTGCGCAGCTGTTTGGCAAATCCACCCGCTGTGCGGGATGAAAGGTAACTGGCTGTGATGGAACAAGCCGTTCCTGCTATCGCAATCACCAGCATCCAGCCACCAATCTGCCAGATATATGGAACATCTCCTTTTATTATGCCGCCATTAACGATGTCCGCCATCAGGGTTGGCAAATACAGTTCAGCTAACGACTGTAACAGCACCAGACCCAGTATGAAGAAAATGGGGACTCGGTAAGGCTTAAGCATGCGAAACAATTTCATCATGGCTTATCATCTCCTTGTGTGGACGCATCCATCTGTTGGGAAACCTTTGTATCAAAAAAGGTGTACACCTTGGTCAACAATGCCGCTAATTGAAGACTGTCTTCCTCACCCAGATGCTCAACGAGCTTATTAAATATCTCCATGCGCTCCTGATGTGCCGCCCGAATAATTTCACGACCTGCTTCGGTAATGGTGATGCGGACTGCGCGACGATCCTCCGGGTCCATGGTTCGTTCAACCAGCCCTTCGTCTTCAAGCCCTCGAATGACAGGAGTAATCGTCGGCGATTTCACACGCAACAAAGCACTAATTTCCGATACTTTTAGTCCTGGATGATTTGAATGTAGTGTGTCATTGAAATTAGGAGGATTATCCTGCCAATTCAATCGTTCTCCCGGATGCATGCCGTGGAGCAAACAACCCAGTACCATAATTTCATTGTGATTACGCCCATGTGGTTTATGTTGCCTCCATTTGCCTTTATTAAACTGCATTATGGAATACAAAAGCTTCTGGGCAACCGGATCTATGCCAGTCATTATTGTCCCCCCTTTAATTTCATTATCATTCCATAGACGTCCAACATCATAGGGCATCTATTAAATAGCATTCCAATTAAATAGCCAATCAATTAATTAGGTGTACTAAGTATATTCCTGCGAAAGTTGAATGTCAAATAGCAAATGCACACCAAAAAACCGTGACTTTAAAGTCACGGTTTTGAACCAAAATATAAGAATCAGGACTGTGAAGCAGAAACAGTTTTGAGCGCAGAAGCAAAAGGGAAATACTCCTTCGCATTGTTGTAGGCGATGCCCTGTACGATCTGTCCAAGCAGTTCCATATCATGTGGTACCTCGCCCTGTTCGGCCCATTCACCGATGAGGTTGCAGACCAGGCGGCGGAAATACTCATGTCGTGTGTAAGAGAGGAAACTGCGGGAATCGGTTAGCATACCGACGAAACGGCTGATTAGACCTACATTCGCCAGCGCCTTCATTTGAGCAAGCATGCCGTCCTTCGTATCGTTGAACCACCAGGCTGCACCAAGCTGGATTTTGCCTGGAATGCCGCCGCCCTGGAAGCTGCCGATAATCGCTGCGAGCACTTCATTGTCCCGAGGATTCAAGGAATACAGGATCGTTTTCGGCAGCGCATGCTGCTGCTCCAGCGCATCGAGTAATCCGATCATGGCTGAGGAAAGCGGCGTATCATTAACGGAATCATAACCGGTATCCGGGCCAAGCTGGGCGAACATACGGCTGTTATTGTTGCGGGCCGCATTAATATGGAACTGCATTACCCAGCCCCGATCTGCGTACAGCTTGCCGAGGAAAGTCAGTGTTACCGTCTTGTACTTGTCCTCTTCCTCACGACTAACCTTCTCCCCTGCAATAGCCTTGGCAAAAATCGCTGCTGCTTCCTCACGTGTGGCCGTGCCGTAAGGTACATAATCGAGTGCATGGTCAGACACCCGGCCTCCTACGGAGTGGAAGAACTCTACCCGGGACTCTAGGGCCGAGAGGAATGAGTCATAATCGGAAATCGCCGTTCCGGCTGCCTGCGACAGCTTGCCTACCCATTCCGAGAAGGTGTCACGGTTCAATTCCAATCCTTTATCCGGACGGAATGAAGGCAGTACAGCGGTATCGAAACCTTCGATCTCCTGAATCTTCAGGTGGTATTCCAAGGAATCACACGGATCATCCGTCGTGCATACCACGGTAACATTGGATTTGGTAATGAGATCACGTGCACCGAATCCGTCACTGTTCAGCTTCGCATTTACTTTTTCCCAGATGGCCGGGGCGCTCGTCTCATTCAACACTTCATAGACACCGAAATAACGCTGTAATTCCAAATGAGACCACGCGTACAGCGGGTTACCAATCATCATCGGTACAGTTTTGGCGTACGCCAGAAAACGATCATAATCGGTTACGCCCTCTCCTCCCGTAATGTACTGCTCCTCAATCCCGTTTGCGCGCATCAGCCGCCATTTGTAGTGATCACCGTATAACCAAGCCTCTGTAATATTGCCAAAGGTTTTATTCTCGTAGATCTCCTGTGGACTTAAGTGGCAGTGATAGTCAATAATCGGCATGTCTTTCGCATAGTCCTCATATAACCTGATCGCCGTTTCATTGTGCAGCAAAAATTGTTCATCCAGAAAAGACTTCATTCGCCTCGCACGCTCCCTTTAGGTGAGTTTACGTTCATATGGGTTCACTTCCCAATCTTTACGCTACACTGTTTGCCCACAAAGTTCAATATAAAATGATAGCGTTATCACAAAAGGTTGATTTAGGCATATTTCCTGGAACGAGGTATACTGTTTTTAATCTAATTGATGCTGATCTGAAGATGATAGAAGGAGATGAAATGGATGAAAATAACATTTCTCGGTACAGGAGACATGTTCAGTGTAGAGCAACACCACAACAGTATGCTGGCCGAATTCGGCGATACACATCTGGTGATTGATTTTCCGGAATCCAATGCAAAAGCATTAAAGGAATACGGCTTTCCAATGACGGATATTCACAATGTGTTTATTACCCATCTGCATGAAGATCATATTAACGGAGTACAGATGCTCGGATATTATTCACAGATTGTGGGCGACCGCAAGCCACGCCTGTTTATTCACGAGGAACTAGTTGATCCGTTATGGAACATTTTATCCCCAGGCATGCGTTATACAACCGATGGGGAGCGTACGATGAGCGACTATTATGATATCGTACCTTTACCGGATGGAGGCACATTTGAGCTGGGGGGCGTAACGTTTGAGACTTTTCGAACACAGCACGTGCCGGGTATGGTCAGCAATGGCCTTCTCGCAAAACCCTACTTCTACTATAGCGCAGATAGCACGCTGGATCAGGAACGGGTTGAGCAGGCCGCCGCAGACGTACAGCTAATTTTCCACGAATGTCATATGCATGATCTGGTGATCAAATCACATACCTCACTGAAGGATCTGCAACAACTGCCTGCCGAAGTGAGACAGAAAACCGTGCTCATGCATTATCATGATGAATACGCTGATGCGGACAAACGGGCACAGTTCAACCAAGAACATGATCTAAGAATGGTGGGCACGCTGGAGTCGTTTGAACTGGAAGTGTAGTACGCAACTCGAACTATATGTATCACCAAAATAAAGAGGCAGCATCCATTCAGGTTCCTTTGAAGGAGCTTTCCGGTGCTGCCTTTCTATTGATCTGCATTCCATGATTTCATATATTCAATAGTTTCAGGAGATGGTTTGGCTTTAACATGAATGTAATCTTCCGTACGCTGATCATTTGGTCCGTAGGAAATTTTGATATACATATCCTGATACGTTTTAATGCTATTACTATGGATCTCCGCTTTGGGCTTCAAAATATAATCTCTGAGTAAACTTAATCCCAACGGTTCTTTTCCAGGACCCAGAGTAGTCTCGTGCGTATTTACCGCATTGGAGTTGAGGAGCTCAGTTGCGTTAATGCTGTTCATCAAGGATGGATCAAGTGTAAAAGACTGTATTACATTGACCATCGGTACCCGGGCCTCTTGAACAGAAATCTCATATATAATGCGGTCCAGATCAGATTCATGATGAACCCTAACGGTAGCAGTCAAGCTATAATCATCTGGCAAACGCTCCTGAAAGGAATCTGGATTTTCCAGCAAACGCTGGGTCAAATCTCTTCGCTCGGTATTCAGCGTATAATCATCCGTTCGCTTCGGTTCTCCCCTTGGCCCTTTGTTTGTTCCCAAACTGCAAGCCCCCAGACAAACCGCCAGCACAAGCACAAACAACCCCAACTGTACTAATTTCCTCACCCGATTTCCCCCTCGGTATGATCTATCTAAAATGATCACGAATCTATTTTAATAGCAATCATTATATTGGTTTATTATTCCATATAAGGATAACACGAATAAGCTTAGTCTACCTAACATAAATAAACCACCTGCCTGGCAGATAGATCGCCAGTTCAGGTGGTTTAACATTCTATATGAAGATTTACTGATCCTCAACGTATTATTTAGCGGAAGATTCCTCACCCTGATTCGGGAGAGCCCACACGGAGACGCCTCCACCACATACATGGAAAGTGGCCCAACCGTCTTTCTCAATAGTGATGTCGTCCTCACAGCTGTGCGTCAGATCGGTCCAGAGCTCGCCAGCACGGTGTTCGCCAACAAACATCCTTTTCTCACCATCATCACCATTCGAGATAACTACTGCACAACCAGAACCTTCGATTTCGTCCACCCCGCGGCGTACCCACCCAATCGTGTTCGCGTGATCGAAGTAATCTTCCTGCTCTCCATAAGCTTTGTCGTAACGGGCTGACATCAGAATGTCGAGAATGTCCTTCTTGCCCTCGACAGGTTCGGGACCACCAATGCCGTAATAATCACCGTAAAAGACAACCGGATAACCGTCACGACGCAGCAGCGTCAGCGCATATGCGCTCGGCTTGAACCAATCGCCTACCCAGGATTCCAGCGCTTCATGCGGTTGGGAATCATGGTTATCGACAAACGTTACAGCATGCGTTGGATGTGTCTGCACCAGGGTATCATCAAAAATCTTGGAAAGATCGAAATCCCGCCCAGCCAGAGAGGCTTCATGAAGTTTGTAATGCAGGGACACATCGAACAGATCAATCTGATAGTCCACCGTATCCAGGAATTCACGGCATGCATCGAGATTGGAGTTCCAGAACTCACCTACAATGTAGAAGTCCTGCCCGCGTTTGCGGATCATCTCAGCAGCGAATTCCTTGATGAATTCGTGGTTGATATGTTTGATCGCATCCAGTCGAAAACCGCTGCATTGCAGCGTATCGATGAGCCATTTTCCCCATTGGAGCATTTCCTGCCGGACATCCGGGTGATTGTAATCGATATTGGCGAACATCAGGTAATCATAGTTGCCGAACTCATCGTCGACATTTTGATTCCAGTTCTTGTTCTCCCCTGCAATGCGGAACACACCGCTCCGTTCTTCCTTGGCATCAAAGTCTGTACCGTTGAAGTGTTCGGCGTTCCATTTGAAAGAGGAGTACTGATCCCCGCGGCCCGGAAATGTGAATTTGGTCCAGCCCTCAATCTCGAACGGTTTGGAGATTTCCTTCAATCGATCATTGGGATCAACCTCAATCACCTTGAAGACTTCCGTCTCATCGGCCCCCGCCTTATGGTTCATCACCAGATCCACATAGACGGCAACACCATTCTTCTGGCACTCAGCAATCGCATCCACCAGTTCCTGCTTGGTACCGTATTTGGTGCGCACGCTGCCTTTCTGGTCAAATTCGCCCAGATCGTACAGGTCATATACGCCGTAACCGGTATCCTCGGCAGACACGGCTTTGGTCACCGGAGGCACCCACACGGAGTCAATGCCTTTGGCTTTCAGTTTTGGCGCCATTTCGGCCAATCGTTTCCAGTGGTTTCCGTCTGCGGCCAGGTGCCATTCAAAAAACTGCATCATCGTATGATTTCTCTTCATTCCCAACCGACCTCCTTGATTGCTTTCGAAGCGGACCACGGCACGTATCTGTATCGTCCTTGTTCGTTCGTATGCTATCCAAGTAATACCCTTTTCGGCCTACCCTTCAATCATGGACAGAAAAGAAAGCCGGAAAGTCTGCGATCGATCTTTAGCTATATATCGTTATTGGGGTGAAATCCGTGTGTAGTCTTGCCATTCCTCTGGCAGCAATGAACGATACGGTTCCTCGGTGAATCGATCGTCGACCAGTACCAGTACGCCCTTGTCCTCTTCCGTACGTATCAGCCTTCCACCTGCCTGCAATACCTTGTTCATGCCGGGGAAAACATAGGCATAATTAAATCCGTTGCGCCCTGTCCGACTATAATAATCGCGGAGTACGTTGTTCTCCAGACCAATCTGGGGAAGTCCGGCCCCCACCACCACCACTCCGTTCAGACGATCACCCGGAAGATCCACACCTTCGGAAAATACACCGCCCATAACGGCAAATACCAATCGTGTTCGTTCAGGATGTGGCTGGAACGCGTTCAGAAACGCCTCCCGTTCCTCTTCACTCATGCCCTGCTCCTGCATCACGACTTCTGCCTCACCCGGCTGTTCCATATACGTCGCATGTACTTCGCGCATATAAGGATAGGATGGGAAAAAGACGAGCAGGTTGCTATGAGGCCACTCGGCAACCAATTGGCGCAGCATATTGGCAATAGGCTGTCTGGAACGTTCACGATCCCGATAGCGAATCGATAATGGCAGCAATCTCACATCCAGCTGCTCCCGCTGGAAAGGCGAAGCAATACGCAAGGTATAATCCTCTTCCTCCGCACCTAGCATATCCCGGTAATAACCAAGAGGTGACAATGTCGCAGAGAAATGAATGGTAGAGCGGAACCCCTTGGCAGTCTGGCGCAGCAGCACAGATGGATCCAGGCAGAACAGCTTCACTCGTACTTCACTTCGTACACATTCCGCATAGGTAATGAAGCGTTCATCGTACAACTTGGCAATACGCAGGAAATTCTGTGCGGTGAAGTAGGCTGCCAGCAGCAATTCATCCGTCTCGGCATTTCCCGAACCGCCTTCAACAAGGCATTGCTCCGCAACCATGACAAAAGGCTCCAGCAGTTCAATCAGTTCCTCTGGCGCCTCCTGTTGCAGCAATTTGCCCTCATCCCCACCGTTTTTGCGAAGCGTAATCAGGTATTTGTCGATGGCTCCCGTCCGATCCGCGATGGCTTTAGCCGCGGTCACACTGCTGCCCAGCGTTTGGAATTCCCTTTTGACATCCAGAAAGACGGCCTTCTCCAGCTCTGCCGAAAACATCATTCGGCCCCGATCGACCAGATTATGTGCCTCATCGACCAGTAATACCGTCTTGCGCTTCTGCTCCTCCAGCATTCGTTTGAGCGAGATACGCGGATCGAAAATATAGTTATAGTCGCAGATCACCGCATCGGCTGCATACGCAGCATCCAGTGAAAATTCAAACGGACATACCCGATGCTTGCGTGCGTACTGTTCTATAACCGGGCGTGTCATTAACGTCTCATGTTCCAGCATATCCAGCACGGCTCCATTAATACGGTCATAATATCCTTCGCACATGCCACACTGTCCCGTATCACAGGCTTCCTCTTCCTTGAAACAGATCTTGTCCTTTGCGGTCAGACTGATCACATGCATCTTCAATCCTTCCGCCTGCATCCGGGCAAAAGCCTCTTCTGCCGCCACTCGCGTCGTCGTTCTTGCGGTCAGATAGAACAATCGTTTGGCTTCTCCTTCACCAATGGCCTTGACCGTGGGAAACAGGACTGACATCGTTTTGCCAATACCCGTTGGCGCTTTCGCCATCAGTCCCTGCCCCTCGCGGATGGTCTTGTATACGGCTCCTGCCAGCTTGCGCTGTCCCTCTCTGTATTTGCGAAAAGGGAAAGGCAGCTCTCGCACGCTTATATCGCGCTTCTCTTCATAAGCCACAATCATCTCTGCGTATGGCGCGTAACCAGCGACCAGCTCTGCTGCAAACTGTTCCAGCTCCTGCCGTTCCAGCATCCGCCGAAAACGTCTTTCCTCATTATTCACGGTGTGCACGTATGTAAGCTGTACCTGCATACGGGGTTCATCATGCTGAACGGCGTACATATAGGCATACATCATGGCCTGCGCCCAGTGTACTGGGGCCCCATCGCCCAGATCGTCCAGATTGCCCGCAGTTGATTTGATCTCATCCACCGTCAGCTGACCATCCAGACGAATCAGCCCGTCACATCGTCCCTCCACCACGTAGGTCAAGTCTCCGTGCTGCAGTTCCACTTCGAGAACCACTTCTTTCAAATCCTCTTCTGTGTAATCCTTCTGCACCCGTTGGTGTATCCGAGTTCCCTCCTGCATCGATGCATTGGTGCGGAACCCTGGACGTATGCTGCCACTGCGGTACACATATTCCACCAAAGGCCTGACTGATATTCGAATTGCGGTTGTCATGCGATCACCCGTTCTGTTTGTAGTGACTATACTTTATCACGAAAAGCGGTGCTCAAACCAGCCAATCAGCGGATTGGACTCGTCCTTTCCCATATGCTATGTTGGGGTGTATAAGTTGAACTAGATAAAGTTACACTTGCCACTCCGATGACAGAACAATCTTCCGATCCGCTGTTATCCCCAGATTTTTTTGATTCATTTTTACAAAGGTAAACATCCGAGGATAAGCGTATGCTTCCGATGCAGCTTTCTTTCAGAAAGCTTTCAGGCGAACGCTTCGCTTCTCCAGCTTATTTCTGTCCTCTACGTTCTCGTGTAAAAGTGTAGTTAAACTTATATTGAATTTACTTAAATGAGGAGGCATCTTCTATGTATATCTATTTGGTCCCTTCACCGATTCCGGATGCACTTGCTGCATATCCTCATCTGACTTTGCGCAGCGAGGAACAGGTTCGTTTGGCCATTGAATCGACAGAACGTCTGATGAACATCGAGTCCGATGACAACGTAGCGGCGTACGAAGCCTTCGATGCCGCAGGCTCCTGGACAGGCGGCGGTTATGCCGTTCTCAACAATATACCGGTAACCGAAGATGGACGGAACGACTTTGAGGAACGTTTCAAGAACCGTGCGCGCAAAGTGGAAGCCGAACCCGGCTTTGTCGGCATTCGTGTGCTTCGTCCATTAAAGGACGATACGTATGTCGTACTTACACTTTGGCAGTCCGAAGATCATTTCAAGAACTGGCAGCAGTCTCAAGCCTATAACCATGCTCACCGCAACCGCAGCACGAGTGAAGGGCTGACCGCACAGAAGCCCACCATGTTTCCAAGACCTTCATTCGTCACGACATTCACCATAGAGTAAACGAACGGGAGCAAACTTGTTTTTGTGCTCCAGAATCTGTATGCAAGTTTACAGATATACTGTGATCACACTTTGGACAAGCATCATTTAATTATTTGTACTTTAAAATGATAACCCCTTCCGCCTCTTCTTCAATGGAAGGGGCTTTTTGTATACGTGAGGTCAAGAATGATCCCAAGCTCCTCTCTCCTTTTTCCAATAATTGCAAGAATTGAGCAAACAATAAGTTCGGTGCTTTTGACACGACATACCATGAGATAGCATAATACTTGTTAAATGAAACTTCGGAAAGGAAGGAAGGCGGTAACTTGTCACGCAATTCACTCACCCGGTTTCTAAGCGGACCGTTTATAGTGTTCACCGTTATTATGATGATCAAAAGCTCTCTGGCCTGGATTGTGATCTTCGATGACATCCCCGTCTGGAAACCGCTGCTGACAGAGTTGCCGCTGATCTGGATCTGCTTCTGTCTCATTGAGTGGTTCGCAGCCAAACACCGGATGTGGCTCTATCTCGGACTAAATCTGGTGCTATCGGGCATCTTCTTCGCAGCGATCATGTACTACAAATATTATGGTGTTATTGTTAATTATCACGCACTCGCACAGGTTAATCAGGTAACCTCGGTCAAGAGCAGCATGTTCTCTTTGCTCGATCCGTATTATTTGTTTATTTTTGCAGATATTCTGGTTATCGCGGGGATTCTGATTCGTCGGCGGATCAAGCTCGGCGGGACTGAACGTCCAGGCAGAGTGCCGCTTGAACGAAGGGCCAGAAGACGGATTGCCTCAGTCATTCTGATTCTGTCGATGGTGCTGTGCATGCTCAACATTTACCCCAATCGGGCGAGCATGAGCGAGATTACACAGGCGGAGCAGATGGGGATCCTCGGTTACGAAGCGTACACCATCCTGGCTGATCGGCCTGACAAACCCATGCCCCTCGATCAAATCGATCAGAATCATATCGATGAGATTAAACAAACGACAGCATTGCCCCCTGTTGTGGAGGAGGGTGCAGCCAAGGGACGCAACGTCATTGTCCTCCAGCTCGAATCATTCCAGAACTTCCTGATCGGATTGCAGGTGGACGGACAGGAAGTTACACCCAATCTGAATATGTTGGCTGGACAAAGCCTGTACTTCCCCAACTTTTATCAGCAAGTGGGACAGGGTAACACATCGGATGCCGAGTTTGTCGTGAATACATCGTTTTATACACCGCCCAACGGGGCCGCAGCTACCGTCTATGCCAATAAGGAATTGCCAAGTCTGCCCAGACTGATGTCCGCGAACGGTTACCAGACAGCCACATTCCATACAAATGATGTGCACTTCTGGAATCGCGATCAGTTATACAAGGCGCTTGGATTTGATCAGTATTATGACATGAATTATTTCGGAACAGAGGACTCCATCGCCTTCTCGGCATCAGATGAAGTGTTGTACAGCAAGACACTGGATAAACTCGAGTCCATGCAGGCATCAGGGTCACCTTTCTATGCACAAATCATATCCATGTCTGCACACCATCCTTACCATCTACCAGAAGATAAGAAAAGTCTGACGTTGCCGGAACGGTACGTTAATACGTTGCCCGGGGATTATCTTGTATCCCAGCATTATGCCGATCAGGCGGTGGGACAATTTATTGAGGGACTTAAGGAACGTGGACTATGGGAAAATAGCGTGCTGGTCGTTTACGGTGACCATCTGGGTCTGCCTATCTACTCGCTGGATCGGACTGACGAGAAGCTCATGCAGGAAATCTACGGTCGGGAGTACACGTCTGCGGACATGATTAATATTCCACTTATCGTCACGGCTCCTGGCATCACGCCGGCTGCTCAACTGGAACAGATCGGAGGACAGGTGGATATTCTGCCAACGATCGCCGGGTTGACCGGTGCCTCTCTCCAGAACCAACTGTATTTTGGGCAGGATTTGCTGCGTGATGGAAATAATCTGCTGCCAGAGCGCTATTATCTGCCCTCCGGTTCCGTACTGAACGATGCTTCACTGTTCGTTCCTGAGACGGGGTACGGTGACGGTACTCATTACTCCCTTGCGGATGCCGGGAGACAGGATGTCGTCTCGGCAGAGCTTGATCAGGAGAAGGGAACGATTCCAGACAGTCTGGAGGATCAACCGGCCTTGCCCGCATCTGCCATACCATCTGAAGAAGAATCGACCTCTCCCGAATATATTACGAAGGAACAGTACGATCGGGCTTTGGATCTTCTACACTTATCCAACAGTTATCTGAGTCAGTTACCGAATCGAAATGCATTAAAATGATCCAACATGCGAAATGAACTTATTTTTAACTTTAACAATTTTAATCCATCATGAAAAAAGACAAGAGCCCAAGAAAGGTCTGAAACGACCTGATTCATGGGCTCTTTCCATTCCTTCTGACCTCTATATCTAACACATTCTCCCCAATCCTCTAACAAAAAGACACCTATAACTACCCGAATGATCCATTGCCAACAAATTCCCCTCTTTAGTGAAGACACCTGGACGTTCCTGTTCCTTGAGCAGCGGTTTACAATGAAAGCGTATTATTCCTTGTTGAAGGAGGAGAATTATGAAATTCGATCTGAACTTTGTACCCTTCAGTCGCAGAGAGTCGTTCCTTGCCGTCTCTCATCTGCCTGAAGGCAAGAATAGACAGCAGGGCCTCTACCTACGAACTGTGCGGGGTGGAGATGATAAATTTGGCGAGGCGTTCCGTATTGAACTGTTGGATCAGCAGAATCAGACGATTCCATTCACGGCAGAAGCTTCTCCAGAAACTGTCCGGCTGAATTCACCAGAGCCCGCAATCTTTGCCGAAATCTGTATTTCGGATAGCTGCACGGTCCGCTTCCGCTCGAAAGGGTGCGGGATCAGATTGACCTTTATCCCCTCAACTTATGATTATGCATATGAGGTCAATAAGAACAGCTGGGAAGTAAATAGCTTCACCCATGAATGCCGCTTCATGCTGACTGGAATTGTAGGTGACATGAAGCTGGAAGTGCCGTGGGATAAAATCAAGAGCTCACGCGTAATCGCAGAGTTCAATCCGGATACAGACACGAATACAGCTGAGTTTGCCGTTGAGGAGTTCCGCACAGTATGGGAGCCTCGCCCACAATGGGATTCCTTTGATGATGACGTAAAAGCGGTTCGGACTGAATTCAGCCAGTGGCTGGACAGCAGTCTTGCGATCCCTGATCGCTGGCAGGATGCGCGGGAGCTCGCGGCTTACATTACTTGGTCCTGCCTCGTTCCGGCGGAGGGTTGTCTGACGCGTCCAGCTATGTATATGTCGAAGAACTGGATGACGAATATATGGAGCTGGGACCACTGTTTCAATGCGATGGCGCTTGTTCGCCATGATCCAAAGCTGGCGTGGGACCAGTTCATGATCTTTTTTGATCGGCAAGATGAGAGTGGATTAATTCCTGACTTTGTGAACGATAAATATGAACTGTGGAACTGCAACAAACCTCCTATTCACGGATGGACACTGGCTTGGATGATGCAACGTACGGATTATATTCGCGAGGCGCAGCTTCGTGAAGTGTACGGCCCATTGTCCAAGTGGACGAAATGGTGGTTCAGGTATCGTGATGATGATGGTGATGGGATTCCCCAATATAACCACGGTAATGATTCCGGTTGGGATAACAGCACCGCGTTTAATAATGGAATTCCCGTAGAAAGTCCGGATTTAGCTGCCTTTCTGATTATCCAGACAGAGCTTCTGGCTGAAATTGCTGGGTTGCTTGGGCTTACGAAGGAATCTTCGGAATGGAGAAAACTGGCGGATGATACGCTGGAGAAGATGATCAGCCACTTCTGGAAAGAGGATAGATTTATCTCCTTACGTTCAGGTACACATGAGCCTTCAGCTGGAGACAGTCTGCTGTTATTCGTTCCGATCCTACTGGGTAAACGCCTGCCTGAACCCATCAGAGATCTTCTTCTAAAAGGGTTACGGGAGGAGAATCGCTTCCTAACGGAAAATGGTTGGGCGACCGAGAGCATAAGCAGCCCTTACTATATACCAGACGGGTACTGGCGTGGACCGATCTGGGCTCCATCAACCATGCTGCTCGTGGAGGGCGTAGCTGCTGCCGGTGACCTGGAGCTGGCTCGGGAAGTATCCCGCCGCTTCTGCAATATGCTTAGCCGGAGTGGTATGGCTGAGAACTTCGATGCGCTGACTGGTGAAGGCCTACGTGACAGGGCATTTACATGGACATCAAGTGTGTTCCTGGTTCTGGGGCACGAGTACACAATCTAAAACCAATATTGCACGTCTCTGGCTGCTGTTTTAAACAGCTTTCCGGGGAGGTGCTTTTCCCGTTTCCTCGAAAAATTTTATTTGCAAACAACAAATTGAAAGCGTTACCATGAAATGATTGGATTCTTCTATAGGCTACCTGTCCATGCTAGAATGCAGGTAGATATAGTTATAGCGAGAGGGGAAAACGTTTATGAACATCCAATGGATCAGGCAGCTTAATAAACGCATTTTCTCTGGTTCCTACCGCAGTATACGGACCAAGCTGCTCTTCTGTTTTCTCATCGTGACTCTGATTCCACTGCTCTCGCTTGGTGCGTTGTCCTATTACCAATCCGCCAAAATCATCAATTCCCAGTTTGGCAAATATGGTGAAAATGCTGTAGCGCAGTTGGAGCAACAAACGAGCTCATCTTTAAGCCGAATGAAACAAATGAGTGAAACGATCTATTCGTATTTGCTTGATCCCGCCCATACCGATCTAAGGAATCAAGCACCTGCAAGCTATAGTGAAATCATTGAGAAGAATGACTTTGAAGCACTACTGAAATCACTGCGGACGGACCAAACCGCAGGAATCTATATCATTACACCCTCTGGCTATTATTATGGAGAGAACAATTTGGATGTTGCCAAGCTGAGAAATATACCAGAATGGAAGACAAAACCCACTTCTTATAAAGGATTATACTGGCTTGGCTTTTATATGCAAAATCACGCAATGAGCAGCTCAGGCGATTCGAATCTCCCCGTCCTTGGGCTCGCTGTTCCGATTCATAATTCCAACGGAACGCAAAACGGCAGCACCATACTCATAGAGGAGAATGGGCAGGAACTGATCCAAATGTTCAAGCTGTTTGAGACAGATACGAAGTCGCATCTGACCATTAAAGCTTCGGACGGAAGAATTATATATGAAAGCGCACCCAATTTCACGAAGAAGGATAGTGATATTACATGGATTCGGAAGCTTGCCGTGAACCAGTGGACCATAGAAGCGAGATTACCTGCCAAAGCCTTCTACCTGTCCTCGGGCATTATTCGGTCGAATACCATTGTTGTGGCCGTTATTTCATGTCTGCTTGCCTTTGGATTCGCCTATCTGTTCTCATCGAGGTTTACAGCGCGTATTCGCACGCTAAAGGATTCGATGCAGAAGGTCAGCTTCGGTAAGTTGGATACACGGATGCCGATCGAAGGCAGAGATGAGCTAGGTAGCCTTGATATGAGTTTTAACCGGATGGTAAGTGGCGTCCAATCGCTTGTACAAGAAGTGGAACAGAGCGAAAGACTCAAGAAGGAAGCGGAACTGAAGGCTTTTCATTATCAAATTAACCCCCACCTGCTGTTCAATACGTTGAACTCCATTCAGTGGAAGGCCCGTCTGGAAGGGGCTGATGATATCCGTCAGATGTTATATCACTTAACGATGGTGCTGGAAGGAAATCTGGATATATCGCAGGAACTGATCACGGTGGGCAGAGAACTACGCATGATTGAGCATTTCCTGAAAATTCAGGAGATCAGGTACGGAAATGTGTTCAGCTATGAGCTGAATTGCGAGGACTCCCTGAAGCAGTATCTGATCCCGCGTATGACTCTGCAGCCGCTGTTTGAAAATATATTTTTCCACGGCTTCACGGATGGAATAGGTGTAATCAAGCTCGATATCACCGTAGAAAAAAATGAACTTCTGCTGACTCTCCGGGATAATGGAGCAGGTATGACAGAAGAAAAACGGGAGCGTTTGCTTGTTCCAGATCAGAAACGTCGTGGTCGCGGAGGATTAGGCGTCCAGAACGCAGACCAGAAATTCAAACTGCATTTCGGCTCGAAGTACGGACTTACAGTATTTTCAACTAAGGGTGAAGGTACAGCGATTGTCATTCATTGGCCCAAAGAGGAGGAGCGTCCGGATGGATACAGCAAAGAGAATTAAGGTGCTGATTGCAGATGATGAAAGCATTGTACGGAAAGGCCTACGTTCGACCGTAGCTTGGGAGAAATTTGGAATGGAAGTTATAGCTGACGCGCCCAATGGACAAAAAGCCTGGGAAGCCTTTCTGGAGCATCGGCCTGAAATTGTAATAACAGATATTGTAATGCCAGAGATGGATGGCATTGAGCTGTCTCGCAAGATAAAAGAGATGGCGGCGAAGACAAAAATAATTCTGCTCAGTTGCCACCGAGATTTTGAATACGCACAGCAGGGAATTCAACTTGGGGCCTCCGGATATCTTTTGAAAACCGCTTTTGAGGACGAAGAACTTGAAGACATGTTAAAGAAGTTCCAGCAGGAACTGTCTGTCTCCGCTCCCCCCTCTCCAAAAGACGAAGAACGTATGGAAACACTGCTCTTTGCATGGCTGAACGGACATAGCTGTAAATTTCCAGAGGAGCTGGAGAAGCTGCATGGCGGTCAATCGCATGTTAACGGTCAGCCGCTGTTGATATATCTGATTCGAACGGCAGGATGCGGAGCATCTTGGACCGAGCTACTACAAGAAGCTGAGAAGAATGACCGCAGCATGCGCAAGGGTACGATCATTCCTTATGGAGAAGAATACTACTATTGGATCGTTCCTGATACGTTGCGAGGGTCTGCAGAAAGCCTGCTGGTAGAGAGTAAGAGCCAATGCAGTCAGTTGAAGTGGACTCGTAAAGAATCCTTGCTCCACAGCGATGATCTGAAGCAGGCGTTCCAAAACCTTCATAAAGAAGCTGAGCTAGAGAAGTTGTATGGGATATCCGTAAATCATTGGCCAGATCCGATCTGGAAAGCCGTGAATCTACTGTATGCTAATCCCGCAGCTGACTGGTCAGCCAGCGAACTGGCGGAAGAGGTTGGGCTCAGCCGCAGTCATTTCTCCATTCTCTTTAAGAAGGCTGTCGGCGATAGCTTCATTGCCTTCCAATATAAACGGAAACTGCGCCTTGCTTATGGTTTATTGCGGGATACGCATCTAACTATGCAGGAAATTGCGGAGCGAACAGGACTAGGAGATAGCAAATATTTTAGCAAATGGTTCAAACGCTGTACGGGTCAGACACCGAGTCATTACCGTTCCCAACAAAAAGACGAAGGGTCCCGAACAGATTGACACCTGCTTCAATAATTCGAACAAAATCACAACAACATTCGAATAGATACACGTTTTGAACCGCTTTCATTCGCGTTACGATGAAAGCGGTTCAATTATTATAAACCTCACTGACAGGGAGCTGACAATATGAAAAAAAGAATTTCACACATTGTCCTTGCAACGACGCTGATGGTATCTATACTGTCTGCATGCAGCGGTAACGCTGGAACAGCCAATCCGGAGAACGGCGGTTCGGATCAGACGAAGACGCTTCGTTTTGCAACCTGGGATACGGGAGACGCGCTCAAAATTGAGCAGGATATCGCCAAGAAGTTTGAAGCAGAACATCCCGGTACAAAGGTGCAGGTTGAGGCCTATGCGGACGGATTTGACCAGAAGCTTGCCGCAGGCTTTGGAGCGGGCAACCCGCCAGACGTCATGTACATGTGGGACTTCCCTACTTACCATCAATCTCTTGAACCACTGGATAGCTTCGCAGAAAAAGATAAAGACCTGAAGATAGATGATTTTTACAAAGGATTGTTCAACTATGGAAAAATTGACGATAAGTTATACGGCATTCCGGCCGGCTTCACGACTCGTGTCGTCTATTATAACAAAAAGCTCTTTGATGCTGCGGGTGTCCCTTATCCTAAAGACGGATGGGAATGGAGCGATTTCCAGGATATCGCTAAAAAGCTGACGGATCCATCTAAGAAGCAGTACGGTTTCGGTGCACGTGCCGAGAATGATACGTATGACTTGCAGGGCTTTGTCTGGAGCAACGGTGGCTCCTTTATTTCCCCAGATGGTAAAACCATCGAAGGCTACATGAACAGTAAAGAAACCGCTGAAGCTATCCAAATGTTTGGTGATATGGTGAAGGACGGCACCGCCGTGCTCACAGGTGGTAAAGGCCAGCAAAGCGGTGATGATATCTTTAAAGGCGGTAAGATCGCCATGTGGGAAAGCGGAATCTGGCCGCTCGAATCATTCAAACAAGCGGGAGTTGATGTAGGTACGGTCGAAATTCCGGCTTTTCCAGGCAAACCGGTTAAAGGTGTACTTGCAGAATCTGCCCTGTCTATTGCCAAAGACTCCAAGAACAAAGATCTGGCATGGGAATTCGTTAAATTTTATGTTTCTAATGAATCGATCAAAATGCGTGTTGCTGACCTGCCAGTACGACAAAGTGTTGTAAACGAACTCAAGAAGGATCAAGATCCGCTCTACAAACCTTATTACACCATGCTTGAGCGTTCGGACAATACACCTGCATTTCTACTCAATCCGAAGTGGAATGAAGTGAACCGACAGCTGTCGGCTGCAGTGGAAGCAGTTATGCACGGCAGCAATGCCCAAGAAGCGCTGAATCAGGCGGTTAAGGACAGCGAACGATATTTGAAATAACACTTGTAGAAAGAAGGTTAGGAGATGGCTCAGACCTACCTGCAGAATACATCAGAACCGACAGCTACCCTTAAGGCCTTGAAAAAACGTAGATGGGGTGGGCTTGCACCCTACCTCTTTATCTTCCCTTGGATATTTGGATTTGTTTTCTTCACTTTAGGCCCCCTGCTGTTCTCATTGGTCATTTCATTTTTTGATTGGCCAATCGTCGGTAAGGTAACTTTTATCGGGCTAGACAACTACGTAGAGATGTTTTCGAATGATCCGCTTTTTTGGAAATCACTATTTGTAACTTTGAAATTTGCAGCCCTCTTCGTTCCGCTCAATATTATAGTCGCACTCGGACTTGCCATGCTGCTCAATCAAAGGGTTAAAGGAAGCGCCATTTTCCGTACGGCATTTTATCTCCCCTCTGTAATTTCAGGTGTTGCGCTTGCTATGATCTGGTCCTGGGTATACAGCGGAGACTATGGAATTCTGAACTACTTCTTGTCTGTCCTGGGTATTCAAGGGCCCGATTGGCTGAATGATACAAACTGGTCGCTTGTTGCAATGGTCGTTGCCAGCCTCTGGGGACAAGGATCGATGATGCTTATTTTCCTAGCTGGACTTAAAGGCATTCCTAAGGACCTGTACGAATCGGCTTCCATCGACGGAGCAGGTAAAATCCGAAAGTTCTTGAGTGTAACCATTCCGATGATTACGCCAACCATTCTGTTCAATCTCATCACATCGATTATTGCAGCATTCCAGCAATTAACTCTCGCCCTGCTACTTACGGGAGGCGGGCCAATGAAATCAACCTATTTCTATGCGATGTACATGTATGAGAACGCTTTCAAATATTTTAAGATGGGTTACTCTGCCGCCAACGCCTGGTTTATGTTTCTGATCGTGCTTACCTTGACATTTCTGGTATTCAAATCTTCGGAAGCCTGGGTGTTCTATGAAGGTGAAATGAAAAAGCAGCCGCAGAAGAAACTTAAGGCCAGTACAAGGGGGCGGTCCTGATGAAAAAAATAGTTGCATACACGTTGCTGATTGGGTTCTCACTGCTGTTCATCGCCCCACTGTTCTGGGCGGTGACTACGGCACTGAAATCACCGCAGGAGCTTTATCTGTTTCCTCCCAAATGGATTCCGTCCGATTGGAAATTCAGTAACTTCGCAGAGGCATGGAACATTCAGCCCTTTAATTTATTTTTGAAAAACACACTGATCGTTACGGTCTTATCCACCCTTGGACAGCTGATATCCTGTACGCTCGTCGCTTACGGCTTCGCCAGATTCCAGTTCAAGGGGCGTGATTTCCTGTTTCTTGTCGTTCTGGCAACCATGATGATCCCTTGGGAAGTAACGATGATTCCGCAGTATATGGAGTTTAACTATTTGGGTTGGATTAACACACTCAAACCGCTGATTATTCCATCGTGGTTCGGATCTGCCTATTATATCTTTTTGTTGCGGCAGTTCATTATGACCCTCCCCCGGGAGCTGGATGAAGCAGCGACGATTGACGGCGCTAGTAAAATGACGATTCTGCTACGAATCATCGTGCCGCTAATGGGACCTTCGCTGATCCTGGTCTCCGTATTCCAGTTCATGAGTTGTTGGAATGACTATCTGGGGCCTCTCATTTTCCTAAATGATCAGACGAAATATACGTTAACGTTAGGCCTATCTCAATTTAAGGGCATGTACGGTGTTGATATGCAATCCATCATGGCCATCACCTGCTTAATTTCGATTCCACCACTTGCGATTTTCTTCTTCGCTCAGCGTTACATTGTCGGCGGAATTGCCACGACAGGTATTAAAGGTTAGGACACACAGATAGAGGAAAGGAATGACGATCATGACTGTTATGAACATTGAGCGCGACTGGGATAAACTCAGCGTGCTGGAGAGAAATCGTGCGAAGAGTCGCTCCTATTTTATTCCTCATTCCAATAAAGAAAGTGCTCTGAGCTATGACAGAGGAAGCTCTCCTTGGTTCAAATCGCTGAATGGTATTTGGAAATTCCAATTTGCTGAGGGGCCTGATCTAGCACCCCAGGATTTTCATCAAAATGAATATGACACCTCAGGTTGGGATAATATTCGTGTCCCTGGACACTGGCAGTTGCAAGGATACGGAAGTCCGCATTACACGGATCTCGACTACCCATTCCCTGTTGATCCTCCTCATGTACCTAATGATAATCCAACGGGTAGCTACGTAAGAGAATTTACGCTGCCAGACCATTGGGACGGAAGAGTTGTTTCACTTAAGTTCGACGGTGTAGATAGCGCCTTTCATGTATGGCTGAATGGTTCATTTGTCGGCTACAGCCAAGGCAGCCGCCTGACATCAGAGTTCGATCTGACCCCTTTCCTTCAGGCGGGAATTAACCGATTGGCGGTCCGGGTATACCAGTGGTCTGACGGTAGTTATTTGGAGGACCAGGATATGTGGTGGATGAGTGGCATTTTCCGGGATGTCTATCTGGTTTCCGAGCCTTCAGCATCCCGTATTACAGATTATCGAATTGTAACGGAGCTAGATACAGAGTTTACCAATGCGGTACTGTCGGTCCGCTTAGATCTTGATGGAGAAGAAGTTCAGGGCACGGTACAGTTGCAACTGCTGAATAACGTTGGCGAGCAGATCCTGTCTGCTGAGAAGAATCTAAACCATCCTTCGAGTGTCGAGTTCAATCTGCCTGTGGCAAAGCCTTTTTTATGGAATGCTGAATCTCCTTATTTATATCATCTAATCATTTCAGTGGTTGATTCGAAGAATCAGGTTATAGAAACGATTGCCCAGCGAGTCGGGTTCCGCCGTGTGGAAGTCAAGGATGGACAGTTCTTGGTGAATGGAGTACCGATCCTTCTCAAAGGAGTAAACCGGCATGACCATCATCCAGATACGGGACGAACCGTCACGGTATCCACCATGCTCGAAGATATTCAAATGATGAAGCAGCACAATATCAATGCGGTGCGGACAGCACATTATCCGAACGACCCGCGGTTCTATGATCTGTGTGATGAGTATGGGTTATACGTTATGGAAGAGACGGACCTGGAGACGCACGGCTTTGAGCCGCTGGGTAATATTTCACGACTTAGCGATGACCCCGCTTGGAAGGATGCTTATGTTGACCGCATCCGCCGTATGGTGGAGCGCGACAAGAATCATCCTTCCGTAATTTTCTGGTCACTTGGCAATGAATCGGGCTTCGGCTGCAATTTCCGTGCGATGTCTGAGTGGTGCAAAGCCAATGATTCCACACGTCTTATCCATTATGAAGAAGACCGTGAAGCGGAAGTATGTGATGTGGTGAGCACGATGTATTCTTCGGTGGAGAAAATGGAAGGATTCGGCCAGCTAACCGAACATCCGAAGCCGCATATTCTATGCGAATTTGCCCATGCGATGGGTAATGGCCCCGGAGGGTTACGGACGTATTTTGACACCTTTGATACTTATCGGCGTCTTCAAGGCGGCTTTGTCTGGGAATGGATCGATCATGGGCTCAGCAGAAAATCAATCGATGGCAAGGCTGACTACGCTTACGGTGGAGATTACGGAGATGTACCGAATAACAGTAATTTTGTTATTGACGGACTAGTTCGCCCAGACCGCACCCCCTCTCCGGGGCTCATTGAATATAAGAAAATCATCGAACCTGTGAGGGTCGAATTAATAGACGCAGGAAAGATTCGCGTAACGAATCGGTATGATTTCGTGACTTTAGATCATCTACAGGTTCATTACAGTATCACGGCTGATGGAAGAACCATAAACAGTGGTGCACTCGTACTTCCTCAGATTGGTCCGGGTGATAGCGCAAACGTATTGATTCCACATTTGAATTTAACAGATCAACAGTCGATTCATCTTGAGCCGGGTACGGAGATGTGGCTGAATGTCGGATTTACGCTGGCAGCAGACTGCGCTTGGGCGGAACAGGGGCATGAGGTGGCTTGGGCGCAGTTTGCACTGCCGAATCATTCCACCTCAGCCGTATCTCCCTCATCCCTGCTGTCTGTAGAGCAGAAGTTGTCAGTTACCGAAGAAGGGCGAGAGCTAATCCTTACGAATGACAGTTTCCGTATTTCTTTTAATCGTCTACGTGCAGGGGTCACCTCACTTCACCTGAACGGAAAGGAACTCATTCAACATGGACCACGACTGAATTTCTGGCGTGCTCCCATTGATAACGATATGTATGTGCTCCCGGATTGGCGCAAGGCACACCTCGATCGACTGACCGAGCGGATAGACGACTTCCGCTGGGATCGATTGAATGAAACATCTGTGCGTATGACTTGGACTTCACGCATAGCACCTCCTGTCTACGATTGGGGCTTCCGCTGTGAAACGTCCTATACGGTTACTGCAAGCGGACTAATCATTATAGATGTGAAGGGAATGCCGGAAGGAACACCACCTGCTATGCTCCCGAAAATCGGTCTTCAGATGAAAGTTCCCGGTGATATAGATCGTGTGAAATGGTATGGCCGTGGGCCGGGAGAGAGCTATTCGGATAGCCGGGAGGCCGGACGCTTCGGCGTATATCAGAGCAGTGTAGATGGATTGTTCACGTCATATATTTATCCCCAAGAGAATGGAAATCGGACAGATGTAAGATGGGTTTCGATTGCCGATGGAGCAGGAATCGGTCTGCTGGCGGCAGGAGCGCCAACGCTTGATTTCAGCGCTAGACGTTACACGGATGGTGATCTGGAGAAGGCGCAGCATATGAGCGATTTGGCACCTCGTGATTTCATTACTCTGAATCTGGATTACCGACAGAACGGACTGGGAAGTAATAGCTGCGGCCCAGCACAGTCGCCTGAGAATACAGTTAAACCGGAAGCGTTCCGGTTCCGTATCTTGCTTCAGGCGTATATGGCGGAGGATAGCTCTCCTGAAAGGCTGAGCCGCCGAATGAGTACAGAAGCGATGCAATATGAAATGGAGGAAGATAAAGATGCTTAATACACAGGACGTTTTGAATTTATCTGGCAAGGTAGCCGTCGTTACTGGTGGGGCATCAGGCATTGGGCTGGCCACCGCTGAGCTTCTAGCGAGCTTCGGGGCACATGCTGTCTTGATTGATATTAATGAGGCTGCGGGTAACGAGGCAGTCGCCAGTATCCGTGAACAGGGAGGTCAGGCCAGCTTTTACTGCTGCAACGTGACCTCTGCCGCAGATTGTGAACGCACAGCTTCAGAGATCAAATCGACTCTTGGAGGAATTCATGTCCTGTTCAATAACGCAGGGGTTATTCGCCGCAAAACGGTTACCGAGTTGGATGAAAGAGACTGGGATCTTGTACTAGATGTCTCACTCAAAGGTGTCTTTCTCCTTTCTAAATATGTAATTCCCATTATGGAGCAAAGCGGTGGCGGTAGCATCATTAACACAGGCTCAGGTTGGGGACTGAAAGGTGGAGACCGCGCAGCAGCTTATTGTGCAGCAAAAGCAGGCGTTGTTAATCTGACGCGCGCCATGGCTATCGACCATGGAGCGGCGAATATTCGAGTCAACTGTGTATCACCAGGAGATACGGATACACCACTCCTGCGTGACGAAGCGAAGCAGCTGCAGCAGGATGAGTCAGCATTTCTGGTTGCCTCTGCAGGAGGCAGACCGCTGGAGCGTCTAGGTACACCGCGTGATATCGCGAATGCCGTATTGTTCCTAGCGAGTGACTTATCCTCATGGGTAACAGGCAGTGTGCTCGTTGTTGACGGAGGCGGGATCGCTTAGGACGATAAGAATTACCATTTTCCCAACATATGAACGGAGGCGTTAATTGTGGCTGACAACAAAACATATGCCCATCCCTATATTCCAAATACCGTTCCGGAGGTCCGGGACGCGATGCTGAAAGAAATTGGTTTAACGTCTATGGAGCAACTCCACGACGCGATCCCTGACAGCCTGAAGCTGAAGCGGGAGATGGACCTTCCGCCAGCCATGAACGAGTATGAACTGCGCCGACATATTGATGGACTGTTAGCAAAGAACAAGCACAGTGGAGATTATCTTAATTTTCTGGGTGCAGGATGCTGGCAGCATTTCATCCCGGCTGTATGCGACGAGATCAATCAGCGTTCTGAGTTCGTGACGGCCTATGCCGGAGAACCTTACGAAGACCATGGTCGATTCCAAGCCCTATTCGAATATCAGAGCCTGCTTGCCGAGCTCGTGGACATGGATGTCGTAAATGTTCCAACCTTTGACTGGGCTCAGGCGGCTTCCACCGCGATTCGGATGGCTGGGCGTATTACAGGGCGCAAAACCGTGCTGCTCCCGCGTTCCGTAGATCCGGATAAGGCGGCGATTATTCGTAATTACTGTACTCCGGTAATGGAGATTCAGTATGTTGACATCGATCAGGTAACAGGACGAATGGATCTGAATGATCTGAGCAGCAAATTAAATGACGATACGGCGGCAGTATACTTTGAAAATCCCTGTTATCTTGGAATCATTGAGGATCAGGGTGCCGAGATATCTGAACTAGCTCATAAGATTAATGCCGTTTCTATTGTAGGTGTTGATCCCATATCACTTGGAGTTCTGGAGCCTCCGGGCCATTACGGGGCCGATATCATTTGCGGAGATTTACAGCCGCTGGGTATGCATATGAACTTTGGCGGTGGGCAGGCTGGCTTCATTGCAACACGTGATGAGGAAAAATACGTAATGGAATACCCTTCCCGGCTATTTGGCATCGTGCCAACCGAAGTGGAAGGCGAATATGGCTTCGGAGATGTGGCCTATGAACGTACATCATTCGCTCTTCGGGAGAAAGGCAAGGAATCGGTAGGAACTCAGACCGCATTATGGGGCATTACGGCAGGAGTATATCTGGCTCTTCTCGGTCCTGCTGGAATGCAAGAGGTTGGCAGCACCATTATCCAGAAATCGCATTACGCTGCAAAACAGATATCACGAATTCCAGGTGTATCTCTTCACTTCGAAAATGGCACCTTTTTCAAAGAGTTTGTTGTTGATTTTAATGATACAGGTCTAACCGTTGATGAGATCAACCAAAGATTAATGGAGACAGGAATTTTCGGAGGTAAGGATCTGTCTTTATCCTACCCATCATGGGGTCAATGTGCACTGTACTGCGTTACGGAAACGCATACCCAGGCGGATTTGGACCGACTCGTCGATACTCTTCGTTCCATTGTCAGCACGTCATAACGATCATATAGAGGAGGACTGAACGCCATGAAACGAATTCGCAGAGATCATAAGGTTCGGAAGTTTCACCAAGCTAAATGGGATGAGCCCGTTATCTTTGAACTTCACCGACCCGGGGAGCGAGGCGTCGTGCCGCCGGGAACGGAAGCGACTGTAGCAGCTGAAGTAGGCTCCGCAGAAGACAACATACCGGCATCCATGTGGCGGCGCACTATTCCCGCTTTGCCAGAAATCGGGCAGGCAAAGGTACTGCGGCATTATCTGAGATTATCCCAGGAAACGCTGGGATCGGATATGAACGTGGAGATTGGTCAGGGAACCTGCACGATGAAATATATTCCCCGGATTAACGAAATGCTTATCCGAAATCCACGTATGACCGAGCTTCATCCGCTACAAGATGTGGATTCTGTTCAGGGGATGCTGGAGATATTCCACAATCTCGATCTGGCAATGCGAGAGATTTCGGGTATGGATGCGTTCTCCTTTCAGCCGAGTAGCGGAACCCAGGCACTTCTGGCTATGGCCTCCATCGTTCGCGCCTATCATGATTCGCGCGGTGAAGGTGAGCAACGTGATGAGATTATTACAACGATCTTCTCTCATCCTTCGCAAGCCGCTACAGCTGCGGTTAAGGGATATAAGATTATTACGTTGCATCCAGACGAGAATGGATTCCCGGACCTTGAGAAGCTGAAGAACGTTGTCTCCGAGCGGACTGCCGGATTTGTTGTGGCTAATCCAGAGGACACAGGCATCTACAATCATCGTATCCGAGAATTTACGGATGTCGTGCACGAAGCTGGTGGTGTCTGCTACTATGATCAGGCTAACGCCAATGGCCTGCTCGGAATTACACGAGCGAAGGAAGCGGGTTTTGATATGTGCTTTTTCAATCTTCACAAAACCTTTGCTGCGCCCCATATGTGCGGTGGTCCTGCTACGGGCGCTCTCGGAGTGACGGAAGAATTGAAGAATTTCATGCCCGGCCCTTTGGTGGATAAGGAAGATGACGGACGTTATATTTTGAGAGATCAAACGGAAGTCAGCATTGGTAAGGTACGGAGTTTTCACGGTGTAGCCCAAACTGTACTCCGCTCCTACGCCTGGATTATGAGCCTCGGACCGGACGGTCTGAAGGATGTCGCTCAGGTGGCGGTGCTGAATAACAACTATCTATATCATAAAATTGTTCAAATACGAGGAGCGAGTGCCCCGTATGTCCAAGGACGCCGTTTAGAACAGGTCCGCTACAGCTGGAAACAACTCACGGATGAGACTGGAGTGACGACGGAGGATATTACGCGAAGAATGTGCGATTTTGGCTTGCATTACTGGACCTCTCATCACCCGTATATTGTTCCACAGCCGTTCACACTGGAGCCAACGGAATCCTATTCCAAGGAGGATCTCGACGAATATATCCATGCGCTGGAGCATATCTCAAATGAAGCCTATACTCAGCCAGATATCGTCAAATCAGCTCCGCATAACAGTACGGTGCATCGCAATGACGAATCATCTTTGGACGACCCGAAACAATGGTGTATTACTTGGCGTGCATATTTGAAAAAAACACAGCCAGAGCTTCACTAACTGCATTAGCATGTACGCTGTAGCTACTCTTATTGTGCATATAGAGGAACATTAATATTACTCGTTTTATAAATAGACAGAAAAGCAGCGCCCCTCAACCGTGTTGAGGGGCGCTTTAATATGATTCTATAGCTTTCAGTGGAGTTAAGATAACGATTTCTCCGGTTCCTCTTCCCCGTTTACACCGATTTTCTTATTCACTCAGCATGGACTGTGTGAAACTGATCCACTCCCGGGTTGCAAAGGATAAATATCGGTCCCTCCGCCAAATCATGCCGAGCTGCCACGGAATCACAGGTTCCATTACAGGTATAATGCGCACACGCATATGATCCACCTCACGGCAGATCGTTTCTGGCAGCAAAGCCACACCCAGATTGGCCGCTACCATTGCACTGAGCAGGTCCCATTGGGAACTCTCGTACACCACCCGAGGCTGGAATCCCGCATGCTGACAGGCGGCGATAATCCGGTCATGCAGCGCAAAATCTTCCCGAAACAGCACAAATGCATCATGCTCCAGCTCGCGCAGCGCGATGGACTCTTTGCCCGCAAGTGGGTGTGAAGGGTGTACGATCAGATTCAGTTTCTCTTCCACAAAAACAAAGTGGTCCACGAGTTCATCCACGGTAGGCAGAACGGAGACACCAATATCCAGTGCACCACTAATCACATCAGCCTCTACTTTTTTGGCACCGTCTTCGAAGAGCTGAATGGTTACCTGTGGGTAAGCTTTATGAAATTCACCGATAATCATCGGAAAAAAGCTCGAACCTATCATCGGCGGCAAGCCGATCCGCAGGTGTCCTTTCTTCAGATTCATCAAGTCATCCAATTCGGACGATAAGCTGCGAAATGACTTTTCAATCTCCAGCGCCTGCCGAAAAAAGACATGCCCTGCATCCGTTAACGCTACCTTCTTGCCATAACGATCAAGCAGCGTTACGCCCAATTCGTCTTCCAAGCTTTTGACGGTTTTGCTAATCGTCGGTTGTGTAATGAACAGCACTTCGGCCGCTTTGGTGAAGCTTTGCTGCCGCGCAACTTCCAGAAAATATTGCAAATGGCGGATATCCATCGTCTGATCCCCATCTCTCATAGATAAATGGAATGGTAAACATTCTTAATATGCATTTTACTCATGAAAGAATGCGATGTAAAATTTGTGATATCAAGTGAATCATTTTCATAATACATTTGGCTGCTTCAATCAGGGCTAGATATAGATCAAAACGATTCAATTTGTCTATATCTAGTTACTTAAATTCACTTTTAGTGAGTTATGAAATTGATTCAAACAACGCTTCCATTCATTTTCATAAACAACTCAAAATCATCACGTTCATTATACAAGGAGGGATTGAAGTGAAGAAATGGGGCCTTGGCATTTTGCAAGTTGCGCTCTTGATGGCCTTTTCACTGCTCATGGACCAGTTGGCCCGTGCTCTCCATCTACCTGTACCAGGTTCAATACTCGGTATGATCGTGCTATTCATTCTGCTTCAGACCCGGGTCGTGAAGCTGCGCTGGATCGAAATTGGAGCTGCCTGGCTGCTCGGTGAGCTGCTGCTGTTTTTCATCCCGTCAGCCGTTGGCATTATGAACTACATGCCCATGCTGGAGCAAGATGGACTGCAAATTTTGTTTATTGTTCTGCTTAGTACATTTCTGGTCATGGCCTGCACAGGCCTTGTTGCCACCCGAATCGCCAAACGAAAGGAGCGTCACACCGGATGATTGGATTCCTCTGTCTTTTGTTAACCGTCGGTATATACTTGGTCGCCAAACGCATGTACCGCAACCTGCCCAAAGTGTATCTGTCTCCGCTGCTGATTACGCCGCTTCTTGTCGTCGGTGTGCTGCTCGCAACAGGCACGGATTACGCAGCCTACAGCAGTGGTGGTAAATGGCTAAGTTTGCTGCTTCAACCGGCAACGGTAGCCTTCGCTATTCCGCTCTATACATTCTTCCATGTACTCAAAAAACATATTTCCGAGATCGTCTTCAGCGTTATGACGGGCTCCGTTGTGGCGGTCCTCTCTTCTGCCCTGCTCGCCAAATGGCTGCGCCTGGACTCCGGACTCATTCATAGTCTGATCCCAAGATCGATCACGACCCCTATTGCCATGAATGTATCGGCTACCATTGGAGGCATTCCGGCGGTTACGGCGGTTTTTGTCATCATGACCGGTCTGCTGGGGGCGATTATGGGGCCATCCATTGTGAAAATGCTGCGTATTGATGGTGAGATTGCGCGTGGAACGCTGCTTGGAACCGGTGCCCATGGAACAGGCACATCCAAGGCTTTTGAGCTCAGTTCACTGACAGGAACCATCTCCAGCATCTCCATGGTACTGGCCGCATTGTTCACATTAGCGGTTGCACCCGTGCTATCCAAACTTATTTTCCCATAATAGATGGAATTAACCCTATTTCTTGAAATATTATTGTTGTATTAAAGCCCTTTCTTCCTTACAATAAGGACAGGTTTTAATTGTGAATATTGCGGGGGAGATGCGATGAAAAGAACCGGAATGAAGAGATCTCTGGACCGCCTTGGACGAATTGTCCTTCCCAAAGAAATGCGGGATACGATGGAAATCCATATCGGCGATCCGCTCGAGTTTTTCATTGAAGGGAAAGAGTTGATTTTGAGAAAGTACAAATCAACATTGTGTATTTTTTGCGGTGATGTGGATACTGAAATGTATTTCAAAGAGCAATTCATCTGCCGGACTTGTGCAATTCAATTAAAACACCCGGATGACACTCCCGATTGGTTCGTTCCTCCAAACAAACAGGCTCCTGCACCCGTGGAGCGTCCTGCTACCGAATCCGCCACAGTCTCATCTCCCGCATGGGAAGAAGGGACTACAGCTGCCAACCATGAGTACCCGGACCTGCGGCCGAAGACGGCACGCATGCTGCAACAGATGAAGGAAATTGTTGAACAGAATCCTGGTTTGGCTCAACAGCAAATTGCGGAAAAGCTTGGCATTAGCCAAGGACGCGTCTCCCAACTTAAAAAACTACTATAATAGGAATTTATTCGATTATTTATTAATCAGGAGACCTTCCGTTTCAAGAAGTCCCGTTGCAAGAGAACCCTTTGAAATCCGTGGGTTCTTCTTTTTTTTTGAGATAAACATAAAAAAGACGACTACCGCTTAATCACAGTGGTCATCTTTTTCAATATTCGTTACTCCAGCGTCTAACTCTTTAGACCTGCACGAGATCCATATCCATTTCTTCTGCTTCCAGTTTACGCATACCCATAATAAGAACAACAATGTTAGCAACCAACAGTACCGCCGGGAAAGGAACAGCCGTATATTGTCCGTAAATCAGATGACTTCCCACAGCCCCAATCAGAATAAACGTCAATACTCCTGAAGCCAGAATACGAGTTCGTGGAATCAACAGACCCACCGCACTGAGCAGCTCTACTGCACCAATGAGATACATCGTCCATGTAGGATAAGAGAAACCTTCGAAAGTCTGCACCATCATCTCTGCTCCACTAACCTTGTTAAACCCCGCCATTACAAACACACCTGCAAGCACAACCAACGCAATATATCCCAAAATTCTTAAGCCTTTGTTCATATGTATAATCCTCCTGAAAATGAATGTCCATATCCATCTGTTGTATAAAAAGCAATCTATGTAAAAGTTACTGCGTAACTCTATTTTTAAAATAGGCAGTTTGCACTGCAAAAAAAGGTACGTGCTGATATTATACATATTAATAATCATTAACTTACTTTTATGAAGTGAGTATATAATAATAACATTATTTATTCAAGTAATTTTTTGACGAATAGTGTATAATACATACAAAAGGTATGTTACAGTACATTTTGTAGTAACATGTTGACTTCATTGTCCCTTACTTTGGTCAGAGCGGCAGAAAGCCACGCACTTTTATATATACGAATATACGAAGAAATCCATCAATACTTGAATCGAGGTGAATACGTTGAAGCTGAGAAAAGTAAAATCACCAAGTCCCTGTCTCATTACTCAGGCCATGGATATCATCGGTAAGAAATGGGTACTGCTCATCATGTACCAACTGTTATCCGGACCCAAACGATTCACAGAGCTGGAAGCAGAAATGGCGATTAGCGGTCGGTTGTTGTCCGAACGTCTGAAGGAAATGGAAATGGAAGGTATCGTAACCCGGCATATGTATCCTGAAATTCCGCCCCGCGTAGAGTATGAATTGACGCCCAAAGGAAGAGCCATCGAACCCGTCATTAATCAGATTTACAACTGGTCCTCAGACTGGTTGAAACAGCAACAGTCTACTAAGTAGCCAGATTCTGATTCATGTACAACACAAAGACGCCTGAATTGAACTGATCTTCGGATCAGTCCAAATTCAGGCGTCTTTTTCACACGTTTATATTTCTTATTTAAGTTATAAAAAGGATTAATGTGAGAGGTGTTTTGATGGCTGAAGCTGTACCGGCAATCCCGAATCTGCCGAAACCAATGCCGCCGTTGTAATTTCCTGTGTACGGCAGGCATCCGCATAATCGGACAATATCCGTGAACGATCTCCGGTACGAAGGGCGTGAATGAACGCTTCATTTTCCCGCTCATATGGGTTATGCCCTGCGGGAATCTCCAGACCTGCCATCGCATGAGGGGCAGCACTTGGCAGAAGAAGACGTTCAGGTGTCCAGTCCCATACTCCGGCATCCGTGTAGAACTGGAGCCCTGCACCGCCCTCACCATCTGGCAACAGGCAGGTGTTGGCAATGCTTGCAATCGCTCCACTCTCCAGCTTAAGCGTTACATTCGCCACATCAGCTACCGTGACATGCTCATGCTTTTCATGCATACTGCGTTGGGCCGCTACAGCGTATACCTCTGTCACTTCACCAGCACAATACCGCAGCAAATCCACGATATGGGTCGTCTGTTCCACAAACTGTCCCCCGGAGCCTTCCTGGCGACGCCACCAAGCGACTCCCGGCATTCCGCCCATCCAGCGTCCAAGCGCCATACCGACGGTCTGCTCTTTCATCGCTTCTTTCAGTACCTGTGCAGCCTCCTGATAACGGAAATGATAACCTACCGATGTCAACAATCCGGACTTCTGTACCTGATCCAACACCTGACGAGGAATATCCATGCCTGTACTCAGCGGTTTTTCCACCAGGAATGGGATACCACGACGAATCAATTCAGCTTCAATCGATCCATGAGACATCGGAGGAACACAGATATAGACTGCATCCAGCTTTTCACCATCCAGCATATGTTCAAGTTCACCGTAGCCAACAGCATCATAGACGGAAGCCATAGCCTCTGCCTTCTCCAGCGTTGTTCCGCAGACAGCTGCTACACGAACACCTTCCATTCGTGCCAGAATATCTGCATGTACCTTGCTGAACCAACCTGTTCCAATGATTCCGATCTGTAAAGTCATAGATGTAAACCCCTCTCCTTGTTACACGCTTACATGTTCCATTCGACCCCCAGATGCGAAATCCTGCATTACATTTTGCCCGATGCTTCCAAGAGCAACTGATCCAGTTCATTCGCAAACCGTATCGCTTGCTCCTCCCGCCAATCCAGGCGTTCAGCCATAAACTGAATCACTACTGCCTTATACTGACGGACTTCGTCAATGCGGAAAAACAGGTCTCCGGTGCGTCTCACAAAAAAGTCTGCAGGTGTCACAGCCATCTCCTCGTCAATGGCATAACGTAGCATTAGCAGCAGCTCCTGTGACATACCATGAAGGTCGGCCTTTGTCCGCGGATCAGGAATCCGCTCGTACAGTGCATCCACATTGGAACCATACACTCTGGCTAATCGTTCCGCAGTAGATCTGTCGAGTCCAAGTGCTACTCCATCCTTAATCTTGCGTTCAGCATACGCACCAAATCTGGCGGAACCGCCAACATGGCCTCCAGAAATCGGCATTTTTTTCGTAGTACATGGTCCAGCGGATCTCCCCGTCTCCTGCTCCAATTGGCGGGAAGCCAGATCAACAACCATCTCTGCCATCTTGCGGTACCCGGTCAATTTTCCCCCGGCAATCGTGATCAACCCCGAAGGGGCTACCCACACTTCATCCTTGCGCGAAATTTCGGAAGGCCCTTTACCCTCCTCATGGATCAAGGGACGTACTCCAGCCCAACCGGACTCCACGTCCTCAGCTCGAATTCGAACGTCCGGGAACATGCCGTTGACGGCATCGATGACATAATCCCGGTCTGCCTCAGAGATTAACGGGTGTGCGGGATCATCTTCGAAGACGGTATCCGTGGTTCCCACATAGGTTTTCCCATCCCGTGGGACAGCAAAGACCATTCGTCCATCCGGTGTATCAAAATACACAGCCTGCCTTAACGGGAAACGCGTACCGTCGAATACCAAATGAATACCTTTCGTCATCTGCAACGTTTTGCCTTGGCGCGAACCATCGATCTTGCGCAGCTCATCCACCCATGGACCGGAAGCATTAATCACCTTGGTTGCCCGCAAATCATAAGATTGACCGCTGATCTGGTCCACAGCCTGAATTCCGGTAATGACCCCATTCTCCTTCAGGAATGCTGCTGCCTTCACATAGTTCACTGCCTGTGCACCGCGCCGCACCGCTTCCTTCATCACTTCAATGGTAAGCCGGGCATCGTCCGTTCGGTATTCCACATAACGTCCACCACCCAGCAGTCCTTCCTTGCGCAGCAAAGGCTCACTGTCTGAGACGGCACCGGCATTTAACATTTGGCGTCGTTCACTACGCTTCACTCCGGCAAGCCGGTCGTATACCATCAGACCAATGGATGTGCTGAAGCGTCCAAAGGTACCCGCCGTATAGATGGGGAGCAGCATCGGTTCGGGTGTTGTTACATGCGGCCCGTTCTCATACACCACCGCTCGCTCCCGTCCCACCTCAGCCACCATTTTCACTTCAAACTGCTTCAGATACCGTAGACCGCCATGCACCAGTTTGGTCGAACGACTGGATGTGCCTGCTGCAAAATCCTGCATTTCCACCAGTGCTGTCTTTAATCCGCGGGAAGCTGCATCCAGCGCAATCCCGGCTCCCGTGATTCCCCCACCAATAATCAATATGTCAAAATGTGCATTCGCCATCCGATCCAGATATTCCGTACGCTTTTCCGCCGAGAACGATGTTGTCATTCTGATTCCTCCCATTGATTACCTCTGTTATACCCACAAAAGCACAAAAAAAAAGACCACGTCATTCGCTTCAGCAATTGCTGAGCGGTACGTGGTCTCTCCCGATCTCCAGACATCATTTTTTAACTTGTGACTTAATCCTATCACACAATTAAGGCGGCGTGAAGGCCTGAAATGACACATTATTCAAAAAAATTTCAAAAAGTTGTTCTGCCTGCGGATGGAATTTCAAGCTGATCCACTAATCATTTATTTTTCCTTATAGTGGGTATATGTTTTCTCTTCTCCAGGAAAATAACCCCTGTAAGTTATGCATCATTTTCCACCAATAAATATCATTTATTGTAGAACTTTAACGAAAAAGTACAAATGCCCATTTGAAATATAATCCACTCATTTGAAAACCATCGCTGCCTTCACGGCACGTTGCCACCCTGCATACAGTTCTGTACGCTCATCTTCAGCCATAACCGGATGGAAGACACGTTCCGTATTCTCGTGATTCGCCAATTCATCCGCGCTATTCCAATAGCCTACTGCGAGTCCTGCCAGATAAGCCGCACCTAATGCCGTCGTTTCGTTCACATTGGGACGCTCCACAGGGATATTCAGAATATCACTCTGGAATTGCATCAGAAAATCATTGGCCGCCGCCCCCCCATCCACGCGCAAGGCATTCACCGGAATACCTGAATCGGATTCCATTGCCGCCAGTACATCCTTGGTCTGATACGCCAGTGCTTCCAGGGTTGCACGGATAAAATGTTCTTTGGTGGTTCCTCGCGTCAAACCAAACACTGCTCCCTTAACTTCACTGTCCCAGTAAGGGCTGCCCAGACCTACAAATGCAGGCACCATATAAACGCCGTCTGTAGAGGGTACACGTGCCGCATAATCCTCACTGTCTTTTGAGGAACGAAGCATCCGTAAGCCGTCACGCAGCCACTGTACCGCCGAACCTGCGACAAAAATACTGCCTTCCAGCGCATACTCGATTTTGCCATTAATGCCCCATGCAATAGTTGTAATCAGACCATGGTTGGATTGTACGGGTTGTTCACCGGTATTCATAAGCATGAAACAGCCGGTGCCGTACGTATTTTTCATGCTCCCCTTTGTATAACAGCCCTGACCGAATAATGCCGACTGTTGATCTCCTGCTGCTCCGGCAATCGGAATCCGATGGCCAAAGAAATGGTAGTCAACCGTATGTGCGTACACCTCGGATGAACCGCGCACTTCTGGCAGCATCGCTTTGGGAATGTCCAGGATATGCAGCAATTCATCATCCCATTGCAGATCATAGATGTTGTACATTAATGTGCGGGAAGCATTGGATACATCAGTAACATGAGTACCACCGCTCAGCTTCCAGATCAGCCAACTGTCGATCGTACCAAACAGAAGCTCACCATTCTCTGCACGCTCCCGGGCGCCAGGCACATGATCCAGAACCCATTTCACCTTGGTTCCCGAGAAGTAAGGGTCAATGAGTAAGCCTGTTTTGCGATGAAAAAGGTCACCCAATCCCTTCGCCTTCAACTCATCACAAATATCAGCCGTTTGTCTGGACTGCCAGACTACTGCATTATAGATGGGCCGGCCCGTTTCTTTGTCCCATACCACAACCGTTTCCCGCTGGTTCGTAATGCCGATGCCGGCAATCTGGACCGGCTTGATTCCACTTTCGGCCAGACACGAAGCCATCACTGCCAGAATGGAGCTCCAAATTTCATTGGCGTTCTGCTCCACCCAGCCCGGCTTGGGAAAGTACTGTGGAAATTCCTGCTGTGCAATATGTACAATCTCCCCGCTCCGGTTAAATAGAATAGCCCGGGAACTTGTCGTCCCCTGATCTAGGGCCAATATATATTTTTCCATACAGACAACCTCCTGTTGTGGGATTACTGCTTATATTCTGTATGCGATTTCTTGTAGTGCCGAATCAGGTCCACGTTGGAAGTGGTTACTGCGGTAGCTCCAGCTTCCAGCGCCAGTTCAACCTCTTCCGTTGAGCGGATCAACCCACCTGCAATAATGGGTATACCTGTCCGTATGGATACTTCTGCAATAATATGCGGGATAACACCGGGCAGTACTTCAATATAATCCGGTTGGGTCTTGGACAGCAAAAGATAACTTTTCTCCAGCGCATTTGTATCCAGCAGAAAAACGCGCTGAATGGCTGTAATCCCTTTCTGTTTCGCCTTCTGAATTACACTGGCTCGCGTCGAAATCAGTCCTGCCGGACGAATATGCTGGCATAAATACTCTGCGGCATATTCATCGTTCTTCAGCCCCTGCACCAGATCGGCATGCAGTACTATTTTTTTACCACGTCGCCGTGCTTCTTCCAGCAGACTATGAAGCTGCGCAATATGCGTATCCAGCATAACCCCATAGGTGTAAGGGCCTTCAATCATTGCTTCAAACTGCTTCATGCTCTTGGCAGCCGGTAACACATACTGTCCCTCAAATGGCACCTTCGTTCCTCCCGCATAAATCAGATGCCTATATTGTATAGTTCGTATGGTATGAACGGCAAGCAAAGTCAGGACCGTCAGATTAATTCTTCGCGTGAGACGGGACCGTTCCATTCTCTAAACTTAAAAAAGCTGTTCATGTATACCCCAGAAGGAGCATACACAAACAGCTTAAATTGTCCTGTCTATTGGACAGAATGGCAAACAGGCTTTATGCCAAAATCATATTGAACGATCGATCGGGATCGGGATCAACCTTTTAGGCTTGGGCGTGTGGAAGCAAGGTCTCTTCGCCAGCCCATGCATCATTTTCTGCCAAGTGACCAGAACGGCTCACTTTGGTCTGCAAATATTTTTCGTTAAAGGACGAGCGATCTCCCCACAGTGGCACACGTCCACCTACATTCAGTCCCGCTTCCTGCAAAGCAGCAAGCTTGCGTGGATTGTTCGTGATCAATGTAACAGGAGCTGAACGAAGCGCACGCAATACGGCAATGGCATCATCATAATTACGCGCATCGTCTGTGAACCCAAGTTGCAGGTTAGCGTCAACGGTATCCAGACCTTCCTCTTGCAACAGGTATGCCATCGCTTTGCTGAACAGACCGATGCCACGGCCCTCATGATTCGCCAGATAGAAGAGTGCGCCTGCTCCATGGGCAGCAATCATCTTCATCGATTGCTCGAGTTGGAAGCCGCAGTCACAACGTTTGCTGCCAAAGATGTCGCCTGTATGACAGATGCTGTGCATCCGAATCAGTGCTTCCTGTGCTTCGGCAAAATCACCGTACACTAATACGCTGGATTGCTGACGTTCAGCCAGTTCGGCAGTAGCGAGAGATTCAATCAGCTCGCCGCTTTCCATAACTTTCTCCGATTTCATCCAGCTGTACCACTGGAAGGTGTGTGTCTCTCCATCAAGGTTCACCGGAAGCTTAATCGGCCCAACGAGGTAAATGAATTCTTTTCCACTCGGAAAAGTCTGGATTTTAGGGGCAAGCAGTTGAATAATATGTGAATTAATCATTAGTAAGTTCCTCCTGTTAAGCCATCTTGGTTATGAATTGATTCGCATCCAGACGGAAAATGGATCACTGGATTGCATATCATACGTATCTATATTATTGTCATCATCATTAGTTACTTTATGTAAGCAAGTTTAAAATAAAAATTATGTTGTGTCAAGTAACTTTTGTTTCTAAAGTAACTAATAAATTTATGATACGCAACCGACACAAATTTGTGTTTCATTTCAGGAATATTGGGTATGAGTTTATAAACTGCTCATACACTTATGTTGTAGTCCATCGCACTTCATGCCTCGAACTTAACGATGAGGGGGTTATCACATGATCCGCCGGAAAAGAACATGCTGGACAGCCATTCTGCTAGTCTGTGTCATGCTGGTGAGCGGATGCTCCATATGGCCGGGACAGAACGATTCATCGAGCAACAAAAAGGTAGCGCTTACATTATGGTACTGGAACCGTTCCATCGATGATAAGCTGATTGCCAAGGCCAAGGAAAAGTTCCCCAATATTGAACTGACCGCTCAGAAAATCGGTGGTGATTTCAAAGCAAAACTCAAAACGACACTCGCTGCGCGCTCAGGTGAGCCCGACATTGTCGCATTGAACGATTGGATCATGGAGCTCTTTCCCAGCGAGGACCGTTTCTATAATCTGTATGATCTCGGCGCAGGTGACGTCGAAGACCAATATCTGGATTGGAAATGGAAGCAAGGCGTTACACCGGGTGGACAAATGATCGGTTTCCCTATGGATACGGGACCGACAGCCCTCTTCTACCGTGCAGATCTATTTAAAGAGGCCGGATTGCCTTCCGAGCCTGAAGAAGTGGCTCGCCAGATCAACAACTGGGATGCCTATTCTGCTGCAGGAGAAAAGATCAAGGAGAAGTTCGGAGGCAAGGTATTTCTAACCGACAATATTGGAACCGTTTACAATCAAGTGTTATCGCAAGGAACCGAACGGTATTTCCGTCCTGACGGCTCGTTTATCGGCATGGATTCTCCACTCGTCAAGCAGAGCTGGGATACCGCCGTATCCTTCAAGCAAAAAGGGCTGCTCGCTAATGCCGACGGCTGGACCCCGGGCTGGAACGCAGCGATGAATAATGGTGAGATTGCTTCCTTTGTGGGAGCCGTCTGGATGAAGCAGGTACTGCAGGAAGCCGCGCCGGATACATCTGGCAAGTGGCGAGTCACTCGCGCTCCTGGTGGAGACGGCAATAACGGTGGATCATTCCTGTCCATTTTGAAGTCAAGCAAACACCCAAAAGAAGCGTTCGAAGTCATCCAGTGGCTGCAAAGCCCGGATAATCAGCTTGAACAATATAAGACGTTGAACCTGTTTCCTTCGGCACCTGGTGTGTTCGATACACCGGCGATGAAAGAAGAAGAACCCTTCTTCGGCGGACAGGCAACAGGGCCTGTATTTGCCGAATCGGCACAGCATGTGCCCGAGGCTTTCTTTGGCGAACGATACCCTTCGGTGCACAACATCATTACTCGGCGGCTGAATGATATTGCGAAGCAAAATGCCAACCCGGAGCAGGTCTGGCCTGATACGGTTCACCGTGTTGAGCGGGAGTTACAGCGTTAATTCAAACACTCTTATGAGATGGCAATCCGCAAAGGAGGAATTCATATGGCTGTAACCGAACCTCGCCTCACTCCGGATCCCGGAAAGGTAAGTCCGGATTTGGATCGGCAGAAATCACTCTTGTCCCGGATGTGGGAACAACGTGCACTCTATGTGGCGATCTCCCCGTTTTACATTCTGTTTGCCGTGTTTGGACTGTTTCCGATCGGTTTTTCCTTATATCTGGCCTTCCACAAATGGGATGGCATTGGTGTGATGACCTATAACGGACTAAACAACTTTAAATATATGCTGACCGATGCAGAATTCTGGCAAGCGGTGGGCAATACGTTCATGATCTGGATATACGCGACCATCCCGATGTTGTTCTTTGCCCTGATCATTGCGTTTCTGCTGCATGCACCGTTTGTGAAGTTCCGCACGCTGTTTCGCGTGGGATATTTCCTGCCGAACGTGACGTCCATCGTGGCCGTCGCCATTATCTTCGGTGCCCTATTTGCCAACAACTACGGATTTCTTAACTATCTGCTCCAGTCCGTAGGACTTCCAGTGGTGGAGTGGCTGAACGCGCCATGGGGCATCAAAGTGGCAATCTCCTCCATGGTGGTCTGGCGCTGGACAGGATACAACGCAGTCATCTATCTGGCCGGACTTCAGAGCATCCCGCAGACATTGTACGAGGCAGCCAAGATTGACGGTGCATCCGGGATACAGTCTTTTTTCCGAATTACGATTCCGATGCTGCGTCCCGTCATTCTGTTCACTGTAATCACATCAACAATCGGCGGTATGCAGCTATTCACCGAGCCACAAATTCTCGTGGGTAACGATGGCGGCGCAGGCGCAGCCGGAATGACCATTGTATTGTACCTTTACCGCGAATCTTTCATTAATAACTACTTCGGCTACGGTGCTGCGGTTGGTTGGGGCATGTTCCTCATTATCGCCCTGTTCTCGATTGTGAACTGGAAGCTCGTTCAAGGCAAGTCATCCTGATGTGACAAGGGGGGAGCGCTCATGACGTCCAAATCTCTCAAATCGCTGGTGTTGTATATCGGTCTTATCGGGGGCATGCTCATTTCCATGTTCCCGTTCTATTGGCTGATTGTAATGTCTACCCGGACGACGTCCGACATTTATAAGTTCCCACCTCAGCTCTGGTTCGGGGGCGAACTGTGGAACAATATCAGTCGGGTGCTTCAGCAGATTGATTTCTGGGGCGCATTCATGAATACGTTGTTTGTGTCGGGCTTGGTGACGGTACTGGTACTGTTTTTTGATTCACTGGCAGGGTTTGCGTTTGCGAAGTTTGAATTCCCGGGTAAAAAATGGCTCTTCGTCCTACTGCTCGCCACCATGATGGTGCCTTCCCAGCTGTCGCTGGTCCCTTCCTTCGTGCTCATGGCGACGTTCGGATGGGTTGGTTCCTTCAAAGCCCTCATTATTCCGGGCATGGTGAACGCCTTCGGCATCTTCTGGATTCGCCAATATGCCACGGAGTCCATACCGAATGACCTGCTGGATGCCGGACGAATTGACGGCTGTAACTTTTTTCGGCTCTATTGGAACGTGGCGTTGCCCATTCTGCGGCCTGCGTTTGCTTTCCTCGGTGCGTTCACGTTTATTGGCGTATGGAATGATTATCTCTGGCCCCTGATCGTCTTGACGGATGCACGAAAGTATACGCTGCAGATTGCGTTGTCTCAATTAAACGGACTGTACAATACGGATTACGCGATGGTTATCGCGGGTACATTGCTGGCTGTTATTCCGCTGATCGTGATGTTCCTGTTCATCAGCCGCCAGTTTATATCCGATATTGCCGCAGGAGCTGTAAAGGATTAGGGATCGCGCATTTTGATCCATCCCTCAAGTCTGATATTCTTATCTATAGATAAATACCAGATGCCATATAAGTTGGATGAATAGACAGCATTCATTTCACTTATATATTCAAGAAAGAGGGATGACAAAATGGCTTCTTCACCCTATATGATCGGCGTAGATATCGGCACCACCTCCACGAAGGCCGTCCTGTTTGAAGAGAACGGAACCATCGTGGCTCAAGGCGGTGCCGATTACCCGCTGTATACCCCTACTCCTGCGATTGCAGAGCAGGATGCAGAAGATATTTTCAAAGCAGTAGTAGAATCGGTTAAACAAGCGACCTCCAAAGCGAGGATCAAACCGGATGAAATCCTGTTTGTATCGTTCAGTTCAGCCATGCACAGCATTCTGCCTATTGATGAACACGGCAAACCACTGATGCGGGCGATGACTTGGGCAGACAATCGCAGTGCCGAGTGGACGGAAGCACTCAAAACCGAAATGAACGGTCACGAAATCTATTTGAGAACCGGTACGCCGATTCATCCGATGTCACCTCTGACCAAAATCATGTGGCTAACCAGAGATCAACCTGAGCTGTTCAAACAGACGCACAAATTTATTTCAATGAAAGAATACGTATTTTATAAATTGTTCTCCGAGTATGTGATTGACCATTCCATGGCCTCAGCCACCGGAATGATGAATCTCGAAAAGCTAGACTGGGACGAGGAAGCTCTCCATGTCGCAGGCATCACTCCGGATCATCTGTCCCGCCTCGTGCCGACGACACATGTACTCAAGAAAGGCTTGAATCCTGAGTATGCCAAGGAGATGGGTATTGCGGATTCGACGCCATTTGTCATCGGGGCAAGTGACGGCGTGCTCTCCAATCTGGGCGTAAACGCCATTGATCCAGGCGTCGTGGCCGTTACTATCGGTACCAGCGGAGCGATTCGTACCGTCGTGGACAAGCCAGTCACTGATCCGAAAGGGCGTTTCTTCTGTTATGCGCTCACTGAGGATGCGTGGGTGATTGGCGGTCCGGTCAACAATGGCGGGGTGATATTCCGTTGGATTCGGGATGAGTTTGCGGCATCTGAGGTAGAGACAGCGAAACGACTCGGCATTGATCCGTATGAAGTATTGACCCGTGTCGCCGAAAATGTACCTCCAGGCTCGGAAGGCCTGCTGTTCCATCCGTACATGACGGGTGAGCGGGCCCCACTCTGGAATCCGAATGCACGCGGTTCGTTCTTCGGCCTGACGCTGCATCATAAGAAGGAGCATATGATTCGCGCTGCTCTCGAAGGTGTCTTGTTTAACCTGTACACCGTCATGCTGGCGATTGAAGAGAAGATCGGACGTCCCAAAAAGATTCAGGCCACGGGCGGATTCGCCCGCTCTGAGCTGTGGCGCCAGATGATGGCTGATATTTTCGACCAGGATGTCATCATTCCCGAAAGTATCGAGAGCTCCTGCCTGGGGGCAGCCGTACTGGGGCTATATGCTCTTGGCCGCATCGATTCCCTCAGCGCCGTCTCCGGCATGATTGGATCGACGCATCGGCATCAGCCAGACCCGGATAGCGTTCGCGTCTATCGCGAACTGCTGCCGATCTTCATCCGCATCTCCCGCAAGTTTGAAGAAGAGTATGCCGATATCGCTGCTTTTCAGAATAAAACGATGCAGAAGTGAGTTAGCTACGCCAACGAATCGCTGCACGTTAAAGAGGGGCATCCCACTATGTCTATGACATATGGGGTGGCCCTTCTTCATGTACTTTTTTTGTACAAATACCCCAAGTACCATAGTTGCATTGCCCACCACACCATCAGCAATGGTGACATGATATGCAAGATAGATAACGAAGTATCTCAATAAGAAGAACCACAAAAGAACATTTATGCATCCAAATAAAACACCTAACTTTGAACTATCTGTAGGAAATAAGTTAACGCCTAACTGATCCGGAGTACGACAAAAAAAGAGAACAATTAATCGAAAAGTAATCGATCGGTTGCTCCCTTTCTATTTCAATCTGGATATGCATCTATATCCTAATTATTGCAATCATCCATTATATTTGCTGAATGCATCCTTATCTGCCTGCACATTTTCCAAATACACAATCTGTCCCGCCTCATTCACACGAGCGATATCGATGCCTGTTTTGGCATACACCGTTCCGTCCGAAGCTTGTCCGCATACCGCCCAGTTTGTTTGATAGCTACCGTCCGGCTGAAGCTTCCATTCGTCCCACATGTGTTTCACATCGCTATTGTATTCATAGAAAGCCTTCATAAAACCATCAAATCCCGTTCTGCTGGTGCCGTTCAACACAATCTCTGCATCCGGTGTAAACAGGGACAACAGATCTTGCATCGCGCGTTCGTCTGTACGGGAAGCGTCAAATAAACGGAAATAGTTGTTTAACAAGGTAGTCATGGGTATTCCTCCTGAGGTTGATAAGCTGATTTGGATTTCAGTTCGAAAAATTTCAAACTAAATCAGAAGAAATGTACCACACTTTATGTCCACAGAACAACCCTTAGTTCGAAAAAAATCAAACATTGAAAGAGATTGTCGAGTATGCTACCGTCATAGATATGAAAACTCCAACGATACCTATGGCTTCGGAATTGAATCTGACCACGGTCTGCAACGCACTCGGTGATCCGGTACGGATGAAAATTGCACACTGTCTGGCCAGCTCTGGCGAGAAAAACTGTTCCGCTTTCGAAGTAGACCATATTTCCAAATCAACGTTGTCTCATCACATCAAAATCTTGCGTGAAGCAGGCCTTATCCGGCCTCGCATTGAAGGCAAACAGCACTTTTATTCTCTACGAAAGGACGATTTGAACTCCCGTTTTCCCGGTCTTGTTGAACTGATTCTGAATACAGCCGAGGAATATGTACATTAAGGAAAACGAAGCTTAAATCTTGCGATACATCATCTTATGGATTGTATAAAGGAGGTTGATTTCTTGGATAAAAAAGCGGCAAAAATTCTGCTGGGCACCTTCTGGGGAAGCGGCGGCTGGAAAACAATATCTGCTCCCTTCTCGGGGGATGACTTTGAATATGCCAAAAGCAGAGGTGTTATGTTCGATCCACTGACCATTACCCATGATGAGATCGTCGCACGTTTGCATGAGATTCATCAGGACAACTCCATCAAGCGACGGGTAGTATCAGCATTTTTACACAGTTTGTCTACCAAAAAAGGTTATCTGCGCAGCGCCCTTTCCAGCTGGGCTTTAACATCGCAACTGCCTTTGCATACCTACGAGGAACGCCGTGCACTGCATGCCAACACCAGCTCCTGCGGGGATTGCAACTTCCTGCGCCTGCAATCGGACAAGACGTACACGGACGTCGATCTGAATGTATTGAACTTTGAACGGGTAAAGTGGGGCGGGGTTCGCCATAATAACCTGTTATACTGCCTGATGGATCTGGATCTACTGCTGGCTAGCAAGGAAGCCATTTATGAAGTGACTGACGCAGACATCGCTATACTTGTGAGCATGCTTGAAGCAGCGCAAACCTGCGAGCCTCATGAGAGTGCACGCGGGTTGGAGAAACGCTGGAAAGGCTTATTTCCTTCGAGCAAACAGGAACGCGACGCCATCCTCGAAATCTGGGGTGCCTCCGGTCTGCTTGTTCCGCAGGATACGCCACGAAAAAGCAGAGGCGGGTACAGCGACTTCCACTTTGCCGCAACCTGGCAGGGCGATGATGGGTACAGCGCAGATGCGGCGATTTCCCTCTTTGGTTCCTATCTGCCCCAGAAACTCTAAGCCCTTAAGCAGCTCTAGATCTGTTTAAGCCGGTTATATGAATAACAAACAAATACTTAGGTCTATATAGTAAAAAACACTACAGCTTGGAGGCTCGTAGTGTTTCATCGAAAATTGACCATTAATTTTCCGATAGGCATCAAGAATCAAGACATATTTGAAGGACGACTTACTATGTGTGGAATCAATTCACACTTGTCGTTATTTATATAATTGGCAATAATCCACTCTTTACTGCCCGATTTATTCTAAACTTTTTAACGATTCAATCATATTAATTCGGGATACCTTTCTCCGAAGCATCAAGTTAGAGAGCCCGGTAAGTAAAAATGCAATAATGATTGATATCAGCATAACAAACATATTTATTTGATCTGGGATTTGTTGATGGGTACTCGACAACGCCTCAATAATAATGGAATACATGTATACGCTGATCGGCAGTGCTATAATGACCGCAAAGGTGGTGAGTATCATGTTCTCAGAGAAGATAAGTCGATTTATTTTATTTTTTTGATAACCCAATACCTTAAGAGTAGCCAGCTCGCGATTTCTTTCATAGATGTTGATGGAGGATATGGTGTAGATGGCGCCAAACGAAAGAATAACAGCACTAATGATAAACATGATAAAGATAAAACTATTCTGCTTCATAATAAATTGTGCAGATTTTTTCAAATCATCCTTGTCCGCGATTGTATCTACCAGATTGTCTTGTTCGAAGAACTGTCGTACGTTAGTAAGGTCTGTGGCATTGCTAGCTTTCACTAGAATTGTGGTTGGGTTGTAGTCGATCCCAAAACTCTCCAGATACGCTATCGAGCAAAAGAAAGACGGATTGGAATACTGATTAGATATTTGTGCAACCTTCATATCGACCGTTTTATTCGCAAACGAATGATCAGTGAATCGAATTCGGATCGTATCCCCTATCGCAACCTTATAGTGATCCGCATATGATTTTGGTACCAGCACACCACTGTCCATAAGTGTTATCGGATTATCTTTCCCGTCGAAAAATTGGATAAGTGCGTTGTCCTTCTGCGTAACGGTTAGAGTGGCATTCTCATGATCATCGCCCTTGGCGAATTCCACAGGAAAGGTCGATTGATAATAACTGCTTTCAATCCCAGTGGGTAATTCCACCTTTTCTAGCTCTGCCCCACTCGTGTATTCAACCTTCAGATCGTAGGTATTCACCTCTTCGATCTGGTCGGCGACCCTTTGTAAGGACGTTTGTGTCCCGAACGCAGTGATCAACAACACTGTGCTCACAACAACGCCAACGGAACTTGCTATCGCCTTTTGCTTATTAAGAAAGATGTTTCTCAAAATGAGTTTATTGCTATAGGGAATACGTCCCCAAATTTTCGGAAGCTGTTCAATGAGCAGTTTTTTCATCTTCTTCGGCAGTTTAGGCCTCATCGCCTGTGCTGCATGTTCTCGAAGGATACCTATGCCGCTCAAGTAACATGCCAGCATGCCGAATGCACTCGAGAACAGGATAGGCATAATGATCGAGAAGGGGGATAAGGAGAAGGTTATGCTCGGTAACGAGTAAGATCTAGCATTCGACGCCTCAATCATTGGAACAAATATGATTGCCGAAACGATACAACCAAGAATGGAACCTGTGATTCCGACAAATACCGGGAAACCCATGTAATGTAGCATGATGCTGCTGTTCTTCACGCCTAACGCCTTCATAATTCCTAATTGGTTCCTTTGCGAATCGATAATCCTTGACATGGTGAGGAAGAGAATGATCGCTTCGATGATAAAGAGAACCAGCGGAATAACCTTGCTCATCAATTTATTGTTATAGACTGTATGTTGAAGCTGCGAGTAATTGAATGTTCGCTCTTTACTTATTTGACTTACATAAGAAAGTTGTTGAGACTGCGCTTCAACATTTTGGCCTAATCGGTCTATATCGTACCCTTCTTCAGCTTCAATCAAAACCTCATTATAATAAAGGTTACCTGCGATTCGAGGAATTCCCGCTTCAGCCACATATGCGAATCCGGAAGTTTTATGGTCCTGAGTTTCGTTTTTTTTGGCATATTCCACATTTTCGCCCAGTCCACTAATGGTGAATGACACATCCTCGTTATTGACGCTTAACTTCATTTGATCCCCGACTCTGTATTGATGTTCCCTAGCGTAATGGGAATCAAGCAAGATTTGATCCTTGCGAGATGGAATGTTGCCTTCAATCATCGTAGGCGTATTAATGATATTCTTGGCGGGAATCGAGTGGATCTTTAAGGTCGCTTTCGTATCACCAAAAGATTGCGTCGCATCAAAGGTGTACCGTCCCTCCACCTTCTTTATCCCTTCAATTCCACTCAACTTCGACATATCCTGCTTGGATACTTGGTCGTAGTAAACGTTTAAGTCACTTAAATTATGAGTTTGAAAGTAATTCTTTGAATAAGAGCTAAGGTTATCACTTAACGTTACCAGCCCCGTGTAGAAAAAAACGCCTATGGTGATAACCAATACAAAGGCCAGAAATTGACCGATTGATTGCTTGATATCCCTTATCAATTTTTTGAATAATTTCATCACCACTCAATCCCTTCAACGCTTTGTTTATGCTCATTGACCGTTACGCTTTCGATTTTTCCGCTTTTCACCCGAATGATTTTATCCGCCATCGGCACAATCGCAGAGTTATGCGTGACCAGCACAACACATTTTTTCGTTTCCGTATTCAAATCCTGAAGCAGCTTCAAAACCGACTTGCCAGTTACATAATCCAACGCACCAGTCGGCTCATCGCATAGCAATAGCAGAGGGTTCTTTGCAACGGCGCGTGCTATAGCAACTCGCTGCTGCTCTCCTCCGGAGAGCTGGGACGGGAAGTTTTTTATCCGATTCTTCAAACCGACTTTATTTAATATCTCTTTGGCATCCAAATGGTCTTTGCATACTTCAGTGGCGAATTCAACATTTTCTAAAGCATTCAGATTGGGAATTAAGTTATAGAATTGAAAGACAAACCCTACCTTCTCGGCGCGATATCCCGTAAGCTTCTTCTCGTTAAAGCTAGTAATATCCTTATCGCCAACAGTCACTTTACCCGAGGTTGCCGTATCCATGCCACCAAGTATATTGAGAATCGTGCTTTTACCGGCTCCGCTTGCACCGAGAACAACAACGAATTCACCCTCGTTAATGGTAAAGTCAACACCGTTCAGCGCTTTGATCGGCACTTCGCCAATTTTGTATTCTTTCGTTACATTTTTAAATTCAATTAATGTTTTCATAAATTTCTCTCTCCCCATTATTTATTTGACATACTTCTGGAGCGCTCCCTATTGCAAGTGTATTTTTATTTATGTAGGTATGTTAGTGTATGAGTATGTCACTCATGTAGCATACTATAATTCCATCGCAATCAATTGTCAATAACTGGACTCAGTGTAAAAAAAATCATCACTTACCCTTCAGAACGATTGTTTATTGACAAATTTTCGCATATAAGTTATGTTTTCCTGCTAGATGTGTAACAAACTACAATGCTGAGTGGTGAGGTAATGAACGTCACTTTCGACGAAAAGCAGCCAATTTTTCAACAAGTAGCAGATATCATTGAGGACGATATTCTCAACGGAACTTACCGAGAGGATGAGCAAATTCTTTCCGTTGCTCAGTTTTCTCAGCTCTTTCAAATCAATCCAGCGACTGTTGTGAAGGGAATTGGCCTGCTCGTAAATGAAGAAATATTGTATAAAAAAAGAGGGCTTGGCATGTATGTCTCGTCTGATGCCAAACAAAAGATTAAGAATAAGCGAAGAAATCGTTTTTATAAGGAATTACTGTCCAATCTCATTTGTGAAGCTGACAAACTTGAACTGGCAACCGAGGATATCATTGAGATGATTAAACAATTAAGGAAGGAATGAATTCATTGTGAGCATCTTGGTGAGTTGCGACAAATTAAATAAGAAATATGGTCGAACCTATGCATTACGGGATCTGGATATACAGCTCGAGGAAAACGTTATTTACGGCTTGCTCGGACGAAACGGCGCAGGCAAAACAACCTTGCTAAACATCATAGCAGGTGGACTCTTCGCGAATGATGGCACCATTGAGATAAGAGGTAAAAAGTTGGGTAAAGGAGCCCTACCAGAAGATTGCTGTTTCGTACGGGAGAATAACAAGCTATTTGGAGGAGCTCGATTGATTGAGATTTTGCAGTTCGCTGCAAATTTCTATCCCAATTGGGATTGGACGTTTGCTCATAAGCTTCTTCAAACGTTTGAGCTTGATCCCAACAAAAAAATCAAGCAGCTCTCAAGAGGCACAGAATCACTCGTAGGAAACATTATCGGTCTGTCTAGCCGATCGTCGTTGACATTATTCGACGAACCAGTGCTTGGCCTTGATGTATTGATGCGGGAAAGGTTTTACAAGGAGCTTTTGGAGGATTACGCCAATCATCCCCGTACGATTTTAATTTCTACGCATTTGATTGATGAAATCGCCCCAATCGCAGAGCGAGTCTATATCATTGATGAGGGCTCTCTCCTGCTTCATGACGAGATGAATCGGATACGGATGGCAGCTTATTTGATTCGTGGAAATTCAGATGCCGTAGCTTTGTTCACAAAAGGAAAGCGAGTATTACATACAGAATCTTACGGCCACGGAAAGCTTGCCGCCGTCTACGAAAAATTCAACGATGAGGACAGGCTGCAGGCCCGCAAACTAGACATAACGATTGAAAATTTGACGCTTCAGAAGTTTTTTTCGTATTTGATCGAAGGAGGTCGTTAAATTGGGTGCATTGACCGTTCATTTAAAGGCGACCTATTTGCAAATGAGGATTTATATATGGATGGTCATTATTTTAATCCTCCTTGGCAGGTTGGCGGAATTCATTGTTGGCCTCTTTATAGACAGCAGTCAGAACACAGGAATCGCGGATGGCAACCTGCTGCTGCTTATTTTGCTCATTTTCGCAATCGTACTTCCGCTTAGCTATTACAACCGCATCGTACATTTAGGAGCAAGCCGAAAGCAATATTTTTTTGGTCTTCAATTCGTTTATGCTGTGTGGGCAGTGGCCATCGCTTTATTTAATTCTTTATGGCCTATGCTTGAAGTGAATCTACTCCACAAAAACACCGTAAACCTTATTGAAGCGTTTCATTGGAACGAATTTGGCGTGGCAGGTTCTTTTCTCTACCAAACTATTTTTTATTTGATGACGATGGCGCTCCTAAGCATGCTAATCTCCGGCTACCACCACCTTGTCGGCTGGCTGCTGTGGGTGCTATTCATTCTGGCGATTCCAACCGGAACAGCGATTCCCGCGCTACGCGCTCATGTTGTTTCTTTTTTCGAAGCATTGTTATTCAACGACTCACTAATCAAGGGTGTTGGATTTAATCTTGTGCTTTTCATCGTGTTCGTAGCCGGTGGTTGGTTTTTCACAAAGGGGAGAACATACTAAACTATCTGGGTAGAAGCTTAGGTTACAATAATGACATCGACAGATTTCCTGTTTAGCTCGTATAATAGGGGGAAATTGGTAGATAGGAGTGAATCAAGCGAATTTATGGTATACATACTGGCTTTTATGCTGTCTTTTGCTATCGTGGTTCTGCTTATTCCGCCGCTTGGTCGACTGGCACATCGGCTCGATTTTGTGGACAAGCCCCGAGAAGATGTGGAGCGTAAGCTGCACAGGCAGCCCATTCCACTGACGGCGAGTTACGCGATATTTACTGGATTCTTCCTGACATACATTGTTCTTACGAAAGAAATTTCATGGGAAACGGCGGCCCTGGTCGCCGGCGGAATGCTTCTGTTAACGATTGGTACAGTTGATGACTGGTACAAAACCAAAGGCAAAGACTTCCCTGCCCTGCCCAAGATGCTCGTACAGATCTCTGCCGCAGTGCTCGTATTTGCTTCCGGCATTGCGTTCACCGGGTTCGTGAATCCCTTCAATTCCGAATACATTATGCTTCCGATCTGGCTGCAATTTATTCTGACGATCCTGTGGATCTTCGGTGTGACAACAGTCATTAACTTCACGGACGGCATGGACGGACTGGCAGGCGGTTTGTCCGCCATCTCAGCCATTACACTGTTTATCGTGGCAATGACCAAAGGCCAAACCGATTCTGCCCTTATGGCCATTACGCTGGTCGGGGTCACCCTGGGTTATCTGAAATATAACAAAGCCCCCGCCAAGGTGTTCATGGGCGATGCAGGAGCTACGTTTCTCGGCTTCATCCTGGCGGTAATCGCCCTGGATGGTGCTTTCAAACAAGCGACCATGCTGTCTATCTTCATTCCGATTTTGGCACTCGGTGTGCCGATCTTCGACAACATTTTTGTGGTCATCAAACGTTTCATTCAAGGCAAAGCCATCTATCAGGCAGATGCAAGTCAAGCCCATTATCGCTTGCTGCGCGCTGGTCTGAATCACAAACAGGTGGTTGGCGTCCTGTATCTCATCAGTACCTGTCTATGCCTCTCTTCCATTATTTTGATGCTGGTAGAGATGTAATATTAGTAACAAACGTTTCAACAAAAGATGTAAAAAAAGAGACGAGCCCACTGATCCTGTGGCTCGTCTCTTTGCTATTTCACTGACGAAGTGAATTATCCTTTTAATAGAGTAACTACCGATTCATGCACAAACTTCTGTCAACGCGCCATACTCTATCCGATCCCTGCCCTGCCTGCATCTGCACCTTATATTCGCTCTTATCTTGAGGCTACAGGTGGTAGAAGGACCACAGGTTGCTGCCCATCTGTCCAACCCGGTCGATCAAGTTCAACGAGACGGCGATAACGCTCTTCCCGGGCTAGCAATTGTTCGTGAGAACCTTGCATGGTGATCTGTCCATTTTCCATAAAAATAAGTTCATCCATCCGTTCCACTCCCATCAGGTGATGGGTGACCCAGATCATTGTTTTACCTTGCATGCTGTCCAGAATCGTCCGCATGAGCGCTCGCTCCGTTACAGGATCAAGTCCTACAGTCGGTTCATCGAAAATAACGACAGGCGTTTCGCGAAGAAGTACCCGAGCCAGTGCAATCCGCTGTCTTTCTCCACCAGAGAAACGAAGTCCTGTCTCCAGCATCGGGGTATGATAACCCTGCGGTAAAGATTCAATGAGATCGGATAAACCTACTTGCGCAGCCACTCGCTGGATTTCCTCGTCTGTTGCATGCGGACGGCCGATCCGCAGATTGTTAGCTACTGTTGTATCAAATAGATGTGGACTTTGGTTCAGCACCGCAATGACATCCGTTATATTTTCGCCCATCGTTTGTACTGGAAGATCATTGATGAATATGTTCCCGGCAGATGGGAGCAACGCTCCCTGAATGAGCTTCAGAAGGGTTGATTTCCCACCGCCGCTGCGACCGAGTATAGCCAAGTGTTTGCCCTGCGGAAGATGAAGAGACACCTCCTGCACAGCCAATGGAGCACCTGACGTATAACGATAACTCACCTGATCGATCTGAATATCGGCTCGCAATCTGGGAGGAATACGTAGGCGGATACGTCGGTCCGACGCTTTTTCCTTACGCTCCAGAGAACCCAGCTGTTGTCCTTCTACAGGATTGCTGCCTGATATACCTGTCGTCATATCATCTTTGGCTCCGGCTGCTGCTTTCGCTTCTTCAGTTCCAGACTGTTCTGGCAGATGCTCTTCACCTTCCAAGTGCTGCAATCGTTCCAGCGATTCACGATACTGCGGGATATGCTCCACCGCATCTCCTACGGGCAGCAGTGCTTCCGTGAGTGGAAACAACACCAGCACAAATGCAGCAATCATAACCGCAGGCAGCTGTCCGGCAGAAGCCGCACTTCCCGCCCATAAGGTCACGGATACCACCATCAGTCCAATCACGCACTGCGCAACCAGATCACGCCAGCGCGTCCATTGCCGCAAGCGGAGTCGAATCATATCCGCCTGTCCTTCAGCCTCTTCCTGCTGACGCACAAATTCTTCAGCTCGTCCACTCGCTATCCAATCACCGAGGCCAAGCACACCATCTGTCAGACGAGTGTACAACTTGGCGTTCTCCCGCTTTAGTCGCACCCGCAACTTCCACGTCACGCGGAGGGAGATGGCAGGCAGCACGGCAACCAGAAACAGCATATACAACCCCATCCACAGTGCAAACCCCAGATCAACGCTGCCAAAGACCACAACAGCTCCACCGTACATCATGAGCGCGGTAACCGCTGGAAATACCGTACGCAGGTAAATATCCTGCAGTCGTTCTACGTCCTCTGCGAGGGCACCAAGTACGTCTCCCGTCTGCATACGAGAGCGCAGGAACAATGCCTGCGGCTCCAAAATTTGATACAGCTTCACGCGCTGATCCGCCAGTATACGCAAAACCGCATCATGTCCGGCCAGACGTTCGACATACCGGAATACGGCACGGAAAATCCCAAATGCACGAACACCCACGATAGGTACATATACCATCAAAATATTTTCAGGACGGAGCGCCGACTTGGAGATCAGAAACCCGGAGGTGAAGAGCAGCAGCACAGCACATAATGTAGCGCATATCCCCAGCGCAATGACTGCCACGAGTCTCCAGCGGTACTGTGCCACGTACGGAGTGATCCAGCTATTCTTTTTGCTCCCGCTCCGGGCTGTTTCTGTCTGCTCATATCCGGCTTTCATCTTACACCGCCTCCATCTGGGCCTGAATCATCTGGTAATATACGCCTTGTCGGGCCAACAATTCCTCATGTGTTCCTGTCTCTGCAACCGTGCCGCCCTCCATCACGATAATGCGATCCATATGGGGCATCCAATGCAGTCGATGTGTTGCCAAAAACACCATCTTACCCTCAAACAGCGTTAACATCGTCTGTTTCAGTTCATACTCGGTCTCCACATCCAGATGCGCAGTCGGCTCATCCAGCAGTAGGATCGGGCGCGCACTAAGCAGAGCTCTCGCCAAAGCTACCCGTTGCTCCTGTCCCCCACTGAGCTGCCTTCCCCCAGCCCCGATCGGCTCCTGCAACCCATTCGGCAAAGAGGAGGTAAGCTTATGCAGACCTGCTGCGTGAATGGCGTCAGCCACCTCCGCATCCGAAGCTTCAGGCATATAGAACCGAACATTATCCGCTAAGCTGCCACTGAAAATAGTTGGATGCTGCGGAATCGCCGCCGTTTGTTTTCTCCAATCTTCCATCATCTCTGGAGATAAGGGCTGGCCGTTATATAAAATCTGACCTGAAGTAAGCTGCTGGAAACCCGCCAGTACATCAATCAGGGTCGATTTCCCTGCTCCGCTCGCTCCGATAATCCCTACTTTACCAAGACCAGAAACCTGAAACGTCACATCATTCAGCGAACATGGCCCGTCTTCCTGATGCCGTACCTGTACGTTAGTGAGCGCCAGTCTGCTCGCTGCCTCCCAAGAGGGTTTCGATGAGAAAGCAGCCACACCACTTCGGGCATCCACCTCACGCATGACCACCCGTATGGTGGATGGAGCCACACCGCTTAGGCCAGAAGAAAGCTCAGAAGAAGAGGATTCTCCGTTCTTTTCTGACACCCCATGCAGAACAGCACTCGTGTATGCTTCCTTTTGCTTACGTTCGGCCATTTTCCCTCGTTCAATCATCTGGCTGATCGATTCCCCGGCCTCTTTACCGTCCAGTGTAGCGTGGTAATCTGCGCCTACCATTCGTACAGGCAGGAAGTATTCCGGCGCGAGAATGAGTACGGTCAGCGCTGGTCCAAGCAGCATATGTCCTTCCGTCAGGCGCAGCCCCAATCCAACCGCCACCGAAGCCACCGACAGCATGGTGAAGAAATCGAGTGCGAAGGAGGATAGAAAAGCCATACGCAGCGTAGACATCGTAGCCTTGCGATATCGCTGACTGACCCGAACGATTGTTTCTCCATGCTTAACGCTTTGTCCCAGTGTTTTGAGTGTTTCCAGTCCACGGAGCGTATCTACGAAATGGTTGGCCAGCGCTTTGTACGACTTGAACTGTCCATCGATCTTGCGTTGTGCAGCCAACCCCACCAAAATCATAAACACAATCAGGATCGGCAGCGTCAGCGTCAAAATAACCCCGGACATCATATCCAGCTTGAAGACATAGAACAGAATAACGATTGGCGTGAACCCCATCCCCAGCATTCGGGGAATAAACAGTTCAAGATACGTCTTATACTGGGCTGTTCCTTCGCGTGCCAAGGTTACCAGGTGCCCTGTTCCTTCCGTTTTGGCAAAACGCGGCCCCAGCCGGAACCACTGCTCCACCATCTGTCTACGCAGATCGTTCCCTGTCTTCTCCGCGTACCGCGAAGCGATGAGCTGCAACCAGAACGATAGGGCATAGCGGGCGGCAAAAGCGGCCAGGAACAACAGCAGCACTGGGTACTGCTCCGTTACAGGTGAACCTTGAAACAATGCCGTAATCGCCTGTGCCAGCCATTTCGCCTGCATGATAATCGTCATTGCCTGCAACAGTACCAGCGCTGAAGCCAGCGCCAGTACCGGTCGAATGCCCGGCAGCTTCAACAGCCCCCGTCCCATATCAGTACTCCAGGTGATGCTGGTCGTTCAGACGTTTGCGGAAAATATAATAACTCCAGATCTGATAACCGAGTACAAACGGAAGCAGCGTACAAGCCACAATCGTCATCACTTTTAGCGAATATGCACCGGATGAAGCATTGTAGACCGTCAGGTCAAACGCCGAACCCATTGAACTCACCATGACCCTTGGGAACAGACCGATAAATACGGAGGCAAACGCGATTGCAATCACGGCTCCAGTCATGCCGAAAGCCCAGGCTTCACGTTTCTGTCGCACGAAGTAAGCGGCCAAACCCAATGAAGCAGCGCCAAGGACAACCATAATCCAGAGAGCCCAGCCGCGTACGGCAAACACATCGGTCATGAAGTATGTCATCACAGCGTAGATCACGAGGATCGCGGCCAGCGGCAACATCAGTTTTTTGGCCATATTCAGGGCACGTTCTCTAAGATCTCCGACGGTCCGCAATGAAGCAAACAGCAAACCGTGCACCAGACACAACAACGTAACGCTCAACCCACCTACAACCGTATACGGATTGACGATGTCCAGGAAGCCGGGACGGAGCTGCATCTGCGCATCAATAGGCAGTCCTTTCATCAAGGTAGCGAAAACAACCCCGAACAGGAATGGCAGTAGCGCACTGGAGACTACGATAATGATGTCCCATGTTTTGCGCCAGCGTTCATGTCTCATCTTGCTGCGGAATTCAAAGGCAACTCCGCGGCCGATCAAAGCCAGCAGCACCACGACCAGTGGCAGATAAAACCCGCTAAACAGCGTGGCGTACCAATGCGGGAAGGCTGCAAACATTGCACCCCCTGCCGTAATCAGCCAGACCTCATTGCCATCCCAAAACGGACCGATCGAGTTGATTAGAGTACGACGTTCACGATCCGTTTTGCCAATCATTGCAGTGGACATGCCCACACCAAAATCAAAACCTTCCAGAAAGAAAAAACCAACAAACAAGACGGCAATCAGCAAAAACCACAATTCACTTAGTGACAACAGAATAACCCCCATCCACGCCGAACGGATCGGCCGATTCATCATGCTCCTCCGGCTTTTCGACTGCATATGGCCCTGCCTTGATTTCACGAACGAACAGATAGACCATCACCGCTCCCAGGATTGCATAAGTGACTGTAAATGCGATGGTGGAAAACAAAATCTGACCTGCGCTTACGTTCGGGGATACCCCGGCTTCCGTCGTCATATAACCGAATACCGTCCACGGCTGCCTTCCTACCTCAGTCATAATCCATCCCGATGTATTGGCGATAAACGGCAGAGAGATGGCAAACACCATCAAGCGCATAAACCATTTGCCTGCTCCCTCTAATTTGCGGCGCATCGCCAGGAATGTACCGTAGATCGCTAGCAAAATCATCAATCCGCCCGCAGCAATCATGATGCGGAAGCTCCAGAACGTCGTCCGTACCGGTGGAATATAGTCCCCTGGTCCATACGTTTGCTCATACTCCGCTTGCAGCTCCTTCATGCCTTTGACACTGCCAGAGAACTTGCTATAGGACAGATAACTGAGCAATCCAGGGATTTTGATCTCGCCGGAATTTTCCTGTTTGTCCGGATCAACAAAGGCTACCACCGTCCATGGTGCCGGATCTTCCGTCGTCGTCCATGTTCCTTCACTGGCCGCCATTTTCATAGGCTGCGTCTCCACCAGATATTGCGCCTGGAAGTGACCCGAGAAGGCAACCCCCAGCGAGGAAACCAGACCAATTATGATGGCAATGTTGAACGATTTGCGGAAGATCTCCACATCCTGCTTCTTCATCAACTTGTAAGCACTAATCCCAGTTACCACAAAAGCACCTGTCATTAATGCGCCAAAGATCGTATGTGGGAACTCCACTAGTAGCTGACCATTCGTAATCAGTGCAAAGAAATCATTCATCTCGGCGCGGCCGTTGTTAATCTCGAAGCCAACCGGATGCTGCATGAATGAGTTGGCTGCCAGAATCCACAGCGCGGACAAGAATGTACCGATGAATACCAGCCAAATGCAGGCCAGATGCACTTTCTTGGACAAGCGATCCCATCCGAAAATCCAAAGCCCAATAAAGGTAGACTCCATAAAAAACGCCAGCAAGGCTTCAATCGCCAGTGGCGCACCGAACACATCCCCGACAAACCGGGAATACTCGGACCAGTTCATGCCGAACTGGAATTCCTGAAAGATACCTGTGACCACACCGACGGCAAAGTTAATCAGGAACAGTTTGCCCCAAAATTTGGCCATCGTTTTGTAAACTTCCTTACCCTTTACTACGTACAACGTCTCCATAATTGCTACCAGCAGTACAAGACCAATGGACAGCGGTACAAAAAAGAAATGGAAAATCGTTGTGAGCGCATATTGGATACGCGATAACATGATCGGATCCATACCGTTACCCCTTCTTTCTGTTCATATCGCAGTTTTCGTATTTGGCATTGAAGCCCCTTCTTCAGTTTCTGTCAGCCAAACACGTATTGATGAACGTATTGTGCCAGATAGACTATTTTATACATGTGACAATTATCACAAACCCTGCCATGACAGCAAAAAAAAGTGACGATGGTCACACAATAGAAAAAAACAAGCCTAATGTTAGAGCTTGCCAGCTTCGTCTATTCACGGAAGATGCTCATGTTTAGGACGGAACGCCCATATGTTAGTCTCAGGCATAAAATACGCCGGGCAAAAAAGGCATTACATATTGAATTATTGGATTCATTGATATCATTCAAAGCAGCGCCAATCCGATGTTTATCAGATGGTGCTGCTTCAATCCATGAACGGACAAAAATGCAAATCAAGTGAGGTGATTCATCGATGGAAGAGCTGTCTCCGATCCCAGACCCGGAGCCTCATCAAGGGGTAGATGCAGAAGAGTTAAGTACGGCCCTGCCTGCCTTTCGTTATGTCCTTTTCCCCCGGAAGGGAGGATGGTCTGCTTTTCCCTATCCAGACATCGCTGCTCTGATGGTTGCGGAAGGGCTTGTCTACTATGTCAGTAGCCTGGAGCGCTCCGAGGAAATGCCTGCGAATATCACCGTCATCACGCTTCCCGAAGCAGAACAATTGCTGCAGGAGCCCCGTACGGTTGCTGTGGTTGCGCATCCCTACTGGCTGACCGCCACAGCCTCGCTCCATCCGGGGCTCTGTATTGTACTTCTTCCCGAGCCAGTTGGTGAAGAAGCGGAGTCTCCCTTATGGGAGAGCTGCATTTCAAGACTGGTCGGTATCGCCGATCTGGTGGGCACGACTTCAGAAACACGCTATATGAAGCTGGTATTCCAGGGCGTACGCGCCATCTGGCTGAATGGAGAGGATACCTCTCCTGCTGGTGTCATGCAAAAGGATGACCTCGAGGTCCCTCTCCGGGACTATGAACTGCTATTCCTGCATGCGCTGCGACAGACGCTCTCGGGTGTTCAGGATACGGTCACCCAGCTGCAATGCAGTGTGCGGGCCGACTTCTATCGTCAGCTTCGTTCCAAAGCAGGAGCGCATGAGACGATTTCCTTTTTGCTGGCAGCCTATGAATATGTGCTAGAGGATTCCAGAGCGGCCACTTCACTCAAGGAAGCCTTCTCTCACGCGGTATTAAACGGGCGCAATGATTGTGTAAGCTCCCACTATCGATTCCTCTCCGCCATTCATGCAAGGGCCGGGGAAATCGAGAATGCGTTGCAGGTGTATGGAATCAGCGCAGGTAACGAGCAGGAACGGCACCATTATGAACAACTCTGTCGCTGGCTTGAGGCCGGGGAGGAACAGCTTGTCCGGGCAGAACTGCTGCGTCTGAATGATGACTATGGAAATGCATTGCACATTTTGGATGAACTCGGAGGCGAAACGGCGCGGCATTGGAAATTTCGTATCTATCAGGAGACTGGACGTGTGGAAGATGCATTAGATTTGGTGCATGCAGTGGATATTCAGGATAGCCCCAGCCGACAGGATTATCGGCAGCTATCGGGTCTAGCTCTGGCTCTGCGCGGAGAACGTCACGGGGCGGTGAGACAATTTCTGGAGACGGCACTGGAGGATGAAGATGCTCTTGCACGAATCGTCGAGATGGAGCTGTTGGATCAAGCCGTCCAGCAATTGCTGGGGGAGGTGCCATGATGCTGGACCCGAAGAAGCGCAGACAACATGTGAATGGACCGATGGTGCATAAGGATATACGATCCGAAACAACTCATACTCCAACGGAAACGCTGGAATCGCTGCATGCTGACCCAGAGGGGCAAGGGGATCAGCAGGATGCTGTAAAACGCCAGGACACAGGCCTATTCAGAGAGCCGTTTTCCGTTCGTCGGGTTCGTAAAAGTCAGGGCAATAAACTGACCGCCATGCTTCAGGTACGTAACGAGCGCGGGCGATATCTGGAGGAAGTGCTGGACGATCTGAGTGAATTCGTAGATGAGATCGTCATTGTGGACGATGCCAGCACTGATGGAACACCCGATATATGCAGAGCCTATCCAAAGGTCGTTCGTCTGGAAGTGCTGGAAAAGCCATTATTTGCGGAGGAATGGCGATTACGCAACGCTCTATGGCAAGCAGCGGCAGGTACCTCCCCGGATTGGCTGCTCTCGGTTGATGCCGATGAGCTATACAGCACGGAAGCGAAGAAAGCGATACGCGCTCTGATTAACCAGGACCACGCGGACTGGATCGCTTTCCGCTTCTACGATATGTGGGGCGGACGAACCCACTATCGGGAAGATGACCTTTGGGGGCTTCACCGACGTCATACCGCTTCCCTGGTCCGTTATATGCCAGGTTATCCTTACTTTTATCCGCAGCAAAATCATCATGTGCCTCGTCTTCCCTTGCCCTGCACTGTATTGCCTGGAATCAGCACAGAATTGAAAGTCCAGCATCTGGGCTGGGCCGGAAGTCTGGAGGATCGGGTTCGGAAATATTTGCGTTATAAACGAATTGATCCACACGGCGAGTGGGGCAGCCTGGAGCACTATGAATCGATTCTTGATCCGGAGCCCCGACTGATTCCGTGGAAGGAGGAGCAGTGAAATGGGCGTGGTCAGCATATTGACACACAGCTTCACCGATGGATATAACCGGGAATTCAGCCGGGTGTTCGGGGGCGGTCTGGAGCGTTACGTCCTGGATTTATGCAGTGTAATCCGCGGATTGGGACACATCCCCGAGGTTCATCAACTGTCCTATTTTGAAGCTTTTCAGACCCGTACGGAACAGATTGATGTATACGGATATGCCTACGATATGAATGATGTGCCCGAAGCTTTTGCCCGAATGGCTGCCGCAGCACGAGGACCTGTGATCTATGCAAGCTGCCTGTGGCAGCCCATTGCCTACAAGCCGGGCAGTCTCGGCATCTGCCACGGTATTAACTGGGATCGTCCCGCGCTGCCGCTCGAAACCAAGCAGCAAGTCGCTGAGCATATTCAGCTGGCACTGGATGGACTTGTACGCATCGTGTCGGTCGATTCACATTTTCAGACCTTTTGCCGTGCTGCTTGTACGTTTGCCGATGCCGGTCAGGTTGTGCTCATTCCCAATGCAGTGGATACCTCCTACTTCACGCCTGCTCCGCCAAGGCGTACATTCGAGCATGAACAGGAAGAAGAATGGTTGGCAGCGTGGAAGAAGGATCTTGCAAGTCATGAAGATCATAGTGAAGCTGCCATCTCGGGGTTGAATGCTCCGTCATCCGTGGAGGAAAGAAGCGATGGAAACGGCATGGTGCGGGCGGACAGATCCGAGGTGACAGTAATCGCTGAAGAACTGGACTCGCCAAATATCAGACAGGGCATGGCTGGTCACCAGCCAAATGTGCTAACGGGTAATCATTTGAAGGAGCAGGAGGATGAAACAACGACTGCAATCCATGTGAGCCCTTCCCGTCCACTACGCATTTTATATCCACGCCGCATCAGCATGGAACGGGGCATTATTCCGATGATGCTGGCAGCTGACCGACTGCTCGGTGCCTTTCCTGATCTAGAGGTCGAATTTGCCGGAGAGCTGGTTGAAGGCAGCACGGTGGGCCGATCCTTCCGGTATTGGCATCGCACGCACCCTCATGCGGATCGAATTATACAGCGCACGTATGATTTTCGGGATATTCGCGAGGCCTACCATCAGGCAGATATCGCCGTGATTCCGACCGTCTTCTCGGAAGGAACATCCTACGCTTGTCTGGAGGCGATGAGCTGTGGGCTTCCGGTTGTTGCTTCCAATGTTGGCGGTCTGAATGATCTGATTCAGGATGGCTTCAACGGACTGCTGGTACCTCCAGGTGAAGAAGCGCTGACCGCTGCGCTGGTACGCCTCGTTCAGGATCGGGCTGAGCGGGAGCGGCTGGGTATCTATGCCCGCGAGACGGCGCTGTCCTACGACATATCCCACTGGCGGCGCAGGTGGAGTACGGTATTGGAATCTTTTTTGGCAGAAGCAGGATTAAAGGAGGGAATTCGGGGATGATGGATACGCCAAATGCAACGGATTTCACGGAATCAAGATACATTCGGGAGGGTGACCCCAAAACGGATACATTGGTTTTTCCACTGCATCCTGCGTGGTGGAGCCGTCCGTACGAGTACGAATGGGCACGCTTGTTTGCGCGGCAGGAAGACGTCGTACTCGACGCTGCCTGTGGTATATCCCATCCGTTCAAATTCTGGCTGGCAGAGCACTGCCGGGAAGTTCATGCCTGTGATTGGGATGAGCGTATTTTGTCCAGAGAAGCGATCCGGCTGGATATCGCTTCTGATTTTGGTGAACAGGCCGCACGTGACCTGCCGGAATCGAGCCTGGACCGACTAAATCTTGCGCAGGCCAATCTGGCTCAGCTTCCGTATGAATCGGAGATGTTTGACAGCGTATTCTGCATCTCTGTGTTGGAGCATCTGGATACAGGCACGATGCTGCGCGCCTTTCGCGAATTCGCCAGGGTGCTGAAGCCGGACGGACGGTTGATAGCCACGTTTGATGTGCCCGAGATGCGTCCAGACCTGCTGGAGACGATTATGGCTGTTACCGGACTGACGATCGAAGGCAAGCTGAGCGTGAAAGAACCAGAGGATGCCATCTGGTCTGACATGTACGGCCCGGCAATCCGTTGTTTTCGTGCTGTTATTCGTAAAGAGTAATTGGGATGGATAAACGGGATCACGGATCAGGGGCATAGATTAAGATTAACTCTACATCCTTAAATTTTTTGAATACCGAAGCCGTTAGAGATGAACCAGCAGCATGCTGCACTGGTTAGCGTATGCTTCGGTGGATGCTGCGCCGGGTGATGTCAGGCGCAGCAGGGTGTGCAGGCCCGGCGGGATTGTCGTCGTCGGGCTGCCGGAAGCGGCAGGTTGCCGTGCAGTGACTTGGGCCCATTCGGCCCAATCACGCGCAGTGCGCTGCCGCCCGGCGAGCAAAGCGAGCGTGCCCGCCAGTACCATGGCGGGCACTTCGTGCGTGAAGGACTGCTGCGCGCCATGCGGCGTGCCGAACAGCGCAAGCAGCCCTTCACGCACACTTGCGGGCGCGCGCAGCAGCCCGCAGCGGGCCGCAGGCGGAAGCGCCGCGAGCAGTTCCGGCGCCTGGCCGGGCGCCAGGGCCTGCAGCAGGCGCAGCCATGCGGCCCAGGCGCCTACGCGTGCGAGCGCCAGCGCCGCGGCGTGCACGGCCTGCGGCGCTGGCGCGGCGCAGCTGGCCGGAGCGCCCCGCAGCAGCGCATCGGCTGCGCGGGCTGCATCGGGCGTGGCTGCCTGCTGGCGGGCCTTACGCCGCGCTGGCGGCGACGCGGCTGCGCCTCGCGCTGAGCCCGCAGCAGCACTGGCGAAGGGCTCGCCGGGCTGCTTGTGGCCGAGCGCCCACAGCACCAGCGCCGCCTCCGGCCCGTGCTGCGCATGCGTCGCCCAGGGCTGCAAAGCCGCACGGGCAGCGGCGTCCTCGCCGAGCTGGGCCAGCACCAGCCCGGCGGCGAGGGGCTGCGCCCGCAGCGCGGCGGACAGCGATGCCGCGTGGCGCAGCAGCCATTCGGGCCGATGCGCATCCAGCGCGGCCGGGATCAGCGCCTGCCAGGCCGCAGGCGGCAGACTGATCCGCTGGGCTGCGCTTGCGATGGCGTTCGGCCGCCCGCTAGCTGCGGCCAGCAGCAACAGCCGCTGCAATGCTGGCAAGCTGCCGGGCTGTACGGCGAGCGCAGATGTATAAGCCTTAGCTGCCTCCTGCCAGCAGCCCAGCCGTTCATGGGCCATGCCTTCCAGAGTCAGGCTGCGATACGTTCCGGCACCGGAAACGGACGTATATCGACTGGCTGTGGAAGCTGCTGCTTTGGCCTGCTTGAGCCAGTCGAGCGCCGCAGCATCCCGTCCTTGATCGAGCTCCAACACAGCACCAAGCTCCAGCAAGTCAGGGAAGTCAGCATATAGCGGCCTCCATTCCTCAACGATAGCGAGTGCTCTCTCTGGGCGGCTACGTTCCCGCCAGGCATAAGCCGTTTTGAGTACCAGATCCGAATGATAGCCACATTCCGGCGTAAGCTTTGCCAGCAAAGATTGTAACAACTTGAGCGCTTCATCGTATCTCGCTTGCTGAAACCACTCGGCAGCCATGGCATATAACAGTTCCGGTTGATCCGGCGACTTATGGAGAGCGGAGCGAATCAGCCGCATATTGCGCTCGGGTTTATTTTTGCCAACAATAACGTGCTCCAGGTAGCCATAATGAATAATCTCAAGCTCGGAATCGACCACACCCCACGGAGCGAAGGATAGAATCGAAGATGCCACTTCTTCATGAATCATGCCTTGAAAAGCAATCCGGGGATCATTCCGAAATAAACGACACACCGCATCCGTCACACGCTCTTCTCCAGACATTCCGAGCAAACTCGTGACCTGTATCCAGTAGCCCCATACGTCGTCCTGACTTGAGGTCAGCAGCCGCTTCATCTTCGTCAGATTGTGCTCGGTCTGCATCCAGACTTCATCCGCATCCAGTACCAGAATCCAAGGATGAGTGGCCGCAGCAAGAGACAGGTTGCGGGCAGCACTAAAATCTCCGGTCCATGCCGCACTGATGACAACCGCCCCATAACGACGGGCAATATCGATCGTCTCATCCGTTGATCCCGTATCCACAATGATGATCTCATCCACAACATCCTGAATAGCATCCAAGCATCGCTGAAGCGACCGGGCCTCATCCTTCACAATCATGCACAGGCTGATTCCTGTCTGCATGTTCATCCTCCCTCCTTCCTATACGGGGTTCTGCTCTCTTTCATTCAATCTTCAAAACTCAAAACCATCCGGCCCCGGTAAATCCAGCCTAATCTGTTGAACCACAGGCCAACAACGGTCTCGCTGTCCTTCTGTCCCTTGAGCATATGCCTCGAAGTGATGATCGGCAGCACTGACAAGCCCTTTCACCAACCAGCTGGTTCCCACACGTGAATCGGAGGCTCCAACAAAGGGTTCTCCCGCTTCCTGCCGGGCGCCTTCCACCAATGGATATACTCCTTCTGCCAACTGCCCCTGACCAAGCTGAACCAGCGCATGCAGGACATCCCATTTACCGGATGACACGCATCCCTCCATCATTAATCCAATTGCCTGCCAGCCATTATATGCTGTTCCAGCAGCCACGTTTGTGTCGTCATTTTGGGCATCGGCTTGTGAACTCCCGATTCGTTCTGTCTGTTGATATCGCTCCGACTCCGTACCCGGTTGCGAATGACGATACAGCCACGCAGTCAGTTGATCTTTCCCCTCTATTGGTCTACCTTCAATCCAGTTTAGTCGCTCTATCCAATGGGTAGCTGATACAGAAAGCTCTCCTTTTTTTCGCCGTACCGTGTCCAGCTTAAGGCGTGCCTTGTTCCATTTCCCCTGTTGAATCTGAAGCAAAGCCTCAGCCATGGATAACCTCTCCCGCATCTCCCCGGAAAGGTCTGAAGATATGTCTGGCAACAACTTCACAGCTGTATCATAACAACGACACTGCTCCAGAATGCCCAATACTTTCTGGATCGCCTCTTCTGAAGTAATTGCAAATCGCTCCTTAATCAGCTCCACCAAGTGTTGCTCTTGACCCGAAACCCGCATGATCCGAAAAATCCGGTACAACGGCGGCAGCAGGCTCGATTTCGCACGGACTGCTTCCACATAAGCATCCACAGCACCTTCAAGATCCGCCCGCCCCTCCAGCAGCCTACCCAAGGTATACCAGGTCTGATAGGTTCCAATTCCTTCTTCTGTATGAAATATGGGTGGCGGCGGTCCCATACGAACTGCTTCACGCAGCGATAGTTCTGCCTTTTCGGTCTCCCCCAGCGCCTCCTCACATACTCCGCGATGATGCAGCAGGTCCGTGTATTCTGGGAAGAGTTCAAGAGCAGCATGGATATGATCCAATGCTTCCTGCCAGCGACTCAAATGCTGGAAACAGCGAATCTCATATTTGAACAACAGATGCGCATAACTTGTCAGGGTTGGATCAATTCCCGCTTTTGCTACGCCAAACGTCTTCAGTGCCTGTTCCGTTTCCCCCATCCGCAGATACTCGACACCCAGGTTATAGTGATGAAATGGCTGCTCCGGCTCTTCCTCCACCGCCTGTTGAAGCAAACGCAAATTCCGGTTCACCTTATCCTTGCGCTCCACAATGGCTGTCTGATACCCGTAATGGTGAATGATCATGTCTGTCACGTGAAAAGCAGCCTGTGGATTCTTCCGACAGATTGCCACCGCAATCTGCTCATGAATCCGACCCTCAAACCGATGCTCCGGCTCGTTCCTGAAGAGGCGCAATACCGGATTTACCGTCACCCCCTGCTGACCTGAACCCGTATAGTTATGGATATTTAAAAACAATCCGTCACATCCGCTGGCTGCCGTCCAGCTTCTGATCTGCTCCCGTGCATTCTCATCCAACGCCTCGTCCGCATCGAGAAAAAGAATCCATTCGCCCGAAGCCCGCTCCAGCCCAGCATTTCGTGCCGCGGCAAAATCGTCGCTCCACACAAACGGCACAACTACTGCCCCATATTCCCTGGCAATGGCAGCACTTCGGTCCGACGAACCGGTATCCACAACAATGATCTCGTCCACCGCCCCGCGGACACTTTCAAGACAATGAGGCAACAGTTCTTCTTCATCCTTCACGATCATGCATAATGAAATGTGCTTGGTCGGCAAGCTGGTTCCTCCTCTCCTTCGCACGGAACACCGTGCGCCAAGGGATACCCTCTGCGGTGCGTAGTTGCTGCTCCAAAACAGTCTGTTGTGCCAAAAGTACCTTGTCAGCGGGTGAGCGAGTTCGTTCCTGTCTGATAACCTCTAGCGCCAACCTCATATAACAGACAGCAGCTCCAGCTCTCGCCTGTCGCTGTTCTGAATCCTTCTCCAATACCTGCTGGAAAAGAATCAATGCCTGATTGTAATGCCCTTTAGCATACACGGCTTCCCCAAGGTAAAAGAGGCTTTCCGCATCCAAATCGCCTTGTGACATACATTGAATGAGCAGATCTGCGGCCGCCATGGTGTATCCCTGGCGGTAAAGAACAGCGGCCAGCCATTGGCTATGAACATCATTTTCGTCGTGTTCAGGATTAGTCGAAGCCATCTTCTCGTACAGCTTCCTGACAAACGCCAGTTGCCCCATCTGCACTGCCCGAGTCAATATGTTCTTACTCAGCTCCGTTGCAACCTGAAGCGTCTGATGAGCTGTTTTCCCATCTCTGTCATCCACGACATGCACCCGTTTTCCCGTATCCAGCAGGTCATTCAGCAGCCTCCAGCCTTCCCTTTCCTGTGGTTCTGCTGCTGCCACCAATGATTCCGGTACAGATAATTCATTTGTCCAAAAGGTCACTGCCAAGTCCGATCGTTGCTCAGGATGGAGGTTCCTAGCCTCACTCAGTTCCTCACTCCACTGATTCTGCACGTACTGCAACGCATCTGATACCCTGTTGTCACATAACATCCAATACAGGTACTCTTCATTTTTTATACGCGTATTTCGGGCATCTCCATGTAGCAAGTTCAATGCCTGCCCATACGCTCCACTGGAAGCAAGTGCATAAACCACATGCGCCAGATCATCCTCGTATGTTATTACGCTCGGATCTGAATCCTCTTCCTTTGAGCGCTCTTTCTTTGAAATCTCTTTCCAGCGTGCGAGTAATGTCTCTGTTATGCTTTCATCCGTCTCTCCGGATTGCTGCAATACATCGGCTAACCCTGTCCATGCAGGAGCATACGTGATCTCGCTCCCCAGAGCCAGGCTGTACAGATGAGCAGACTCCTGCAGAAAGCCTCTTTTCTGTGCAAGCCTTCCCATGGCTGTATAGGCCTTGTAGCTATCGCAACCTATATCCGTTACGTAATATCTTTCCATTCGAGCTGGCTCTCTGTGAACATCTTCAGAGGACTTGCCCTCACATAATTCATCGCTTCCTGGTTTATCTGTTTGTTCAATTGCCTGCTGATGTACGCCTCGAATCTCTGCCTTGTTATTGTCCTTGAGATCAGCTCCATTGAAGCCCTCCCGGCAATCTGTTGCTCTTGCATAAGACTTGTAGGCCCTCTCCTCCAGACCCTGTTGCTCCAAAATCTCTCCATATATCAGATGCAGGTCGGCATACCCTGCATAACGCTGTCTTTCTACCGCCAATAACCCATGAGCCTCGTCATAGCGCCCCATTGCCAGAAGAACCTTGGCATAGTCCCGAACCAGAGTGGAGCGATACGGAGCTTGCAGGGGTGTATGAAGAAAGGATTCAGTAAAGGCTTCTGCTGCCTGTTCGATATTCCCTAGCTGACAGTATGTTACCCCCACATTATAGAGGTGAAAAGGTTGCCCCGGACGATCAGCTAATTCCAGCTGCAAAAGCTTTAGATTACGCAAGGGTTTATGTCCTAGAGCAATCGTGGACGGCAAATAACCATCATGAACCAAACACAGTGGAGCCAAGGGTTCATGCTCAGCGATCCCGTCTTCCTCACGGGTAGAGGAGTCGTTTATTTCCAGAGCGCCTTCTTCTTGTTTTCCATCATCCTTTGCTCCTCCACGAACCAATTGCTCATGGATACGCCCCGCATACCGATATCCTTGGTGGGCGCGAAAAAGACGCACAGGTTGGAAGATGACACTCTCTCCCGTTCCCTCGCCAATTCGGTTCTCTATCGTAATCCGCAGTCTCGAAACGCTCTTATGGACCTTCGGTAGATAATCCAAAAGCTCTTCCAATCCCTGTATGACATACTCATCCGCGTCCAGACACAGAATCCATTCCGTGCTCGCGAGAGGCAAACTTATATTTCTGGCATGTGCAAAATCATCTTCCCAACGGGCGTGAAGCACCGTTGCTCCATAATGTCTGGCGATCTCCGGTGTACGATCTGTTGACCCGGTATCTGTAATGAAGCATTCGCTGCCCATCGGCTTGAAGCTGTCGAGACAGCGGGCCAGATGATGTTCTTCATTTTGCACAATCATATGAATTCCGAGTAACCTGTTCTGCATATGCAGCCACCTCCAATGCAAAAAAAAGTACATGAAGCCCACCAAAGGGACTCCATGTACCTATATGACAACAAACCGGGTTATGTGCCTTGTCCATTGAAGAACACATCAATCGTGCTGGATGCTCCCAGCAGACTGGAGCGGTAGGAAAGACGTGTATATTTGAGAAAACGCTGCGGCACCAGAACATCGACCGAGCCTGGCAAAATCCCGGTCACCGTGTCCACATCATCGTACCAGTTGGTACCGTTGGCACTGATTTCCACGCGGGCATCGACCCGGTTAAGCCCCGGCCCCCTGTTATATACAAAGAAAGAATAAGTGCCGAATACACTCGTCGTGACCGCCGGAAGCGGTGTAAACGTGTTTGCCGTTGGCGTGCTGAGAAGCTGTGATTCCTGAAAGCTTTTTTGCGAGATGGACGTCACGCTGCTGAGTGTACCCGCCGTAATCGTGGCTCCCAATACGCTGGTAATGGTACCATTCAACAAATTGGTCAACGTTCCGGCTGTAATGGTGGCACCAAGTACACTGGTAATCGTACCGTTCAGCAAATTCGTTAACGTTCCCGCTGTCACGGTAGCTCCCAGTACACTAGTGATGGTACCATTTAACAAGTTCGTCAGTGTTCCGGCTGTAATCGTTGCTCCCAGTACACTTGTGATTGTACCGTTCAACAGATTGGTCAGCGTCCCTGCGGTAATCGTCGCTCCAAGCACGCTGGTGATTGTACCTGCCGTGATTGTTGCTCCCAGTACACTGGTGATCGTTCCGGCTGTGATTGTCGCTCCCAGTACACTTGTGATTGTACCATTCAGCAAGTTCGTCAGCGTCCCCGCCGTCACCGTGGCTCCAAGCACACTGGTGATCGTTCCGGCTGTGATCGTCGCTCCCAGTACACTCGTGATTGTACCGTTCAGCAAGTTCGTCAGTGTCCCTGCGGTCACTGTGGCTCCTAGAACGCTATTGATTGTACCCGCCGTAATCGTTGCTCCCAGTACACTAGTAATTGTTCCGGCTGTGATCGTCGCCCCGAGTACACTGGTAATTGTACCGTTCAGCAAGTTCGTCAGTGTTCCCGCGGTCACTGTGGCTCCAAGCACGCTGGTGATCGTTCCGGCTGTGATCGTCGCTCCCAGTACACTGGTAATTGTACCGTTCAGCAAGTTCGTCAGTGTTCCTGCGGTGATTGTAGCTCCAAGCACGCTGGTGATGGTACCATTGAGCAGGTTTGTTAATGTCCCCGCCGTCACGGTTGCCCCGAGCACACTTGTGATCGTTCCGGCAGTAATGGTGGCTCCCAAAACACTGGTGATTGTACCATTCAGCAGGTTTGTTAATGTTCCGGCTGTGATGGTTGCGCCAAGCACGCTGTTAATTGTACCCGCCGTGATCGTTGCTCCGAGGACGCTGGTAATCGTTCCGTTAAGAATATTTGTGATAGTTCCGGCATTAATCGTAACGGTAGTCAGACCTGAGATATTACTGATCGTACCATCCAAAATAATTCCGAGTACGTTCCCGCTTGTATCGGTGTGAACCGGCTGGGCTGCGCCTGTACTATCATGACCAAAAATCAGAGTTCTCAGATTATCCGGATTCGTGTTAAACGTTGTAAAGTTAGGCATATGCCTCGTCCTCCTCCCTGGTCAAATCGGTTGTAGAATTCCACGTTCTTACGGCATACGCTGTGCCTGAAAATAAACATCGAGCCGGGTCGGCTGATCCGGTTCAACCGATTGGATAACCAGCCGGGTATAACGCAGGAATCGCAGCGGCACAAGCGCTTTGGTCTGCCCTCCGGCAATCACTTCCTGGCTGTCCACAGCATAGTCCCTGGCATTAGGGCTGATCTGAATCTGCACAAGAGCCGGATGTTCGCCCCGATTTACAATGCCATATGTGTACATGCTGAGCGATGAGGTGTCTTGAGCCGGAAGAGAATTCATACTACCGTTTGTCTCGGCTCCGACATACGTATGCTCTGTAAAACAGTGAGTAGCACCAGGGAGTGTCGTACGTGAGGAAGTACCCTGCTTGAACCGGGGACGAGTAATCCGGGAACAAGGAGGTTTCAGCAATTTAGCGCGGCAGGAACGACGGGATTGGCGACGGCTGACATATTTAGTTGTTTGGTTCGTTCTCTTCTTGCTACGCTTCGCTGTTCGACTCATATCGATTTCCCCTTAAAAAATGTGCTTACGCATCGTATGCCTGCATGTAAAATACGGGCACGGCATACGCCGTTATTTGAGGATTTACTGTTTGTATCCCAAACCCTTCCCCTTTTTCCCACATACACTGCAAGTACAACCTCTTCACGTCTCTATTTCAAAATTTCATAGAAGCAGCACATTCCAAAAAATTCACTTTGGTTATCTTATTCAGGCAGATTGGAGGTGGATTATATGACCAATTCCAATGTATTCAATCAATCTAACGGTCCCTTATATACTCAACTGACTAATACATTCTCTGCCCCTGGCATTGAGTCCACTCCAGAGGGCGGGGCGGCAGCCGCAGGCAGTTCTTTTGCACTGACTACCAATAATGTCAGTGTAGGTGCTGGACTAAATCTGTTGCTGCAGGTCGTTAATGCAGTGGGCAGTGGGCGTACCTTGTACGTCTCTAGGATCAGCGGAGGCACAACCGCAGCTGCTACACTCATTGTCTATTCCGGCGGAACCATTACAGGTGGTACCACACCTGTGCCAGTCAATACATTGTTGGGCAATACCAATACGAGTGTAATGACAACAAGGCAAAATACCGGCACATTAACGGGAACATTAACAAGCTTGTTAAGCATTCCTCTTACAGCGGGCATGTATATGTTAAACCTGAACGGTTCTATCATCGTCCCTCCAGGACAGACACTATCCATCAGTGCGGGAACAGGCTCCCAAACCGCCTCCATTAATCTTTCCTGGTGGGAATTCTGACATATCATTTAAAAAAGGAGTGTGCACAATGCCGAATGATCACGTGTTCAACCCGCTAAACCGTCCCGTTTATACATCCATTACGAATACGTTTACCTCTCCCGGCATTGTGGCTCCACCTGAGAATAATGCAGGTAGTACTGGCAATCTGTACAATGCAGGCTCAACCAACTCCACAACACTAGGATTGCTGGGGGGCAGTGTTATTGCTACTGTCCAACTGACCAACCCAGCCGGGAGCGGTAAAAATGTATATATATCACGGCTTTCTGGCGGAATCACAGTCGCGCTCAACTTGCTTTCTTCCTTCAGTGGTACCATGACTCTGTCTGCAAATGGAACATTGACATCACCGAGCACACTCACACCGGTAAACAATAATTTATCAAGCAGTAACACGAGCATTGCAACGGTGCGATTCTCCGCTGCCGCTCCCACGGGTACCACAACCTTATTGGCTATGCCCTTGCAGGTAGGTCCCTTTCTATCCAATGAGTTAGGACGTTACGTGGTTCCTCCCGGTCAGTCCATTAACCTGTCGGTGAGTGGCTCACTCTCAGTTGGGGGGCTGATGGCCTCCACCTCCTATTTCTCTTGGTGGGAAGTATGATGTACTGCCCTATTAGATGGAAAGAGCCGCTTACGGATAAGTAACCGTAGCGGCTGTTCATCGTTCGATCTTCTTTTTACCGTAACGATGGCAGTTATGGCTGTCTGACTGGCTTCTGCCCATGTTCACCAGTCGATTCTGCCGGAAGTGGTTGTTCCCCCTTCCATAAGATTCGTTGCAGCAACATGCCGGCCAAACCAATGGCCAGTGTCACCATGCCAATATATTGAAATGTGGGACTGGGCCCCACGCTCCGAATCAAGGCACCTCCAGCAAGTGGAGCAACGACCAGCACGACACTCGAAAGCGAGTTTTGAATACCGAATACACGGCCGACAAAGGCAGGAGGGGTTTCTTTTTGCAGCAAGTAATTCAACGTCACCATGAACAGTCCATTGCCCACTCCGATGCATAAGCCCCAGATGATAATCCAGAACTCGGACGTTTGGGAACTGACCCAGCCAAGCGCAGCAATTCCGGCACCAATCAGCAAATATCCTCCACCCAACCCCCAGCCATACCCTATTCGCGGAAGTCGATTCAATAGTAGAATAATCACAACCGCACCTGCCCCAGCGGATGATCCCAGCCAGCCGATCAGAGCTTCGTTGCCAGGCTTGATCTCCCGAAACAGCGTCGTAAACTGGTAATCGATCATGAGGATCGCCATTAATCCAAAGCAACCAAACAGAATCGTACTCAGAAGGGTGCGGCTGCTCTGGATAAAACGCCAACCCTTCTGCCATTGAATGAATAGAGATTCCGCGGTCTCCCCCGTTTCCAAAGGACCTCCATCCGATGCAGAAGGTTCTGGATCCTCTGTTAGACGCCGTAAAGGCCATAACACGACTCCGGACAACAAACGTGTACAAGCATTGATTAAAATACAGACTTGCGGTGAAAAGACGGCCACAATGACTGCACCCAGCAGCGGTCCCGCTACTTTGGAGCATTGGTTCACAAAACCGTTCAGTGACGATGCTTGAAACAAATGCTCCTCTGCTACCACTTGACGCGTAAGTGCCTGCTGCGCAGGTACATGGAATACCCCCATCATCGCTCGTAAAGCAAGAAGCGGCAGCAGCCAAGCCGCACTTGGCGCGAACAGAATTGCAATCGTTAATAAGACGGTGATCACATCACATATCATCATGATTTTCACCTTATGCAAACGATCAGCCAGTGCACCTGCCACCGAGCCAAGTACGATCCCCGGAACAGCCATACATACCGGAATAAGGGCTATGATCAGAGGATCAGCACCCCAACGATAAGCGACCATTACCTGGATGGCGAGCGCGTCAAACCAATCTCCAAAGGTTGCGAGCGAATAAGCAATAAACATCCGCATGAAGCGGAAGTTGGTCCATAGGCTTTTGGATGAACCATTGGACGAAATGGATGATGGATTGGGTTCATTTGAAATGACGTTCATACGTATACTTCCTCCCCTGATTACAGCCTTGTTGCTGGCTTATATGTTCCTTGGCTGTAATCATAAGGGTGTTATATCAGAGGAAGATCAGAGGATGGAGCAAACGGGGATAAAAATGTGCGGATTTCATCCACAATTTGTTGTCCATAAATAGGCACGCCGTAACTTTTGGAGATATCCGCATAAATTTGATGGTATTTAGTGCGAAGTCGCCCCTCTATCCGGTGGTGTGCCATGAACAACAATATTTGGTAAGCCGAATTGAGATATAGCGGTGCGTTCAATGTCATTTTCAATACGTCCAGACCATCGTCCATTCTAGGCTCTGCCTCTCGGATTCTCCCTTGTCTAAGCAACCATAGGCCTTCCATAACTTGAAAGCGTCCGATTTCCCGCAAGTATGGCGCATCTTTCAACCCGGAACGCAGAGCAGACATCTGATCCTCTACCGCTTCGCCGCTGCCACCCCACAGTTCCACATACAACGCTGAGAGCTTTACCGGAAGTCTGAAATGAACCAGTTCATCTTTCTCCATCACGTGATACGTTTCAATGAGTCGAGCCTTGGCTCGTTCATACTGGCCCACCTCTGCGTAGACTTCAACAATGTTCAGAATACGAAGTTCACGAAGCTGATCGGCAGACAAAGCGGATGATTTCAGAGCCTTTTCGTACAATGGCAAACTCTCCGATGGTTCAATCAGGGTATGTGTAAAAATTAGCAGCCAATACAAACGTTCCTCGAAGGGAATTTCCGTCGTTGTAATCAACCATTCCAGATCTCCCTGAATAAAGTGAATATACAACTGATAAAATGGATCAATCTCAATGCCCAGTGCTTCTTGCTGATCCAGCAGCGTGAGCATCGATTTGCCCTGCCCATACAGATGATATTTGCGGAACAATCCATGAATCACTTCTCGCATCTCCTGATCTTGGGCGGAAGGGTTAGAGGGCAATATTGCCATATTCGATCGGATGATAAGTCGGTAACCATAACCACGCACGGTCTCCAGTGCAATTTCTTCCCAACGTTTCAGTTTCTTGCGCAGTCGATACACATGGTCGTCCACGGTGCGTTCAACCGGATATTCCAAGGGCCATACCCGATCCAGCAGTTGGCTGCGAGTAAAGGCTTTTTCCTTGTTCTCATACAAAAAATACAGCAGTGCAAATTCCTTCGCCAGCAGGCGGATGGAATCGGTGCGCTGGATTACCGTGTATGTTCCTTCATCGAATTGTAACAACATGCTTGGCCCTCCTATGTATGCTTACTACTTGTGATCCTTATTCTGTTCAACATACCACAAAAACCCTTTGCGAGAACGCAAAAGGTTTTTGTAATGAGATGTACTGGCTCTCTTCGGTAATCGCAAGGTGCTCCCTGGATTTAACCCAGCACCACGCGATCGTCGGCCATTTTTTTACCGCTGATACGTTCAAACTCACCCAATAACTCAGGTACGGTCAGCGTGCGCTTACGCTCTTCACTAACGTCCAAAATAATTCGGCCTTTGTCCATCATAATTAGACGATTGCCCAAACGTATGGCCTGCTCCATATTGTGTGTGACCATCAACGTTGTAAGTCTCATCTCACGTACAAGCGTCTCTGTCAGCTCTGTGATCAGCTCCGCACGAGAAGGATCAAGCGCAGCCGTATGCTCGTCCAGCAGCAAAATTTGCGGCTGGGTGAATGTTGCCATGAGCAGGCTGAGCGCCTGGCGTTCACCGCCAGACAGAAGGCCCACTTTGGCATTGGGGCGTTTGTCGAGTCCAATGCCGAGTTTCTCCAACTGGGCGTTGAAAATCTCCCGTCTTGCACGGGTCACTCCAAAGCCCAGTCCACGGCCCTTGCCACGTTTGTACGCCATCGCCATATTCTCCTCAATGGACATATGCGGTGCTGTACCCGCCATCGGGTCCTGAAACACACGGCCAATCCAACTGCTGCGTTTATGCTCAGGCAGGCTTTTGATGGAACGATCATTGATCAGCACATCGCCCATATCTGGCTTCATGACGCCTGAGATAATGTTCATCAACGTTGATTTTCCCGCGCCATTACTGCCAATCACGGTCACGAAGTCTCCCGGGTTCATCGTCAGGTTTACGCCAACCAGCGCAGTCTTCTCGTCGGTCGTTCCCGGATTAAACAGTTTGGTCACTTGTGTAATCTCAAGCATAATCACATGCCTCCCTTCGCCTGTTGGCTCGACGAGCCCATAAGCTCTTCGGTTCGTTTGCGAGCCAGGCTTTTCTGCTTCATGGAGCGCTGCATGGTTGGGAAAACAAGTGCGATAATAACGATCACAGCGGTGATCAGCTTCAGATCCGATGTATCAAACCATTCGACCTGGAGTGCGATCGCGACCACAATCCGGTAAATAATTGAACCGACAACGGCCGCAAGTGTGGCCCAGAATACGGTTCTTGCACCCAGAATGGCTTCCCCGATAATAACGGAGGCCAGTCCGATAACGATCATCCCAATTCCCATCGTAATATCTGCAAAACCGGATTGCTGTGCAATAAATGCTCCAGACAGCGCAACAAGTCCGTTGGACAGACTGACACCAACAATGGTGGTCACATCCGTATTCGCGCCGAAGCTGCGAATCATGCGTTTGTTGTCACCTGTGGCGCGCAGTGCCAGTCCGATATCTGTTTTCATAAACAGATCCAGCATGATTTTGAATACCAGCACAACTACGATAATGATAACCATGACATGCTCACCCGAGAAGGGGTTATCCATGCCCATAATGGATTTGTTCGGTGCGCCGAGAATACGCATATTAATTGAATACAGAGCAATCATCATCAGAATACCGGATAACAGCCCGTTAATTTTGCCTTTGGTGTGCAGCAGACCTGTACAGGCGCCAGCCACCATTCCTCCAGCCATTGCTGCCAAGCAAGCGAGCCAAGGAGAGAAGTCGTTGGATATCATGACCGCCGCGATTGCGCCTCCAGTTGTAAAACTTCCGTCTACGGTGAGATCGGGGAAGTCCAGTATGCGGAATGTAATATATACACCCAATGCCATCAGTGCATACAACAATCCAAGCTCGATTGCCCCTTCAATTGAACCCCAAGTCAAATTCACATTGCTTCCTCCCTGTCTATCGAAAAGAATGAGGCGAACCCGCCTGCACGTCCGCCTCGCATCCGTACTGCCGGAGGATCTCCGGTCAGATTATTGAATAATGTTGTTATCCTGGTCCTTCACTTCTGCCTTCATCTCATCGGTAACAGTGATGCCTTGAGCTTCAGCAGCTTTCAGGTTCAGAATCAGATCCAGCTTGTCCGGCACGGTGACTTTCATGTCGCCCGGTTTCGACCCATTTTTCAAAATGTCCGCAGCCATTTCACCCACTTGGTATCCGTGATCGTAGTATTTGAAGCCAACGGTTGCGAAAGCCCCTTTTTCCACGGTATCCCGGTCACTGGAGAAGAACGGAATTTTATTTTTGTTCGCGGTCTGGATGATTGTATCCACTGCGCTAACTACCGAGTTATCCAGCGTGATATAGAAGGCATTCACTTTGCTAACCAGAGAATCGGTTGCCTGTTTTACTTCGGATGTGTTCGTAACTGGTGCTTTGACCAGCTTGATATTATGTGTTGCCAGCGCTTTTTCCGCATTGTTCGCCATCACCACCGCATTCGGTTCGCCCTCGTTAATAACCAGACCTACCGTCTTCACATCCGGTAAATATTTGGCGATAAAATCAGCCAATTGCACGATCGCCTCCGGGTTCGTATCCGATGCACCTGTTACGTTACCACCTGGCTTGTCCATGTCACTCACCAGTTTGGCACCCAGCGGGTCCGTCACTGCCGCGAAAAGCAATGGCTTGTCCTTCACTTGTTGAGCCAGGGCCAGTGCGGATGGCGTTGCTATCCCTAGAACCAGGTCATTCTTGGAATCGCCGGCAATCTTCTGGGCAATGGACAGGTTGTTCGTTGAATCGCCTTGCGCGTTATTATAGTCAATCGTCAAGTTCTTGTTCTCTTCAAGACCAGCATCCTTCAGCGCTGCAATGAATCCTTCACGTGTGGCATCCAGCGATGGATGCTCGACGATTTGCGAGATCGCGATGCGATACGATTTTTCTGCCGTACCTTCACCTGTTGTGCTGCCCGATCCCTCGGTCGTTGTGCTACCGCCGCTGTTATTTCCGCAACCTGCCGCTACGATCATAGATGCAACCATCATCAGAGACATTAACCATTTCTTTTTCATGTGTGAGAACCCCTCTCCATCTTCTAAAATGTTGATGCCCTCATCGTTATCCAAGTGACACGATAGGACGGGACAAAACGAACGCTTCAACGCATTGTTGCTTTGACCGACAAAAGCAGACAAATATAGACTTTTCTCATGCGACTGAAGTCCATGACTCGTGTTGGTATTTTATTGTTTCCCTAATATTAAGGTGCGACCTGTTTCCCGTCAATGGTTGAACCGCTTCCAATTTGCATTCATTGCAGATACGTGAGAGAAAACATTACATAAAACAAAAAAAGGCCTCTGCAATTTTGCAATAAGGCCTCTGCTAAGAAAGGATATACAACTGGGTGAAGAGAAAATACACATCATTCTTTTTCTTTTTTCAATTCTTCTAGTTCAGATAATGTTAGCCCGGTAGCTTTGATAATGGTATCTTGATCAAGCCCCAAAGCGAGCATATTGATTGCGATTTTACGTTTACTCTCTGCTTCTCCTTCTTTGATGCCTTCTTTGATGCCTTCTTCGATTCCTTTTTGGATGCCTTCCTCCAAGCCTTTCTTGAGAGCTTCTTCTCGTGCGCCCTCAATCATGGAAACTTCATCCCATAGAAATTTCTGACGGTCGATATATTGTTGACGTGCTTGCTCATCCTGGCTCAGAAACTCCAATACACTCATGGCTTTTTTCAACGCCGGTTCCGGTTCGTGCATCAATAACTCCTCCCAGCTAGACTTGGTTATCCCCTTTAAAAATAATAGCCATCGCACTAATCCATCATTCATCATAATGTTGTTGTCTTTTAACTTCGAAATTTCGCCTAAAATGAATCTCTATATCATCTGTCAGGGATATATCTGTATGATCTTCTCTTAAATGAAATACGTTGTGATAATGATCATTAGCGAGCATATTGAAATTAACAATGTTAATCGCTACGCATTTTTTTGAGCTGGATGTAAATTTAATAATAACACGCATCTAATACTTAATATAACGTTTTTACGTCATTTTCCAAACAAAAAAGAGACTGTTCCGAGTGATCGAAACAATCTCTATACATGCTAATTCCCAGCCGCTTCGCGAATCTGGTACGTGCATTTTTTGCCGCCATCCGCATAACATTCGGTGCGCTCCACATCAGCCTGCAGCAATGAACGGAACAGTTCCAGTTCACAGCGGCAAGCCTGTTTATAGACACTCGCTACCTGCACAATAGGGCAGTTCAGCTCGGTAAGCACATAGGTGCCATCCTCTTCCTTGGAGGCATCGGCCATATATCCGTTTGCATTCTGAATGCGCGCGAGTTCCTCGACACGTCCGGCCAGATCCTGACCTTGCATCTGTGGCTGTCCGCTGCGAAGCAGCTTGTCCCGGCGGCTCTCGAACAATGCATCCACGACACCGCTGCCCGCTGAATCCGACAGTTCCTCCAGCAGTTCCAGGGTCAGTGATGAATATGATTTTGGGAAAAAGCTATCCCCGCGTACCGTCAGATGGTATACGGCGGAGGGACGTCCAGCTGTAGCTCTGGCTTCCCGAACTTCAATCCATCCCTCCTGCTCCAGTGCCGTGAGGTGACGGCGAATCGCCATGCCGGTCAGACCAAGCTCAGCTGTCATTTCCCTTGCGGTCATTGTGCCTTGCTGCTTCAGCATGAACAAAATCCGTTCACGCGTCGTTCGTTCCTCTTCGCGCTTCACGATCAGCACCTGCTCTCCCTGCTTATGCGGTTACCGGTGCTGCCTCCCGGCAGGCATCCGAGCAAAAGCGGTTATGCGTCTCTTCGCAATCCTCACAGCTTACATGCTGCAGGTTGCAGGTTGGACAGTTAATATAACGGTCATGCGTCGTTCCACAGTGATAACAGCTGGCAATCACGATATCTTCATCCGTCCGGTTAATCGGCACGGAAATACGCTCGTCAAAAACATAACATTTCCCATCAAACAAACGACCTTGTACCTCATCATCCTTACCATAGGTCACGATTCCGCCATCAAGTTGAGCCACGTCCTGGAAACCTTCCTTAATCATGAACCCGGTCAGCTTTTCACAACGGATACCGCCAGTACAGTAAGTAATGATCTTTTTGTCCTTCATGTCGCCCAGGTTATCCCGAATCCATTCCGGAAACTCGCGGAACGACTCTACGTCCGGACGAATTGCACCTCGAAAATGACCAATCTCGTACTCGTAGTCATTGCGGCCATCAATTACAATGACATCCTCCTGTTGAAGATGCTCGTAAAATTCTTTCGGGGACAACCGTTTACCGCTAATTTCGTTCGGGTCCAAGTCTTCGTCCACACGGAACGTAACCAGCTCAGCTTTGTGACGAACAAATATTTTTTTGAACGCATGCTCTTCGACATCATCAATCTTGAATACCATATCGCTGAACAGCGGGTTGGCATGCATATCCTTCATGTACTGCTCGGTTTGCTCTGGTGTACCGGATACGGTACCGTTAATGCCTTCCGAGGCAATCAGAATACGTCCTTTTACACCCAGGTCCTTACAGTATTGCAGATGCTCTTGCGTAAACGTTTCAGGGTCTTCAATCTTCACGAACTTATAATATAAAAGCACGCGGTACGCGCTGTTACACATGTGTATCACCTGTTCCTATTCCATGTTGTTATTGGCCGGATCATCCGACAAGACTACAACGTTGCAACCTTGCTTATGAAAAAGAAAAGAAACAGCCGTCCGAAACAATGTCTCGAACTGCTGCTTTGAACATTCGACTTTTATTCCTGCATTCTAGTTTATCGGAAGCGGAATAGCTTAGTCAATATAAATGTATAGAAAGGAATGTAAGTTATGGAATACATTTTTCGCTACTTACCTTAATTGAACGATTAAGAATACTGAATGGCATTGGCGATCAGCATAAATACAATACCCATAGCGATCCACATGACCATCAGCGGCCAGAAGAATCTAACCCATTTCTGATACGGAATGCCGGATACCGCGAGACTACCCATTAAGGCTGAAGACGTTGGCAGAATCATGTTGGTGAATCCGTCTCCGAACTGGAAAGCCAGTACGGCAGTCTGACGGGTAACCCCGAGCAGATCCGATAATGGAACCATAATCGGCATCGTTGTCACTGCCATACCTGTACCCGAGGTGATGAACACGTTCATGATATTTTGGAAGAAATACATACCCAGTACCTGCACGGAGGACGGCAATTCGCCAACCGCTGTAGACATTCCGTATACTACGGAGTCAATCACGTTACCCTGATCGAGGACAACCATGATGCCTCTTGCCAGACCGATGATAAAGGCACCATAAGCGATGCCACTAGCACCTTTGACGAATTCACTTGCAATTCGACTAGGACCGAACCCGGAGACAAGACCAGCGATCACGCCCATGCTCAGGAAGAGGGCCGCCAGTTCTTCCATCCACCAGCCTTCTTTCGATACACCCCAGATTAACAGGGCAAAGCCAGCTACAATTGTAATGATAGTCAGAATATGTGTGATGCGAATCGTTGGCAGTTTGTTCAGGTCCACCGCAGGTGTATCTGCTGCCTGCTCCTGCTCCAGCTCATGCACCAAACCACGTGTTGGATCAGACTTCACTCTGGACGCGTACCGCATAATATAGATACTTGTCACGGAGATGAGACACACCAGGATAATTGCACGAAGCCACATCCCTGAGAAAATTGGAACTTCTGCAATGGCCTGAGCCAGTCCTACGTTGAACGGATTGAGCAGTCCGGCAGTGAAACCACACGAGGCCCCCAGCGAGATCATCGCCGTACCGGTTAGAGCGTCATACCCCAGCGCACGCGCAATGGCAATCCCGATCGGTACAAAGACCATAACCTCTGTGGACATGCCCATCGTGAATCCACCAACTGAGAACAAGGTGATGAATATTGGAATGACCCATAATCCCTTATTGGCGAACGAACGGGCTACCCTACCTGTAAGGGCTTCAATCGTTCCCGTACTCGTAATGATCTGAAATGCTCCGCCGATGATGAAAATAAAGAATACAACGTCCGCGGAGTCAACCAGTCCGCGAACGATGGACTTGGGAATATCCCATAATCCCGTTGGATTGGCCTCTACATGATGATATGAACCTGGAACGAGCAAGGATTTGCCTGTTGCTTCATCCTTGACCCGATCAAATTCCCCTGCTGGAATAATGTAGGTTAGCACGGTAGCTACCAGCACCAGAATAAACAAGATGACGAAGGTGTGAGGCATCTTAAACCATTTGCGCCGTTGTTGTGGTTGTTTTGTTATGTTTTCCAATTCATCATCCCTCGTCCTTCTGTTGTTTCCATGCTTCAAATTCATCACGTACCTGCTGCAATGCTGCCTTGTCTGCGTACAAATCGAACGCCGTCAGTGCAAGTGCCTTCGCCGCACGGTTCAGCTCAATCATGCCTTCCTCTGCTCCGGCAAGCCGGGCAAATTCAGGTGTGTGTGTTGTCGCATCTCCTAACCGAATATACGGATGGATTGCGGCTGTAATCTGGCTTACGTTACCGATATCCGAAGAACCGACGCCGCCCGTTTGCGGTGGATCATGCACTTCAATACCCATATCCTCCAGGTTCTGCTGGAACAGACCCGCCAGAGTCTTGTTGTTATTCCGCTCGGCATAGATCAGGCCTTCCGTAATATCTACCGTAGCCCCAACACCTTCCGCAGCATGGCGCACGACGCGATATACTTTGTCCATGACGATTTTCAGCTCTTCGACGGTCTTCGCCCGAATGATATATACGGCTTCAGCCAGCTCAGGCACCACGTTGGGCGCATCTCCACCCTTGGTGATAATCCCGTTCACCCTAACGTCATCCTTCAAATAAGGACGCAGTGAGTTTATACCCGCGTACGCGTTGACCAAGGCATCCAGTGCACTAATACCTTTCTCAGGAGATGAGGCAGCATGTGCCTGTTTGCCGTGGAACGTAAAGGTTGCATCCACACAGGACAACGCACCTCTCAGTACCATCGTTTTTTGCTGCGGGTGACACATCATGACGGCATCAATCTCATTGAATACGCCATCGTTCACCATAATGATTTTTCCGCCGCCCTCTTCTTCAGCCGGTGTGCCAAGAACGACGATCCTTCCCGGAAGATCAGGGCAAGATTCCTTGAGCGCCAGTGCTGCACCTACAGCAGAGGTTCCGATCAGATTGTGTCCGCAGGCGTGTCCGATGCGGGGCAGCGCATCATATTCAGCGAGCAGTGCAATCGTGGGTCCACTTGGTTGGCCTTCCCATACAGCACGGAACGAGGTGTCGAGGCCTGAAATGCCTTTTTCCACCTGAAATCCGGCTGCTTCCAGCGGTTCGGTTAACCATTGTTGTGCTTGGGCTTCCTGAAAGCTAAGTTCAGGGTTAGCGTGAATGCGCAGGGATAATTCCCGCAAGTCGGGGTCCAGCCGATCTACGGTTTCTTTGATTTTTTGCTTCATATGAGCTGGGTCAGGATACATATTGTTTTGCCGCCTTTCTCCAAATACAGCATTTCTATATTCAATTTAATCGAATAAATATACAATCAGATTGGATATATTGTATGTGTGACCAAGCCAGAAGTAAATTCAAAAAAATTAAGGAATAGCCCATAAAAAATTTTATGGACTCGCTAGACAATAACATATGGATATCATTAGATGTCAGTATATTACTGGTTATTTTTCATATTAGCCAAGACGGCATCGGTATACATTTTAATCTTATGTACATCCTTCGAATGGGTACTTCCTATAAAAATGACACTGCCAAACAGCAATAAAATTCCTTATTTGATAATAAAATATCGGATAATTATGCATGAATAAATGCACCTATTCCGCTATGTCTGTATCTAGTTTCCGTCCACAACATGCTGTGTTCCAGCCGTTTTCATCAAGTCAATAAAGCGACCCACCGTTGCCTGCTGCAGCACACTTCCCTTATACACTAACCACGTATTACGCCGCAATCCCTGTCCATTCTGTCGAATCAATTCCTGCTGGTGAAGGCCATCCGAATCAGACACAAAAATACCCGGAATAATGGCATAACCAAGCCCATAACGCACCATTTCCTTACATGTCTCATAGCTGTCCACACGCATCGCTACGGTTGGTGAACATTCATAGCGCTCATACCACCAGGCCGCTACTCCCTCTCGGAAGGGGCTCACAGGAGTTCCACCCGTTTTCGTCAAGGGCTCCTGAAATGCAATTTGCGGAAGCTCGGGAAGTTCATCCAGATTAATGGGTTCACGGGATACAATACAGATCGGTTCATCGTGCAGCAGATGTTTCCCCTCATACCATGGATGCTCCCCCCGGATGACCCCTACCTGAATTTCATCCCGCATCAACAGTTCCATAACCTCCACACTCAGAGCACAGGTCACAGCAAACTGAACCTCAGGGTACAGTTCCTTGAACTGCTTTAACAAGGGAGGAAGCTTGTACAACGAATAATGATTGGCAATCCCAAGACGCAGCGTTCCCTTAACCTCATTCCGAATGTTCGACAGCTGCTCCTTGACCTGATTAAGCTCATTGAGCATTTTACGGGCATAGATCGCGAGATGCTCTCCTTCGGGAGTAAATCTGGCGCCTTTTAACGTTTTATCGATAAGTGGCACGCCAAATTCCTTCTCCAATTGCTGCAAACGGTATGTCAAAGCCGGCTGGGTCATAAACATGCGCTCCGCAGCCTTGGTCAGACTACTTTCTTCGGAAACGCTCAGCAGCAGACGGCAGTCCTTTTCATCCATGATCATGTTCCCCCTTTACTTCTCGTCTCTTCAGTATAACCCAGAAAACCAGCGTTAAAGGTACAGAAAAAGCCCAACTCGATATGAGTCAGGCCCGCTCTGCTAATTTACTTCTTCTTCGATGATGATTTACTGCGAGATCGTAATGACCGAGGTGACAAAGTGGTATGATTCATTTTCCTGCACTGCCTGTGACAGCAAAATTCGGTTGCCTTCCGGACTCCAGCTCAGTGGATCAGATGCGTTATCCATTTCGGCCGAGATCTGGAACTGCTCCGCCGATTCCGTATTAGAGACGAACAGCCCTTTTTCATCGTCACTTTCCGAATTGATTGTGTAGGCGATTTTGGAATCGTCACCAGACCAGCTCGTGCCGAAGATCTGCGTGCCTCTGGCAAGCGTGGCTTTTTCATTCCCTTCCAGATCGGTTAGCACCAGCGCCCGTTTGGTATCGGCTGTTTTTTTCACAATCGCCAGTCTTGATCCATCGTTGGACGGGATTACCCTCTCTACACTTTTCAACACCTGCTTCACTTCACCGGTCTTCGTATCGTAGCTATTCAACTGTCCGTCCGTGCCTGTGATGTAGTAAATTACATTCCCCGAAACGCTGACACTGCTTACATTGAAGTTCCCCGTCTTGACCAGCGCTTTGGTTGTTCCATCCACACTTGCTGATATGATATCCCCATTCATGTTTGGAAAAACAACATGCTCCTTATCCAGCCATGCGCCTTCAAAGACAAATCCATCCTCCTTGCCTGCAGGAACCACTTCCCCGTTGTGCAGGTTCAGAATGAAGCCTTTGCCCGTCGATTCCTCTGGTTCTCTGTAGAAAATATACTGACTATCCGGGGACACGAGTGGTGAGCCCAGATTCACTTCACTTTCCTTCACGGGTGTATCTGTGCCCTTTGTAATATCGTACATGTATAAGTTATGCGGGTAACGTTTCTCACCCTCAACGGTGACAGGCTTCATGGACTCGTTTACTTTATCCGACAAAATCCAGTCATTGCTTAGCCACGCTACCCCGCGCATATTCGACAGTTTATCGATTTTCTCCAGCTTAAAGCTCTGGTATACCGATGTATTTGTATTGTCCTTGACTGTAATATCCGTGCCGGATTTCCCGTTCTGTGTATTATCCCCTGGTTTCGTTGTTCCCCCGCATGCTGTTACCGATAATAGGACAATCGCCCCGAGCGTGCCCATAGCCGCCTGTTTCCAATTCATCATGGTCCCTCCTGAGTGCTTTCTATAGACCAAGCATACACATCGCATACTTCCAAAGTTATTCAGACTTGTTTCCAACTTGTAAACTTGAATGGGCAAGAGGGAAAACAAGCTGGAACGTCGTCCCTTCCCCGTGTTTCGGATCGCCCGGCAACAATGAGATTGTGCCGCCCTGCTTCTCTACAAATTGCTTGACGAGTGATAGTCCCAGCCCGGTTCCCCCGGTTTTTCTGGCCCTGTCTTTGTTGATGGTGTAAAAGGGTTCAAAGATTTTCTCGCTCGCCTCATCCGGAATGGGCGTACCTGAGTTGAAGATGCGAATCACCGCTTGTCGCTCCTGCATTCGCAGTTCATTGCTTACCCGGATGACACCTCCCGGCACATTATATTTGATCGCATTATCCAACAGATTGATGAAAATATGCATCAGGCTCTCCCGATCGCTGCGGATCACCGCAGGCAGTAACGTCAGCTCCATGTTCAGCGCAAACTTCTCGGCTTTGCCCCGCATCCGGCCACAGGCATCCTCCAGTAGAGCACGAACCTCCACGTCTTCCGCCTGATTCTCAAAATCATATTTCTCCAGGGCTGATAAATGTAATACCTTCTCAACCATCTCGTACAACCGCTCCGTTTCCTTGCCAATATTGCTCGTGGCATCATCCAGCAATTGCGGATCATCCTTATACATGTCCAGCAGCTCCACATATGCCTTAATCGACGTAAGTGGTGTCTTGAACTCATGGCTGATGTTACCGATATATTGTTTCTGCTGCTGCTCCAGAGCCTGAAGCTTCTCGATAGCGAGCTGAAGCTTCTGCTGTTCCGCATGCATGGCTTCAATATTTTGTTGAATCGATGTGCTCATATAATAAATGCCCTGTCCCAGTTCGCCCAATTCATCCTTGCGACTCACTGGTGATTCGGTAATATAATGCCCTTCACGAATGGAATCGGCAGACTTCTTCAATCGGGTTATAGCAACAGCAAAACGATTGTAGAAGAGATATCCCAGAATGAAGCTAAGTCCAACAACCGCAATCCCCGCCCACATAAACAACTGAAGGATACGGGCATAGAATTCATGATAGCTCTGAACCGGATACTGCATGCGCACAGCACCCATCTGTCCATCCGGTCCGTCCAGCGGTGCTACATATAGCAGGGTGTCCCCCTGTTCGTGATAAGCAATTTTATTTTGCAGCGCATAGTTCAGCGTCGCTGTGATATCTGCACTTTCCTCAGACATGATTGATGAACCAACCTGCTGTCCCTTCATATCATAAAGCGCGATGGGCAGACCTGTGGAGCTTGCAAGCTCTTGAGCCAACCTGCGGCCATTTTGCTGTAAAAAAACCTCCTGCTCCAGACGAACGGACTCGGTATAGTAAGACTGCCGCACATTCAGATTCACCAGACGGGTCTGCTGGGACAGAATGGTCTCGATCTGCGTCTGCTGGTTGCGCTCAATACCTCGCAATACCAGCGAGCTGAGCACAACGACGGTCAGGATTAGCAATGCAGCTAGAAAAACGCTGAACTTCAGCTTGATGCTGATTCTCATACCGAGCCGCCCGGTTCAGGGGCTGATGCCTTATAGCCGATTCCGTATACCGTTTGCAATTTTTGCTGGTCGGTATCGCCGATCTTTTTGCGCAGCCGCTGAATATGAATATCCACCGTGCGTGTGCCCCCGGCATATTCCATGCCCCACACCCGGTCCAGCAGATCATCCCGCGTGTATACACGCTCGGGGTTGGACATCAGAATGGTCAGCAAGTCGAACTCTTTTGGCGTCAAATCCAGCTTCTCCTCATTCACCGTCACGGTGCGGTGAGCGATATGGATGCGCAGTGTTCCATTGACGATAACCTGATTCTTCTGGTCGTCAGGGGACGGGCTGCTTTTCTCCACACGGCGCATCAATGCCTTTACCCGGGCGAGCAACTCGCGGATCTCAAACGGTTTAGTCATATAATCATCCGCGCCCATTTCCAGGCCTACGATCTTATCCACGATATCATTTTTGACAGTCAGCAAAATAATGCCGATATCCTCTCGATCCTCCAGCCTGCGGCATACGCCGTATCCGTCCAGCTTGGGCATCATCACGTCCAGAATCATGACCTGCGGATGGAATGACGCCACCTTGACCAGCGCTTCTTCGCCGTCATTTGCTGTCTCTACTTCATATCCTTCGCGCCGCAGCGCGTAAGCAATGGCACTGACAATGCTTGACTCGTCATCCACGACCAATACTTTCTTATTCATCGAAATCATCCTCTATATGTGTCATGAGTTATCGTATTCTTTGGATCTATGTTAACAAGGTATGGCCTGATTAGCTATGGAGGACTTTTCGATTTGTGAGAAACGCCAGATATACTGTATCCTCTCAGCTTCGACTTCGCTCCACTTTTTTTATACCCCAAACACAACAAAAAGAGCCAACCCGTAATTGGATTAGCCCTGTAAAGTGTAATTTCAGTTTCATATCACTGCTTAGGCAGCAGTTTTTTGATTTCCTCTGCAGAGAGTCCGGAGGCTTTCACCACAGCTGAAATATCTACGCCAAGTGCAAGAAGCTCGCGAGCCATTTCCACTTTACCTTCTACTCTACCTTCTACTTTCCCTTTGGCTTCACCCTCAGCACGTGCACCTTCAATCATCGACTTTTCATCGCTTAGTGCTTTCATCCGTGCATCATAAGCCATTCTCGTAGCTGCATCCTGACTCAGAAATTCCAGCGTGTCCATCGCCTTTTTTAGCATCGGTTCATTCATCGCCAGCACCTCCCAGTTTGATGGATCAATCCCTTTTAAGAATAAAAGCCAGTTCACCAGTCCACCCTTATCCATAGGGACAGGGTGTTGATCCAGTTTGGTCAATTCCATCACATGAATTTCTATATCATCTGTCAAACCAATACCTGTATGATCTTCGCGTAAATGAAAAACATTGTGATATCGTTCATTGTCCAGACATGAGTAATTTAAAATATTGATCGTCACACATTTTTTCAAAAGATTATAGTTTTCGCCCTTCTTGATCTGGTGAGAGTACATTTCACTCCAGTAGAACAGCGTCCTTTTTTCCATATTATACGGATTAAACAGCTGCATCTCAATGTTGATTAACTTACCCTCCACCGTACGCGCTTTGATATCTAAAATGGATTGTTTATCTTCCGGACTATCTTTGTCCGTAAACGTGTTAATAAGTGTAATCTCCGTAAGAGGCGACTCACCGGTTTCAATAAACGTGCTGTTAAGGAAAGCTAACAAAACATCTTTACTTTGCTCACTTCCAAAAATACGTTTGAATACAAAATCAACTCGAGGATCGAGCAAATCCGTCATCCTGCATCAGCTCCATTCTTACCCAGGATTATATCATAATTCCCATACTTTCTTCAGCTTAACGTTGGACCTGCATTCACATCTGATCACTCTTCAAAAGACAAATTCATTGGCTCGTCCGACATCTCATACTCTGTCTCCATATGAGTCAATGGTGTATTCGGATCAACCTCTTCGAAACGGAAACTATCCACCCAAACTTTTCCTTTGCCGTTCAAAATAACCCCGAATGAGATGACCGCACTGCCCTGCGGAACACCTGATGATAATGATAGGGTGACAGAAGCGCTTCAGACGCCACTTCTTCAAGCCCGATATCCTCGTACAGATTCGTTTCAATAAAGTAGAGACTTTGCTGAATCAATTCACTGTATGAATTCAAATAAAGTCCAGCCCCTTTCCATATCCTTACTATACGTGTGGCTGCACATTTCGTTTTGATCATTTTTGCTAACCTGTTCTGGTGACAAACTTCGCTACAGCCCCCACCTATGATCTGAACCTCTCTAAGATAACGAGGTAATACTGCACAAATAACGAAAAAAGAGCCCATCATCAGGAGGAATGCTCCATCCCATGATTGGCTCTTCTTTAATCTGACTAACGCCCCAAGTGCGGCGCCTTTTTATTTCTATACTCCACTCAAATCGAAATTATTTTCCAAAATCAACATCATACTGCCGGCACCGGCTGAGCTCCAACTTCCTCCTCATGATCCAACAGATCATGTTTCTCCCAAGCCCGGCTCTTCCAACGGAAATACATAATGACAGCTCGTGTCCACTCGTCTGCGGCAATAGCAAGCCAGACACCGGCGAGCCCCATGTGAAGCTTGAACACCAGCAGATAGCCCAGCGGTAGACTCATGCAGACCATGGAGATCAGTCCCATGTATACCGGGAACTTTGCATCACCTGCGGCACGAAGGGAACCAATAATCACAATATTGCAGGTTCGCCCGGTCTCCAGCAGAAGACTGAGCAGGATGACCTGTGCGCCCAGCTTGATAATTTCCGGATTATCTGTGAAAACACTCATCAGCGGAACACGGAAGAGAATAATAATTACATCGATCACAACCGTGGCGAGCAGCGCCCATTTCACACTGTCGAATACACGTTTGTATGCATCGTTCTTGCGCCGTGCACCGACCAGTCGGCCAACAATAATGGATGTCCCCATTCCGATCGCCATGCTGAATAGATAAATGTAGCTTGAAATGTTACCCGCATATTGCCGGGTTGCCATCGCTTCAGCTCCGAGATAGGTCACGTACAGTGTGAAGACGAGCTGGCAGGACTGATATACAACGGATTCCAGTGCAGAGGGGATGCCAATTCGCAAGATTTTGCTGATAAATTTCTTCGAAAGGTTGATGTAATAGCTAAACTCTACCCTTACATCCATAACCCGATAGAGCAACCAGAAGAAAATAATCAAACAGATCAGACGGCTTCCGACCGTTGAGATCGCTGCCCCTTCTACACCAAGCTTCGGCATGCCGAAATGGCCAAAAATAAGGGCGTAGTTACCAACGACGTGAATCACGTTCATCAGAACGGAAACATACATCGTCTCTTTGGTGTAACCATGCGTACGAATCGTCGCGGCCAGCGCGTTAATCAGCGCCTGAAGGAAGATCCCGCCTCCGACAATACTTATATAAGAACGGGCAAAATCGTATATTTCACCTTGGATATGAAGCAGTGTAAGCAGATGTCCTCCTAACAGAAGGAAGCTTCCGCTCAGGATCAGTCCAACAATCAGATTTAGTGTAATCGCGTTACCTGTTACCTGTGCCGCCTCACTCAACTTCTTCGAACCAATATATTGTGCCACAACAATAGCAGCGCCATGTCCAATGACTTCCAGTACAAGAATCGCAATGGAAATAATCTGGTTGGCTGCTCCGACTCCGGATACTGCATTATCGGACACTGAACTGAGCATGAACGTATCCACGCTCCCCATCAACATAAACAAGAAGAGTTCCAGGAAAATAGGCCATGTTAGCCGAATCAGATTCAGATCCTTGGCATCCGAACGCAGGGACTCTTTGGTTGAGGATATTGCTGTCATTTTCTCACCTTTCCCGTGTGGGCTTTAATTCTTAGGGTATGTTAGCACAGGTGGTTTGAAAATGCAGTAGTTTTGCGAAAAAACTTGAAAGTTTTTTGAAATTCCAATAATAGGTATTTTCAGTCCTTTCATTTAGTTTGCATTATAGAGAAGAAATACATTCATATAGTCGTTCTAAATACATGTTCTCAGGAGATATACGAAGTCCGAGACGATGAGCAAAAACCCTCACACATCCCTATTGGATCGGGATATGTAAGGGTCCAAGGTTTAAATTAGCCAATAACTCATGTGTGGTGCTCAGATCTATCCTTTTACCGATCCGGCAGCAATACCTTCAAACAATTCGATTGCTCAAGACGAGGAAAGCGATCAGGATCGGCAGGATGCTAATCATCAGTGTCGCACCAATCACTCCCCAATTTATTTCACTGAACCTTGTGTTACACCATTGATAATCCATTTCTGTGCAAACAAGTAAATGATGATCATCGGCAGCAACGCCAGCAGGTACGATGCAAACGCCAGGTTGAAGTCAGTATTGAATTGACCCTGGAACACATATTGTACCAGTGGAAGCGTGTATTGTGCCGGATCACTAATAATAATGAGTGGCAGCAGAAAGTCATTATAGGTAGACAGACAAGTTAGAATACCAACCGTAGCACTGATCGGTGCCATCAATGGGAAAATGATTTTCCAGAATGTGCCCCAGGTTGTTGCTCCATCTACGAAGGCTGCTTCCTCCAGCGCTACTGGAATGGACCGAATGTAACCTACATACACAAATACGTTAAAGGCGAGACCATACACCGTATGCAGCAGGATAAGACCCAGAAGATTGGTCATTTCCAGTGATGCAGTCAGCTTAACAATCGGCAGCATGATGATTGGAAACGGAATAAACATCGCGCTGACGAAGTAATAATACAGCCCTTTGAAAAATTTCCGCTTCTCCATATTCCGGGCAATCGCGTAAGCAACCATAGAGTTACTGAGCAAGGTCAGAATGACTGTTGACGCAGTAACAATGGCACTGTTACGGAACGATTGGAAGAAGTTTGTCATGTCTATTGCACTTGCAAAGTTCTCCCAGTGAAGCGTTGTCGGAATAGCAAAGACCGATTGGGCCATTTGCTCCGGATTTTTCAATGCGATTGTAACCGTCATATATAAAGGGAACAGAATGAACAAGGTACCCAGAATAATTAACAACATAACGGGCCAGTTGGTACGTAAACGGCTTCTCATTACAGATCCGTCTCCCTTCTTTGCAGGAACCGGATTTGCAGAATCGAAATCACCGCAATAACGATGAAATAGATAACCGAGTTCGCAGATTGATATGCATATTCGCCGCCTTCAAATCCACCCGTGTAGATCAGATGGGAGATGGACTGTGTTGCCCGTCCCGGTCCACCATTCGTCAAGGCCACGATCTGGTCAAAGACCATCAGTGAGTTTTTCATCGCCAGCACCATATTAATTGTGAAGAACGGGGCAATAAGCGGAAACGTAATGCTCCAGAATTCACGCCATTTTCCAGCGCCGTCCAGATTTGATGCTTCATACAATGTCGTAGGGATGGTTTGCAATCCCGCCAAATACAGAATCGTATTCAACGCGACTGATTGCCACACCGCTACAATTACGATCCCAATCCATGCCAGACTTTCGCTGCCCAGAATGTTGGTGGATAGGGCGTTGATGCCCAGGTTTTGTCCCCAGATCGGGAATACGTTGGAGAACAGGTAGTTAAATATGTAACCTACAATCAATACACTCAGGATATTCGGCAAGAAGTAGATGCCACGGAAAAAGTTACGGAACTTGATCTTGGCATTCAGCCCGAGTGCAATGAGCAGGCTTAGAATATTCGTAAGGATCGTTACAACGATCGCAAACTTGAAGGTAAACCAGTAGGCGTTGCCTACATTGTCATCTTGAAACAAATTGAAATAGTTTTTGAATCCAACAAAATCATAACCTTTACCGAATCCGTTGTAGTTCGTAAATGAATAATAGATCCCCTGGAGGGCCGGCAGCGTCATAAATACAAAGAACAGTATTACCGCCGGAACCGTCATCCAGTAATAAGGCGCGATGCGCTTGTTCATACTCCATCCTCCTTCGGACAAGGCGTTATCGCCGATTCGCTACCTTGTCCCATTCTTTGTCGAGTGTATCCAGATAGTTGTCGATGTTCTTGTTTTGCAAAAAGGACTGTACGATGGAATTCAGCTGCACCGCAGCCGGAATATAGTGATCGGCGAAGTCGATAACCTTGCCCTGCTCAATGTAAGGTGTCAGTTCCTGTACAGCAGGATCATCTTGTTTTACACCTTCCACCGCAGAGAACAGCGTCTGTTCCTTAATGTACTTGCCTATATTTTCAGGCTCCAGCAGAAACGCGATGAACTGCTCGGCCTGCTCCTTGTTTGGTGTATTCGCTGAAATGGTAAACAGAGAGTCGATTCCGTTCACCAACTTGATCTGGCTCGGATCGTTGCCTGTCGGGAATGGGAAGAAACCAATGTCCACATTCGGGTTGGCTTTGCGAATCTCGGAGATCGCCCAGGTACCCTGGATGTACATATAAGCTTCACCATTGGCAAAGGCACGGTTACCATCCGAATACGCTTTACCGAAGTTGTCGCCGTGACCGTAATTCATCAGCTCCAACTGCTTCTCCGCAACCTCACGGTATTTCTCCTTGAAGGTCACTTTGTTCTCGCGACGCTCCAGGTAGAAATCAATACCAACCAAGTTAGGTCCGAGTGCATTGAACGGCAGATTCGTCTGCCAATCATCCTTGTATGTGAAGTAAAACGGAATTTTACCCGCATCCTTAATTTTTTTGGCTGTAGCAATCAGCTCGTCCCAGGTCTTGGGTACGTTCAGACCCATTTCTTTAAACAAGGTTTTGTTGTACATGATGCCGTTTGCATTTGTTGCGTAAGGAACACCTGTCACTTCATCCATGCCCGTGACATCCTTCAGCATCTTTATGTAGTTGGGATCGATCGTTTTTAACAGTGGACTGTCTGTCAGATCGGCGAAAATATCACTCTGTGCAAGAATGGAATAGGTATCGGTTGCCCCCATTGCCATAATGTCTGGCACATCGTTCTTCACCACACGTGTCTTCAGCACCGTCTCCGCGTCAGGTGGATTCACCTGAGTGACCTGAATATCGGGGTGTTCGGCGTTGAATGTTTTGATTAATTCGTCAAAGGTTCCTTTGGCTTCGGGTTTGTTTTGAAAAAATTCAACCTGCACTTTGCCATTGGCATTATTCCCGCTTGTGCAGGAAGACAGAAGTACAGCCGTTATTCCACAAAGCAGCATTAACCCGAGTGCCTTGGTAAGCGATGTTCTCATGTTGTACCTCCCTCAGCTTATATACGTAAAGATTTACCCATTAAATTAGTGAAGTAACCACGTGGTTAATCCTTCCACCGTTTTATACTTAGAGCGTTGACTATAATGTGTCCTATTATTCCTAAAACGGTTTCGGTAAAAATGAATCAGTCCCACTGACCGCGAGTCCGCTCGTCGACATAACAAAAAAGGACATCGGAAATATCCAATGTCCCTCATGTATCCAGTTACGCTGCTTACATCACAGCTGTTGTTAACTCATTATCAACGCTCTATTTTCGGCAAAGCATTACGTAAACGCTTGGCTCGGTAACTCTGAAATGCACGGATTAACATGCCGATGACCAGCATAACCACACCAACATTTATTGCTACATCCGCCAAATTGAGAATACCACGTCCCGACGGAAATACGAGAAAATCCGTTACACGTGCGTAGATAAAACGATCAATTGCATTACCCAAAGCACCACCGACCATGAAACCGGCACCTGCCTGCATCCAGAAACCGCGAATCTCACCTTTTCTCCGATAATACATCATACCCGCCACGAACAGAATGGCGACCACACCGAACAGACGCGCATTCCCTTGAAACAGGCTGCCTGCCATTCCACTATTCTCATAATGCTGCAATTGCATTCCCGAGTCGCCAAGCCTCATCGTGTCCCCAACTTCCATATACATCCTCACCGCCATCTTGGTTCCCTGATCAACCAAGGTAACCAGCAGTGCTACAAAATAAAATAACATTGTGCCACTCCTCCTGCCGGACGCTCAAAAGTTAAACTAAAGGGTCTCCGCTGTAACATTTCCTTCACTTTAACACACCCGAAGCGTTGTCACCAACTGGACAGAGAACGCGCATTGTACACACTCATAGGAATGGAATGGGCAAAAAAAATCCGTACCTGGAATAGGCACGGATGATAAATACTTTTATTGGAGTTAAAACCACAATTTTATTGAATAGCAGAGAGCACATCCAGCAGCATGGATTTGAATTTCGGACGGTCAATGGCCTCGCAGACACGTACATTCGGCTCTTTACCGAAACGTCCGTTGATATCCACAACGCTATATCCGCGCGTTAACTCTCCTGCTGCTTCTACATCCACATAATACTGACCGGATTTGGTCATGAGCGACTCATCTGCGGCAACAGCCATCAGCAACGTGTCCGGGTGAGTGGTGCCATTCAGTTTATGTACCGATTTGTTGAACTGCATAACCACTTTGTTGATGGCTGTGAAGAAATCGGCACCAGATGTACCCAGTGCTGCAATTTCAGCGTGATCATCATCATCCATAACAGAATACTGAGTACACATTTCCCAGCCAACCATGGTCGTCGGAATGCCTGCGTGCAATACAATTTTGGCTGCTTCCGGATCTACATAGAAGTTATACTCCGCGGCTGGTGTGATATTACCCAGTGCATTATTCGTTCCACCCATGATGTAGAGGTGAGCAATCTCCGGAATAATGGTTGGGTCCTTCTGGATTGCCATCGCAATGTTGGTCAGAGGTGCAATGGCCAGAAGCGAGATTTCGCCCGGATGTGCGTGTACCTTTTCAATGATAAAATCAACCGCATGCCCTGCCTCTGGACGCTGGTCCGCCTTCGGGAAATGGGCTCCGCCCATGCCGTCATCACCATGTACGTCTTCCACCGTGCGGTGCTGGGCCTTGCCATAGGCCATCAATGGGCGTTCGCACCCTTTGTACACAGGCACCTTGCCGCCATGTCCCGCAACCTGTACCGTGTACAGGGCATTTTCAACCTCCTGGTCAAACTGTACGTTCCCACCTGTAATCGTAATGCCCTCCACCTGGAAATGGTGCAGTGCCGTCAGGATCGCAATCGTATCGTCTCCTGCTGTATCTGTATCGATGATGACTTTTCTCATGATGCCGCGCTCCTTCTTCGTTGAATTGATATTCATTCCAAATAAACACTAGGGTTTATTTTACATCAAAAACGTACCGATGACGATGGAAACGCCGATGATAATGGAACGCAGCAGCTGTGCTACCGCCATATTGCCTCGTGCGATTTCGTCACAGACCCGCATCTTGGGGGTAAGGAAGTCAAATATAATATAGACCAGACACAAAATAATGATTCCAAGCGCCGACCAGAGCAGCATATCCAGCCATGAATGCGTAGAAAAGGACACCATGCCCACAATGATACACAGGCCCAGCAATTTGCTGCCCATATACATGCCTGCCGCCTCATTGCCTTTCGCGATTTCCTCGCTATCGTTATACCGGGTCAATTGGCTAAAAGCGAAATACCCACATACCAATACTACCAGCAGAATGCCTACACCTACCGCTACATTCAGCAGGTTCAATCCCAAATTGTCCATTCCTTCTCCTCCTCGTCATCCATCCGTTCATTGACCACAGCCGCACAATAATAGGCCATATCTCCGGTTACCTTCTCCCCGATCCGGGGCAGCACACCGGCAAAACGTCCACCGATGACAAACACTCCTGTAAGCAAATAACCGCTGTATTCGCCATCTTCTGTCTGAATCACGGCCTGTTCCATCGGTACCAGCTGCTGATATATTTTAGGCTGATTATTATAATAGGCTGCGATCTCATCTTCTTCTTGCAGTTCGGCTATTGTGTTGGAGTTCGTAGGGGCGTGCAGCTGATGAGAAGCAGCCGTTTGGCCCGCATGATGATCCGATCCCTCACCCAGCAACGATGTGCCTCGACCTTCGCGGCCCCAATAGCTTTTAGCCACATAAGGCATTGCGCTCCATTCGAAAGGTTCAGCTTCGAAATAAGTAGGTAGCAGATAACGCGAAATCGCCGCTAACTCTGCATCGTTAAACAGCCGAAACCCGCAATATTCCATGGTTTGTTCGTTGCGTTCATAGAGTGACCAGATCGCCGCCATGAAACCCTTGCTCTGCATCAGCACATGCTGTGCAGGATTCATCAGACCCAGGCGGTTATCCTGAACCAATTCAAGCAGTGCTGCGCCGATGTCCACGCCGGTCGTTTCATCTCGATCATCGATTAGATATTCCAGGGGATAGAGCCGGTACAACAGGTTAATCTCGCGTCCATGATGGTAGAGCGCCTCCCCTGGAATAATCTCCAACTCCTCCAGTGGAGCGTAAAACGTTTCATACCCCGCCTTCTGGCACAGCTTCATCAGATACTCCGTATTGGTCCGATCCTCCACATGCTCTCCAAATGAAGTAAAGGTCACCGGGCCCAGCAAACCCTGCTGTGCGTAAGCATCCAGCCAGCGGCGAAAGCATTCCCGGATACATTCATCCATTCCTTTGGACGGAGCATGGAGCGATATTTTTTCAACCATCCCCACCAAAATACCTTCCAATGCAGCTGCTTCAGGTATGCCGGTTGGGGTATCCGTGTTATTTTCGATACATTTAGGTCCGGCTTCCCCAATAATCCAGTCCTGCCGAGTAATCCCGCCTGTCACCATCTCCATACGAGCCGCCGGAATAAGGCCGGGATGAATGCCCAGCTGCTGCTCCAGGAAAGAGTCGGGCATGTATTGCTGAATAAAACGCATCACCTTGCAATAAATCCCGTCTACAGCCTCAACTGCTGCACGCAATTCCTGCATCTCTGCAGGGGAATAAACCGTCAATGCAGGCACACAATATTGCTTGCCATACATCCGATGGTAGGGAACTTGCTGCCCTGCTTCACCCCTGAATACTTCTTCATGACTGAATGGCAGTTGGTATATATTCCTCATCAGGTTCTAACCTCCCGAACTGCGGAAGAAGCTGCCAAAGCCGCTCGATTTTGAACTGGATTTGCTGTAGGAGCTGCTGTCCTTGTTGCTCCGATAGGACGATCCGCCACCGTAATAATAGTGCCCACTGCTGGAGTCATATTCACATCCGGTATCGTATTCCGGGTCACACTCATCGCTATTGCTGCTACAACCGGATAATACGGCTGGAACCGCAAGCATTAGCGAGAAGGCAACCAGCTTGGCGCGTGATCCAGGTTTGGGTTTGGGATTTTCGTCCATTACAAATCTACCTCCTTCATAAAAAACAACACTTTCTTGCGATCCGCATCCAACACGGAATACACAAATTCATAGGTCGTACCGCCCCGGACCATGTAATGGTCCAGCAGTTGCTCGGCAAGTTCCATCGTGTACGAGGAGGATTCTGCCAAGTCCAATTCCTGAAATGCACACCCATTCCACAGCATGTATTCCGCACTGTACATGGAGGACATTTTACACATTGCCAGTGCAGCGTCCGCAATCGCTGTACCGTATTCCGCAGGTTTTTGATTGTCATACTCGGTCACGTAAACTGCATGCTCCCGACGATCCTCGGATTCATTGGATAGATGCGCCCAGAGCTTATTTTTCATCAGGGTAGCATCGACCAGCTTGCGCATGAAAAGCTCATCGCGAGTACCCGATACCTGCTCCAGTACGCCCGTCTCCACCTGCCGGTCATCCGACCAGTTCCGATAAGTCAATAAATAATAAATAACGATAACCTGCCTTTCTGTGAGCTCTAAGAGGAGCCGTTTCAATACACACAAACGTATTAAACGCATGAGAAGGAAAAAAGTTACACTATTCCCGATGACATGTAAAAAAGCATTTTGCATAAATCCCAAGAGTGGTTTTCAATCAGCAAGATATAGATCGAAATGAATCTATTCGTCTAGATCTTTTGCACGCGAACAATAAGAATCGAATTATGCAAAATGCTAGTAAAGATAACATTGTGGCGACACACAATTTTACCAGCTAATTACCTCGGATATCATCCCGTTATAAAGCTAACTTTGAAAATCAAAAAGGCCAGAGATCTCCCTCCGGCCTTCTTTCCTTCTTCATCTATTTCAAGATAAGCTCCATAATCTGACCAGTCTCACAGCTCTGCCCACTGGGCCAACATATCATTGTATTCACCAGACAATTGCTCACGTTCGTTCCACATTTGCTCCAGCTCGTTTGGATTATCCTGCACGGATTCAAGCTGACGATCCATCTCCTGGATTTGCCCTTCAAGGTGAGCCAGTCGCTGCTCCAATTGTTCAGCGGACAGCTTTTTAGAAGTGGACGTTGTATCAGGCGTTCTACCCGACTCCGTCTCCAGTTTCGGTTTTGAACTTCCACGTGATGGAGTGGCTACAACTGCTACATGCTGATTTGCCGCAGCTGCGCGGGCTTGCAGATCAAGCTTCTTCTCGCGATAGGCTTCATAGTCTCCAAGATAAGTGGTCATCCGCCCATTCTCCAGTTCCCACACGCGGGAAGCGAGTCGATTGACGAAGTAACGGTCATGCGAGATGGCAAGCACCGTTCCTTCGAAATCAACGAGCGACTCTTCGAGCGCTTCCCTTGAAGCGATATCCAGATGGTTGGTCGGTTCATCCAGCAAAAGCACATTCGGCTTCCGCTGAACCAGCAGAGCCAGCCTTAGCCTCGTCCATTCCCCACCAGATAACTGTCCTACCGAGCGAAATACATCTGCTCCATAGAATAGATATCGGGCCAAAATGCCGCGTGCTTCTCCTTCTTCCACGCCCGCTTCCAGACGGAAGTACTCCAACACATTCAGCTTCGGATTGGAAGGCTCCTCCTGCTGGGCCAGATAGCCAACATCTACACGTGCACCCCACTCCAGGTTGCCTGCACTGGGTTGTTCCTCGCCCAGCAACAGCTTGAACAACGTTGTTTTGCCTGAACCATTGCGTCCAATAAGGGCAATTTTGTCGCCATATTCGAGCAATCCTGATACACCGCGCAGAATTGGACGTTCTCCATAAGCCTTTTCGACCTGTTCCATAACGGCCACTCGTTTTCCCGTACGGTCTGTAGGGCGTACATCGAAGTCGGCGTTACGCCGCTCCAGTACCGGGCGTTTCACCTGTTCCATCCGTTCGATTGCTTTACGCATCGAAGCTGCACGCCGGAAGAACTTTTCATTACCCCCGACTCGGCCCCATTCTTCCAGTTGGCGGATCGTTTCTTTCATTTTTTTGATCACCTTCTGCTGCTCTTTGAACTCCTCGAATTGCTGCATCAGTCGTTGTTCCTTCACTTTCATATATTCCGTATAACCACCAGCTGACGTCTGCGCTTCTCCATCCTCCAGTTCTAACGTCCGGGATGCTACACGGTCCAAAAAGTAGCGATCATGTGAGATCAGAATTATCGTACCTGTGTAGTCACGCAAAAATCCTTCCAGCCATTCCACCCGCTCCAGATCAAGGTGGTTGGTCGGCTCATCCAGCAATAACAGATCAGGCCTTACAATTAGCTGTGAAGCCAGCACAACCCGGGTCTGTTCACCACCAGACAACGAACCAAAACGCCATCCGTAATGCTCCTTCGCAATATCCAGACCGTCCGCCACCTGATCGATCCGGGCATCCATTTCATATCCACCCTCGCGCTCGAACTGATCCTGCAAGGCCGCGTACCGCTTCAACAGTCGCTCCAATTGGTTCGGATCGGATGCACAGTCCGGATCGGACATCTGCTGCTCCATATCCTTCATTTCACTCCGGCACGCCATAAGCTCCCTGAATCCAAGACTCAGCACATCTAGCACCGTGTAATTATCCATTCCCTCCGGCACCTGAGCCACGTAACCGATACGTGTATCCTTCTTGATCATCAATTGTCCTTCATCCGGCTGGTTCAGTCGTGCCATCAGACGCATCAATGTCGTTTTACCGCTGCCGTTGCGGCCGATCAGGGCGACCTTGTCGCCCTCCATAATTTCAAACGTAATGCCGTCCAGCACCAGATGTGCTCCGTGGTATTGAGTCAGTTGTTGCGCGCTAATAATCATCATAATAAGGTTCCTCCTATGGATTGGAAGATCCTGACCGCAACACAAAAAGAGCCGCAGGAGGTTAGCTCCGCGGCCCTTCAGAATTCAAGCAATATCGCTTATCGTCCGAATGAGGTCAAGGCAGGCATCTTCTCGCAAATGTTAATTTCCGTATATTCAAAATTGGACAGACTTCTCCCGTTGGTCAGAAAAGTATGAACAATGCCAGCCATAGCAATCGGCAGCTGGCTAATACGGTTGTTAAGCATCTCGTGATTCACCTGTCTTCACCTCCCTTGTCATAATTAATGTCAATATATCACAGACGAATGCATTCCTGCAACCGCCCTATCGTCCAATTCACTCTTACTGTACAGCAGCTAACCCTCCGATTAATTCCGTCTCCGACGCCGAAACACTACATCCGTAATCGCCACCGTAATTAGTGTCAACATTCCCGCTGCACCCAGCGATGCACCAAGCAAGGCATAACCGATACCGTTCCACCCGCCAATCTCAATGCTAATCATGATCACAACGGCTCCGCCGAGCAAGGCCACACATGGCAGTATATATTGAACACCGGTCATTCGACGTCCCTGCAACCGATAGATAAGCCATTCGATCAGCAGCTGCACAGCCCACATGCCAAGCGTCCACAGGATGAGTACTTCCATAAGGTTCTCCTCCTTCTTGCTGAATGGTTAGAGCCTTCGCTACAGACCTCTCATTACTTCAACCAGTTGGCAAAGAACTCCCGGTATCCCTCTTTCATGATCGTGCGCGAAAAAGCACCAAAGGCATACTCACGGTTGTCTTCCGACACACTGCGCGGTGCAGCAGCAGCCATGTTCACCAGTTCAAACCAGTTATCCTCATTGCCTGCAAAGGCATGCGTTGATCGAATGTGACCATAGCAGGCATGCTCCGGCTTCACAACCATTTTGCCCATCGCCATGGCTTCAGTCAGCGGCATCGCAAACGTATCAAAGGCCGAACAGCTCCAATACACCTTGGACGAGTTCATCAGGGTAAATACTTCATCCTGTGTCAGCGCAAATTGCAATTTTACATTGTCCGGAATGTTGTATTTCTTCATGCTTTCCTCATAGCGGCGACCGCCGAATACCATGTATACTTCCTTGTCCGGGTTCTGCCGGGCGTATTCCAGCACCAGATCCGGGCGACGATTTGCTTCATCCCGACCAATCCAGAGCACACGATTATGCACAACCTGACTCGGGTCGTAGTGGCGGTTTGCGAGCTCTTCGTTGAAGCCGATCGGGATGACGTTCACGTCATGTACACCGAAATTCCGGCCCAGTTCTGTTTTCAAAAACTCCGTCTGCACAATTGCTTTATCCACCATCGTATAAAATGGCTTCATCATCTCATACCCCGTCAGCGCCGGGTCGGGAAAACTGTGTGGGAACAACACACTCTTCGGTAAAAACATCTTCAAAAACGTAAACCCGGATACGGTGTAGATGACATGCTCTATATTTTGGCTATATATCTGGTCTAATACGATATCATAGTTCACCAGGTCGCCTTTCTCATGCTCATAACCCGGTAACCAGTCATACCCGCTGACATGGCGCTCCGGCGAAATGAACACAATCTCCACGCCCAGCTCCAGCCCGATCTGCTTCAACCGATCCGCAAATACGCGCGGGCCTTGTGCCTCCGTGAATTGAATTTTACGCATTACGAGTCCTACTTTACGCATGTTCTGCACCCCTCATTTCTATTCCCTACAACACTGCTTCATGCACTGTTTCAGCGTCATTGCCGTCTCGTGCCACTGGTTCCGCAGCTGTTCCTCAGGCCATACACAGTCTGCGCTTCTCAGATCCCCATCAATCAGACGCAGCATCCAGAGCGAGAATACAATGGCATACGCACTGTACCACCTTTTATAAGAAACTCGATCAACCTGAACGCTATGGCGCTCCAGCCCGTCCAGATAAACATCGATAATCCGCTCCCGCAGCTCAGGCGTAACGGTTCTCGGGAACAGCGGATGCGATAGATCCACCAGATGATACAAGTCCCAAAGAGCCGTATTCAGGTGCGCATGCTCCCAATCGATAATTACCAGCCTGCCATTCACATCCGCCATGTTGCCGGGATGGAGATCTCCGTGACACAAGACACGAGGTAACTCCTCCTCTGCCGTATGGATTAGCGCGGCGATGTTGTGCCAATCCGATGGTGACAGCGTGATCTCCAGTTTGGATAACAAATCAGCGGTGGATTCCTTTTGCTCAAGCAGATCATCCAGCATGTCCCGAATTGGCGGTTTCTGACCGACCCGGGGCAGCTCACCCCAATCTGCAACAGATAACGTGTGCCACTCCGCCATATGTACAGCAGCAGCCAGCATCGTCTCTTCCCGCGAATCATGCACCAGTTCGCCCAGATCCTCATAGATGATCCAGCTCTGTTTTGCGTTAATTTCACGGTCTGATGCAGCAATCAGCGCTGGATAGATAGGGGGCAATACAGACAGCACATGCCTCGACATCCATTGCTCGCGCCCATATTGCTCAGGATTAGTTAGCGGTTTGAAAATATAACTTTCCCCTGTATGAACAGTGAAACGCTCCACATACTTGCCATTCATGCCTCTGTAGAGCTGTTCCCTGCTTGTTATATATTGTTCATTCAACGTCCCTTCTGGAGTCACCCAGCGATGCGCCTGCACGTCTTCATTCACGCCATTCACCTTCCATTTCGTCCCCAGGCTTGGAGCTGGTGCTATTCATGTTTGCCTTTGCAGCCCTACTTCTGTCCACGCTCCGTGCCCGTCTATCCGTTAGTATTTCTATCCATCATACGTTGCCGTTCATAAGCCTGCAAGCTTTGAGCAAAAGCACTTTTCCTAGCGTTAAATAAGAGTTTCTGAAATGGCAGTTGCAATTTAGTTAGTAATCACTTACTATACAATCATGAAGAACAAACCTCATGTTGACAGCAAAAAGAAAGACATCCTACAAGCGGCGATGCGCTTGTTTGCAACCAAAGGCGTTGACGGCATTTCCGTCAAAGAGATCGGTGACGCCGCCGGAGTAACGGATGCGGCGATCTACAAACATTTTAAAAACAAAGATGCCGTTGCCCTTGAGGCCTTCACCCAATATTGCGCGGACTATACCGCCCTCATTGACGGGTATGTTCGCCAGGAGGGCCCGGTGCTGGAACGCTTCCAGCAACTGATTACCGAAGTTCTCCACCTGCATGATGAAGATCCCTACGGACTGCTGTTAATTTCACAAAATCACGAGATTTTCATTGAAGCTGGAAGCAGTGAAGATTACCGCCAGCCGCTGGATGCGTTGATTGATCTAATCGATCAGGGGATTATGCGAGGTGAACTGCCCGCTCAGGATTCTCGGCTAACTGCCGTTTTGGTCATTGGTGCCATTACACGCATGGCCGTATCTAGTATGCAGGGTGAACTGCCGGAGCTGCTTGTTCCATACACCGGGGAGACCGTTCACCGTCTTGTGTCGATGTTGGGCCAGGGGGCAAATGATATGGGGCAGAAGCGGGCGGAATAGCTTTGCGAAGATCGTTCCGGTCTGTCGGCGATCAAGAGATGCATCTGATCGCACAGTGCTCCTGTGTAAAAACATTCTTTTAAATTAGAAGCGCCGGCTTCAACTGACTTTCAGGAGGTTCCTGAATATTTACCAGGTCATTCGTGACCTTTTCTTTTTGCACATGATGTTAGTGTTCATTAACTAAAATAGTCAGGACGTGTCATCATTATGAAGAAAATATTAATTATTCAAGGCAACCCCGTCTCCCCAAGTTACAATGGCGCAATCGCCGAAGCTTATCGTAAAGGCGCTGTGCAGGCAGGTGCCGAGGTTCGCATGATCACCCTGAACGAACTAGAGTTCAACATGAATTTAGAGGGAGGCTATCGTAATAAACTGCCGCTCGAACCGGACTTGCTGGAAGCCCAAGAGGCCATTAAGTGGGCAGAGCATCTCGTATGGGTGTTTCCGATTTGGTGGGGAGGACCACCAGCTTTGTTCAAAGGATTCATCGACCGCATCTTCATGCCAGGCTATGCCTTCAAGTATCACAAAGGTAAACTTTTCCCGGATCAACTGCTCAAAGGTCGCTCCGCACGCATGATCACCACCATGGATGGTCCGAACTGGTACTACAAATGGTTCCAGGGTGAACCTGCACACAAAATGATGAAGATCTCCACCTTTGCTCTGACAGGCATCAAACCTGTGCGCATAACACCTGTAGATCTGGTCGGCAAACAGTCCGAGGAACAGAGAAAGAAATGGCTGGAGAAAATTGAGCAGCTTGGACAGAAATTGGGGTAAAAAAACAACTCGTTCTTGAAGGGATTTTCATATAATGTTATCACTAAATTAAACGATATATTCTTCTAACAATTTATATTCGAGACTATTTACATTTAATAGAAAGAAATTAAACTTAACCAAAAAAGATACTGCGTGCATAAGCACAGCAGTATCTTTGTCCATATATAAACGCTATTCAAGTAGATGGGATAACTCAACTCCAAGACAGACTAAGCTTCCAATGCAATGCCTTCATAGAACCGACGAATGACCTTCTCGGCTGGTTTACCATAAACTCCGTATCCATCATCACTCAAGGCATCTTGCTCCTGATGCAGATGGGCGCTCCAGTCCCACAGACCAAAGCCGCGTACCCACTCCCGCTTACTTGCATGACGGAACATGGCTTTATAGAACTGCTCCTGCTCTTCCGCATTCACTTCACCTTTCAATCCCCAGTCGTTCGGCACCTGTGCCGATCCACTGCGGCTAGGGCAGCCCGCTTCTGCGAAGAAAAAGGGTTTACCATAAGGTGCAATGGCCTGTTCAATCCGATCCAATTGCGCTTCCCAATCTCCGATGGGATAGTACCCACTGGACGAGATGACGTCCACGGCATCCCACCAATTCACATGCCCTTCCTGATACTTGTCGGTGTTGTAGGATACTAGCCCCGAATACACTTCACGCACTCCCGCGATGACCTCGCGCCATTCCTCGCTCCGACGCTCAGACTGCACCATCTCACAACCCACAATAAACATCTCGCATTTCTCACGCTCTGCAATGGCCGCATAATGCTTCTGATACACGGTATAACTGTGGAACCAGTCCTGCCATTTTGGCTCACACGGCACATCGATATCAAAGAAGTTAATGTGTGCACGCCATGTGCCATCGGTGCAATTGACGGTTGGTTTCAGAATGACCCGCAGTCCCAGTGTGCGGGCATAACGTATCATATCCACCAATTCATCGTCTTCCACCATATGTTCACCCTCATATTTGACCTCTACAGCCTGCGGACGATCCTGATGTGCCGCCAGTGCAATAATAACATGCGAACTACCAGTGCGTTCAGCCATCAGACGCAAGGATTCTTTCGCTTCCGGCTTGCGGAAGTCTCCCCTACCACTCATCCAGCCAAATGTAAATCCCTTGATGTATTCCATATGCATTATTCCGCAATGCCCCTTTTTCAATTAATGTAAAATGAATGACCGAATGTATAACACGTCCCACTACGATTGCAGTACCATCAGCTTTATTTAAAATTGTTTCACTTCAATTATAATTTGCCTTCCTCACGGTCTCCGGCAATGACTTCGTCGGTCTCGATAACGTAGTTCACAATCTCTTCGACAGTGGTATAAGCCACTCCAACGTATGTGTCGGCTGCACCATAATAGATGGCAATCCGTCCTGTCTCTGCATCATGCAATGTGGCGCATGGGAAGACGACATTGTCCACAAAGCCTTGCTCCTCATACCATTTTTCCGGGGTCAGTACGAAGTTGGAGGAACGATATTTCACTTTGGATGGCTCATCCAGATCCAGAATGACCGCACCCATACTATAAACAAAACCATTGCACGTTCCGGTTACGCCGTGGTAGAACATCAGCCAGCCTTCGGACGTTTCAATCGGTGCCGGACCGCCGCCAATTTTGACCGATTGCCACCAGCCCTGACCACCTTTGCTCATGACATGACGGTGCTTGCCCCAGTACACGAGATCCGGACTTTCGCTCAGAAAAATGTCCCCGAATGGCGTATGTCCGCTGTCGCTTGGTCTAGACAACATCACATAGTTATCATTGATTTTGCGTGGAAACAACACGCCATTGCGGTTAAACGGCAGCATCGGATTCTCAAGACGCACAAACGTTTTGAAATCTTCCGTCTTAGCCAACCCCAGCGCTGCACCGTAAAAATCGGTACACCAGATGATGTAATACGTATCTTCCACTTTCACCAGACGTGGGTCGTATGCATAGTTCGGCATGAAGGAATCGCCGTTCTCGTCCACAAAAGTAATTCGTTGTTCTTCAATATTCCACTTCAGGCCATCCTCACTAGATCCCATGTGCAGGTGTGGACGTCCATTAATGGTTTCTGCGCGGAATACTCCGATGAATTTCCCCTCATAAGGAATCACCGCACTGTTGAAAATACGGGCAACTCCCTTGACCGGGTTACGCGGCACAATCGGGTTGGCGGAGTGTCTCCATACAGGACCTTCCGTTCCCTCCGGTTTATCCTCCCAAGGCATATTCGGCAATGCATCCCCAACAATGTGTACGTTTTTCGTATCAACAACTGTCATCGTTTCATTTCTCCCTTCGTTTTTATTTAACGGAGCCTTGTGCGAAGCCGTTGTAGATGTACTTCTGTAGCAGTAGGAAGATGATCATCGTTGGAATGATGGCGATCATGATACCTGCGCTGATGACCTCCCACTGTGATCCGAACGGTCCCTTGAATTTGAAAAGAGCCGTGGATATGACCTGTAAGTCTGTCTTGGGCATGTACAGGAATGGTGTGTAAAAGTCATTGTAGATGTTGACACCCTTCACGATAATGACCGTTACAATCGCTGGTTTCAGAAGTGGCAGAATGATTCTCCAATAGATCGTGAAGTAGGAAGCGCCGTCCAGCATGGCGGATTCATCCAATGCATTCGAGATGGAACCCAGGAATTGCAGGAAGATATATACCGCGATGATATCTGTACCAAGGTACATCACAATGGCTGCCCATCTGGTATTGAACAGGTCGAGCGCGTTGATGATCTGGAATGTGGCGACCTGCGTCGTCACACTCGGAATGAGGGTAGCGAGCAGAAACGCGGCGACCATAATTTTCTTGCCTTTGAATTTGAAACGATCCAGCACATACGCGATCATGGAACCCGTTAAAGTGGCACCCACGATGGAGATGATCAGGATGATAATCGTATTTTTGAAACCGACCAGCATGTTGCCGTCCACAAAAGCCTTGGTATAGTTCGCAAAGTTCAGCCAGTTGGCTGGTGGGGCCAGCGGACTGCTGGTCGCATATTCTGCATTGGTTTTGAGCGATGCAAACAGCACCACAACGATGGGTACAAGCGCAATGAACGCTGCGAGAATGAGTGAAGCATATTTAAATATGCTCGCAAGGGTATATTTGAATGGTTGCACGTTCATTCCTCCCCTTTCATGGTGACACGCTGAACCAGCGTAACAAGAATGACAATAAACAACAGCACAACAGCCATTGCCGATGCCAAGCCCAGCTTGCCGTATTTAAATGCCAAGTGAACGGTCTGAATCACAAATGTCTCACTGCCATTGGAACCGTCTGTCATAATGTATGGAATATCGAACGCACTGATTGCGCCGCTAATCGCCAAAATCAGGTTGAGCTGCAGGATACGCGTAATGCTCGGCAGGATGATATGGCGGAACTGCTGCCAGCGATTGGCCCCGTCAATATCTGACGCTTCATAGACATCCTTTTGAATGGAAGAGATCGCACCCAGGAAGATAATGAAGTTAAAGCCCATGTATCTCCATACTGATGCTCCTGCGAGCGACACGTTAATAATATTCGGATTCCCAAGCCAGAGCTGGGTGTATTGTCCAAGCCCTACGGCCTGCATGAGTGTATCGAGGGTACCATCCGGTTTGAAGAAAAAGAGGAAGATAAATCCGATGGCTACGCCATTCAGCAGATAGGGGAAGAACAATATGCCTTTGAAAAAGTTTTTGCCGCGGATTTTGAAGCTTAGAATCGTTGCAAAGTAGAGGGCCAGACCCATTTGTACGAAGGTAGCCACAAAATAATACAAACTGACAATAAACACTTTAAAATACTCAGGGTCACTGAATATCCGCGAGTAGTTCTCAAACCCCACATAGTCGAACCTTTTGCTATATCCGTTCCAATCGGTGAAGCTGTATTTGAACATATTAATGACAGGCAAATAAGCAAACGTGAACAGCAGTGCCAGCGGAATGATCGAGAAGGCACAGATGATAAATATGCGTTGCGCTGAATAGCCCCAATTCGAAATCTTCAAGTATTTCATGCTCTCCACACCTCCAAGCGGTTCTGCCGCTTTTATATCGAAAGACTCCCGTCCAATGAACAAATCCGGCTGGATAATCAACCACCGAAGGTGGCATTTCACATCCGATATGCTGCATCCAGATGCAAAATGCCGTGGGAAAAGGGGAGACCCTCTCCCCTCAGCCAAGGCGTGGTGCCTCGCTGTATTTCAGCGGTGGTCGGCCAACAGGTAGCGCCTTTACAGATCGATGAATCCCCGCAATCTGCTTATTTCGCCAGTTCTGTCCGCGCTTTAACCCATTTATCATTCAGATCCTTCATGATGTCGTCGTACGATTCGCTGCGATTACCGATGGCAGCTTCGATAATGCGTTTCTTGAAGTCAGGCTGCCAGAGGCCAATCTCGCCTTCGTTGTCGATTTTGTCAACCAGACCTTCCTGTCCTTCTTTGGCAGGAGTCAGTGTGGAGAATGTAACGTCTTTGTATTGATCCAAAATCGGTGGCAATTCCGCATTTTTGTCTGCGCTCATACCCCCGCCTTGCTCAACCGCGTAATTCGATTTCGCCAGGAACCAGTCAATCCAGGCTTTCGCAGCAGGTTTGTTCTCACTGTTCACGTTCATGCCGATGTTATAGTCTGCTGCGAGTGGAACGACAACATCACTTGCATTCGTAGGAAATGGCAAGAATCCGATATTATCCGGTGTATCCGTCAAGCCTTGAATTTGGGTAATCGCCCAAGATCCAAGCGCCATCGTTGCAATTTTCCCATTCGCCAGATCAGCCTTGGAGCTTTCCCAGTCGGTTGTGGTCGGATCTTTCTCAATCAGGCCATTCTTGGCTGCGTCGTAAAGCACTTTGTACAATTCATAGTGCGGCTTGCCAGCCACAAAGTTTTCATCCGTGTTCGGTTGGTCAATGTTTACGTAGTCCACACTGCCTGCAACCGTCGGCAGATCTGCTTCCCATTGTGTCAAAGCCCAGCCGGAGGCATAGTTGGTGTACAATGGAACTGCGTCCGTATTGTCTTTCACCAATTGCAGTGCAGCCTGGAACTGCTCAGGCGTTTTGGGAACTTCCGCAATGCCAGCGTCCTTGAACACCTGCTTGTTATAGATGATGCCAGAGAACGTGATAACGGTTGGAATTCCATATATCTGACCGTCCACCATACGTTCTTCGATGCCTGTGTACTTCTCTTTCAGCTCATCGTACGTGCCTAGTGGTTCAAAAAAGTCCGGAATGTCGGCAATCGGTACGCTGGTGGGGATCATCAGCACGTCACCATAATCTTTGGTACTCATACGAATCTTCACTTGTCCCTCATAATCGGCCAGTGCCTGGAAGTTTACTTTGACATCCGGGTATTCCTTATTGAACTCCGCGGCGTAATCTTTGAATACGCTATCAACAATATCTGTACGCTGCGTGAGAACGGTGATTTCACCCTTAATATCCGCAGGATCTGTACTGATTTCCTCTCCTGCCTGTGGAGATCCACCCCCGGAAGAGCAAGCTGCGAGCAGAGAAGTGATGAGCAGCATGGTAAGCAGAAGCATCCAGCCTTTGTTTTTTCTCATTTGGTTCTACCCCTTTTCTAAGTTAATTTAAGTTATCGTTAAGGTTACAAAATGAATTTTATTATGGCAGTGTTTACCTGTCAATTAAATTATTTATTACTTAGCAAAAGTTTTTATCACAAGATTCGTTGACAACGTATTTTCCCGACACTAATATTAATAAATAAAGTTAACGTTAACTTAAATATCAATTGAATCCTGTACTTTGAAGGAGCGCTCACTTATGACTCACACCAATGACACCAAAACTGAAATAAAAGAACACTGGGAAGGTCATATTCTGCCATTTTGGTCTGCCCTCAAAGATCATAACAACGGCGGATTCTACGGCTGGGTCGGTAATGACCTTCAGGTCGATCCACTCGCTCCCAAGGGCGGAATCGCCACGGCACGACAATTATGGTCTTTTGCAGCAGCCTACCGGGTAACCGGAAATGAAATCTGGCGTGATCACGCTGAACATGCTTACCGTTTTCTTGTGGACCATGTGATAGATACGGAGTATGGCGGCATGTACTGGATGGTGGATGCCAAAGGAGAACCAATGGACACGAGCAAGCATGTATATACGCAATCCTTCGGCGTCTACTCACTGAGTGAGTACTATCGTGCCACTGGGGATGCATCTGCTTTGGAACTTGCGAAAACGCTTTTTGCCCTGATAGAGGATCAAGGGCTGAATGCCGAATTACCTGCATACAAGGAACAATTTGATCGCTTCTGGAATGAACAGCCCAATGAAATGCTGAGCGAGAATGGTGTGATCGCGGATTACACGATGAATACGCATATTCACGTGTTGGAGGCCTATACCACGCTCTACCGAGTGTGGCCAGATCAGCAGGTGAAGACGGCGCTGGAACGCTTGCTCGGCATCTTATATGAACGGGTGTATGACAAAGACACGAAGTTTCTCGGGGTATTTTTCAACAAGGATTGGGACTCCATCATCGATCTACGCTCATTCGGGCATGACATTGAAGCCAGCTGGCTGATCGACGAAACGTTGAAAGTGCTGCGTCTGGATCAACACCCGGAGTATTCTGCGATGGTTACGGATATTGCCTATAACATTTCCAATGTGGCTGTACAGGCCGATGGCTCCCTGATGAATGAACAAGAGGGTGACCGTGTGGATGAGAAACGGATATGGTGGGTTCAGGCCGAGGCGATGGTCGGCTTCTACAACGCCTATGAGCGTACAGGTGACCGTTTGTTTTTGGAGAGAGTAGAACGCTTGTGGACATATACGAAGGAACACATTATCGATCACCGCGCTGGCGGGGAATGGTACTGGTCGGTAGACGGGAACGGCACACCGGATCAAAGCGAAATCGCCGGACCGTGGAAATGCCCATATCACAATAGCCGATTCTGCATTGAACTAATTGAGAGGATGGGATAACGATGATACACCCCAAATACAATGAATTATTGGAGCAACAGGAGCAGCTGCTTACGCGCCAAAATGAAATTGACTCTTCCTTCTACAATGGCGTATATGATCGGTACCGTTATCCGGTAATCACACGCCATCATGTACCGCTGCACTGGAGATTTGATCTGGACGAAACGACGAACCCCCACTTCATGGAGCGTCTGGGCATTAACGCTACGCTTAATCCGGGGGCCATCTATTTCAATGGCAAATACGTGATGGTCATCCGAACCGAAGGATTGGACCGTAAATCCATCTTCGCTCTAGCTGAGAGTGATAACGGCATCGACGGATTTCGCTTCACAGGCAAACCCTTAGTGTGGGAAGATATCGATGCCGACGAAACCAACCAATATGATATGCGATTGGTTCAGCATGAAGATGGCTGGATCTATGGTATTTACTGCTCGGAGCGCAAAGACCCTGAAGCACCAGCATTTGATACATCCAGTGCCGTAGCCCAGGCAGGACTTGTCCGGACACGCGATCTGCTCAGCTGGGAGCGTCTGCCCAACATCACGACCAACTCTCCTCAACAGCGAAATGTTGTATTGCACCCCGAATTTGTAAATGGTAAATATGCGTTCTATACACGGCCACAGGACGGATTCATCTCCACAGGCAGCGGCGGCGGGATTGCCTTTGGTCTGTGCGATGATATTCTGAATCCAGTAATTGAGGAAGAGACAATCATCGATGAACGGAAATACCATACCGTATACGAAGTGAAAAATGGTCAAGGCCCTGCTCCGCTCAAAACGGATCGCGGCTGGATTCACATTGCCCACGGGGTGCGCAACACGGCGGCGGGTCTTCGCTATGTGCTGTACACGTTCGCCACGGATCTGAATGATCCGGCACGCATCATCGCCAAGCCGGGCGGACACTTCATTGCTCCATATGACGACGAGCGCGTAGGCGATGTGTCCAATGTTATTTTCTGCAATGGTGCGGTGGTCAACGAACAGGGTGAGGTCTTCATTTATTACGCATCCAGCGATACCCGCTGTCATGTGGCCACAACGACGCTGGATAAACTGGTCGATTACACCTTCAATACCCCATCTGATCCTTATCGTTCCCTGGATTGTGCCAACCAGCGCGGTGACCTGATTGAGCGGAATGAGAAGCTTCTCCAAAAGCAAATGGTTTAAAACTGAAGATCAGCCTTCAACGGAAAATGTGGCATGCTGAAAAATTAGCGCAGCGCTAACCAGAATTTCTTTATTCCATGTGGGTAACGATGTATACTAATATGGATTGTTGTTATGTTTGAAGGAAGCGCTAACCATAATGACAGCACATTGTACGTAAACCGGCTTGAAGGAGGCGACCAAAGCTGAAGAACAATATCACCATGCGGGATATCGCCGACAAGCTCGGAGTTAGCAGTGTGACGGTCTCGAAAGCATTAAATGATAAAGATGGCGTCAGTGGCGAATTGAAGGAAAAAATTAAAGTGCTTGCCGTTCAGATGGGCTATCGGTATAACGCCGCAGCCCGTTCGATGAAGGAAGGCCTGACTCATAATATTGGTGTTATTATCCCGGAGCGTTTTACCGGACCTACACAATCGTTCTATGTACGTGTATTCCAGCGCATCACCAAACATCTGGAGGATCAGGGGTACTACGGTATTCTGCATATTCTGAATGTTCAGGACGAAGAGGAATTAATACTACCGAAGCTCTATAGTGACAACAAAGTGGATGGTTTCATTGTGCTTGGACAAGTCAGCAAGGAATATATCGAGCTGGTCCAGTCGATGGAGGTACCCAAAATGTTTCTCGATTTCTACGATGAGCATTCTGATATTGATTCTGTCGTTACCGATAACTTTTACGCTGCTTATGAGCTGACAAACGTTCTGGTACAGCAGGGACACCGCCGCATCGCTTATGTGGGGAATCTCTATTCTACTAGCAGCATTCAGGACCGATTCCTCGGTTATTACAAATCATTGCTGGAGCATCGGTTGCCGATGAATCCGGATCTTGTGCTTAATGACCGCGATGAGCGAGGTACGTTTATTGAAATTGATCTGCCAGAGCAGCTGCCTACGGCATTTGTATGCAACTGTGATCAGGTGGCCCATCTGCTCGTTCAGAAACTGACTTCACTGGGTATTCAGGTTCCTGCACAATGCTCCGTGGTTGGGTTCGATAATGATATCTATGCCACACTCTCCGAGCCCAAATTAACTACGGTTGAAGTCGATGTCGAACAGATGGCGCGCACTGCGGTTCATTCCATGCTCAAAAAGATTGATAACCCGAGTCGCAGCTTCGGCCGCGTACACGTGAAGGGTAATATCATTTATCGTGATTCGGTAACTGCTGCACCTGCCCTTTCGGATAACGTATCTAACTAAAAAGGAACGAAGACTTCCCGTTCCACAAAAAGAGTGCTCCCGGCCATTACGGCTGCAGGAGCACTCTTTGCTTATGAAAAAAAGAGAAAGTGGTCAGGAACCACTATAGATCACGGCCACTCTCCACTCGATTCCAAAAACCTAACTCCTGTTACAGCCTAGTAACTCGTCTTCAGCCAGTTGTCTTTGGACCAGGATAATTTGCCTGCACCTGCTCCGCTCGAACCGGTGAGGCGTGCATTCAGCGTCGCTGGATCATCGGTAGTGTAGCTGTAAGGAAGTGAAGAGAATCCGTTCCAGGAGAAAGCTTTCACTGCGGCCGGAACCGGGCTGAGCGGACTGCCGGATGTATCACTGTTTCCACGGAATGAGCTTCCATCCAGAGAATACATCGTGTCAGTCACCTGAATTTTACCGGTATATGTTGCGTCGGCCGGGTCCGTCTGGTTATTGCGGACCGGGAACAGTACGTCTTTGATCACCGACTTTTCGACCAGTACTGCACCATCTTCAGTGGAAATCGCTCCGTTGCCGATGATATCAAAGTGATACCCTTTGGACGAAATCGCCGTTGCCATTGCAGAAGTGATTCTGGATTTGGCCGCACGTGCCCCTGTCGCATCCATCACAATATTGTAGGCATGCGCATTGCCTCCGCGCAGACGCGGCATGCGATCCTGGATATCTTTGTACAAGTTATGGTGCAGAGTCATGGACAGATTAGCATTGGCCGATTCGAAGCTGGTCGAACCAACCAAATGACCTTTTTTCTGAGGAGATGAAATGGCAATGATATCGGCTTTGCTGAGCCCAACCGCGCTGCTGCGCAGGTAGTTGTACATCGGATAGGAAGCCTTGTTCGCCTCCAACTCGTTAATCTGCTGGGTAACCCAGCTGTTTGAGCTGCCGTCATCCCCTTTGAAGAGGGACCAGGAGATGGTCACACCGCTCGTTCCTTTTTTCGAATCGACAAGCCCGTCGTAGGCTTTATTGAATGTGCAGTGATCAATCCATACGTTGCTGTTCTCTTCAAGGGTGATGTAATCCCAGTCGTTTTTGTCGTAGTCGCCTTTGGTCGCTTCATCCCATTCCCATAACTCATCGAATTCGAGGTTGCGGATAATAACGTTGGAACTGCGTTTGACACTGATGGCTCCGTGCTTGATCTTGGCCCCGTTGGCTGAGAAGATGGTCAGGCCATTAAAGCTGTCGATCGTCAGCTTGCTGACACCCGTTTGCTTCAATACAGGATGAGTCAGCGCATCATTATGCTTGGCAAAAGGCGATGTCTGTGCAGCGCTCGGAATTTCGTTCCATCCCAGATTCAGGTCGTTCATAATCTCGACGACTTTGACACCGGAGTTCTTTTTCAGCGCCGCTGCGAGATCCGTTGCATTGTATACCTTCTTATACTTGGACGTGTCCGATTCGCTGATGGTACCTCCACCCGTATTGCCTTGGGAGAAACCTGTAAGATTGTAATCTGCATTGCCTGCTGCCTGTACACTTGTCGGTCCAGACAGTAGGGTGAAGCCCAACGTCAGAGCCAGCGCGGCACTGCACCATGTTCGAATTTTGCTTTTCATAAAACCATTCCTCCCTAATTATAATGATTGCGTCTGTCCATCTCTGCCATCGCAAGTCACGAAGGACATGTCCTCAATGTAAATGTTGGAAGCGATTACAACAATAATCCTTATCTCAGATCGTTTTGGGATCCTGATATCAGTCCTCAAATAACACCCGATTTAACCCGGAGCATTCCCATTTCAACTTATAGACATGAAAAAAAGCCCCCAAAGGGGCTCACTATTATCTCGAATATTCCTAATTTATCTTTTGATGGAACGTGTCCAGAACCCGCCATGGAACTGTTTGGGCTCAACGGTGATGACAAATGCTTTGGGATCAAGCTCCAGAATCGTCTGATATAGAAGTTTCTGGTTTTTTCGTTTCGCCAAAATCTCCATAACCAGCCGGTCTCCATCTCGTCCACTACCAACCCAGGCGGTGACACCGTATCCTTTATCCCGCAAGGCATTCGCTACATCCCCGCCCATCTGGTTACAAATAACCTTAACGGTAACGTAACCAAGCGCAATCTTCTCTTCGATCCAGGCACCCAGCAATACCCCCAGCCCATAACCAACAGCATATACAATTAACGCAGATGGCTGGGTCAGATATTTGAGTACCAGATTCAGACCGAGTACGTAGATCACAATTTCGCCCATACTGATGAGCGCAGCAATATATTTCTGTCCTTTGAGCGTCAGAATCATCCGAAGTGTATAAGCAGATACATACACAATCTGGATCAAAAAGATAAATACCAATATTTTAAACAATCGCAATCCCTCTTTCCTGACTTTCACAACGAAATGGGCCGTTTGTTGCGTGCCTTCTTTCCGCTTCCTCTACATATCATTTATTCTTCTGCCTGTTTACTCTATCTCCATCATTGGACGTTATGCGGTCATTTTAAACGGTTGAACGTAAATTGGACTGCATTTTCTATTTTCTGCGCACTGGCAAGCCGGAACTGACATTATAGAGCCCTTTTCACTCATTATCAACCCGGCCTGAGACCCAGGGGCGAAAAGCGGCGTGTCTGAATATGCTGAACCAACAGCAATTCGATTGAGGCGTACAGGCAAAAAGGTTCGGGAAACGACGGCTACCAAAAGGGGGAACTGTCATGCAGTTGTGGCACGAGGCAGCGGGAAGGTATGGAACAACTCATATTTTGCCATGATCCACGGAGCGGGCTTAAAGCCGTTATCGCCATCCATAGTACAGTGCTGGGTCCCGCACTCGGGGGATGCCGCTGCTGGACGTATGCATCGGAGGAAGAAGCGGTTCGGGATGCCATCAAACTCGCGAAGGGCATGACCTACAAATCGGCGGTCTCCGGTCTGCCATATGGCGGGGGCAAAGCTGTGGTGTGGGATGTGCCAGCCGAATTGATCATCAAATCGGGCGATGCCAGCCCAGACAACAATCTGAATCCCAAAAAAGGCAAGGATACATCGAACGGATTAGATAAGGATTTAGATAAGACATCCAAAAACAGCCTACAAGCCTGCCGGCGTGCCGAAACATTCCGTTCTCTGGGCCGCTATCTGGAACGACTGAACGGACGTTATGTGACGGGGCTGGATCTGGGCACTACGGCGGCAGATATGGACCAGATCCGGCTGGAGACGGTACATGTGACGGACACGACCGGATCGCTTGGCGCACAGGATGACTTCACAGCCGAGATGACCGCCTACGGTGTATACACTGGCATTGTGACATCGCTGCGTCACCAAGGCATTGACGCCTTGCAGGGCATTGACGCCTTGCAGGGCATTGACGCCTTGCAGGGCATTTGCGTTGCCGTCCAGGGACTGGGCAAGGTCGGGTATGCCCTGTGCCGTTACCTGCATGCAGCCGGGGCACGGCTCATTGTGGCAGACGTTGTACCCGAACGTGTACAACGTGCCCTTGTGCAGTTCAGCGGCGCCATGTCGGCCGATCCGGCCCATATTCACGCCGCTGACTGCAAGGTGTTCGCCCCCTGTGCCCTAGGGGGCGTATTGACCCCGGCAACGGTGGAGGAGCTGCGCTGCTCCATCGTTGCCGGGGCGGCGAACAACCAGCTCAGCCATCGGGAGCTGGTTGTTCGCGGCATGCAGGCGCGCGGCATCCTGTACGCGCCTGACTATGTGCTCAACGCAGGCGGAATCATCAGCACCGCCTACGAGCTGGAAGGCGCAGGGCCAGACCTGATCCGCCAAAAGGTGGCGGGGATTGCGGGCACGCTGTCCAAGGTCTATGCGATAGCAGAGCAATCTGCCCTCTCCACGGCGGATGCAGCCGATCAGCTGGCAGAAGCTGTCCTGCAAAGCGGAAACCCCCATGCTTAGCATACCGATACCGATTTAACACACTAATTCAATCTCCCAATCGTTTAAGTGCTACAGAATCCAGATCACTGTTACAGCTCGCATATCATTTATTTTCTCCATCTTTAAAGTACATCGCATCACGTAAAGAATTAGAAAAAACGTAAAAAAGCCAATCCGATTCATCAACACCGGATTGGCTTTAATCAGCTTTTCTTCAGGATTCCATCTGCTAAACTTCATCAGGCAACCTCAACCAACCTACTACCGCCCGCCTTAAACTTCAACCATTACAGAAGCCCGCTTCACCCGATGCAGCATCGTCCAGAATAGCATGTTAATAAATACTAGGAGTGCTACATAGATCCAGATGCCTGCTGGTATGGTGCGGATGAATACATGTAGTCCCCATAACAGTGCCATGAGCGGAAAGAAGGCAAAGACGAGCCAGCCGTCACTCTGTCCGGCCACACTAAAGGATTGGGAAAACGGCGGTTTTCGCATCAACAACTTTCCAGACAGCGGAATAAGTGCAGTTGCCACCAAAAATATTACGATCAGATCAGGAAGAATTCTTAACCCAAAGGTCCACACAAATACAATGGCGTTCAATATAAATACGGGTAAGAACATGTTGCATAAGAAAGCTTTTAGCGCTCCACTATATAGCACATTCTCGTTGGCCAGAGGGGCTGCCCGGAAAGTCCAAAACGCCTTGTATTGTCCGGAATACTTCAGCATGGTCACAACAGACACAATCAGCAAGAGCACAATATATAGCGTGTAAAAGAAGGAGCTTTCCCTAAATTCTGCCCACGAAGAACTCTGCAATTGGGTGAACCAGAATACATAGGGCAATACAAAAGATAAACCCATCGACGGGTATACCTTCAACTTGAACTCCCTTTCACTTCGCATCATACTGGCAGACAAACGAAAGCACGCCTGCTCTTCTCTGGAACGGGAGAATACCTTCGCCATGATGCGATCCCAATTCCCACGTCTTCGTCCAGAGGCCTGACCTGCGTGTGACATTTTCTCCAAATACAATTCGAAGGAAGGCATCAGCTTCACGTACACCAACAGACTGACCATTGGAACGATCACAGCAAGCGCTGAGAAAGTATACAGCCAGGCATCTCCCCCGCCGCCGAACAGCAGCTCAAAAACCGCTGCATACCATACCGGAGGCAGCAGTAACTGCCACCAGGCAGGTGTGAACACCATATTAAAGTCGATGATGCTGAACGAACGTATGACCAGCTGATAGCCTACGGCAATGCCGATGGAAAGAAGGATTTGCATCATATTGATCATGTCCTTAAGCTTCTCGCCATCCAGAAACTTCATCATGAATAGATAGATCAGGGACGTGGTCACCAGAATTAACATATTAATCAGCACCAGTTCCACCAGAAAAAGCAGGAAAAAGCCGATCCCGTGGGCAATCAATCCGGCTACCAGCGGCGCAGCCGTCAGAGAGCCTGTCAGGAGCAGCAAATAAACCCCTGCGTGAATGGCACGAGCCAAGCCAACAGTGCGTCCATTTACCGGCTTGGTCATGATGATATTACGATCCCGAATATCGAGCAGTACCGAAGAAAAGTCGGAGATCATGGAGGTCATGATCATAAACATCAGCATGGCGGTCACTAGACCCATCTGAAGCATATAATGTCCCGTATCCCAGACGACAAACGGAACCATAATCAGCCCCATCAGTGCATACAACCAGAGGGAACGCAGATACAGATTGCCTTCTTTCTGCTCCTTATTGCCATTGCGTGCTGACAATACCGTCGGTACCCTCCGCTGATCCATCTGGAACTTCACCCGTAGAATCAAACGCAGTACGTCATAATCCGCTCCTGTTCTGGCGATGATAGGCCGAAAACGATCCAGAATCTTCAGCGTGCGGAAGTCGGAGGATTCCGCCATATCAGTACACCTCCTGCACGATGGACACAAAACGTTCTGCAATTGCCCGATGCTCATTGAAGCCCGTCAGTTGATTGAATACTTCCTCCAGTGAGCCTTCCATGGATTGCTGCTGGAGCTGCCTGAACGTACCATCCGCCATCACGCGTCCTTCGGCAATCAGAACGATTCGGCTGCTGATCTTCTCCACCACATCCATGATGTGTGACGAATAGAATATCGTTGTACCCTTGGCCGACAGCTGTGTCAAAATCTCCTTTACCACCATTACACTGTTGGCGTCCAGTCCGCTGAGTGGTTCATCCAGGAACAACAAATCCGGGTCATGCAACAGCGCGGAGATCAGCAGCACTTTCTGACGCATGCCTTTGGAGAAGGAAGCAATGCGGGAATGATATGATTTTTCCAGTCCAAAACAATCCATCAACTGCTTCGCCTTATAATCGGCATCTTCATAGGACAACCCGTACAATTCTCCTATAAAGGTCAGATACTCTGCCGGGGTTAATTGCTCGTATAGCTCCGCGACTTCCGGTACATAACCGATTCTTCGCTTATATTCCGCGTCACCATCTGCGATATCCTTGCCAAAGATGCGGACCGTACCCACATATCCCTCAACTAGTCCGAGCAAAATCTTGACCGTCGTGCTTTTACCCGCACCGTTCGGACCAATATATCCGATCATCTCGCCCCGATTCACTTCTAAATCAATCCCATTTAGCACATAACGCCCGTTATACCGCATACGCAAGCCTTCAATTGACAGTACTTGTTTTTCACTCACTTCGTTATCCAGCCCCTGTCTCTACTATTTCTACAATTCTACTAGTTTACCACAGATTGGATTAACAGAGAGGGATAAAGAAAAATTAAAAGACCTTTGCTCTGCACAAAGAAGTGCATAACAAAGATCCTGAATTTATAGAATAGAATTTGATTTTTGTTAATTTATCAATTAAGTCTGGTAATTATTATTTTTTTATTTAGTTGAAATTCTTATTAGTAAAATGTAAAACAACACACCTCCTACCACTCCAAAAAAAGCATATAAATCTATAAAAATATAAGCTATAAACGCGGATGATATCAACGTCACAATAATCCCAGCTCTATTTTTTAATAATATTCTATAGGTTAGATAACCTAGCAATCCAGAGATTAATGTCGACAACAAAAAAGGAAGAATAACGTACATTTGCTAACCTCCTAACTCGCACCCGTGTTTTACCATTTTTATTTTGTGGCAGGATCCTACCAATAATATATCTTAGCAATGTAATCGTCCTGAGGATTAAGCTTTTCCGTTATTTATACTAATACCTTATTTCTGCTATTGATAATCTAAAGTTAGAATAAAAGGTTCAATTGGAATGTTTAATCTCTAGCTTATAGAGCTTCATATTTTTCACAATTAAACCCCTGTCCCACTCATAATGAGGGACAAGGGTTTAATTGTGAATCTTTATGATGATTAACCAACAAAACAATCAATCCTTATTGAACCTTAACAATCTGGAAGTGCTGATTCGTACCACCATTATCTGTCCACTGGATTGCAGCTGCCCCGTCTGCCAGGGATTGTCCCGAAATATCAAGCACCTTGCCTGTGCTGCGGTTTTTCAATTTATAATAACCACCACCCACACTAACCAACTGCCATTGCTGACTGGCCCAGCCGCCATCGTTCCACTGTTCAATAACAGCTCCATCTGCTGTGGAACCATTCTCTACACCGATTAGCTTGCCGCTGGAACGATTGATGATTTTGACATAACCGCCACCCTCATCCGTGATCTGCCACTGCTGGCTGGTCGTTCCGCCGTCTGCCCGCTGCTCCAGATCCGCACCGTTATCCGCAGAACCACCGATGACATTAAGCAATTTATTGCTTTTGCGACTAATCAGCTGATACGAAGCATTCGGGTCCCATACATCGGGCGTATCCACTCCGGTTACGGAACCCGTGGCTGCATCTATGGTAATACTGCTTGCCCAGTTCATCGCCAGACTGGTTGCACTTGGGAAAGACAACGGCAGCCACACATATTTAGAATCCTGCACTGGCCCGCTCCAGGCGCCAGCCCAGCGATCGCCCATGTAGAGATAGGATGTTGTCTGTGAGCCTTCCACGGGAAGCACATACGCCGATTGGGAACCATAGGTTGTACTATCCCCAAAGTTGCTCAGGCCGCTCCATGTGCCAGTTATGCTGGTAGCAGTCGCATATTTTGCCTGATTCGGGTTCCATCCCGTAGCCCCGGATGTGATCAGGAAATAGACGCCACCCTTTTTGAACATGGCAGGTGCCTCACGATATTGACCCGGCCATAGCGTCGTTACGAGCGATTCCACACCGAGAAAATCAGGAGTCAGCTTGTAGATATTCAGGTCAGCATTCACTTTGGTCGCCGAGATGAGATAAGCCGTTCCGTTGTCGTTGAATACCGTCATGTCTCTCGAATCATAGCCAAGCGGACGATAGCTGCCCACATACGTATAATTGCCATCCACTGTACTTGAGGTCGCTACCGCCACTCTCGCTTCACCATAGTCAACCCCGTTTTCCTTATGCATCCAAAGAACATACTTGCCTGTTGCACTGTTATAAATGACTTTCGGGCGTTCGATGTTGGAAATGTTCAGCTCGGCAGCCGAGCTGCTGGTAAGCACATCATTGCGATACTCCCAGTTTTTCAGATCTGCTGAACGATATACAGATACCGCCTTGAACGTTCCATTAGGGTTGCGATTCTCCCCAAACCAGTAATAGTACCCATTAGCCTTAATCATCCCGCCCCCATGGGCATGAATGACATTGCCGTTTGTATCCTTGAACTGTACCCCGTTGATTACACTGAGTGGAGCAGCGGAAGCCTGTTGTCCTGGAGCGACCAGCATACCTAGCGATTGTAGCGCCAGGATTAGAGCAAGCAGATAACAAAGGCGACGAGTGTAACGATGTGTTTTTGTTTTCTTTTTCAACCAACCCTCATTCATAGAACAATGCACCTCCGTAATTAATTTATAAAGCGCTTACAATAAAATCGATACGTCTCTTCTTCCTCCGATCGATGATGCATTTCATAGGATTACCTGTTTCTCAGACTGGCTCGGCACTCACCTCCTGATTACGATTGTATCCGCCATCCCCCTGCTCGAATAGTGAACAATACGGCGGAACATGTACGAATAAACACTGAACTTATGGAGTGAACAGCAAAAAGACGCTTCATCCGAAGCGTCCTCTGTTATACATAAGCCAAATCCCTATAATATACGTTATCTCCAGCTAAACTTAGATTAGCTGCAACAACATGTTGTTCATATTCGTTATCTTGTGTAATAACATTTTCTTATGTGCTAACGCTTTTCTTAATTTTCGTCGTCAAAATCCTGGTCAAACGAAAGCACTTTGCCTGTATTGGCATCGACGTCTACATCGGCTTCACCGTTTGCTGTTCTTAGTTCCACTTCATAAACATAACGGCCGTTATCATGATCCAGTTCGATTTCGGTTACTTTTCCGCCTGTCACCTGTTTCAGGGCAATGTTCGAAGCTTGTGCCTCTGTCAGTTTAACCTGTTTTGAAGCAGAGTGATTGGAAGACGTACCTGCCACAGTGCCTTTATAATCATCGTCGTCATCGTAATCTTCATCATCGATTACGGCAAGGATTTTACCGGTGTAGGCTTCCAAACGAACGACAACGTCCTTGCTTCCTTTTTTGTCGATTTCAACTTCATAGAACGTTTGGCCGTTTCTGCGCTCCAGATCCACATCATCCACTTTGCCATCCGTTGCTTTCAAGGCTGCTTCTTTTGCCTGTGCGACTGTCAGCAATGTATCTGTGTTCTGGGTCTGTGTTACTGATTGTGTAGTGGACGTTTGCGTAGGCTGAACCGATTGTCCATTTACACTCCCACTGGCCAGAGCGGCTGATCCTCCGAGCAGCACCGCTGCCGACAAGCTGCCAATCCATAGTTTATGTTTGTTCATCATCATCATTCATCTCCTCGTTGTTGTTCTCGTTTTCGTCTACAGTTATAGATTAACCTGTACGAATGAGAGATCAGCGAGAGTCAGATTAGAATTTGATGAGAAAAGGAGTGAGCACCTCACATTATTCCTTAGAATAGCAATGTGACTGGCTTCATGCAGAGCTTTTAAACCATCGTGAAGTCCCTAATCCTCGTCCTCATCCCAAGTAACCGAACGAATCGCGCCTGAAATGGCATTCACCTGCACAATGGCCTCACGACCGTCATCCAGGTCAATTTCAACCAGATAATACGGATTGCCACTATTCGTTCCACGGAGTTCGATATCATCCACTTCACCAGGAACCTTAGCCAGTGCCTTCTGCTCTGCTTCTTTCTCGCTCAGAAATGAAGTCTTGGTGCCTTCCCCTGTTGTCGGGTCGGGCGAAGATGCCTCCAGCGGCTTTGAAGACTGTTTCTCCCCGTTATACGGATCAATGGTCCATTGCTCCCGACCATTGTCCTTCATCTTGAATACCGCCAGATACACCGGGCTCCCCTGCTGCTCGACAAGTTCGAGCGACACCAGTTCGGCATCCGTTTGTTTCAGCAATTCCGTCTTGATCTGTTCCCGGCTCCATAACGTCTTCTCCTCGGCTTGTGGGTTGGACTCCAGCCGTTTAATGGAATTCACGGTCGCCGTAACCGCATCAACTTGTACGTCATACAGTCCGGTTTCTGAGCGGAGCTGCATGATGTAGGTTCCGTCCTTCAACGTGGAATTCAGGATCTCTCCCGGATATTGATCCAAGACCGCTTGGGCCGCTGCATCTGCTGTTAACATCACGCGGTCTGATTGCCACGGCCTCCACCACATGACCGCTATAACGACAAGGAGAGCCAGGAGCCCCGCACCCCACCATAATGAACGTCTTGGCTTCGCCCATCCTTTGCGTCGTTGTTCTTCCCGTTTCATTTCCGGACGCCCCTCATGCTCTTCCATCATGGTTCCCCCTTACGCACTCTCTTATGATCCGTAATCCTACTGTGTTTACCAGTATATAAGAGAAGAATGAGATTTTCATGAGAGTGATCCGTTCTGTACGGATGTGGGCAAAATTATCGAAGCCTCGGTTCCCCTGCCCTCGGTGCTGTTTAATTCAATACGTGCGCCCACGGCTTCTGCGATATCTTTGGCCAGGGAAAGTCCCAAGCCCGAACCGCTTGCTTCGCCGCTGCGTGTTCTGGCCTGATCAACTCGATAGAAACGGTCAAACACCTTGGACAGTTCCTCTTCCCGCATACCGATTCCCTTATCCACAATACATATCCGACATTCCTGCCCCTTTGCCTCCAGCCGGACTTCAATGGCATCCTCACTATATTTACGAGCATTGTCCAGCAAAATAAAAAGCAGCTGCTTCAGCTTGCTCACATCGCTAATCGCCCATATCCTGCCTGGGTCATCGCAGTGGACTTCCCGATGATAGGCTTCGCGAAATGCACGTGTGGAATCCAGCGCAAGCCGGGTGATATCCATCCGCTCCAGCTGTACATTCCACTGCTCTGGCTGCTTTGCCAGCAATAGCAGCTGCTCGGTCATCTCCCGCATGCGCACGGATTCGGACAGAATGGCTTCTACCGCCTCGTCGAATACTTCGGGACGTTCCTTGCCCCTTCGTTGCAGCAGACTGGCATAACTTTCAATGATGGTAAGTGGTGTTTTCAGTTCATGAGAAGCATCAGAAACAAAGCGCTCCTGCCGCTCGAAGTTGGATTCCAGCAGATCCATCATACGGTTGAACGTCTGCCCCATCGTTTTCAACTCATCCTTCGATTTTTCGTCGAGTGGAAGCCGCTTGAACTGGCCGCTCGACTGGATATCACTCATCGTACGTGTCATCTGCTGGATCGGCCGTGTCATCCGGTTCGCCAGAATACGGCTGGAGATGATGGCCGGAATCAGCGCGATGATGGTCACGGCAACTAGAACCGTACGAAGCACAGACAGGCGATTCTCGGTATCTTCAATGCTCTCGGTGACTTGTAGATTCACTACTTCTCCATCCGGCCAGATCACTGGAACAGAGACCCAGACATAACCGATTTGTTCAACTTGGGTATACTCCGATTTTTTTTCGCTTTCGTATTTGTAGGACAGCTTGCTCAGCTGCTCCTCTGCCGAGGTCGTCACCGGCGGGGAGCTGGTGCCGTCTTCATTGACGATCCGCAGCATGCCGTCCAGCGGCGCGTAGGCCCGGAGCAAGTCGTCCGGCGGAATGGAACCGGCAGACTGGCGCACTCCTTTTACAATAGACTCGGCCTCAGCCTCTACCCGCTTGATCTCGTTATCGATCGACATCCGTTCGAACACGATATACACCGACAGGTTGACGGCAATCAGCAGCACGGCAAACAATACGGACGAATATCCGTAGATTCTGCTGCGCAGACTCATACTTGCTCCTTCAGAACGTAACCAACACCCCGAACGGTATGTATTAAGGGTGGTGTGAATCCGTTATCGACTTTTTTGCGCACATAACGGATATACACATCCACCACATTGGTATCTCCATAATAATCGTATCCCCAGACGGCCTGAACAATCTGGTCCCGGCTCAGCACCTGGCGCTGGTTTTGCAACAGATACACCAATAGATCGAACTCACGCGGTGTAAGCTCAATCGATTGACCATCCCGGGATATCTCACGGGTTCCTTCATTCAGCTTCAATCCACCTGCGGTAAGCCAGCCTGTCTCATTTCCCGCCGTATGCTCGGGTGATTGCGCCGTATCCCGTGGGACCGAAGTGGCAGAGTGGGTAGCAGCCGATGCAGCACTCAGGCGCAGTGCAGCGCGTACTCTGGCAAGCAACTCTTCAATACGGAACGGCTTAGTAATGTAATCGTTGGCTCCGAGATCGAGTCCGGATACTTTGTCTTCCACAGAGTCTTTGGCTGTAAGCATCAGAATGGGCACGGTCGCATCTTTGGCACGTATCCGTCGCAACACTTCAATCCCACTCAGACCCGGCAGCATAATATCCAGCAGAATCAGATCCCATTGCCCCTCCCCATACATCTCCAGCCCTTCCGTTCCGCTGCCTGCCTTGCCTACCTGATATCCCTCATACTGTAATTCCAGTTCAAGCAGGCGTGCAATTTTGGGCTCATCCTCGATCACCAGCACGGCTTCATTCATGCAGAGCTCCCCCTCATTCCGTCATTCCATTCTCCCGTTATATTACAATACGAATTACAATTTACCTAAGGCATCCTCTACCAATTCATCCCCGGCGATCAGATCAAAAGCCATTCGATACGTCTTCTCCTCCTGGAGGGAAGCAGCGATTACACGAGCCACATCTTCACGTGGAATACTTCCCGGTTTCAGATCTGTTCCTACAGAGATTTTGCCGATACCCGGCTCATTTTTCAAACCACCTGGACGGATAATGGTGTAATTCAGATCACTTGCGAACAACGCCCGATCGGCATAATGCTTCGCCACGTAATACGGCTTAATGGCGTCGGACCACTTCTCCCGCTGATCTGCCCCAAACGCACTGACCAAAATATATCTGGTAATTCCCTGCTGCTGTGCCGCCTCCATTGTTTTCACCGCACCATCGAGATCAATGAGCAATGTTTTGTCTTCGCCCGTAGATCCACCGGAACCCGCTGTAAACACAATGGCATTGTGATCTTTCATTGCCTCGGCCAGATCATCCACGCTGCCTTCCAAATCGCCAATCACCACATTGGCACCAAACTGCTTCAGTGCATCTGCCTGCTCCGGTTTGCGAATCATCGCGGTGACTTGATGTTTCCCTTCCTGTGCCAGTTGCTGCAACAGAAATTTGCCGATTTGTCCGTTCGCTCCAATGACTAATACGTTCATATGTCATTCTCCTCTCGGTTTTCCTTTTATAAGCTAGCTTTTATAAAACAGACTTGTCTTTAATTTAAACGAAAGCCGACGCTTCTAAGCGCCGGCTGCTATGTATTACTACCGTTCAGCGCATCTGGCAAGATGCGGATAACACGTCTTTCCTTTAATATACCATACACCCTATACGGTTATACCGAGCACTTTTTTCTTCAATACATATCTGATAACAACGGTTATACTTCCGCATTCACTTCATGGAACTTAGCCCCTATGCCAAACGGATGCTGGTTAAAAATAAAAAAAGGCACCCCAAATGGGGTGCCTTTCTGTTGCATGGCGTACAGGTATTAGTAAGCCAGTGCAAACAAACCGTGAATATGAGCAAGGTAACGGATGTTACTTGCTTCTTTCATCATGGTTGCTGGCAGACCTTTCAGACGAGTCTGGTTGCCACCGATCATGCCGACAGCATCCTTACGACCCAGACTTCCCAGTGTACCGGAGAATACTGGTGTGAAGGATTCCATTGCGCCACCTTTGAACATTACGCCCAAGTTGTGACCAATAGTTTCACCCATTTGCCAAGCCAATTGTGCTGTTGGAGGGTATGGACGAGCGCCTTCGCTAGGGAAGACCACTGCGCTGTCACCAGCAACAAACACGTCTTTATGGGATGTGGATTGCAGTACTTCCGTAACTTTCGCACGGCCACGATCCACTTCAATTCCGCTGTTGGCAACAACTGCATTACCTTGAACGCCGCCTGTCCATACGAGTGTGTTCGTAGGGATCGAGCTTCCGTCTTTCAGCAGAACTTCATTTTCTTTCATTTCGGTAATCGCTACGCCAACGATGAAGTTAACGCCACGTTTTTCCAGACTCGCTTTTGCACGCTCAACCAGTTCTGGCGGGAATCCTGCCAGGATGGAAGGACCTGCTTCAACCGTGTACAGGGAAACTTCTTTGAAGTCGATACCTTTTTCTTGGCATACAGCCGGAAGAAGGTCAGCGAATTCACCAACAAGCTCGATACCTGTCAAACCACCGCCACCGATAACAAACGTAGCGTCTGCTTTGTTGCCGGATTGTTTGTAAGCATCCAAACGAGCTTCCACGTGTGCACGAATGCGATTAGCATCGCTAACGGATTTCAGCGTGAAGCTGTACTCCTGCAATCCCGGAATTCCGAAGAATGCCGTTTCACTGCCCAAGGCAACAACGAGTGCATCGTAAGAGTAAGTAGAACCGCTGGTCATGAGAACTTTTTTCTCGTCCGGCTTGATTGTATCCACCGTATCGATTTTCAAGTTCACATTTTTACCACTCAGCAATTTTTCGAGTGGAAGGGCAACTGCTTTTTCAGCAATGCTTCCTGCTGCAAGACGGTGCAGTTCCGTAATAATTTGGTGCGTAGGGTAACGGTTCACGACTGTAATAGTCGCTTCTTCCGGTGTCAGGTATTGACGCGCAGTCAGCGCAGTCAACAGACCACCGTAACCTCCGCCCAAGATCAAAATTTGCTTCGACATATCCATCCTCCGTTCTTCTAATCTTAACGTTGCTGTTGTTGACGCTCGTTCAGGATGCTCAGGAATGATTGAGCAAAACGAAGCGTTTGTTGTACGTTTGGATCTTTAAGCATTTTGAGCATAGCGAACAAACCAACCGAAGTTTGCTCGGCTTGCGCACGATCACTTGCTTCGATGGCAGCAGAAGCTACACCTTTAGCTTTGTCTACAACAGGTTTAGCAAACTCGCCCATTGCGCTCATTGTGTCGCTGATCAGAACTTTGTCTGTAGCTACGCTTTGTGCAAAGTCATAAGCTTTGGTCATTGCAGTGACCATTTCAGCCAGTTTAGGCAAGTTCTCCACCAGAACGGTCAGAGACTCCTGTACCTCAGGCTTCATCAATTGATCCAGTACGTCCAAGGACTGGCGTTGGGAAACGTCGGCACCTTCTGTAACCGGCACCTCTTGTTGAGTAGGCGATTGTGACATAAGAGAAAGTCCTCCTTTACTTTGGGATAGAAGTCCGCGACTTTCATGATGCCTGTCAAGCAGAGCCGAACCACAAATACATCCAATACAACTAAATGTACCAAATTTCACACAATAGAATGAGCATAGCCCAAGGGCCGTTCCCACATCGTGTATTGTATCTTGGGTCTATTGCGGACAACATGTGTTGACGCAAAACGACAAGCAGGCCGAAACCGAACTCTATACCCCTATATTACACCTCTTACACATGAACATGAAAAAGAAATTTTTTACACTTGTGAAGATATTGTGAACATTGTAACAAAATCGATTTTTTTGTCAAGCATTGTGGTCGGATTAAAATCGATTATTCTCCTGTCCCAGATCCGTAATCCTACCACATGTGGTAGGAAGACAAGATCACATATGACCATATGTGCGATATGTACACAAGGAAGGATTTTTTCAAATGAATTTTTCAGGAATTGTTTTCCAAAACCATGAATTTCATGCAACGAAATTGGTCACTGTCGTTATTATGCAGCTAGGGGTGCAGCCTTATTCCTGAAATGACATCATTTCTTGTTCAAGTATGAACCTATCCTGGCACGAAAGCAAAAAAGACAGAAAGAAGGCCTGACGGATCGTCCTGCCTCCTGATATTTCTTTCACTGTTCGCCAGATCTAATCGTTACATTTCGGCCACACCATAACGATTTCTGGGGAATGCTGATCCATTTCTTCAAGCAACGCTTTTATTGCAACGACAGCAGCTCGCTCTAATTCCTCCACCTCCAGAAGTATCGAGATAGCTTGATCGACCTGAAGCTTCTCGTTTGGCTTTCCGCCTTCAGGAAAAGGAAAACACTGTTTGAGCACGTTTAACCTTTGGGACATGTTTCGATATAACTCTTCCGCCTGAAGACAGAATGGAATCAAGCTGGAATAGCGGGGAATCGAAGCCCACTTTAGACAAAGTTCCCTGAAAAACTCACTTGCATAACGTCTTGCATCCCACAAAACCGCAATGTTATAAGCGTGACCGTTCGGTTCTACCCTTCTGTATTCTAGGGCTTCTCTCCAGACCGCATAAGCAGCCAGACCACTGACTGTGTTCGACAAGGTATACGGGTCCTCCCCACGATAATGAGCCAAAACATCTGTCAGTGCCGCGCGCAAGTTCATTTCTCGTATCATGCCATCTGATTCCGCTGCCAGTACAAATACTTCCTGATTCACCCCCCGGCCCACATGATCATAGGGAATTGTCACTGATTTAATGAAATCTGTACCGTACAGGGTCCGGGCTGCATCATCATAGCCATAAATCAATCCGAATTCGGGAATATTCAGGTCCCATACTACGGCCGGAATTCCCCTATGAATGGAGTAACGAATCAAGGAGAGGGCCCGAACAAGCCTTGGATTTAGCAACCTTTTCCCCTTCGCTTTCTCCTCTAGCATCGAAGGATCGATCAGATTGGCATTGAGTCCCGCTTCGCTCGCCAAAGCCTCAACCGCATGGGAACGATAACCCATATGGTGCAATCCTCTGATAAGTACCTCTTTGAAGTTATAGGCGGTGGGTCCAGCGATATGTATGTCCTGAGGCAGGATGGTCAGACGAAAAGAAAGTCCACTCATCCCCATAACCATGGGGAGAGATGGAGATGAACCGATATAACCTAACATCTCGTGAATGGATGCTGCTGCCGAGTTCCAGGTTTGGGGAGCCCGAAACGAAAGGGGTTCCTCCAGAATCACTCGATTTTGCCCGAGTGAATTCCACTCTGCCAGCATTTCTTCTACGGATAAATGAATATGAAGCTGCGACACTTTTTTACGTGAACGGGACAGAATTTGATACGCATTGGCACTTGTCAGATTGAATTTACAGGCAATTTCTTGCGGTGACAGCTGCTCCATCCAATACGATGTGAAGACCTGCTGCTCTCTTAAATTCAGACATCCCAGCAGCTTGTAGAGATTATTCCTCATTTCCTGCTGAGCAACAGCTTGATACGGATCATAGCCAGTCTCCTGCGATATCCGTTCGGTGTCATTCAAAAGATGGTTCAGCGTCTTGTCGAGCGAGTCTTGATCGCTCCATGAGGGATCATCGGCTCCAAATGCAAGGAAAGAAGAAAAATGTTGTTCACGCTGCTGCTCTCGGCGTTGCATATGTGAGTACGCCTGATTACGCACAATGCGCTGCATCCAGGCCATAAAACGCTCGGCATTCTGAAGCTGCCCCATATGAATGAACGCCCGAATAAGCCCATCCTGTAAAATATCTTCTGCGAGATAAGAATCATGTGTAAGTGCTCGCACATAACGGAACAATTGCCTACGGTAACGGTGAATCAATTCACCAAAAGCCTCTGTATCCCCAGTTTGGGCTCGTTGGATAAGCGCGACATCCGACTCCTTTTGCCGATTCTCGAATGTCTCATCTTCCCCTGGCCTGATATGGCGATTGTCAGCTAATTCATCCATGTGTATCTCCCCTTCTCATAGCCTTGCTTCACTTACAATTACATTATTCCATCTTCAAAATAGCAGCTTCGATCATGGCTTCCGTCTCCGCGAGTGCCACCATGATTGTCGCAGCAGCCTCCCAGTTCCGGGAGACAAGACGGGATTGGCATTCCCCGAATTGGCGCGATTGTGCGTATTTCAAAGCAGAAAGGTCAGGATGGATTGTTTTAAAAAATGACCCATAATCATGGGCACGACGCGCGCCTACTGGCAGAGCAAAATACACATAATGAGCCCACTCATTACCATCGATTGCATCAGCACGAACCTGTTCCGCCTTATGAAGAATCGCTGAAGCTCCTGTTCGTCCTTCCTGTGCAGCAATATCATGGATCTGTTCTGTAAGCGTTGATTTGAACCAAGTAAAAGCACGACGGTTAATCTCCTCCAGATCAGGCTGTTCAATGCGTTCAGGACTCCACCATCGTCGATACACACCGCTACTCCACGGGAATTCAGACTTCCATGCTTCCTCAAGTTTATCCAGTGTCAGGAAGACATTCGGGAATCCAGCAGGATCATGCAGGCATATTTCATCGCCCTCCATGCTCAACGCCACTACATAATGATCGCAACCACCCAGGTTGGGAGAGTTGGGATTGTAGACGAGTTTGCCCATATCCAGCGGACCCATCATCACAGGACCCTGCTTCAAAGCCTCTCTTAGCTCATCTACAGGCATCTCTGTACCCGGTGATTGCACACTTTCGCGCACACTAAATCCCAGAATGCTCATCGCTTTGCTGATGGCCAGATCAGGACTAGAGGTACAGTTATCAAAAAAAAGCATATCTTCCTGCGTTCGAAAGGCCCCTAGTGAAAAGCCACCGACTGCTTCAAGCAGACCGGGGTCTACCTTTTCTCCAATGGACGACAGCAGCATTGAAGCTGAATTAGCGTAGCAATATGCACCATTTCCAATATAATTGCTCATATCATAACATCCTCTCATTTCTTTAATGAAGCACGCGGTTATGCAATGCCTATACTTATACTGACTCTTCGTACTGATCATTTCTGACAGAATATCCAGAACAAATTTCTGCCCTTATCACAATAGCAACGTTTAGAATACGGGCATCCCGGTTAATAAGGACTACACCAGAAACGAAGGAGATGTTCGATATGAGTAATTCAACTAGCGATAAAATTAAAGCAGGCGTAAACAAGGCCAAAGGCGAAGTGAAAGATCAGATCGGTAATGCGACTAACAACAGATCCCTTCAGGCTGAGGGCAAGAAAGACAAAGCCAAAGGTGCTGTGCAGGACAAAATTGCTGATGTAAAAAAACATCACTAGATCCATTTGTTAAACGTGAACACGCACGACAATTCGTGCAGTAAATATAGGATCATTGCCCGACCGTCCATACCGGTTGAAAGCCGGGATTCGACGGGGGCGCAAAAAAGCCAAGGAAGGTGTTATTCACTACACCCTTCCCTGGCTTTTTTTGCCCTGGTTAGATAGCCGGAACTGCATATCTCGCCATATCGATAATAAAGCTGCGTGCTTCTCTTGTCGTGTGGTATTCACGGCTGAATTGTCTTACCCATTCGGGATGTTCCTGATACCATCGAAAGGTCTGCTCCAGTCCCTGCTCCAGCGTCATCTGGGGAAACCATCCGGTCTCTGATCGTAATTTTCCCGAGTGAACGACCAGACTCGAACCTCTGGACTGGGTGGGCTCCTGCTCCCGAATCTCCGCCGTTCCATTAGAAGTATGCAATTGGTGCAAAAGATCTCCGATCTCTTGCATGGTTGTTCCTTGCCCTGTCGAAATGTTATAGATCTGCTGATCTTGTCCATTCAGCATAATCTGTTCAATCGCTCGCAGCGCATCATCTACATACAAAAAATCACGTACAGCTGATCCCTGAATATCCAGAGGAAGGCTGTCCATCATTCGGCCAAAATTACGCGGGATAATCCGGTCCGGCAACTGCCAAGGTCCATAAAGATTGGTTAAACGAAATATTTTTATAGGAAGCTGGTAACATTGAGCGTAGGATCGTGCGAGCATCTCACAGGCTACTTTGGAAGCGGAGTAAGGGGATACCGGAGCATATTCATCGGATTCATGATACACTCTGCCCATCTCCCCTCCGTATACCTCAACAGATGAAGCCAGCACCACGGGAATATGGTGATCGGAAGCGTATTGCAGAATGGCCTGTGTACTGAGGGTGTTGTTACGAAACACTTCTCCGGGGTGATGATACGAATAATCTACGTGTGGCATCGCTGCCAGATGAATAATATAGTCTGTTTCGTGCGGCAAGCTAAATCTGTCCTTCGCGAGATCACAACAGATAAAGGCCATCTCATGAAGTGGAGAGCTGTGAACAAGCCTCTGACAATAATCATCCTGGTCCACCAGGGTGATTCGATGTCCTTTTTGCGCCAAATACTGAGAAAGGTTAAATCCTACAAATCCAGAAGCCCCTGTAATGACAATATTCAAGCACATTCCCCCTTGGATTAATACAACAAGTTACTGAAGAGAGTCTATGTTCTGATTATAACCTTATAGTGATACATTTTGTATCATTTTACAATTGTTTTTTGTTCTTCACCAGAAATAAACGGGTAATGCCATAGAGAGGTGATATTTACGATGAAAGAGGCCATCAACAATGTACAAACGATGTTATTTCAGGACGATGGTGTGATCCCCAATCATCCGATTCTGCCTGTACTTCTGTATAAAGGAATTTGGGCAACAAATTCCGCTCGTGCAGAGTCGTTACTGAACCAAAATGGATGGGGAAACAGCTGGATTAACGGTGTGTTTGATTATCATCATTTTCACAGCAATGCTCATGAAGTACTTGCAGTGGTTAGTGGCTGGGTTGAGCTCATTCTTGGTGGGCAACATGGAAAGGTTGTGCGTCTTCATGCAGGAGATGTGGTCGTATTACCTGCGGGAACCGGACATAAGCGGCTGAGTGCGAGCCGTGATTTCCGCATTGCAGGGGCCTATCCAGGTGGCATGAGCTATAATACCCGAACGGGTGAACCGGGGGAGCGTCCCAAAGTTCTGCGTGAAATTCAGGAGGTTCCCATTCCGGATACAGATCCAGTCTATGGGCAAGAGGGGCCACTATTGGAGTTATGGAATCAGAATAAGACATGAAAGAATAAATGGACTGCTCCGGGATAAAAAAACTACCGGGAACAGTCCATTTCGGTTACTGGGGGAGCCTCACACTGTAGAATCGCATGGCATGTGGCTTCCCTTCCATCTCAAGCCGTCCCTTTATGATCAACTGTCGAACACGGTATTCAATGAATGCGTCTCCGACAGCTTGTTCAAGATGGCCCAGCACCTCACCTACGACGCGGGCTGATTTTATAAACTCGCCAGGCTGTCTGGTTAACGTGACCTCTCTAGCCTTCTGCATAATGTACTCATCAATCGCGTCTTCGGGCACGCTCTGAATCTGGCCATCCTTCATTAATCGCAGAAGTCCTGGCTGTACAGCCAGATTCACCCACTCTTGCTCCATGTGTTTTCGTTCCTCCACAGACAACGGTTCAGCATTCACACAGTGTTGCCACATCGATAACAACTTCTCAGAAAAAATTCCACCTGTTCTAGGAACATCATACTGAACTTCAGAAGGTTTGAATAATTCCTGATATAATGCACCGGTATCGATCAAATAGATAGGCCCCAGCCTTTTACGTAGCAAATGCATGGCATATAAAAGCCCCGTTCTCTCATGAGCATTATTCGCATACCAAATGGTGATTCGCGTATCTTCATCAATTGAACTCAACATGTTGTTTAATTGAAGCAGCTTATCCATGCCTTGGACGGCATAACTTCCATGCTCACCCAAATAAAGTTTCTCAAGTAGCCAGAGGTGCCTGCGGTGTAAATCCGCCTTGTTCGTCAGATCGCCCAATGGACCGATGGCATAGTAGTCATTCATAGAGAAAAACCGCCGCTCCGAGCGACCTGGAACCTTGCCCATCGCAACCTTAATGCTACCTAGTGGCGATTCACCAATCGCTATATGAATTTCACGTGGTATCTGTGCCTTTAATGCCTGTTGCTCCGCTTTCTCCCGGTTCCGATTCTCATCCAATGTCTTAAATATCGACTGTATTTTCGTTACAAAATGAACAGAATGTTCTTCCGCTGACTGATCACTGACTGCCATATCTGCGCTGAGATAGAGCGTACGCAATAACGAACGCAGCTCGTCCTCATCCATACGGTACAGCTCCTGATCAAAATCAAAGATATTGTCAATCATGTTTATCCCCCTCCAAACAGTCTAAACCGATGGTTATCTGCGACTAAACCATACAAAATCGAACGTACGTATTTGTATCATCGTAAGTTTACGACGAAATAGACTTTCCAGAGGAGTGACTCAGATCATTCATTTCCTCACGATTGGATGACGAACGGGTAAAATGCCGCTCCAGCTTCCGACTTGCCCAAAGGGATACCGCGATAAACAACAACACGCCGCCCCATCGCACAGGGTGCTCCATAAACTGAGCTACATTGGAACCGATATACGTCACACAGAAGATCATAATGGCTTTACCAAAACTCACCGCAAGCAGGAAGGACATTAATCTCATCCGCGCAATACCTGCCGCTACATTAATAATGACGAACGGACCAACCGGAAAAATACTCAACAAAAACACATAACTGAATGCATTCCGCCGAATCCATACCATGCTGCGCTGCACACGGGGTTTATTAGCCCAACGTTCCACAAAAGCCGACTTCCCAATCTCCCGTACAATCAGGAACGTAACGGTACAGCCGAGTACCATCCCGATCCATGAATATAAAAATCCTGCCCATAGCCCGTACACCGCTCCGTTAACCCCAACAATGAGCAGTGTAGGCAGCGGGGGCACGAACGATTTCATAAAGGTAAGCAAAATTGCCGGTAAAGGGCCCAGGGAGCGAAACTTCTCCAGCCAAAAACGAATATTCTCTTCCGTAATATAGGACATGATGTCCAAAGATGCCGGGTTCATCTGCTTCCCTCCAATCTATACAGTTCAAATTTACTAAAGATGTGGTGCCCATTATAAAATACATCTGGTAAACCGATGTGAAGTTTCACGACTCACTTCTCCCCAGTATAACGTACATATGAGCGCTGTACCGTTGTCAATTTGAAGAAATTTCACCAGCGAAGCTAAAAAACAAAAAGCACACCCTGACCCGTTCAGTCTTGGTGTGCTCTCTATATCGGATACCCCGCTTGAAACCCATGGTGAACAAGCTTGGGGAAGTATTTGTATTTCGCATAAACCGTTTATTCTAGCTGAGCTTCCTGCATTGCCAATTCATTCAGCTCTTCCTGATGCGCAGCATTCCACTCGGGAATACCGGAACGCATGAATTCTTCGGCATCCATCGCTGCTTTGGACTGGTTGCACAGATTGCAGGCGCAGACACAGTTAAGTGGGGTGGTATGCCCACCTTTAGCTCGTGGCAGAAGATGGTCAATCGTGTCTCCATACGATCCACAGAAGTAGCAGGTATAGTTATCACGGGTCAAAATAAACCGTTTGAAATCCTTGTTGCTAAACAATCGACGGATCGTGTACCGATTAACCACAACAGCGGCTTTTTCCTTGACCAACGTGACCGCCAGCTCCATATCCACTTCCTGATGCCAGCGCCGCCCTTTGTCCGTCTTGCCACGCATGCGCACCATGCCCTGCCGATTCGTCCGAAGCGATGACGGATCTTCCGGATCAATCGCTACAGGCACCGCCGGAGTATGACGGCGGGGACGGCTTTCCGTTCCAGCCCCATGACTGCGGCTGGAATGTGCAGGCGCCCGCTGCCCGGATGATCCGGCACGGGCTGCGTCTTCGCCGCCTGCCTTAGGCGCACGCTCCTTGCGTGCCGGGCGCGGCTTCGACCCGGGCGAGCCTGGCTGGCGCCCGGGTGCAGGAGGCGCAGCCTCCATGGCCGTGCCCGGCGCTTGGCCGGGGGCGGGCTTTGCAGCAGCGGCAGGCTGCGCGGCTGCTGCTGGGGGTCCGGCGACCGCGGCATCGCCACGGTCGCTCAGGTTCGGCGCACTGGCCTCAGCTATGCTGCGGGCCTGTCCTGCGCCGGACAGCAGCGCGGCAGCACGTTTGCGGCGCCGCTTGCGTTTGCGCTTGGCTGCGGTCGGCTGATCCGCAGCCCCTGGCTCTGCTGCCGGGCCTTGCGGCTTGGCTAGCAGCAGAGCCTTCGCCGCCGCAATCTCCTGCTCGGCGGCCTGATCCGTGCCAGCGGCTATACGCGCGCGGGCACGCTTCGCAGATGGATCAGCATTCGCTGTATGCGTCTGCGAATCCCTTTCTTGCAGATCAGCCCTCGTCTGCGGCTGATCTACCTTCTCGCTCTCCACCTCAGTTCCGGAGAGCGGCTCCGTTTGCTCATTACCCGACTGCAGTTCTGGGCGCTTCGCCTTTCTCCTCCTTCTCCTCTTCTTGCGGTTGCCCGAAGGCGAAGAAACAGTTGAAGAAGCAACGAAGTCAGCCGTTTCACCTTCCATCGAAGAAGATGAACTTACGGACGGCTTAGACTGCTCGTGTCTTTCTGAAGTAGAAGCAACAGAAGGCGTACTATTTGCTGTATCGACGATCCGTTCTGCTGTATGACTTGCAGATGCAGAAGGCCGTGCAGCCGCAGCACCTTTATGACTCTTTATCGCCTCATCCATAGGCCGGAGTGAGGTATTATTGTTATCGGCTTGTCCACCGAGCTGACGACAGTGACGACAAGCGCCACGTCTGGCTCCCGGGCCAGCCCGCTTTCCGGTTCTTCGTCGAAATTCGGACAAAGGTCGCTTTTGCCCGCAATACATACATGTCTTGGTCAGTTGCGCTTCATGTTCCGTCATTTCCTGCCGGAAAGGGGCCGAGCCCATCTCCATGTTGTCACCTCGGTTCCGTATGAATCCGGTTTCTTTCTATTGTATCACATCTGCTCGCCAACACACTCATAGCCAGATGTCCCATAGTCTTTGGTCTTGTACTCCTGGGTCTGCCCCACGCATTCGTGAAGGATGTGTTCCACGTATTCCAATATATCTTGCATCGGTTTCCCGCATTGTTCACATGTTGTCATTGTTCTCACCTTAATCCTGTTCTTAAAAGTCAATACATCCATTGAATAAATGAATATACACTGTTTTACTACGCTGGCAGAACAACCTTCCGATCGCTGTTACCCCCAGATTTCTTTAATCCCCTTTTTAAAAGGTAAAATCCGGTGCTAAAGGCGAGCGCTACGCTTCTTCAGGTTTTTTCTGCCCTCTCCGTTAATGTGTATTTTTTATTCAAACCTAGATTAGACTTATAAATTATTTAAAATGTGTTCCGCCTTCTCATTACCCTTCGCTTATGAAAAAGAAACATCCGTTCCCCATGTATGAATCTAATCGGCAATCAAAAAAACCGTTCCCCGCTCAACCCTAATGGTCGACCAAGAAACGGTTTATTATTCCTGTATTAGCATAAATATTTTAACGAACGTCGAGTTGTCCCGAGTTTTGTTGTGGTACCAGACGTGGCTTCGGTTTTGGCAAATTGCCGAATATTACCCATGCAAACGGAACAAATCTTGCCGTGAGTCCAACCACAATCCACGATGCGATTAACGCCACACCAAAACCTCCGGCGTACCACAGGTGAATCAGCCAGGATACCCCGGTTTGTGGTGGATAATTCCGATAGATCAACAGGAAGAATGGATGAATCAGATAAATACCGAAGGACAATGCCCCAAGCCGATTGAGCGGCTTAACGATCAGCGATGGTCCTTTACGATAGAGAAGGTACGCAATCTGAATGAGCACCAACGCACAGGCGAACGTATGCAGATTCCAGAAAAACTCGTACCACAGCGTGTTATATGTCGCAATCTTCAGGCGCAACAGATAATAAATGTATACATGGCCGAGTCCGGCAAAAATCCATACCGCCCACAGCAAAATCCATGAAACTACACGAGCTTTAGTTGCATTTTCCCGACTAATGACAAACCATTGTTTAATCTTCGGAAAGTATACCCCGATAAATGCACCCAGCATGAAATAAGAGAAGTACGAGAATGCCCAACTTCCCTTGTTCGGCACCTGGAAGCCATATTTATTACTTACGATAAATGCCCACTGAATGAGCAACCCAATCGGTACCGACCATTTGACAACTGAGGGATATTTCTTGAGCAGCCACAATACCAACGGGAATAACAGATAAAATTGCATGTTAATAAATACAAAGTACAGATGCGTATACGCCTTGCCGGTGAACAGTTTTGTTATGAAGCTTACTGCTGATTCTCCGAACGGACGGCCCTGATAATGCGTGAAGTGCAGGATAACAAAATACATTAATGAAAATAGAAAATACGGTAGTAAAATGTAAACAAATCTTTTTTTGTAAAAATTGCTGACCAGCTTCTTATCTAGCGGGCGAGAATAATAGTTATAGAACAGTACAAAACTGCTCATGAAAATAAACGTTGGTGTACCATATTTCATAAAAATATTAATAAAATTGTACAGCCAGTAATACCCTGAACCCGTCATGTCTACCGTCGCATATGAAGTGGAATGCACACACAGCACGCCGATGATAGCCATTGCCCGTACGAGATTCAGCTCTGGGATTCGCTCTCTTTTGATTGTTTCACTCATAATTAGCGTTTCTCCTTAATATGTTTCGTTGATATGTCTAAGATGACTTAATACGATAAGCACACTATCTATTAAAAAGCATAAAGCTTAAGATGGGTAGTCCAAATTCTTAAAAGTTCCTAAATATTCAACATGTTTCACAGTCTTTTCATGTCTATATATGTAAAAAAAGACCGCTATGACGCGGCCTGCGAGCTTGTTTCGTATCTGTCCAAAATATTGCTGGTTCACTGGGATGAAAATGGTAAACTTCAATGCTGACGACTAGCTAGAATTTGTTTATAGATCTCAATAGCCGATTGTCTTGAGGTTTTCAGATCCACAATGGCATCCTGGCGAGGCTGATGAATCTCTTTGCTATGCAAACCCTTCAGGTCAGGCAGCCATTTGCGGATATAATCCCCTTGGGGATCATACTTCTCTGACTGTGTCACCGGATTGTTCACCCGAAAGTATGGAGCTGCATTCTCGCCAAGTGATGCACACCACAGCCAGTTGCCCCGGTTTTGAATATTGTCATAGTCACGAAGCTTGCGTCTGAAATACGCTTCACCTAGCGTAAACGGGCATTGCAGATTTTTGGTAAGAAACATTGCGGTCAGAATACGAAGCCGATTCGGCATATGTCCAGTCTCATTCAGTTCCGTCATCGCTGCGTCGATAATCGGAATGCCTGTTTCGGCCTTGCACCAACGTTCGAAGTGAACCTCGCTGAGCAGCGACAGATCATATACCTTTTCATATGTAAAATAATGACTCTCATACACCGCCCGATACAGATAGAAGTCGCGGAAGCACAATTGTCTGATCCACTCGTCCGAATGCTCCGTGCGTTTCGCAGCATCGTACATCTTGCGGATGGATACAGCCCCCACAGCTACATAAGAACTGAGCCGGCTCGGTTCATAAGCTTCATATTCATCCCGATGGTCGCCGTAATCGGCAATTCTATCAGATAAAAATCCATCCAACATTAGATGAGGATCATTCAAATCAGATACATCATATGCCAGCAATTGTTGTGGTACCTGGAAGGTCTCTGGCCATTCTATCTGCTGATCACTGACCTTCACCTCTGCAACCGTAGTGGTTGAAGCTGGATTAGGATGCTCATTCATGAATTCCACCCAGCGTCGGTGGAAGGCAGCAAATACTTTATATGGCTCGGACTTGCCCGTAAAATCAGCGAATCCCTTCAAATCCATCAGCAGATGATCCGTCAGCTGCGTAAATGTGACTTCTCGTTCCTCGGTTACCTTGCGTATTCCACGGTCCCGTTCAATTGCATATGGGGTCATATCCCGATGAACTACAACTTCATCTATACGACCTTGCATCTGTTCGAGAATATAATCAATCACCTCAGCTGGTTTGCCATAAGCCATGTGCAGCGTAAGGCCTGACTTGCGGTACCGCTTACCAAGCTCTACAGCATGCTGTAGAAAATTCACTCCACTATGTTCCTGTTCACGACCTTGCCGCAGCAGAAACGGATCATAGATGAGCACATGCAGACTCTCTGCATCCTGGTGCAGTAAATAATCGAATGCGACCAGGTCATCTGTGCGCAAATCTTTGCGATGTATGAATAACTTCATGCTTCATCCTCCTGCCTGAACTTCTGCCTACTTTGCCGTTAAATCTTCATACAGCCTGCTTGTCTCCGGCTCCGGTTGATGTCCCAGTTCCTCAAGCAGGGTCAGCGTAAATGAATGATATATTCTGAGTATGGCTTGTTGATCATCCATGGATGCACTTACCCTCATCATTAATCGGCAGATTTCTTCGGCATATGGCTCCCGTTCCTGTAGTTCACTCAACTGCTCCATCGCTTCCTTGCCCCGTCCATGCTTCATGTCCCATTCCGCGATATCCATAACCAGTCCTATATACTTAATTCTCAGATCTCTCGCTTTGGCTTGAGCCCAGCGATAATCATGCTCCTCCAGATAGTCACCACGGTAGAGGGGGACGATATCCCGCAGTTGATCGACATTGTCTGATGTAACGTCAGCGTATGCCATACCTTGCTCGAACTGCTCTACATCACTCACCAGATTACCCGATAACAAACGATAGCGGTTCATGTTGTATTCCAGCTTGCCCGTCATGTTCCATTCTTTCAGCAGTTTACGGATCTGATAAACGGAAGTATGCAGATGGGTTAGCCCTTTCTCTTGCGAGACATCCGCCCACAACTTATCGAGCAGAATCTCTTTGCTTACCCAATCCCCTCTATGGTGAAACAAAAAAGCAAACAGTTCTTGCGATTTGGCTGTGCGCCACTTGTGCTTTTCTGCTTCCTGATCCAGGCTTCTGTAAATATCCAGATGTTTAAAAGTAAGCAATCCAGGCAAACGGATATCCAACTCCACAGCCTCAGATTCCTGAACCTCAGCAGTTGCAGCAACCTGAGAGGATGAGGAAATCATGCCTGCGGCAATGCGATCGATTGTTTTGGCAAGCCTCGCTGAACTTACCGGCTTCAGCACATAATCCAGCGCCTGAAGTTCAAAGGCTTCAACCGCATGATCGGCGTAAGCCGTTATAAATATAATGCGAATACTGCTGTCCAATTGCTGTATATATTCAGCCGCTTCCAGTCCATTCATTTCCGGCATGCCAATGTCCAGAAACACAACGTCCACACGCTCTTTTGCCAGAAAATCCAGACCGGCACGGGCTGTTGAAAAACACTGCACGGGGGTAATCCGCCCATCCGATCGTAACAGGCGTTCCAGATGAAGCTGCGCCGGTTTCTCGTCATCGATTACAATGGCTTTCATCGCTCTTCCAGCCTCCTGCCGTGAATTATTCAATGGGAATACCGATTATCTTGGCATTCGTTTAATAATCTGTTAACCAAATTCGCCTAACTCGGCCCATTATTTGGAACCGTTTTTCTTCTCCACAGGTATGCGAAACCGTATTAGCGTTCCTTTCCCCGAATGACTCTGAATCTCCAGCCCTTGACCATATAAAGACAACAGGCGCCGATTAATATTCTGTAGCCCTACACCTCCAGGACCTTCGATTCGCCCTGAACTTACCTGAGCCAAACGCTCAGGAGGTATGCCTACTCCATCATCCTGTACCACAATGACGATGTGTTCATCCTCCCTGGTAATGCCCAGGTTAACCATGCCGCCTGCAGCACGTTCCATCACCCCATGACGAATCGCATTCTCCACAAGCGGTTGAATACTAAGCGGTGGCAGGTAAAGACGAACATCTGGGTCGATATCATAATGGACCACCAAACGTTCCTCGAAACGTGCTTGTTCCAGATGTACATAGGACTCCACTAACTCCAGTTCCTTCGCTAGTGGAACCAGTTGGTCGCGGTTCTGGAAGTCGAAACTTCCTCGCAAGTAATGACTCAGTTCAATAAGCAAATCGGTCGCTTTATCCGGATTGACGGCGCATGTCGCTATGATGACGTTGAGCGCGTTATATAGAAAGTGCGGTTTGATCTGGGCCTGCAAAAAAGCCATTTCCGTACGAACAACCTCCTGTACCGAGGTACGCATCTCAATTAACGTCCGTACTCTTGCACGCAATTCACCTGCATCCACAGGTTTGCTCAGAAAATCATTTGCTCCTGCCTGGAATCCCATTTTGATATCCTCTGGCAGCCCGCGAGCTGTCAGCATTAGAATGGGCAACTCGGACAAGGAACTGTTCTCACGAAGCTTACGGCACAGCTCAAGCCCGGACATTTGCGGCATCATCCAGTCTGTAATCACAAGATCAATGGAGGGGTGTTCTTCACGAAGCTTCAGTGCTGCTGCCCCGCTATCTGCTGCAATGACACGGTAACGTTCCGTGGATAGAAGATTGAACAATACCTGTCGATTCACAGGATCATCGTCCACAATCAGAATGGTATGCTCTGCTTCCAGATTATCATCCGTCTCATCCCAATCCATTGCTGCTGCCGTATCCTGCGTTCTTCTTTCTTGAGTAGATACATATTGGGCTGCAACAGGCCTCGAACTCGCTTGCAGCAAAGGAAACTGCACAACTGGCAGGGTAAAATGAAAGGTCGAACCTTCACCTGGCTCCGAATCTACCCAGATGGTCCCTCCGCCAAGCTCGACTAGTTTGCGAGTGATACTCAGTCCAAGACCAGTTCCCCCGTTAACCCTCTCACTTGTTCCATTGCCCTGTTCGTAAGACTGAAATATGTCTTCCAGTTTATTTTGGGTGATACCGACACCTGTATCAGCGACAGATACCGTCACCATAGCTCCATCCACACGAGCATAGATACGAATCTCACCCTGCTTCGTGTACTTATACGCATTGCCCAGCAGGTTGTACAGAATCTGCCTTAGGCGATCCTCGTCCGCTTCAACCAACGGCAACGCTGGAGGCCATTGCTGGATCAGTACAACCGGTTTATCTTCAAAGGTAAAACCAGAGACTTCAACGACCGATCGGGCAACTGATTCGAGGTCCACAGCACTCCGTTTTAATTCAATTTCACCATTTTTGAGCTTGGAAAAGTCCAAAATATCGTTTACCAGCAGCGAAAGCCGCTTTCCAGTTGAGGTGATCATGGACAGATTTTTGGCCTGCTTGGGTGTGACCGCCCCGGCCGCCCCTTCCAGCATCGATTGAGCTATATTAATGATGCCGTGAAGGGGCGTTCTTAGTTCATGGGACGTATTCGCCATAAACTCATCCTTGAGACTGTCGATGGCAAGCAAACGTTCAGACAACGCTTCAACTTCACGGAATGACTGTGCAAACCGAATCGCTGTTAGAATCATCTGTGCAAAGACAAATAACAGCAGCTCATACAGTGCTAGAAATGTCGTATCCACGGTGGTGAAAGCACCAACGGTGTGCAGCACAACCACCATAAATATACTCATCATGCTCATCAGGACATAATGACCGTCATTCGGTTGCTTTTTCAGCCAATGGAGCATCGCTCGCAACGTGTAACCAATCACCACGAGTGAAATTAGCAGCATGGGCAGCTCCAGCAATGAGAACAGAACAGGAGACAATGTAAGACCAACCGCGCATTGGACGAGTACCAAAACCACACCCAAGCGAACAAACCATTGATGGACCGCTCCAGGTACCAGTGCATCCATATAACGGAGCAAGAAATAATACGCAAGAGCCGCGCTGATTAATTGAAGCCGCAGAATATCATTATTCGGTAAGAACGGTAACAGTGTTCCCAGCAACTTCTCTCCATGAGTCAATGCGTACAACGCACCGGATAGGCTGAATAATCCCAGATACTGAAGCTCTTTTTCACTGCGCCGCAGCCGGAAGAGCATCAGGAAGAAGGCCGCTGGCAGAATAAATCCGAACAGTGTCATCAGATCCTTGAGCCAGTCCTGCTGTTGGCCTTTCAGAATGCTGTGCTCGTCTCCGAACAAAATGGATGCAACAATGCCGCCAGACGAGTAGCTGTAATTCGATACCTGAATGATAATATCTGCAACGTCGCCATCTATGGAGGTAAATCCCGTAAAAGGCAAATTGAGCTGAATATCGGTATTTTCCGTTGTACCTGGCAGCCCTTTGCCGCCAATCTCTTTGCCATCTATGAATAAACGATGGGCCATGCGGATATTTTGAGTACGTATCCCATAATCGTTCTTCTCTAATCTCGGGGGAATGCGAACACGCAAATGATACGTTCCATAACCGTGCGCCTCTCCAAGAGTTCCATTCCATCGGGATGGGACATGGATAGGGAGAGGCTTGGAAATCGGCTTGCGTCCAGATACATCCGCTTCAAAGTCAACGGGTGTCAACAATTGGCCCGGATAGAAATCCCACGTACCATCCAGGGAAGCAGCCCCCTGTCTATCGAAATTCCAGCCGGTCAGGTCCATAACCCCATCATTCGCATGAGGGTTGCCGCGCTCGGTAAATATCGTCTGTACAATGGAACCCAGAGGAAAAACAACAATACATATAAAGCTAATGGTGAGCATAATCCAGTGTTTTCTCATCTATGTAATCCTTCCGCCTCCATGGCGAGAGACGTCTAATTTTGTCGTTTTATACCTATAACTCCATGTTACACGTTTCTGTTGCTGACGGAAATAGTTCTTACATGATATTTTAACGTCAAAAAAGCCACAGGCTCAGCTACCGGAATGCAGACCGGAGTAGGACCTGTGACTTTTTTGAACTTGTTGGCTATCTGTTTTACTTTTCTCGTTTCCTTACGCTTGTCCAACGACCTGGGCCAGTTTCTGCACGATTCCAGCCCATCCCTGCTCCATCCGTTCACGAATGATGGCATGAGCCTGTCCAAATTCAGTCAGTTTGTCCGCGTCCCAGCCACTGTGAATCAAGGTAAAGTCGGTGTCTTGTCCTTGCTCCGTCAGTTCAAACGTAAGCGTCCAGTCCTTACCCCATTGGAATGACAGCTTGCGTGGCGGCTGAACTTCCGTAACTTTACACGGTGATTTTCCGAAGGGTCCAGCTTCCAGTATAAATTCATGCCCTTCCACTGGCTCTAGATTGCTTGGCATAAACCATGATTCCAAGCCTTTTGACGTCGATACAATCCCCCATACTTTCTCCACAGGCGCGTGAAGCAACAGCTGCTCCCGAATATCTGGCAATGCACTTGAAGATTCCATGATATCTCTCCTTCTAAATGGATATAACTCATTGTTCAAGATTAGATGATGTGTGTCAAATATATTCTGCTAACAACAGGTACTCTGGCAGGCGCTTTGTTGACCGGCTCTCAAACCCACCCTATAATTGGAACATATTACATAAAAGGTGTGTGATTTCTCATGATAGTCTTCTCTGAAAAATTCAATTCCAACCGTTGCCGGAAGGGATAAACATTTCGTAGCTAGTCCCTTCCACATTCTTATTTTAATTATGTTGTGGAGGAAACGTTACATGTCTTTTAGTTATTATGGTCCATTATGTACCGAGGTTTATAATGCCACCAAACCCGTTGGTCAATCTCTTGGAGGCGATATTGAATTTTACCGTAATTATCTGACGAACTGCAATGGACGCATCCTGGAAGCGATGTCTGGTTCAGGTCGAATGCTAATTCCATTACTTGAGGCTGGTTTAAACGTGGACGGACTTGATTATTCATCAGATATGCTCAATTCTTGCCGTACTCTTTGCACCGAGCGAGGGTTGCCCCTGCCTGAATTGTTCGCTGCTGATCTGGAGACACTTGATCTTCCTTACCGGTATGAAGTCATTATAATCGCCGCAGGCTCCCTGCTACTTATTCAAGACAGGCAGGCTTCCATAAAGGCCCTGCGTAATCTGTATCAACATCTGGAACCGGGAGGTCGACTTGTGCTGGACCTCTTTCTACCCGATGTAACGAATACGACCTCACACTACTCAGGTACCTCAACTGTTCAATTACCGGATGGCGATACGATTACAATGGAGAGCAAAGACATCGAAGTAAATATGCTTCAGCAGTACAAAGTAAGTCTGATACGCTACGAAAAGTGGCGCCATGGCACCCTCATAGCCACAGAACTGCAACAGCTTGCATTACGTTGGTACGGTGTGGAGGAGCTGCGTATGATTCTGGAACAGATCGGTTTCATCGACGTTGTTGTATATGCTGACTTCGATCCCAAACAGGCACCTTCGCGTTCTGATCAGAAATTTGTGTTTGAAGCTACACGAGGAATACCCTCGAAGTGATTTCACTTTCAGGCCAAAGCGCTAACGAATCGATCTCACCGGGAAGGATCCAAGATCGAGGAAGAAACGTGCCTACGATTTGTTAATCCGTAAACCTGTGGAAATTGCAGCTAATAACAGCTGTTCGGTTCGTTAGATCGTAATGATACAGAAAAGGGATGTCCTCCGTCATGTTCATGACTTATGGGACATCCCTTATTAATTGCATTTATATAAATGTTCTAATTAAGATCAGTATCCGCGGGAATATGGCTGTGCAACAGGCGCTTTATCTTTGCTAACACCCAGTTCCAGAGCTGCATGAGTCGCCCAGTAAGGATCGCGCAGCATACCTCTGCCAACCGCGACCAGATCTGCATCACCGTTGCCGATAACTGCTTGAGCCAGTGCTGAATCCTCAAGCATACCTACCGCAATGACAGGAACGTTCAGTTCTTCACGGAAACGACGAGCAAAAGGCACTTGGTAACCAGGATAGTTACCCGGTTTACGTTGTCCGGAAGCCCCTTCACCACCGGAGCTAATGTGGAATATATCCACGCCTGCTGCCTGATAGGCACGGGAAATTTCAATGGTATGATCAATATCATATCCGCCATCAGCGTACTCCACTGCCGAAATCCGCATAATCAGAGGCATATCTTCAGGCATTTCTTTTTTCACTGCATGAATAATCTCGACACCAAAACGGGAAAGATCCTGTCCATACGCATCCTCGCGATGGTTCATCAGCGGAGAATGGAACTGGTGGATGAGGTAACCATGTGCACCATGCAGCTCAATAGCATCGACCCCAGCAGCTACTGCGCGGCGTACACCGTCCGCAAACTTCTGTACCATAGCTTGTGTTTCCTCTGTAGTTAAAGCATGTGGCGTATTGAAGCTCTCTCCAGGGAAGGTAACCACCGATGGAGCTACAGGTCGAGCCGCATCCTCTGCTTTACGTCCAGCATGCGCGATCTGAATCGCCACCTTGGAGCCATAAGCGTGAATGCCATCCACCAGCTTGGTAAAGGCAGGAATGTGTTCATCTGACCAGATGCCCAAATCATTGTCGGTAATACGTCCGTCCGGATCAACATCCGTCATCTCAATCACGATCAATCCTGTACCCCCAACCGCACGGCTTACATAGTGTACCTGATGCCAATCGTTCGGAATACCGTCTTTGGCAGTAACGGAATATTGGCACATCGGTGCCATGACGACACGGTTATTTAGTTGAAGTCCCTTGAATTGATACGGGGAAAATAATTTCTCTGTCATTTCAATTACATCTCCTATTCAATATGATGATGATATATGTTGAGGCAATTCCTTGTTTTCCAGATCGGAAAACAGCTGCCCATGCTTGCCGCAGTTGTCCTGCTTCAAATCCTCAATCACTATTATGAACCTAACCTATAGAAATACAAGTACGTACTTTTTTGTGAGATAGTACCCTTTTTTATACCTAGTCGACCCTTTCCTCTGATGCATTCACCACAACTCGAAATGAATCTAAAACATGATATGATAGCCATACAGACATACAGGTTATAATATACCCAACTATAATAAACCGAGCCGAAGGAGCGATTACTGGTGAAAGATATTTTAATTCAAAGACTGACAACCTATGCTCAAATGGATACGCAATCCGATGAAAATAGTGAAACCTGCCCTTCCACACCAGGCCAGCTGGTCTTGGGTAAATACCTGGTTGAAGAATGTAAATCCATTGGATTGCAGGAAGTGACCATGGATGATAACGGCTACGTAATGGCGACATTGCCATCCAACACCGACAAGGATGTTCCAGTGATCGGTTTCCTCGCACATCTGGATACAGCAACCGACTTCACAGGCAAAGATGTCAAACCACAGGTCATCGACAACTATGATGGACAGGATATTGTGCTGAATCAGGAATTGGATGTAGTGTTATCCACCACTGATTTCCCTGAACTGCGTGAATATAAAGGCCACACTCTGATTACAACAGATGGCACAACACTGCTTGGTGCGGACAATAAAGCCGGTATTACCGAGATCATGACGGCAATGGCCTACCTGATTGAACACCCGGAATTAAAACACGGAAAGATTCGTGTTGCTTTTACCCCGGATGAAGAGATTGGCCGTGGGCCGCATAAGTTCGATGTGCCTGCTTTTGGCGCCAAATATGCCTACACGGTGGACGGCGGACCTCTCGGTGAGCTGGAATACGAAAGAATCAACGCGGCGGCTGCCAAAATCACAGTACGGGGCACCAACGTGCACCCGGGCACAGCCAAAAACAAGATGGTCAATTCCGCTAAAATTGCGATGGAGTTGAACCGCCGACTGCCTGCGGAGGAAGCTCCCGAATTCACAGAAGGTTATGAAGGATTCTATCATTTGTTATCTATCGAGGGAGACGTCGAACTGACCAAGATGAGCTACATCATCCGGGACTTCGACCGGGAGAAGTTTGAGAAACGTAAAGCGTATTTGTTGGATGTCGTGGGCGAATTGAAAAGCAAATATGGCGAGAAAAGCATTTCCATTGAATTGAATGATCAATACTATAACATGCGTGAGAAAATCGAACCTGTGCGCCAGATCGTCGATATTGCACATGAAGCGATGACTCGCCTGGATATCGAGCCTGTCATCCGCCCAATTCGGGGAGGTACAGACGGTTCCCAGCTCTCGTACATGGGTATGCCTACACCCAACATCTTCACGGGCGGAGAGAACTATCACGGCAAATTCGAATATGTATCGGTTGATAATATGGTGAAGGCCACACAGGTCATCGTGGAAATTGCTCAATTATTTGAACAGCGTGGAGATATTTAATCCAATTCAAACATAAAGCTACAGCACAGCAATTCAAATGGATCATCCACCGACAGGTGGATGCAAAACACCCTCTGGCATAGGACATGCAGAGGGTGTTTTTGTCGTACTAATGGTTTAAGAATGCTGTAAAATAGCAGAACTATCCTTATTTATTCGTACATATTACCTCCCGCAATTTCGCGCAACTGCTCCAGATTGCAGATGACAATGTTGCGCTGTTCTTTGCGGATGATTTCACGGTCGCGGAGGTCATGGATCACTCGGTTCAAATGTCTATAGCTCGTGCCCAGCATATCCGCCAGTTCTGTCAGCTTGGAAGTCTGGATTTCTTCTGTGATCTGCTCCCCCTGCTCCATCGTGGACAGCAAATAGCTTGCAAAACGGCTCTCGACAGGATAAAGCAGATTAAGACTCGACAGATTCGAGAAGGTATATAATTTGTGGGTCACATGACTGAGCATAAAATGGAGAAACTTCGGGTTTTCAGCATATGTATTCTTGAGATAGCGATAGCTTACACCGAGCAGCAGGCTCTTATTGACGGATTCCACCGTGTTTTTGGCTTCCTTGCCATTGACCAGCTCCAGATCACCTACCAGCGCAGGAGGCATACTGAAACGAAGCAACAAAGACTTGCCATTCGGCAGTGTTGTATAAATCTTGAGCTTACCCTGGACGAGAAAATATAATCGTTCGGGCCGTTCACCTTTGGCACATATAATCTCACCTTTGGAGGCTTCGAGCAACCTTAATTCAGCAAGCGCAGGTTCGTCGAGCACCTGATCCAGGCCATGCTCCCGCGCAAGCTGGCGCAGCAATCCAAAGTCCATAATTTCTCTCATCTCGGATAAACCCCCTGTGTGAATCTACATATACAATGGACACATGTCCCATAAACGATATAGGTTCGTACAAATATCTTGATATAAAAATAGTTACAACTAGATTTTATATCCAATACATTCATTCAAATGGGAAATATTCTAAAATTAAGCCTTCAAAATGACAATATTTTATGGAAAATGGAGTACATGATAGCGCACTCTTATCCGATGAAAGATAAAGCGATAAGCATAGTTACAACTGCTAATTTAGAATCCAAATAAAGAAAGGATGGTTCGACCTACTATGAACGTTGTAGATGCCCTTTTGAAAGTAATGCCTTATATCCGTCTGATTCTTAGAGAACCAGCCAGTCTAACGGTGTATGATCACGAGAAGGTATTGTATTCTGTCTCCACCGAAAAGTTCAATCTCGGATTCAACGAAGGCGATCCTCTTTTGGATGGATATAAGAACTTCACCGCTCTCAAGAACGGAAACGAAGCCTCTCTGACCCACCTGCCGGCAGAATACTACGGTATTGAGCTGGATGTCCTTAATATACCGATCTTTGATGACAATCATCAGGTCGTTGCTATTTTCTGCGTATCGTATGATCAATCGAACCAGAATCAGCTTGAAGCTATTATACAAGAAAACCAAACGATTAATGGAAACCTGGTTGAAATGGTCCAGCACGTTGCCGCTCATGCGGAGGAATTGCAGGCCACCAGCGAACAGATTCTGGAGAATACACGTCTGGCAGTAAAGAATTCGTCTCAGATCAACAAGGTTGCCGGGTTCATTCGTGAAATCTCGGAACAGACCAACTTGCTTGGGCTTAATGCCGCTATCGAAGCTGCGCGTGTAGGTGAAGCCGGAGCAGGCTTTGGTGTGGTCGCAACGGAAGTGCGCAAACTTTCTGTCGATGCCAAACAGGCTACCAGCGATATTGATATCAGCTTAAAAGATGTACAACAGGTTATTAAACAGATGGAAGTCGAAGTATCCCAGATTGCAGCTTCTTCTCAGGAGCAAGCCACGCTCGTATCCTCCTTTACGGATGTCATCGAGAAGCTGAATGAAGCCGGAGAACGCATGAAAGCTCTGTCTGAACAACTCATCAGTTACTCTGTGAACGATTAAGGGCAGGTACATCTCCCGATAGGATGGTTACCCATTCCACCAGATATACTGAACATTAACTACTTTATATGTAATAAACAGGACTTGGAATCCCCGTCCCCGTGACGGAAATTCTAAGTCCTGTTTCATTTGTCTTTTTATCGTAGTGTATGTGGATCTCTTGTTGTATTTGTATCCGTTATTTCTTCGTTATTTAGCAACTTCACTTCATTTTGTTCCTACTACCTCGGCCTCCGACTCCCAGCATTCAACTTCGCCCGGAATGTGAATACGGTCCCGAGTAAAGATCGGGTCACGTCCTTCGGCCTTTTGTTTCTTGTAATCTTTCAGCGCATCGAATGTCACCTTGGACAGCATCAGGATGGCAATCAGATTCACCACAACCATCAGCCCCATGAATAGGTCGGCCAAATCCCATACCAGCTGGACCTTGGCAACGGCACCGAACAGCACCATCGCGATAACACACACACGGTATACCCACAGCCAACCTTTATTGGATTTGATAAACTCAATATTGGTCTCCCCGTAGTAATAATTCCCGATGAGCGTACTAAAGGCAAACAGGAACACCATCACTGCCAAAAATCCGGACGCCCATGAACCCATATGCACACTTAATGCCGCTTGAGTTAATTCAATTCCACCCAGATTGGAACCTTTGTATACACCTGATAGCAAAATAATCATGGCCGTGCTTGTACAAATGACCAAGGTATCCGTCAACACGCCAAACGCCTGAATAAGCCCTTGTTTGACCGGATGTGTTGTATCCGCCGTAGCCGCAGCATTCGGCGCACTACCCATACCCGCCTCATTGGAGAACAAACCACGTTTGACACCATTCATCAGCGCGGCTCCAAGTGTACCACCAGCGACCTGTTCAATGCCGAAGGCATTTTTCACAATCAGCGCAATCATGGCCGGAAGCTGTGTGATGTTCGACAGAACAACAAATGCAGCCACGCCAATATACAGCACAGCAAGAACAACAACGATGTATTCGGACGCCTTGGCAATCCGTTTAACACCACCCATGATGATTGCCGCAAACACAACGGCCATAATAATACCTACCGTCAACCGATCGATGCCGAATGAATTTTTGAATGCGACTGTAATCGTGTTGGACTGCACAGCATTAAAGACCAAACCGAACGACAACGTGATGAGAATTGCGAACAATATCCCCATCCATCGTTTCCCGAGGCCACGCTCCATATAATAAGCAGGACCCCCGCGGAATCCGCCCTTATCTTTGATTTTATAAATTTGAGCAAGCGTACTCTCCACAAAACTCGAAGCCGAACCAAAAATCGCGATAACCCACATCCAGAATACAGCCCCTGGTCCCCCCAGTGCGATTGCCAGTGCAATACCGGTAATATTCCCGGTTCCCACGCGCGCTGCCATACTGATACAGAATGCCTGAAACGGCGAAATTTTGCCGGGCTCCTTGCTCTTTGGCTCCTTGAGCACTTTCACCATATCTCCAATCATGCGGAATTGCATGAACCGGGTCTTGGTCGTAAAATACAAACCACATACGACCAACAAGATGATTAACAGCTTGGACCATAGAAAATCATTGAAAACTGCAATAATATCTTGTATTGTTTGCTCCATTGGCAATGCCCCTTTTCGTTGATGGTTCGTTAAAAAGCGTTCCCCAGCTGTATGACTGAGCGAAAAATTCTCATACTACTTCATAAAGGCATGCAGTTCTATCGCCTCAGACGGACCGTTTTGTGCTGAAGTACGATAGGTTAAGAGATCGTTTGTACCATTCTGCATATCTCGGAATCCACATTTTCGGATGTTACCTATACTACAGGGGCATCTACGGAAACCGACAAATACCTACACAGAAACATTTAAATTTTTTATAAATAAGCAACGTTTATCCATTCACTGTCACTTTATCTGACATATTTGTTAGCATGCACGGGTCTTCACATCAGGATATACAACCAAGTATGATAATAGGGGACATTAATAGCAGGGAAAGATCATTTATAGATGCAGAGAACGGAATATATAGGAGTTAACTTAATCAGAAAGGAGGACACGGAAATGCGTTATTTTATTGTGGATGATGATCCTGGGATTCGATCCATGCTGATGGATATTATTGAAGATGAGGGGCTCGGCGAGATTGCGGGGGAAGCTGAAGATGGGGCTCATATTCATGCTGAACTGCTGGAGCTGCATAAGGTGGATGTACTGCTGATTGATCTGCTCATGCCGCAGCGAGACGGGATTCAGACGATACGTGCACTTGAAGGAAGGTTCGATGGCAAGATCGTGATGATCTCCCAGATTGAGTCGAAAAATATGATCGGGGAAGCCTATTCGCTTGGCACCGAATATTATATTACGAAGCCGATTAATCGGCTGGAGATCCTGTCTGTTCTGCGTCTGGTGGACGAGCGTCTGCGTATGCAGCAATCCATCGCAGATATTCAGCGTACGTTGCAAGGACTGTCTAGACTGCAATCTTCCGAACGTGCTTCAACACCAGCCCCCGACAAAACAATTACGACCGCAGGACATTTCCTGCTATCCGAGATGGGCATGATCGGAGAAGCGGGCAGCAGAGATTTGCTGGACATGCTGGAATACCTGGAGCAGATTGAAACGGAGGAGCATAAGCTCTCTCCATACACGTTCCCATCACTTAAGGATATCTTCCAGAATGTAGCCATACGCAAACTGGGTTCCGATGCCTCACCAGCGGAAGTAACGAAGGAGATTAAAGCATCTGAGCAGCGCGTTCGCCGTGCAATTTTCCAAACATTAAGCCATGTCGTATCGCTCGGACTCACGGATTACACACATCCGAAGTTTGAGAATTACGCGTCGAAGTTCTTTGACTTTACGGAGATTCGCAAGAAAATGCTGGAACTACAAAACAATGTGGAGCCCTCCTTGTCCCAGACCCGCATTAATACCAAAAAGTTCGTTCAGGTACTGTATCTGGAAGCCAAGCGGCTGTTGCATTGAGGAGTAACAAAAAAACATGCGCTCATGATTGAACTGGAATGATAGAGCATTCGTTCTTCCTGCTCTCTATTCCAGCTATTATCATGTGCGCATGCAAAAAAAGCTCATCTATATCCATCAAGCCCTCGGCTTGCTTAAGTGCATTCGATTATACTCATTGATCAATTCATCCAGTACCATGGACTGCTGAAGCACATCGGGATGTCCAAATCTACCCTCGTTATGCTCTACCAACATATGAAGGTTATGTCTGGCTTTCTCTATTTGATTTTTCAATTCCAAACTCATAACCATCGCGTCTAATCCCTCCCTATTTCTGTGTTACATTTTAGGTTTTCCTGTCAATCTATAGTTGGATTAACATATCGCATAGTTCACATGGATGTTTTGTATCCTTCTCCAATTTTTGAAAGTCTCTATAGCTATTCCTAGAAGACGATCCGTAAATGGCTCTGGAACGCCTAATTGAAGGCCAGATTACAATTTCATAAGCAAATTTTCCCCACTAACTTCATAATCAAACAGTTGTGTCATTATTGTGTATGTTAAAAAAACCAAAAAAAACACCTCTCGATCTAAGGCTTACCCAAGGGGTTATCCTATATCGATAGAGAGGTGCTTTATCGTTAGATTACTTTAATCAATGTGTGACCTTCACTGTGATGACTTCGCTAGAAACCGATCCACTTTCGTTAATCCATTCCACAACATATTCATACTCGCCAGGTGCACGATCTTTGATCACTGTTGTTGCTGTCTGTGCATTCGGAGATGCTGCAGTCAACGGTTGGCTGTCGATCTCTTGACCATTCTCAGACAAACGATAGGAGGTGGCATTTGTGCCCCACCACATATTCATCGTAATCGTGTAGTTTCCATCCCCATCCCAGTTGTCATGAGAGAGCACCGGCTTCCCTGGTGCTGCATCACGAACGATTACGGTATGCGGAGCGCATTCGGTAGTCCCTTTTGAATTGATTAGTTCGCAAGTATATACATACGTACCGTTTACCCGACCCGAAATATCCGTGGATGCCTTTTGGGCAGAAGGGCTTGAGGCCGTGAGCTTCTGCGTATCGATCAGTTCACCGTTCTCATACAATTTATACTGTGTACCGTTATTCCCCCACCACATATTCATGGTGATGGTGTATGTTCCATCCGCCAAACCGTCGCCATGTTGGTTATCGTCGGACAAGGAAGGTACACCCGGTGCACCTGTGGCTTGGTCTGCGGCGATGACTGTCACTTCCACGGAAAGCTCGGTGATGAGTCCCGCGCCGTTAACTGCTTTGGCTGTAAAGGTGTGTTTTCCCACCAGACCCGTCAGTGCAATCTCATCACCCTGTTCTACGGCCTCACCGTCCCAAGTCAACTCCAGAAGAGTAATCCCGGACTCCGGATCTTCTGCCTTCACATCAACTTGGAGTACATCCTCTTCACTCATCTGTTCCGCAGGCATGCCTGTAATGACCGGAGGTGTCGTATCTTCTACTTCTTGCGGACCACCTACATAACGAATATTCGGTGCCGCTGGCTGCTCCATGCCTACTCCAAGATGGAAGCCGGTATGTGGCGGCTGGTTATAGGCTACATTTTGCCAAGCTACCCCAAGGCGGTAGACTGGATCATGCATCAACGTGCGAATACGCACATCCGTCTCATCTGTCGTCGTATAAATGCGTAATTCCGAGCTGTCCTGACTGCGCCACATCACTTCTTCACGCCAGTCTCCAAACAGATCTGCCTGCAAACTCGGGTTCGCTTTGGTGCTATTGTTCGAAGCTGCACCTGTTGCCGTCAGCAGATTAACTGTCGTTTGGTTCTCATAATCCCATTTGTCGATACGAATATCATCCTGAAGCTCACGCAGCAGGTCACCGTCCCACCAGATGCCGAAGTTGGTGGACGATGGAATCTTCGTCGTGATCAGTTCCCCCTGAGCACTGTATAGCCCGGTGATTGGAATATGCTCAGCATTGGTAATGGTTGCAGCCCATACCTCAGCTCCCGGATAGTTCGGATCAATATCGGCAGCCATGCCACGTCCGGTATCGATGCCTGTGAACACACCCCAGAGGATTTCACCTGTAGCCGCATCGCGCATTTCCATACCATACTTAGAATCTTTATGTTCGTGTACGTCGAACACTTCCAGTCCTGGACGTGTCGGGTCCAGATCACTCAGATGCATGGCATCACCATGACCTAGTTTCGTATTGTAGAGCGGTTTGCCATTATCGTCGATGGCCATCGCACCAAATGTAATCTCATCCTTGCCGTCGCCATCCACATCTGCAACCGAGAGATTGTGATTCCCTTGGCCTGCATACTCGCCGTAGCCATCGTCGCTTGAGTCAAAACGCCATACTTTGCTTATCTTTCCATCACGGAAATTGTAGGATGCCAGCACAGTACGCGTATAATATCCACGGCTGAACATGGCACTTGGATGTTCGCCATCCAGATACGCTACCGCTGCCAGGAAACGGTCCACCCGGTTTCCATAGCCATCGCCCCAGGAAGCAACATCTCCACGCGGCGGATCATATTCCACCGTATCCAGTGCTGCTCCGGTTTCACCATCGAACACCGTCAGGAATTCATCACCAAGCAGAACGTAACCGGAACTGTTCCGGTGGTCTGCATTGGCGTCTCCAATGACTTTTCCTTGTCCATCGACGGTACCATCTGCGGTACGCATCATCAGTTCGGCTCTGCCATCACCATCGAAGTCATAAACCAGGAATGGAGAGTAGTGCGCACCCGCACGAATATTCGGCCCCATATTGATGCGCCACAATCTTGTTCCATCCAGCTTATAGGCATCCATATAGACAATACCGGTATATCCGGATTGGGAGTTATCCTTGCCGTTGTTTGGCGACCACATCAGAACAATCTCATATTCGCCATCACCATCGACATCGCCCACGCTGGCATCACCCGCATAATACGAATACGGCTGCCCGTCTTTCGTATAGGCATCAGCAGGCTTTTGCAGAGGTACAGACAGGTATTGCTCCTGCCAAACGCCGAATTCCTTCGTTGCCGCTTTTTCAATGCCGTTTTCTACCGTCATGACCCGGTATTTGGACGCATCGGTGCCTTCGGCATCCGTAAAGTTGGTGCTTCCCGTTATCGGTTCATCGTTAAGCTTCACACCATCCCGATACAAATTGAAAGCAATGGTCTCGGCATCCAAGCCTAGCATGCGCCAGCCGATATAGTTGCCGTTTTCTGTTTTTACAGCCACCGGAGCACGGTCCAGATACTCCATTTCACGATTCAGCGTCGTTGCTACTGGTGTTTCGAGTGCAGCCGAAAGTTCGGATACCCCTCCCGCATTCACAGACGCCACTTTATAGAAATAAGGAATGGTGCTGAGAATGGTGGAGTCTGTGTATGCCGTCTCCTTGGTGCGAGCGATGAGATCATACGGTCCATCCTGCTTCACAGCACGATAGATTTGGTATGCACGCGCTCCTGTTGATTCCGTCCAAGTGATGGAGACGTCATTTTTGTTGATGCTTTGTAACGACAGACCTGAAGGAACCTCTGCCTTGTCTACAGATGAATCAATCGTCGATACAGGCAATGCATTGGATGCTACCGATTCCGTACCTGTACGATCCGCAGCCGTTACCGTATATACATAATTCATGCCCAGGTCAATCTTATTATCGGTATAGGTTGTTGCATCCGTGGTTCCCAGCAGCTCGGCCTTGGCCGCTCCAGTTGACTGACGGTATACCTTATACTGTACGTCATCGGCAATAGCATCCCACGACAATGCAGCGGTGATCGGATCACTCTCCAGATCCAGGCCATTCAGTTTCAGATTGGAAGGGGCCACCAATACAGGTGTAATCTCAAGTCCGTTGAGATGCGCCGTAGCCCCACTGAAGACCAGATTCATCTGCCCGTCCTGCACGGTAATCTGGTTGATCACTTTTTCGGCAATATTCTGAGCACCGGAAGATACGGTTCCATAATCTTTGCCTTCGATGTTAATGTTGGTTTTTGCTGACCCAATCCAGTCCCCAGTGTACGTCTTGACCGAATAGGTACCATTCGGCAGATCCACTTTGAATTCATATGATCCGTTAAAATAGATCACGAAGTCACGACGCAGGTTATCCGTCGCACTGCCACGATCCCGATCCGCCATATTGGCGGAAGACGTTAATCCATAACCGCGTTCTGGTGTATACAGCGTATTCCGATTGACTTCCGTATACCCTTCAGCAACCGGAGAACCTACCGGGCCAAAGTCATATCGATACGTTGCCGATTTGGTGGTGAAGCTGACTTCATCCGAAGGATCGGATTCGCCGCGGCCATTCACAGCCGTTACTCGAACCGTGTACGACTTACCTTCAACCAAACCACTTAGCGTTAAAGTAGGTACGGTTGCCGTTCCTGCCAGCTTGTAGGCAGTTTGCGGCTCTGTTGAGAGCTTACGGTATACTTTGTAGATGTCTGCGGTGTCATCCGCCGTCCATTTCAATACCGCTCCGGCGTTGCTAATGCTGCCTGCCTTCAATCCAGCAGGTTTGGCAGGCAATTCAGCTGGAACTTCAGCATCCTGAACCGCTTCCGATAACGGCAGATCCAGTTCACGAACGGCACCTGCAACCAAACGGGCAATCTGAATCGCTCCATATTCCTGGAAGTGCGTATTATCCGTTGCCCCGTTCGGGAATGCCTGATAGATGCCTGGTGATACATGGAGGAAGACAGACAATGTCGCTTCCGGTCCAATGGAATCATAGTACGCAATGCTGAGTGCGCTCAGATCGATCAGCTTCACATTTTTCTCGGAAGCCACCTCTTTCATCGCCTGCACATATTCAGGGAAGGATACATTGAACTTGCCTGTGTCTGCATTAAAGTCCCTGCGACCCATTGGGGTGACCAGAATTGGGGTAGCTCCCCGCTGCTGAACGCCGTCTATGTAGGTTTTCAGATAGTTTTTGTAATCGGCGGGTGAAGCATAACGGTCAGGAACACTGATCGTTGCATCGTTGTGTCCGAACTGCACGAACAGATAATCTCCCGGACGAATGAGGCGCAGAACCTCATCTAATCGGCCTTCGAAAATAAAGGATTTGGAGCTGCGTCCACCGATGGAATGGTTCTTAATCTCCACGGCATCACTGAAAAAGGACGGGAACATTTGTCCCCAACCCGCTTGGGGCTCCCAATATGGATTATACGTCTGCATCGTGGAGTCACCCGCAAGGTACACAGCAGGTTTGTTCCCTGCCTCGCGTTCCTGTTGTTTGGTGATCACGAGCGCATTGATATTAGCGGCCGTTCCGGAGAATTCAAAGTTCATCTGCCCATCCACCAGGGCAATATCGAAGCTCATCTCCAGATATTCACCCGCTGGCTTGGTATTCTGCTGAACCTTGTTCATGCTCTCCACTTTGATCGCAATATCTGTGTTGCCTGCACTGTCGCCAGCGACAAGGGAGACGGTATAATCACCGTTTGGCAAATCCACCTTGAATCCGCCCCCATCGGCGATTTTGGCAAAATCGGATTTAATCGGATCACTTGTACCCCGATCCTGTACCGTTACCTTGGATACATCGGTGAATCCATAGCCACGTTCCGCCGAATACGCAGACGTTGCGTCCACACCTGTATATCCATTCGCAACAGCTCCTGAACCAAAATCGAATTTATAAGTGCCTCCACCGGCAGCTTCATCAGCCGATACGGCTGCACTTGCTGTTGGTGTGCCAAACATTGTTCCCCACCCCAGACTGGAAATTGTAAATACCCATAGGAGCAAAACCAAACCAACCTGCCGCGTCTTCGCGATCATGAACACCCATCCTTTCGTTTCCTCATCATAGAATGATTAAAGCCAGAACGATGGTACAACCCATAAGTAAGCGCTTGCATTTTGTCGTTTAAAAAAAGAACTACTTTTGATTAACGGATCACCTCTTTAATTTTTAATTTTCAAATTCTTTAATGCTTCACATCAGTAAACTTTGAGGCAAAGGTTTTCATTTCCCCTCGATACTATCCCTTCTTCCAGGGAATGAACATGTAATTTCCCGTCTTTTTCCACCAATAAACCGATTTCTTCGTTCTTGATCTCTAACACATGCCTTACAAGGGAAGGGATAATGCCCCAAAAGGTAATAAAATCCCTTTTCATACGAAATACATTCAGGTACAATAGGGCGATGTGTGTGTCCGGACCAGGCGGATACGAAATACGAAGTATAGAGGACGGTTCAGTTCGAACGGATCATCCTGATTTGATTATTTGGAGGCTCATCAACACCATGCAAACCGATTCACAGACTAAAGTCAAAATCATAAACGCCGATCCCAGCGCGATGGGATTATTTGGGTTGGCCATCGTCACTCTGGTCGCTTCCTCCCAAAAGCTTGGCATTACAGACGGCCTTAGCTACGCCATTCCTTGGGCGATTTTCCTCGGTGCCTTTGCCCAGCTGTTCGCTTGCATTCAAGATTCCAAACGCAACAATACCTTTGGTACAACTGCCTTCGGCGCATACGCATTCTTCTGGTTCGCGATGGGTGCCAACTGGCTGATCAAAATGGGCGTGTTTGGCTCCACTCTTGCGGAACAGGCAGATGGCAAGCAGCTCGGATTTGCTTTTGCCGGATACCTCGTGTTCACCCTGTTCATGACGCTGGGTGCCGTGGAAGCCAACAAAGTATTGCTCATCATTTTCATTCTCATTGACTTCCTGTTCCTTGGCCTGACCTTTGACGCGTTCGGCGTAGCTCCTCATATCTTCCATACCATCGCAGCTTATGCTGAAATGGGAATCGGAATCGTGTCGTTGTACGGCACAGGTGCTTCCGTACTGAACGCTCACTTCGGCTATACGTTCTTGCCCATCGGCAAGCCGGCTGGCATTTTCAGACCCAAGGCTTAATATACAGCATCAAACCGCCAGCGCGCCGGTCCGCGCCTGGCGGTTTTTTTGAATTATGCTTCACTTGAATAGGGATACAGCTTCTTTTTTACTTTTTACCATTTTTTTATTTCTTTTTCTGAAAAAAAGTATAATATTAACATGTCATATACAACATTCTACTAGGTGAGGGAGTTTATAACAAATGAGAAACAAAGCAAGATCGGCAGTTTTATCCTTAGCACTAGCCGCAACTTTGGCGATTCCAGCAGTAGTTAGCGCTGATAGCGTCCAAGCAAATCCGGCAGATGAGACAACGCCACCAATTGTTACTCCGTTCTCTGTTGGTAACCAACAGCCGCTCACAACTGTGAGCGCTGCTACTTCTATCGTCCCCGCTTATTTCTCGGTTCCAGCTGGTTACGGACATGGTAAATTCTACTTCCTAAACAATGGAACAAGCAATCTAACTGTTACGATGACACACTCATCAGGATTAGAGTATATTGCAGCTACTGTTAAGCCGGGAGCAGCATATACTTGGAGAAGCACGGCGGATTATCCGCAAGGTATGCGCGGTGGTGATTATACCATCTCATTCCATTGTTCCAGTGGTGTAAATGCAAAGTGGTCTGCATTCGCTTCCAATAGCGTCACTGAAGCTAACGCATAAAACATTAAAATCCGTTACGACTGATTATTCACAAAAAAGGATTCGAAATGTAACAGTGTATGACAGTCTATTATATTGGTACATCAGACGGCATGTCGTCGACGCTAGAAGCGCCTTAGCTTCCGATAATATCGGTGAACGAGCAGGACTCAAGCAGTCGGCTATTGCCCGTCTGGAGAGCTCCGCGCAGATTCCGCGCTTCGATACGCTCCAGAAGGTGGCTTTTGCGCTTGGCTTGCGCTTTGAACTGGTTCCTGATGGCGAGGAAGAAGTGATCGACACCTATACTAGAACTAACATATAGAGAGGATGGACGCGGCATATCTTGCAGCGTCCATCAGCCATACTGTCAGGAGGACTACAAAGAATGAGAGAGATACCTAAACCTACGGAATCAGATCAAGTGGAGAGAAAGTATGTGCGCGAAACACGTTGTTTCAAGACGGCAAGAGTATTTCCAACCGATGTAAATAACCATAATACCTTGTTTGGCGGCAAACTCATGTCCTATATCGATGACATTGCATCCATCGCCGCATCCAAGTTGTGCCGGGTCAATACCGTTACGGCTTCGACCGATTCGGTCGATTTCTTGTATCCGATTAATCCGACGGATTCGGTGACGTTGGAATCCTTCGCATCGTGGACGGGACGAAGTTCGATGGAGATTTTTGTGAAGGTGATCCGCGAGGATCTGAAGACGGGGGAGAAGAAGATTGCGGCGACCGCATTCCTTACCTTTGTCGCTTTGGATGAAAATAACCGTAAACTCATTGTCCCTCGCATCATTCCGGAGACGGAGGAAGAGAAGAAATTATACGAGACTGCTCCAGCCCGGGCGGCCATGCGGAAACAACGGCGGGCAGAAAGCAAGAACTTCGCCGACTTCCTCACCGTTAGTTATCCTTGGGAATAAGAGAATCAGGCACGCTATTCAGTCCTGAAGCATGCGTTCATGAATGGTCCGGCCCTTCTGCCCTGGTTCAATCAGGAGACGGGTCGGTTTGATGTTAATTAGCGCGGTCAACTGTTCTCCCATGTAGTGGGAAGAATACTTGAACCCAATCTCCGCCCAGTGCATAATCACACCAACGGTCGCAGATACCAGGTAACTTAGCATGATATCGTAATTAATGGTGTAGTCGCTATCTTCGGTCACCAATACAAAATCCTCGGTTAAATATGTTCTGAACATATTGCAGAGTCTCGTTCCCATATCCCCATGCATCGTCATCAAGGCTCGAAAGATATCCTGATGTGCTTCGATATATTCAAATACAGGCATCGTTGATGGCAGCAATGCCGTCATATCCACTTCTTTTAACTCCGCGTAAGGTGATGCATAAGCTTGTCCCACGCCCTGCATGAAATCATCCAGAATGAATTGCAATAGCTCGGGTTTACCAGGAAAATGTAAATAGAACGTTCCCCGGTTATAATCTGCCCGCTCCGTAATGTCACGAATCGTGACGGCTTCAGCTCCCTTTTCCAATATCAAAGAAACTGCCGCAGCAATGATGGCATCCTGCGTTCTTCGTGCTCTCCGATCCTGAGGGTGTTCGATAATCAACATTTCCACCTCCTCTGTCCATTATTGTAACCTAAATGAACACCGCTTACATCTCTGTCCGATAGCTGACATATGCGCTGTCAATGATGATTGTCACATTACTATGTATATCTTAACATTGAGATAGGAACGATAGACCACAGGTTGAATGTTCACTCACAGTTCACCTGATTTCATTTTATAAGGAGCGAATACATGATGAGTACATCATATACCCAAACAGCAGTTATTACAGGAGCAGCCGGAGGCATCGGTAAAGAATTGGCACGCCGCCTTGCTGAACGCAAAATTAATCTGGTGCTGGTCGACCTGAACGAAGAAGTCATCCAGCAAACCATCACGGATCTGAAACTCGACAAAGAGCACGCCATTGCAGTGAAAGCAAACGTATCTCAGGAAGCCGACGTGAAAAACTATGTGCAGCAAGCACTTGATACGTTTGGTCGTATCGATTATTTTGCCAACAATGCCGGCATTGAAGGTCCAACCGGACTGATCGAGGATCTGAGCGTTGAAGCGCTCGACCTCGTATATAACGTCAATGTGCGCGGCGTATTCCTTGGTTTGCAGAACGTCATCCCTGTCATGAAAAAACAAAAATCAGGTGCGATTCTGAATACCTCTTCCCTCGCAGGTCTGATGGGTGCTCCAGCCGTATCTCCATATATTATGTCCAAACATGCCGTGATTGGCCTCACCCGCACAGCAGCGAATGAACTCGCGCCTCATGGTATTCGGGTTAACGCGGTATTGCCAGGCACCATTAATACCCGTATGATGCGTCAAATCGAAGCAAACTCCGGTAATGTGGAAGATTATCAATCAGCTACCGTATCCGCAATTCCGATGGGCCGCTATGGTGAACCGGAAGAAGTCGCAGCCATCATGAACTTCCTGTTATCCGAAGAAGCTTCGTATGTCACCGCTTCGCTCTATACTGTCGATGGCGGTATGATGGGTCAATAAGAAGAATGGGGCTAGCCTAACTTGGCTGACGCTTTAAAAGGTATTTCCGAGTGTACAATCCAAAATGACCTCAAATTCCACAATAACGTGGAGGCTGAGGTCATTTTTTTAATAAATAGATTGATTTAAATTTAATCCACGTAGCCTGCGAGACCTTTTTCCATCAAGTAGTCCATTTCAGCATCCAGTATGCTTTCAACGGTTAGTTCATCCAGCTTTACATCTTTGCGGCTCAAAATGTAGTCGGCCAGATCGTCACCGTCGATATCCACGTCGCCTTTGGCATTTTCATGTGCTTTGTTAATGTACGCCTGCTCATGCTTCAGGACAAGAGCGATATTCGCTTCGCTTGCCTTCGTCTTCTCTGCAATATATGCCTTCATTTCCTGTTCATTCATTGAATTTGCTTCAGTCACGTTAAAGTCAGCTCCTTGATTCATACGTTCTGTTGCCATTGTAGCATAGGTTAACCCACAACAGACATGCCTTATTCCTTATCCCTAGGATAAACGAACGTAAAATGTTGCACCTTCCCCTACTACACTGCGGGCGTAAATCTCACCTTTGTGCTGCTCCACGATCGACCTTGCAATCGCAAGACCCAATCCATGTCCACCATGTTTCCGTGCTCTGGAGGCATCCGTGCGATAGAAGCGATCGAAGATCCGGTCCAGATGTTCGTGCGCAATGCCTTCTCCCGTGTTGGAAACGGCCAGCACAACGTCATTGTTCTGTTTCTTCAACGATACGTTGACCGAGCCCTTGGCTCTGGAGTATTTCACAGCATTATCGAGCAAAATCAGAATGACCTGCTTGATCTGTTCGCTGTTGCCATGGACCATGAGCTGCGGCTCAATGCTGTAGTCCAGAGATATATTTTTCTCAAAAATTACGGCTTCCATCGTCAAAATAATCGTCTCCACCGCATCGCTCATATTGAATTTGGCATGAATCATCGAGGATCTTGAATCGTCAATTTGAGTCAGATATAACAGATCATTCGTCAGTCCCGACATGCGTTCCGTCTCCGACTTGATGTAATGCAGCCATTTAGCTTGATTCTCAATCGTATCCTCCCGGTTCGCGAGAAGCACATCTGTGTTGGTATTAATGATCGCCAGCGGCGTTTTCAATTCATGTGAAGCATCGGCTATGAACTGCTTTTGCTTCTCAAAGGCTTCCTTAACCGGGGTAATGGATCGATTGGCGAAATAGCGGCTCAGGAAATAGATAACGATCAGCATGATCAAACCCACGACGGCAAAAGTATAAATCAGATTCGTAAGGATGCCCTGTTGGGCCGTCACATCGATGAACACAATCATATGCCCTGTGCTGCTCGGGTCGATCACATAAGCCCAGTCCGTTCCATTCAGTGTAAACTGTCCGGTCTTCCGATCCAGATCGTCGACTTTATTCACCTTTTGCAAAGCTTCAGTATAGAACGTGTCATCCATATCAAACCTGGAGTGTGCATCGGTGATTTTCCATTCACTGTCCGTCTTGACCATGAACGATACAGAGCGTCCTGGCGGTGAATTCGGATCACTCCCCGGTGCTCCATCGGCAATGGAATCGGATGGCTGAGATCCTGCCACTGAACCCCTGTCATCACCGCGCGGCATCTTGCTGGAGTTGTACGGACCATGATAGAAATCCGACACTTTGAACAGCTCCATGTTGGTTTCCCGCTGTACATTCTGGTACGTAATGATGTAGATCGTGGCAAAGGCAACCAGCATCATAATTGATATGGATACCAGGTTCACGATCAGAAATCGGTTTCTGAGTTTCTTGAACATCAGGACGTCACCTCAAGTACGTACCCCACACCCCGAATCGTATTGATGCGGACCGAGGAGTTCAGGAAGGTTAATTTTTTGCGTAAAAACGAGATGTACACCTCCACATTGTTATACTCCACTTCCGAATCGAAACCCCACAACTTCTCAATAATCTGCTCTTTGGAAGTAATGGCCTGTTTGCGCGTGATTAGCAGTTCCAGCAGTTCATTCTCTTTCAGATTCAGCTTGATCTCCTTGCCTTGCACACTCAGCTTCAGCTGCGTCGTGTTCAGTTCGATGTCACCGAACTTCAGTCCATCCTCTGGAACAACTTCTCCCTTCCTTCTAAGGGCTGCCCGAATCCGTGCGAGCAATTCCTCCGTGGCAAAGGGCTTTGCTATATAATCATCGGCTCCATAATCCAGCCCGGTCACTTTGTCTGAAATTTCTCCTTTGGCTGTGAGCAGAATGACAGGCGTATGATTGCCTTCGCTGCGCAGTTTTTTCAGCACGGTAATCCCGTCCATTTCCGGCATCATGATGTCCAGCAGCAACAGATCATAGATTCCACTTAGCGCATAATCCAGACCCGATCTCCCGTCATGCACCATGTCTACAGAGTAATTGTGTTTTTTCAATATTTGCGATACGGCTTCTGCCAAATGAACCTCATCTTCCGCAATTAGTATTCTCATCGGTTCTTCATTCCTCTGCATGAATTGGTTTCGATATATGTCAATCTATTATACCAACGATTGTAGCAACCGAACCTTGAATCAATCTTAATTTCAGTTTTTTCGCGAACTATTAAAGGAAGGTAAAAAAAGATCAACGGAATGTAAAATCATTTAAGATTCATTCAAGGTTGGCGCTCTAAGATACAGACATGGAAGCAATACACGATGCAACAAAACATACAAAACATGGATGAAAGGACTGAACCCCAATGGCAATTGAAGTATTCAACCGATATGAGAGCAAGTATCTCCTGACAGATGAGCAATACGAGAACTTCTACACCGATCTGCTGAAGTATATGGAACTGGACGCCTTTAACAAGAAACACGAGTTTTACTCCATCAGCAATCTGTACTTCGACACTCCGCAGGACTCCCTGATCCGCGCAAGTCTCTCCAAACCTAAATACAAGGAGAAGCTGAGACTGCGGGCATACGGAGTTCCTGAAGAGAATGCGAAGGTATATCTGGAGATCAAAAAGAAAGTATTTGGCCTGGTGAACAAACGCCGAACTGCCCTGAAGCTGGATGAAGCCTACGAATTTGTTCGGACAGGCAAAGCACCTGATCTCGCCGATTACATGAACAAACAGGTTGTCGAAGAGATCAAGTATTTCCTCCGGCTGTACGATCTGGAACCAAAAGTATATCTGGCGTATGAACGCAAGGCACTGTTCGACAAGAACAGCCGCGATCTCCGCATCACCTTTGATACCAACATCCGCAGTCGTAGATACGATCTGAAGCTGGAGCAAGGAGATTATGGTGAGCCGCTGGTGAAAGACGGACGCTGGCTGATGGAAGTCAAAGCCGAGAAAACCGTTCCGATGTGGCTCTCCCAACTGTTATCCGAACACGGTCTTTACCGCACCGGATTCTCGAAATACGGCAATGAGTACAGACATCTGGCCAGAACAACCAACCTGAACTACCAGACTGAACGAGAATTGCTGCCGGGTACCGATTTCAACCCATCCATAGAACAAGAAAAAACAATCACAGAAAGAGAGCGTGTCCTGTATGCTTGATTCCATCTTTAGTTCCGCACTAACCGATACAACTCTGACCTTCAGCAATGCCATTGTTACCATCGGCCTTGCCATCATTATGGGGGCCATTATCAGCCTGACATACATGAAGACCAATCAAAGCACCTACTCCCAGAGCTTTACGCTAACCATGGTTGTTTTGCCAGTCATCGTAGCCATTATCATTCTTCTGATCGGCAGCAACATTGCCCGTGCATTCAGCCTCGCCGGTGCCTTCTCCATCATCCGATTCAGAAGTGCGCCTGGTGACCCGAAAGATATTGCTTATGTTTTGTTCACCATGGCTTCCGGTCTTGCCTGCGGTGTAGGCGCATTCGGTTATGCCGTAATGTTCACCATCATCCTGTGTGTACTGATGTTTGTCCTGAGCCGCTTCAACTTCGGAGCGAAGAAAAGCCAGCAAAAAACATTGAAAGTGACTATTCCCGAGAATCTGAGTTACGAAGAAGCACTGGACGAAGTATTCCACAAATTCAATGTCGTACATGAGCTCAAAAAAATCAGAACAACCGAACTTGGCAGTCTGTACGAGCTGGTCTACAACGTAACCATTCATGAAAGTGTCAATCAAAAAGAATTCCTCGACATGATCCGTACCCGAAACGGTAATCTGGATATCTCGTTAACTATGAGTCCAACAGCCACTGAATATTAAAATTCGAAGGGAACGATATAATATGAAAAAGAAAATCATAACTGGCAGCAAACTGTGGTCCGTCGCGATGATTACTGCAATGGTTACAGCTTGCAGCGCTCCGGCAGCAACCAGCAGCACTGCAAACGCCGCAGTGTCAACGACAGGGACAACCAAAACCGTATCCGTCAGTGAACAAACCTCGGTGAAGTATGCCGATCTGGTCACAATGGATGCAGACGATACCAACGTTAGCTGGAGTGCAACAGATTCCACAACGATTAAGCTGAACGGGACGACCGCTTCCATCACAGGATCGGGTGCAAAAGCAGCAAACGGATCAGTAACCATCTCCGCAGCAGGTACCTATGTACTTAGCGGCAAACTTACCGATGGACAGATTGTAGTTAATGTTGCTGATAAGGGCACCGTACATCTCGTATTAAACGGGGCAACAATCAATGATAACGACAGTGCAGCCATCTATATCCAGAAAGCGGGCAAAGCTATCATTACGCTGGAGGAAGGAACCGAGAATGCTGTCTCCGATGGCAAGACATACGTATACGCCGACGCTACAACGGATGAGCCGGATGCAGCCATCTTCAGCAAGGCAGACCTGACGTTCAATGGTACAGGCAAGCTGACGGTTACAGGCAACTACAATGAAGGTATTACGAGCAAGGATGATCTGAAAATCGTCAGTGGCACAATTAACGTCAAATCTGCGGATGATGGCATCAAAGGTAAAGATATGGTGGCCATTCAAGCCGGTACCATTACCATTGATTCAGAAGGTGACGGCATTAAATCCACAAACGATACGGATACGACTAAAGGCTTCGTTGCCATTGCTGGAGGTACATTCAACATCCAGAGCGGCAGCGACGGCATTCAAGCGGAAACCGCATTGGTTACGGATGGCGGCACATTTAACATCGTAACCGGAGGCGGCAGTGCCAATGCACCAGAAAAAGTAGAAGAAGGACCATTTGGCGGCGGTGGCGGCGGATGGGGTGGCGGTACACCTCCAACCGATATGGGTACACCACCGGATGGTGAACCACCTGCTGATATGCCGAGCAATAATGGCACGAACGCAACAGGCGCAGCTCCATCCAGCTCTACAAATGCCAAAGCACCTGCTGATTCCAATGCGGATGCAGACACAAGCACAACAACAGAAGAAGAAACGACGAGTGCCAAAGCACTTAAAGCTGGAGTTGACCTCACCGTCAATGGCGGTACGTATACCATTGATTCCATGGATGATTCCCTACACAGTAACAACAATGTAATTGTCAATGACGGCAAGTTCAGCATTGAATCCGGTGATGACGGCATTCATGCAGATCAGGCGCTTACCATTAACGGCGGAACGATCACCATTGCCAAGAGCTATGAAGGCCTTGAAGGTGCAATCATCACCCTGAACGATGGGGATGTGGATGTGACTGCATCAGATGATGGCGTGAACGCTTCGGGTGACATAACTGCAACTGACGCTGATGCTGATGCCGATGCTGCAACCACTGCAGATGACAGTACTAAAGTAGCCGATACCGATACAACTGCAGTCTCCAACACTTCTGTTACAGAGACGACTGGCACAACATCAACTACGGATCAGTCCAATCAAAGTACAGACGCGAATAGCAATGCTCGCCCACAAGGCGGTGGGCCAGGTGGTATGCCGGGTGAATCCGCCAGCAACAGTGAGCTTCATATCAACGGCGGTTCCCTCACCGTAAATGCAGGCGGCGATGGACTGGATTCGAATGGCTCCATCTATATGACAAACGGAACGGTCATTGTGAACGGTCCAACGGATAACGGCAACGGTCCACTCGACTATGATGGTACATTCGAGATGAGTGGTGGATATTTGGTCGCTGCCGGCAGTTCCGGCATGGCACAAGGTACATCCGATACATCAACTCAAAATACAATCGTGATGACATACCCTGAAACACAAAAAGCAGGCACACTCGTTCATGTGCAAGACAGTGAAGGCAATAACATCCTGACCTTTGCTCCAGCGAAAGATTATCAATCTGTTGTGGTTAGTTCCCCTGATCTGAAGAAGGATGGATCTTACGTGATTTACTCCGGCGGAACATCGACGGGCAAAGCAGTGGATGGACTCTATACAGACGGAACGTATAGTGGTGGGACCAAAGTGGTTGCCTTCCAATCCACAAGCAATGTAACTTGGGTGAATGAATCTGGTGTTACAACTGCCAATACAGGTATGGGTCCAGGTGGAGGCGGTGGCCAAGGTGGATTCGGCGGCGGAAGAAACAGACCGCAATCGGGTACAACAACCGATACTACAGGTACAACGGGCACTACGGATACCGCGAAGTAAGTTAAGATTCAGGTCATAAAAGGCAACAAATAAATGATTAAAAACAAGGGATGTCCCATACGTCATGAATATGACGGAGGACATCCCTTGTTTTTGCTATTTTGTTCTAAAGAAGCTCGTACAAGCTATTCGCTCCCAATGGATGAAGGAATAACGTTGCTGATGTTCATTAAATGCTGCATTCCTTGATTATTCACCTTTTAAGATGCGGTAGGTTTGTTAGTACTCAAAACGTATATACATACACCTTGGTACGCAACGTGTCCCGGCATGTGATTGTCCGTAGCGGTACCTTGCCTGGCAATGCAAAACAGACGCTAATCACCTTTGCTCCCGGAGGCAGCTCCCGATTGAACTTGTCGACGAGTCGATTCATTGCTCCAGGAAACAAATAACAGATGACGCAATCTGCGTGTTCATATGAACTAGTATAGATGTTGCCACGGATGAATCGCAGCCGTCCCTCCAGAGAATGGCGCTTTCCCTTTGCTCGCCGTAAGCGGACACTTAGAAAAGCAATCAGTTGGGAGGCCCATAAGGGAACAATTGAATTCTCAATACCCGTTAGCCGTTTGCCTGGACAATGCCTCACTACGTCCAGTGCGAGCGTTCCCCAGCCGGAGCCTGCTTCAATCACGTCACCGTAACCGGGAATACGGTTGACCTCTTGAATGACTGTCTGCCTGACGATGCTGGATGTGGGCATCGGTGAGATTCCATTTTTCCAACTGACCAGCACGATGGATACTACCGATATAAGTGTCACCACAGCAATCAGCCATGGGATAAATTGAAATATGAACATAACCTCAACCCTTTGGATTTTAATTAAGAGGTGGCATTTGCACCTTCATCATAACAAAAGAAGCTTCTCCAGGTCTAAAAAACCTGACAGAAGCTTCCTTCTTGTTATTCTATTTTAACTATATCTCATTCCATCCCGCTGCTCATTCCACGCATTCAGTCCGGCACATGGGACTTCATGTATACACCCTTTTTGTACACCGATTTGATTGTAAAATGTACGCCCAGCTTGCGATTCGTCCGGTAGATCAGCGAGTTAATCTCGTCAATGCCTACCGGTTCACTCTCCAGCATGCTTCGCTCCGGCCACACTTGGCCGACAATCTGCTCCCGTGTCACAAAGTGATCCAACTGGCTGTACAATAGCTTGAACAGTTGGTACTCTTTCTTGGACAGTGGAATCTCCACTTCTCCAATCTGCACCGTTTGCAGGTGATCCTGTAAACGCACGCCCTCGCCCAGCAGGTCAGATAGCCGATATTCTCTCGTTTCTTCGAGATCCCCTTCTACGCGAAGCTGAATCAAGCCGTTGACCAGTGTCAGGCTGTCTCCTTCGGCAAACGGGTATTTCTCATAAGGAACGAGGCGCTGCCCGTTCAATTCCGTTCCATTTTTACTATCCAGATCCTCAATCCAAAGTTGCTGCTGCACATCATAATGAATGCGGCAGTGCCGCTTCGATATCAACTGATTGTAAACAGACAAGTCCAGTTCGTCTCCACCCGTATAACGCCCCACTGTAATAGAACGCCCCTGGCTGACATAAGCGAACGAACCGTCACTTTCCTGCCCTGGCGTACGAATGACGATTTTTGCCGTCTCCCGCATGTTATTCTCCCACCTTCAAATATCACTCTATCTCTATGAGCGTTCCGTTCATAAATAATGATAAATTCATCAGATTTGTTCCATTGTTTGCATCCATAATAATTTATATAGTGTATACAGGCATCGTTATATGCTTTTCTCTACTATACCAGACGTTGTGCCTTTTTTCTCATAACAGTCGTATCCATGCCCTAGCCCAATCAACAAGAGAGGTCCCTCATCATGAACAAAAAAAACATTTTCATATATGTGCTGCTCGCCTTCACCCTATCCATTACATTAACAGTGCTCTCCCGCATCAATGATGATCACGGAGAATCACTGAAAGGCACAACCACAACCGAAACTTCATGGTTGCAACTGAATACCCAGCCGTAAGTATACTCTATTATAACGTGATCAACAGAAAAAACGTTTCACGAATGTCATCTTATGCTGGGTCATGCCATCCTGAACGAGGTTCGATCATAATCCGTTCATCAGAATAAGGCCCCTGGACGCTAAAAACCAGCGCTCAAGAGCCTCATTTTAATGCATATTTATGATATGGATACCGATCAGTTCATCCGATAATGACTTATGTCAAAATCAATGTTGCAACGGCATTCCCCGCCCTCAGCGCCGCTTTTTCCTGATACCAAGTTTCCTCCACCCATACACAATAAGAGCTACAGAGCCAGCAATCCATAATAATTGCCATAACATGATACTCAGATCAAATCCCATGTTGTATCCCTCCCCTAAAGATTGTGAATGCTGTATCGAATATCCTAAAATTGGTTTTTTTATCCTACGGCAGATCGGATTCATTAGACTGTTCTATCTCTCTAGCCTGAATTTCCTCCATCCGGCTCGACACCTTCTGATACAGATAAGAAATGCCAAGCAGCAGTACGCCAAAGCTGAAATAGGCAATGATCTTGCTGCCCGATGTAAGCAATCCCACATCATAGAACACCATTTTCCCGGTGGAAAATAACGTCAGGCCCAGACCGAGGCGCCGAATCATCACATATTTTCTTCGGAACCCGTAGGCGATATACAGGATCGCAAGCAGCAGATAGATTAGGCTGAACATCAGCCCTACATCTCCCCAATGGAACTGGACCGTCAAGAACACGGTGATGACACCCAGCAGATAGACCCCTGCGATCACCGGATACCATTCAACGCTCTTGAACTGCCCGCGGATTGCCGTGATCAGCAGATCCCTTCCTGCAAAAAACACGCCCACATTAAAGATAATTAATACGAGTAAACCTACGACTTCAGCCGCTGTGTGCTGCTGAACATCCGGCTGAAGTGCCGGCATGGATAACGTTACTGCCAGTGCAATACAACAGCCCACCGCATGCAGGAAGACGATGTAACCCTGCACGATCCGATCACGCAAAAGCCTCACTTTACTCAATCCATAGGCCATGGCAATGGTCAGCGCAGCGAACATCAGCCATTTGTAGAACAGGTATAACAGGAATGAGTCATCAACTGCTTTCATATACAATTCATTCGATTCATACAGCACATATAACCACAGATTGGCGAGTGTGATGTACTTGAATGCATTCAAAAAGCCAAGCTCTATCTGGCTATAATGATATTTCTCTCCGGATAGGGAGCCGTTGCGATCCAAGGCGTAATAGAGTGTAATAAGCAGCGCACCCAGCGTGATGCAGGAGTATTTTAGCATGAAATAGGATTGCTCCCCCATGATGAACAGCACCAGCACGTCATAGTACACAAAGGTGAACATGCACAGAAGCACGATTCCCCATCCAGCACGTTCCACCAACTTGAACCGCTTCAGATGTCCGAGCGTAACCAACAGAACTCCTTCGATCAGCCAGCCCATAGACAGCCACTTCGCACCAAACTGGAACGGTATAATCAGAATGGCAAAGGTCAGTGAAGTCACGTAGAACAATAGAAGGGTCTGCTTTTCCTGAGGCATCCTCTGCTGGATAAAACGGGCGAGCCCGAAATAGACCAGAGCGAAAATCAGAGCAAGCAAACCTTGTGCGTCATTCCAGCCCGCTGCATCGAACAATACATATAACATCAGGCAGCTGATGCTCGTATTCATGGCGAGCAGTGCAAAGTCCCACCAGGTTAACTTCACCCTATGTTTAAACGGATACGCCAGTGTAATGCCGAGATATAATGCAAATGTCACAATGGAATACACCATGCCGATCTTCTCACTTGGTGAGAGCCATAACAGGATGAGCATGGACGGTGTGTTGAACAGAAAACTGATATAGTGCACGATTGGCCACCGTTTGCCAAATGAAATCAAAACAATAATTCCGTTCAGGAGCAACAGATAAATCATGGCCACATAAACAGCCGAGCCTTGAAGGCCGAAATAGGCCATGTAGGAGATTAACGGTAAATACCCTCCAACCAAACCAAGTGAGCAGATCGTCCTGGACTGATACCTTAACGAAAGTAGAACGGATAACGCCGAAACCAGCACCGACAAGGCAAGTCCCGTATATAACCCGATGATATGCAATAGAAAATAGCTGTAGAAAACGGAGCCAAACAGAACCGATATCCCGCCGCCCAGCAGCCCCATCGCGAACGTCTGTCTTTTACGCCGGAACAGCCATTCTCCCCCGGCAAGCATAAGCGCACCAAGCAGGAAGAACGCTACGCCTTTCACCTCATCGCTGAACCAGGTCTTGTAGGAGTACTGAAAGGCTGCACCAACGCCAAGAATGATCAGCAGGATGGCGACCTTGTTGATCCAGCTCAGGCCAATCTTCATCTCCATCCGATTCTGGCGAATGCGCCGCTGAATGGTCTCTTCGCTTAAGCCTTCTTCTGCCATATGCTCATATCCTTGTTGCATCTGTCCGCGCAGCTCCTCTTCCCTCTCCCACAGGGTCTGCCTATGCAATGCAATACATTCCTGCACCTCAGCAGCCAGATGAGCAATTCTTTCCTTCATCTCATTGGCGTCACCCTGAAGTTCCTCTGAAGCTCGGTTGAATATGGCATTCAAATTCACTTTGGCGCGGTGCTCATGCGCCACGAGCCGATCATTATGTACACTCGTCTTTCCCCGAAAGTAGGTCTCCATCTTCTCCTGGGATACACGAATGAGATTCAATTTCTCATCCAGCATCTGTTCTGATAGAGCCATGCGAAGACGGGCATTCTCCTCTTCCATTTTCCGTGTGCGTACTTCAAGCTGTTGGAGCTTGAGTTGGTGCGCTTCATATTGCGTTCGCAGTTGTTCGTTCTGCACGATCAGGTCATCGGATTGATAGTCCTGAAGCAGAGCATTATATTCCTTTACCAGCTGCTTCTGCTGCTCCTGAACCTGGTGAAGCCGATCCTTGAACTCTTTCATGAGCTTCCTCCGTTGGTTGATGTTGAATTCATTCCCTATATTTTACTATATGTATGCCATAAAATGGGGTTTAAGGAATAGAATCATTCAACCGTTTTCTGCGGATTGGAAGTCGTTACGGGATTTTTTCAAAAAGCTTACATAAAAAAAAGCCCGGGAAGCATCAGCTCCCAGGACTCTCATTCATTGATATAGTCATTCTACACACGTATACAACTTCTGGTGATCTTACTGAGCCTCGGATACTTGCTTACGCCGGATCTTTCGTATCCGCCGTCTCCGGCTCCATAATTTCGGTGGTATCCGGGTCCAGCCAGTTCGCGAGCAGGGTCCGTACATATTGCAGATCACTCTCTGACAAATCATAGTACCATGTGCCGCTGCGTGTTGCGCCTTCACCCTTCAGCATGTAATTGCTGATTGTTGGCGTGCTGTCTTTCATATATAGAGACTCGGCAAATTTCACGATGAAATCCGAGTTCATGTTGGTTGTAAAATTCGATCCAGCGATTTGGATAACGTCCGGGATCTTAGTCAGGTTTTTGACCTCAAGCGCACGATTCATGAAAGCACTTAGAAAAAGACGGTGCCGCATCGTCCGATTGAAATCGGAATCTTCCCGGTAACGGACATAGCCCAGCGCTTCTTCGCCGCTGTAGATCGGTTTGTTCGCTTCAACAAACAGCTTCTCATGCGTTTTCAATTTGTTCTCAATATTTTTCTTAATCGGCAATTCAACACCGCCAACCGCATCAACAATATCCTTGAGTCCGTTAAAATTAATCGCGGCATAGAAATCGACTTTGTTTTCCAACAAATGCTCCACGGTATCCATCGCCATCTTGGCTTCACCATGTGCATAGGCTGAATTAATCTTCGACTTCACATCCCGGCCGATAATATCGGTGTAGGAGTCACGTGGAATCGACAGCAGCAACACTTTATTTTCTTCCGGACGCACAACAGAATAGATCATGGTATCCGAACGGCTTGGTTCGTTATCTCGTTGATCAATTCCTAACAACAACAGCGAGAATGGATCGGTATGTTCTACAACGGGTGCATCCTTATCGCCAACTGGCTTGAAGGATTCATCGAGCGTTTCCTTTACGGTTTCCGAAGCAAACAGGTTAAATGCAAACACAACGAGTTGCTTTTGATAGATAAATCCGAGTCCCCCCAGCACAATTAAAGTACTCAGGATGATAATCAAAGGTTTCTTCCATCTCTTCTTCGGTTTCTTCGGCTTCCGTCTGGTTAAATGTGCGGCACTGTTCTCCATCATATCTCCTTTAATAACGGTCTTAGAATCATTTAACTATATTAATAACACGTTTTCAATAGATTACGTTATAATCTGCTATACAAGAAATGACACAGAAGGAGCGATGAACGATGGAATATCGACGTTTGGGGAATAGCGGTCTGCGCGTTTCCGCACTTGGACTCGGCACCAATGCCTTTGGTAAACGGGCGGATGACCCAACTTCTATCCGCATTATTCATGCGGCACTGGATCAAGGAATCAATTTTATCGATACCGCCAACATCTACGCCGGAACGGAATCGGAGCGGATTATTGGACAAGCCCTGATGGGCAGACGTGAAAACGCTGTGCTTGCTACCAAAGCCGGACTTCCCCGGCATGAGGGTCCCCATGGGCGCGGTTCCTCCCGCTATCATTTGCAGCAAGAGCTTGAACATAGCCTGCGGCGTCTGCAAACGGACTATGTGGATCTGTATCAGATCCATACTTTTGATCCGCACACCCCGCTGGATGAGACGCTGCGCACATTGGACGATATGGTCACTTCCGGCAAAGTCCGCTATATCGGAGCTTCCAACTATGCAGCCTGGGAGCTGATGAAAGCCCTTGGTACCAGCGAGCTAAAAGGATATGTACGTTATATCTCGACCCAAACCAGCTACTCTCTGGCTGATCGCACACCTGAGCATGAGCTTGTACCGATGTGTCTTGATCAAGGCGTAGGTATCATTCCATATTTCCCGCTGGCTGGTGGCATTCTGACAGGCAAATACAACGGTGAAGCGGGCGTGCCTTCCGGTTCCAGAGCGGATACCGATCCGGCCTTCAATCGTTTCCTGCTGGAACACAATATTAAATTAGGTGAGCAGGTCAGCGAAAAGGCATCGGCGTATGGCTGCTCTCCAAGTGTCCTGTCGCTTGCATGGCTGCTGGCACGCCCTGCTGTTTCGACGGTTATCGTTGGGGCAACGAGCACGGAACAGCTGGAGCATAATCTGGCTAGCCTGGACATGAAACTGACCGATGATATAATCTCGCAGCTCGATCAACTCAGCGACTCTTTCCGTCATGGTAAGCCATTTGCGACTTATCGGATTAATTGAACCAATACAAAAAACCTCCCGGCTAAAAAGTCTGGGAGGTACAACTTCACTACACTCTGTAGTCTAATAAAGCATAGAAAAAATCTTTCTATGAATTAAACATCTGTTTTATGTTGGATAAATTCTTGCATGATTTCCATGTATTCATCCTTACGATCACTTAACACATCAAAGAACACCTTGTCCGCGGCTTCAACAAGATGAATACCTTCAAGCGCCAAGCGAGTTCCTTCCGGCGTTGTTGTAATAATATTCGCACGGGTATCGGTAAGATGACGCTTGCGAGTTATTAACTCTCTCTTTTCAAGAGCACGGAGCACTTGAGAAGTAACGTTAACATCCACATTGGCAAATTGCGCAAGCTGGACCTGAGTTACCCCCTTACCCTCTGTATCGCGTTCATTGAGCCACACACAGGCATGCAATAATACAAATTGGGGTTGTGTTAATTCCAGAGGCTCGAGCACCCTGCGTATTTCCTTTTGCCACATCGTAGTAACCTGCCATAGCAGATACCCCGGACTTTCCTGAGCATTTTTATACCGTGAGCTTTCCATCTCATATACCTCCATCATTACACCTTGAGCTTCATCCTATCTTATAACGATTGTCGGAACGCATGCGTTTCAACGTTGTACATTTTCAGCGGAAAACATTAGCGTGAAGGAATAAATTGCTTGACCCATTGACCAAATCCATGCGGATTACGGCTCTGGATCAGGACTGTACCTTCACCTCGAAATCGGCATACCAATCCTTCTCCACTGGTCACGCTAGATAACCAACCTTGTGAAGCTTTCTCAATGCGATAATTCATATAATTGGGCCATGCGACCAAGTGGGCATTATCCACGATCACTTCTTCACCCGCAGCCAGATTAATCGCATGGATTGCACCATAGGATGATAGGAACACTGTTCCTCGCCCACTGATCTCTATAATAAAGAAACCCTCTCCCGAGAAGAGACCTTTCTTCAAGTTTTGCATTTTGGTATTCACCTGGATGCCTTCCGTTCCGGCCAGAAAACCATCTTTCTGTACGTAGAGCGAATAGGAGCCATCCAGTTCAATCGCCTCCACATCCCCCATGCTGGAGGGTGACAACAGAATTTCCGCAGATCCCCCTGCAGCCGTTAATTCCTGAAAAAAGAATTTCTCGCCGCTGATCATTCGTCCGAATCCGGCAAACATACCGCCTTCAGCAGATCCCTTCAAGTCAACGGTTGGTGTCATGGATACCATGGCCCCGCTTTCTGCCTTGAACCGTTCTCCCCGTTGCAATTGCACCTTAAGCATCGCAAATGCACCATCATATAGAATTTCATAGTTCACGGCTTCATCAGCTCCTTATTGTCCGTGTTAAAATCATTTAACCCATTATCCTCTAACACTGAGAATTTGTCTCCGTATTCCTTAATAATGTGCTGATCTCCCCAGTTACAAAGGGCATTCAGAATCGGTTCCAAACTTCGGCCATACTCACTCAGTTCATACTCCACCTTGGGAGGTACCTGATTATACACAATGCGGTTCACAATCCCGTCATCTTCAAGCTCCCTCAGCTGCTGTGTTAACATTTTCTGCGTAATTGCGGGCATAATACGTTTGAGATCACTAGTGCGTTTCTTCCCGTGTGTCAGATGGCAGAGGATAACGCATTTCCACTTGCCACCGATGACTTCAAGTGTCGCTTCAACTGAAATATTATACTTCTTTCTGATCATGCTGAATGTCCTCCCGGAAATTGTTATTCATAAAAGCAATTGCTATATAGGCACTAAAAAGTACGTAGGGTACTAAAAAGTACGTACTATTCATTTTATGTCGAATAACTCATAATAGCATTTGCCGGTACGTAAATCTACATTCTGGGGAGTTGAACAAGACATGTTACATGATTCAAAACGCAGTACCTGGGCACTGCTGGCGCTGGCAATCAGTGCGTTTGCCATCGGCACCACTGAATTTATCAGCGTTGGTCTGCTGCCCCTTATTGCAGATGACCTGGGCATTTCCGTAACGACAGCGGGACTGACCGTTACTTTATATGCATTAGGCGTAACCTTCGGGGCACCGATTCTGACATCATTGACGTCAACGGTGTCACGCAAGACGCTGCTGCTTGCCATTATGGTTGTTTTCATCGCTGGTAACACCATGGCGGCGCTCTCGAGTGGAATTACCATGCTGCTCATTGCGCGAATTGTCTCCGCCTTGGCACACGGAGTGTTCATGTCCATTGGTTCCACCATTGCGGCAGACCTGGTTCCTGCAAACCGACGGGCGAGCGCTATTGCCATCATGTTCTCTGGTTTGACCATTGCTACAGTAACTGGTGTACCCCTGGGTACACTCATCGGTCAAAACTGGGGATGGCGCGCAGCTTTCATTCTTATCGTTGTCGTAGGTGTTGTGGCCTTTATCGGCAACATGCTTCTCGTGCCATCCACGTTGCAACGCGGAACGCGAACTGCCTTCCGAGAACAACTGAAGCTGGTAACAGGCGGACGGTTGCTGCTGGCTTTTGCCATTACCGCCGTGGGATATGGGGGAACGTTTGTGGTATTCACTTATCTGTCCCCACTATTGCATGATATCAGCGGGTATTCCGAGAAAACGGTCGCGGGAATTCTGCTGCTGTACGGGATCGCCATTGCTATCGGCAATATTATCGGGGGGAAAGCCGCCAACCGCAATCCGCTCAGAGCACTCTTCTATATGTTTATCATCCAGACCGTTATTCTGGGCATACTGTATTTCACAGTTCCATTTAAGCTGGCAGCGTTACTCACGATACTCGGCATGGGTCTGCTTGCCTTCATGAATGTGCCAGGGCTTCAGACGTACGTCGTGACGCTCGCAGAACGTTATGCTCCACAAGCCAAAGACGTCGCCTCCGCCTTCAACATCGCAGCCTTTAACGCAGGTATCGCAATAGGTGCATATTTGGGCGGTGTAATCACAGATTCCATCGGTCTGATTCATACCACATGGGTTGGTGCAATTATGGTTCTGGCTGCTGTTCTTCTGACTGGTTGGGCAAGAGCGCTTGATCGTAAACATCCCTATTCCCCATCAGAGTCGTAAGACAGGTTAGGAGGTTCGGTCAGATATCAGCCTAAACACGCGTCTTTCCTAGGTTGAAGCTGCAACTCGGAACCGGTTTCGCCTTTATTTTAATCTAGTATAATACGTTAATTCGAATTTAATCTACTATGACTTAATGAAGGAAACTAGAATTTATCGTTTAACATCGTTACTATCATTTTGATTCATAATATGAGGAGGACTTCACATGACAGCACAACATTTACAATCCACAGTAGCTTTAAATAACGGCGTTCATATGCCTTGGTTCGGACTGGGCGTATTTAAGGTAGAAGAAGGAGCTGAATTAATCGAGGCCGTTAAACAAGCCATTGCTCACGGTTACCGCAGTATTGATACAGCTGCTATATACGGCAACGAATCCGGTGTAGGCCAAGCGATTGCCGAGGCATTGAGAGAGAATAATCTGAAACGTGAAGAATTGTTCATTACGTCCAAAGTGTGGAACGCAGACCTCGGATATGATGAGACGCTTGCGGCATATGAGACAACGCTGAACAAACTTGGACTGGAATACCTGGACCTGTATCTAATTCACTGGCCAAAAGCAGGGAGATACAAAGGCGCATGGAAAGCGATGGAGCAGCTGTACAAAGCAGGCCGCATTAAAGCCATTGGCGTCAGCAACTTCCAGATTCATCATCTTGAAGATCTGTTGCAGGATGCTGAAGTGAAGCCAGCAATTAATCAGGTAGAGTACCACCCTCGTCTGACTCAAGCTCCACTTAAAGCATTCTGTGAGAAAAACGGAATTCAATTGGAAGCTTGGTCGCCGCTCATGCAGGGTCAACTTCTGGACAATCCGGTTCTGACCGAAATTGCCACTGCAAAAGGTAAATCGGTAGCACAAGTCATCCTGCGCTGGGACTTGCAAAACGGTGTCATCACCATTCCCAAGTCTACCAAGGAAAAACGTATTGTCGAGAACTCTTCCATCTTCGACTTTGAATTGTCCAATGATGAGATGGAGCGTATTAGCGCCCTGAACGAAGATGTTCGCGTTGGACCTGATCCTGACAACTTTGATTTCTAATTGATGATTCTAATTATGTCGGAGTATATTTCCTCTAGATAAACTAAGTAGGGCAAAGCCTTGTTGGAGCCTGCTTTGACATACCATAGCCAAAAACCACCGGATCAAGAGCCGGTGGTTTTTGGTCTTCCCTTTTCTTATCTTCTTCTGTTTAGCGCCGAGAAACAATCCATGTGTCATATTCTCTTTCCACTAACTAAGCTCGCCAACACTGCACATTTCAATTAAAAATGTTGTATTTCAATTTTTAACTATTGAAGCTGCCACAAGGCAGGAACGTTGGATGGTTCCCATCCTGACAAGGAGGTGTGGGGCTGCAAACATTTATACGTCTTGCCGCTATATGTGACCAGTTGTCCCGCAGTATAAGCTGTGTTGACCTGCCATGCGGATACACCAGGATTTGTCGTTTCGGCGGCTGTCTTCACACTCACCGCGTTGCTCGCTGCAGACACGTTGCCTGCCGCATCCTTTGCTTTTACCGTAAATGTATACGAGGTATCCGCAGCAAGTCCGCTGATCGTTGCCGTCGTACCGGTTACCGTTGTTGCCAGTGTCGTTCCGTTGTACACGTCATAACCCGTTACACCCACATTGTCAGTGGATGCCGACCAACTCAGCGTTATGCTGGATGTGGTTTGTGCCGTCGACGCAAGGTTCGTTGGTGCAGTTGGCGCTTGCGTATCACCTCCCGGCTGAGCCGTTGTGCTTACAGTTACAGCATTACTGGCTGCAGACAGATTACCTGCTGCATCTTTTGCTTTTACCGTGAAGGTATAGGAAGTACCCGCTGTAAGTCCGCTGATTGTTGCTGTCGTTCCGGTAACCGATGTCGCAAGATTAGCGCCATTATAGACGTTATAACCGGTAACCCCTACATTATCCGTTGAAGCATTCCAAGCCAACGTTACAGAGTTTGCCGTCACACCTGTCGAACGAGCATTCCCGGGTACGCTTGGTGCCGTCGTATCTACTGGTGGCACTGTACCTCCAGTAGGCAGATCGGCTTTCAGTTTGTTTTGAAGTGTTTTGTTACGGTCACCGCTGAGCTCCCAGAACATCGCTCCGCCGAGTCCTTTGCTCTTGATATAAGCCGTTTTATATCCAACGGACTCCGCATCGTCATAGCTGATAAAGCGCTTGTTGGACGCATTATAGAGATATGGCACTTTGGCTGTGTCATTCCAGTAACGCGTGTACCCGTTTTTGTTGATGTAATTGGCTTCCAGATCGTAGAAATCAAAAGAGCCTGCTTCCCATGTTCCAACGGAAGAACCACCCGTGCACGTCTGATACTGTCCGTTGCCTGCTTGTGCGCATCCATCCCAGCCACGACCGTAGAATGGAACACCAAGCACGAGTTTAGCGGCCGGTACACCTGCATCCAGATGCCCTTGTGCTCCGGCTGCCACATTAAATGTATTGGCATCTGGCACGCCAGCGGCTGAAGCTGCAGGATCATAGTTCAACGGCGCATTATGTGCGCTGATTTTTTGCCAAGCCCCGTTAAAATCGTATGTCATAATGTTAATCCAGTCGACGATGGCAGCAATTTTTGCAAGCTCCGTATTGGAAGCATAGGTCGCAGATGCACCGCTTGCAATCGTAAGCAGATACTTCTTGCCGTCCACAGCTCCCGCTGCATCCAATTTTTCACGGATTTTGCTCAGGAGCAATGTGTAGTTTTGCTTATCTTCAGGACGTTTGCTGTTACCATCGAGACCGCCTGATACCGGGTACTCCCAGTCCAGATCTACCCCGTCAAAATTGTACTTCCGCAGGAAGTCAACAGCAGAGTTCGCAAAGACCTCTCGAGTTGCAGCAGTCGCGGCTACATCAGAGAAACGGTTGGACCACGTCCATCCTCCAACGGAGATAATAGTCTTCAGGTTAGGATTAGTTTGTTTCAACTTGTTAAGCTGATTGATATTACCTGCAATGGGCTGATCCCACGTATCCCCTGCAAATGTCTTGCCCGTATCGATCCATGGATCGCCGAGCACAATCGTTCCGTTCGGTACATTGATCGTTTGGCTTTTTTCATTCTGACAGGTCCAGGTTACAGGATTGGGGCCCGAAGGGTCCGGATTTCCATGAATGCCGTTCCAGCAAATATCAGCAAAAGCATAGTTGATATGCGTCACTTTGGTCGGATCGATATCAGCTACATTATAGTTTCTGCCGTACGCAGCCCAGGACGGATAGTAACCAACAATTTTATAAGAATCTGCTGCTTCGGCCGTAGCAGGTTGGAGCGCGAAGGAAGGAACGATGACGGATAAGAGCAGGGACAGACCAAGGAAAAACTTTGCAGTCTTCTTAAAAGCAGTGTGTTTATTTAAATGTATCATTTAATACACAACCTCCTCTGTCTTTTGCGTGCTAAGCCCATTCAGGAATGGACGATGTGCGTTCGAGAACTGGTTATTCGTATACGCGTCCCAGTTGATTGACCAGGTCATAATGCCCTTGAGACCGGCATAGCCCGCAGGCTGGCGCAAGGTATAGGAACCGCCGTATGATACTCCTTTGATCAGATAATTCAATGCCTTTTGCAGCTCAGCTGGCGCCGTATAGCCGCCTCCAGCCGCTTGCTGGGAAGCTGGTACGCCAATCGCGATCTGGTCCGGGCGCAGAGGACTAAAGAATGGACCCGAGCTTCCGCCTACGTTAAACCCTTGAAGCAGCATTTCGGCCATGGCGACATGGAAATCAGCTGTCCCTTGAGCGTAAGAACGTCCATCCAGCCCCACCATCGAACCGGTGTTATAGTGCTGCACATGAAGTAGGGTCAGGTCATTGCGCAAGGCATGAATCACTGGAAGATACGCCCCCCAAGGACCACCATAGTTCAGATATCCGCCTTGTACATAGGCCGTTTCCGGTGCAGCGGTCAGGACGAAATTAGCACCAAAGTGTGATTTAAGCGCTTTCACGCCGTTAATCAGGTTAACGATCTTCGGAGTCGTTGGACTGCGGAAGTCGGTATCGCCCGCATTTAAAGACAGGGAGCTTCCTTCAAGATCGATGTCGAGACCATTGAATCCGTAAGTTGAAATAATGGATTTTAGGGAATCCTCGAACTGTTGTCTCTTGGTCGCATCTGTGAGCTCAATCGTGCCATTGGCTCCCCCCATAGATATCAGTACCTTCTTCCCTTGGCTTTGAAGGTACGCAATGTCCGACTTGAACTCTTCTACCGTAGCGTTATACGGAGTAAAAGCGAGCGTTCCGCTGCCGGGTGAAATCGGCTCGGCAAAGGAGACATTAATAACATCATAAGCTGTTGAAACGTTGCGCAGTTTAATGTTGGTAGAGCCATTATCGAAGTTGTGCCAGTAGCCGATCAGCCATTTGCTGCCGCTAGGCCCAGGATTCGAAGATCCGTTGGAAGTGGTAACGCTGAGAGAGGTGCTTGCTGCGGACAGATTGCCTGCCGCATCTTTTGCTTTGACTGTAAAAACATATGTGGTGCCAGCTGTCAGTCCTGTGACTACAGCCGTAGTCGTTGAAGTGTTCGCCGCGAGAGAACCGTTCCGGTACACTTCATATCCGGTTACGCCCACATTGTCCGTGGAAGCGTTCCAGGTAAGATTGACCGATGTATCCGTGACGAGGGATGAGGTTAAACCTGCAGGGACGGTAGGTGGTGTCGTATCCGGAGTTGGAGTTCCCCCTCCCGTACCTTCCCCGACGTATTTCCACAATGCAGGCACATTTGAGGGCTCCCATCCGGTCAAAGCCGTATGGGGCTGAATACATTCATAATCTTTATTTAAATAGGTTACTAGATCTCCTTGTTTGTATGCGGTGCCTGCCTGCCACTGGGCAGCGGCGTCTGCTCTTGGTGCAAACCACGTAATAATCAGAAGAAATGCCAAAGCGAATGTAATGACCGGGCGGAATCGAACAGCTTGATTCAAGCAAAATCCCTCCTGTATTCAGATTATTTTCACCTTGCAAACAAAGCTTCACTGGTGCACTTACATGTGATCCGCGATCTATAGAGCTTATAAAACCGTCTGACGATGAGTATCGCTTCACTCCCTTCCCTTATCAAAATGGACCTTCCCTCTCGTATTCTTTTTTTGCAGACATCATCCAAATTTACAGGGAATTTACAGATCCTCACCCTGTATTTAATCAGTAAAATGCAATTGAGATAAGGGATAAATTATTTCTATGGGGGGCGAAAAATGTAATATACCGCACAAAAAGGCCATCTACCAAGTCATTAAGAGACTTGATAGATGGCCTTTTTTTATTTTTATTTTATAAATAAACGGATGTATTACAACGCTTATTTTAACTTCGAGGAGACTAGTTCAAATGACAGCAGACCTTCGAAAGGTTGCCACCCATCCTCACCGGATAAAATAACAGGCACAGTATATTCGGCCGCTTCCTGATCACTGAGTATTTTCGCCCACGGAACTCTCCCCATCACACTTCCGGCCCCAGGTCCGGCACTATGATATTCGAAGTACGCTACCGTCGCTTCCGCATCGTTCTTGTTCCAGTTATGCCAACCCTCCTGCTTCACATGCGCCCCCATCCAGCAGTTCAGGAAGCAGACTTTGGCATGATTTCGCCACGGTCTGCCTAGATATACGGACTGAACGGGGGCGTTGCTGGTCAGGTCACAATCGATAAACACATAGCCATAACGTGCATCCTCTGGTGTGGAAGCAGCCGTGATCCAGCCATTCACTTCTCCCTCTGCAGCAGCAGCATCGCACAAGCGATTCTTCGCAAAAATCTCACAGCCCTGGAACACTGCCGTAGCCGAGCCAAAAATAAAATCCACATCGCCCTCAATGTAACAGTCCTCATAATATTGGCGCAGCTTCCGCCGCTCTGCCCCGTCACGCGGTCCCCCGAAGAAACTCCGGTCAATGGGCTGCTCGGGCAGCGGTCCGGTAAAGATCGTGTCCTGGTGACCTATAAATCGGCAATGCCTGAAGGCTGCCCGGTCCCCATCCACGTAGACAGCCAACGCCTGACCCACCTCACGACCAGGTCCAGCCGAGTTGATGAAGGAAAGTCCTTCAGCGGTGAAATCATCTGCACCAATAAAGGCCGTGTACGAATGAAAGGTATGATACAACTCCCCGTTCGGGAACTTTTTGAGCGCATAATCATCATACCTGATGATAGTCTGATCAGCTCCCGCACCGACGAGGTGAACCATCGGCTTCTCGATGTGTAGTTTTTCAATATAAGTGCCTGGCTTTATGCGAATCGTATACTTTTCAGTGCAGTCGGCCGGAATCGCATCAATGGCAGCCTGAATAGTGGGAAAATCGCCGCTTCCGTCCGCAGCAACCAGGTAACCATTCCTGTACAGATCCACATCTGATCCATGTGACAGAGGTTTGTTCATGGCAATCGCTCCATTTCCAGCGCAGCCAGCAAGAGCGGTGCCATGCCCATAAACGAGTCGCTTACAATCTGCTCGCCGACATAATAACTGTATGAACCATCCCGATCCAGACTGAGCCCTGCCCCGTGACAGATCGCGTTCAGCTTCACGCCTTCCTCCGTTTCTTCCATCAAACGGGACGTCAGTCCCTGCCATCCCTTCTCTGCGGCCTGCCTGAAATGCGGCTCAAGGTAACGCAAGCGAACGCCCTTCGCCATGGCATACACAAACATGCTTGAACCGGAAGCTTCCAGATAATTGCCCTTGCGGAATCCCTGGTCCAACACCTGGAACCAGAGCCCGCTCTCCTGCTCCTGTACACGTACCAATGCATTACACATGCGCTCGAAGATGCCAATGATTGTGCCCCGTTGCGGATGATGGATCGGGAAGTGCTCCAGACTATCCACGATCGCCATCGCATACCAGCCCATCGCCCGGCTCCAGAAATGTGCGGAGCATCCGGTTACGGAGTCGGCCCAGATCTGCTCCTTCGATTCATCCCAGCCATGATAGAGCAGACCCGTGCGCGGATCACGCGTCTTGCGTTCGATTAGCAAAATCTGATGAGCCACTTCATCCCACAGATCAGGTCGGTCAAACGTCTTAGCATAATGCGCCAAGAATGGGGACGACATATACAATCCATCCAGCCACATCTGGAACGGATAGATTTTTTTGTGCCAAAATCCGCCCTCCGACGTTCGGGGCTGTCCAGCGAGCTGGGCTGCGAGCAGATGCGCAGCTTCAGCGTATCGCTGATCCCCGGTGGTTTCCAGCAATTCGAACAGGTTCTTGCCCTGATTAATCTGATCCAGGTTGTACTCTTCCAGGGAATACGTTCCGATGGAACCATCCTCCTGAACATACAGATCCATATGTCTTTTCATAAAAGAAACATACTCGTCCTTGCCGTATTGCTTGCCAGTGCGTGCCATTGCCATTAACGTCATTCCCTGAACATATGCCCACCGTTCCGAAGGAAACACATGATAGCCCTCTCCATCGCATTGCTGGCAAATCATCTCCGCTATTCGCTCCGACCAAGATAACTGCGTCTGTACTTGCATAAAAGAACCCTCCCTGGACCTTGAATGTTGTACTCAGCCTATCCTTAATGCTCAGACACCTGCTGACGGCAAACTGCCGTCGAATTGCGATGATTCAGCTTCGGTTGGATAATCACCGGATAATCCGTCTGCTCATCACGGATCAACGATACGATCAACTCTGCTGCCTGTGCTGCCAGTTCATCCAGCGGCGGGCCAATGGTGGTTAGCGCCACCTCGGCATACTGCATATCCGGCAGATCATCATAACCGATTAACGAAATATCATTCGGCACATTGTAGCCGGCTTCCAGCAAAGCCCGCAGCGCGCCTCGGGTCACCAGGTTGTTCAAGCCAATAAATGCCGTTGGCGAATCTGATTCAAACGTATAATTCCGAATGGCAAAATAACCATCCTCCCAGGAGGAATGTGCAGGCAGCACATGGCGTTGATCAAAATCAAGGCCTGTGCGCTGCAACGCTTCCCGATACCCTTCAAGCTTGATATTTTGGGAGTTGCCAATGAAACCAATCCGGCTATGTCCCAGTGATTTCAGATGCTCAACCGCTTTGTATATGCCCTCTTTCCGGTCAATCTTGATGTAAGGGGAATTCGGGGCTTCATCTGTACCAAGCACAAAACATGGCATGTTGAGTGTCGCGAACTTTTTCCAGAAGGCATCCCGATTGTCCAGCGCATAATCCCACAGGATACATCCATCCACGCGAAGCTGGCTAAAAACATCCAGCCCATCATCCGCGACGACCAAAATCATCTGGTATCCCCGCTTCTTCAGCTCCGCGTGCAGATTGCCCGATATATTCGAAAACAACGGATTGCTCAGTTCATCAAGAACAAAGCCAATAATGTTGCTTCTGCCGGTGGAGAGCTGCTGTGCCATAATGTTTTTTCGATATTGATGCTTCTCCGCAACCGCAAGCACCTTCTGCCGCGTCGCCGGTTTGATACGGGGATCACCGTTGAGCGCCTTGGATACTGTGCTGTAGCTCACTCCCGCTAATTTGGCAATGTCCTTAATGGTTATCAAAATCAATCAACACCTCTCAACCCTTGGGAAGCTTATTGCTGTGCAGCCTTATACCGGTCATATTGCGCCTGTCTGCCGGCAATAACCTGCTCAATGTTCATTTTTTTCAAAGTTTCAATATAGCTGTCAAACTGGTCCAGACTGGCATCTCCACTTATAAATTTGAAGTTCATCTCTTCCACATATGTCGTAATATCCGGCATGGACATGCTCTCTACACTCGCCTCATCTGGCAGAGCATATACAAATGGAAACGGCTCGTGGATGTAAGGCTCCAATTCCTTGTCGAGCTTGGCATGCCATTCGGCCACAACGGAATCCGCCGAATCGGTAGACTGAATGTTCGGCAGATTCACGGGACCAATGCCGAGTTTCTGGATATAGTCATTATCTTTGCCTTTGTCCGTGAATGTCTTCACGCCATTCTCTTCGGTGTACGTATCATCCTTGATTCCCCACGTATAATACGTCTGCGCTTCTTCACTAACCGCATAATCGAGGAAACGGAAGGCGAGTTCAGGATTTTTGCTATCTTTGGAGATTCCAAAAATCCCACTCACAGGAGTACGTCCAATATAGAACTGGTCTCCATGCGGTCCTTTCAGTGGCAGAATGCCTTTGAAGATGGGCTCCGCCGGATCATAATCCTTGAACAGCGGGCTGTAGACCATCGACATGTACCAGCTAAAATTAAACGTGGCTCCGGTTACATCCTGCGAGATGCGGGAGGTCACCTGATCACTTGTGGTACTGGCATAGTCCACCCCGAGCAGTCCTTCTTTGTACAGCCCGTTCAGGTACGACAGATATTCCTTGTAGGCAGGCTCGTAATAGCTGAAATGCACCTTACCCTGGTCATCAGCATAGAACTGATTGGACAGATCGAGGCCAAAAGCAGGACCAAATGCCATCGGCACAAACTTGGATTCCATGGACAACGGTATTTCATCCGCCTCGCCGTTTCCGTTCGGGTCGTCTGTCTTGAATTTGCGCAGCATCGCTGTGAACTCATCCAGTGTCGTAGGTTCGTTCAGCCCCAGCTTCTTCAACCAGCGTTCATTCACCATAAACAAGGGCATGTAGTTTTTCGTAAGCGTTTGCTGCGGAACATAATACATTTTACCATCTGGCGTCGTTAAACTGGCTTTGACGGAGGGGGATTTGTCGTATATTTTTTTGAGATTCACACCATACTTCTCCACTAGGTCATTCAGCGGAATAAACAGACCACTGTTAATGTATTTCATGAGTTGATCCTGATCCGGCAGATAGACGATATCCGGCAATCCTGTTCCGGCCGCAAGCCTTGGATTCACCGCATCTGCATAATTCTGCGGCGGAATGAGATCCCAATCGACTGTTACCCCGGCATTACTCTCAATTTTCTTCACAATCTCGGCAGTAGAGAGATCCACGTTAGTCGTCCATGCGTTAGTCCCGAGAATCGACAGCTTGGCATCTTTCTGGTCCGTTACCGGACCTGCCCCTGTGTAGCTGAACGCTGGCTCCGAGCTTGGTGAAGCACTGCCCTTATCTCCCCCTACTCCTGTACTGCTGCTGCATCCGGCGAGACTGATAGCAAGAATCACCGCGAGAACACTTTTTCTTCCGGCCCCTCTGATTATCATCCGTTATTCCTCCTTGTTATGAACAACCTTGGGTGAAGCATGGTGATCAATAAGGCTATCCTTTCACGGCTCCGAGGGTAATCCCTTTGACGAAGTACCGCTGGATAAAAGGGTAGATCGTAACGATTGGCAAAATGCTGACCACAATCGACACATACCGAACCTGAAGTGTGGACACCGCGAGCGCACCCGTGGTCATCGTGCCACCCATTTTTTGCATGACCTCCGGTGATGCCATGATCAGCACCCTGCGCAGGAACATTTGCAAGGGCTGCATATCCTGTTTGCCCAGATATAGCAGGGCTGAGAAGAAGTTGTTCCAGTGGAATACGGCGTAATATAGCGTCAGCACAGCAAGCGTTGGCTTGATAATGGGTATCGCCAGACGATACAGCATCGTCAGTTCATTGGCCCCGTCTATGCTTGCACTCTCGAAGATTTCATTCGGAATACCCTCAAAGGCTGAGCGGCAGATCATGACGTTAAACGTAATGACCAGCACAGGAAGCACCATCACCCAGCGGGTGTTATATAGCCCCAGTGACGTAATCAGCATGTAGACCGGGATGAGTCCACCCGAGAAATACATGGTGAAGGCGATGAAAAAGTTCAGCTTTCTGCGCAGGAAAAATTGCTGCCTGGATAACGGAAATGCAGCGAGGCACGTAGCTACAATATTCAGCAATGTACCTATAACGGTGTACCACAGGGTGTTATAGAAGGACACCCACAACTCCCGGTATTGGAGCACCATTTTGTACCCGGACAAAGTGAATCCTACCGGCCACAACGCAACCTTTTGTTTGTCGATCGCATCAACTGAGCTGAATGAAATGCTGATCACGTACAGAAAAGGATACAGCGTAACGACGACTGCCAATATGGTCAGTAGGTAGACAAATCCGTAGAATAACCGGTCACTTCTCGATTTTTGCATACAGGTCTCCTTTGGGTCGGGATATGGTCTTACCAGAGTGACATCTTGGTCAGACGCCGGGTCATCGTATTAGCCGCGAACACAAGCACAAAGGTGATAATGGAGTTGAACAGGCCGACGGCTGTCGCAAATCCGTAGTTCTGTCCTTCAATCCCCATTCGGTATACGTAGGTGGATAACACGTCTGCGGTCTCATAGGTAGCACCGTTATAGAGCAGATATACTTTCTCAAATCCTACGCTCATAATGCCTCCAAGCGACAGGAGCAGCAGGATGACAATCGTTGGTTTGATACTGGGAAGTGTCAGGTGCCATAGCTCCTGGAATTTGTTGACGCCGTCAATTTTGCCGGAATCGTACATTTCGGGGTCAATGCCCATAATGGCTGCAATGTAGATAATGGAGCTGAAGCCAAAGCTCTGCCAGATATCGGAGCTGGTGAATATCGTTCGGAACCATCCGGCGTCCATCATGAAGTTCACTTTCTCCATACCGAGCTTGGCAATCAGGGTGTTCACGATCCCGTCCGTGGGTGACAGGAAGTTAATAATCATGCCCGCGACCACGACGGTGGAGATGAAATGCGGAAGGTAGGTGACGGTCTGGGCGAACCGCTTGAACGTCTGATTCTTGATTTCTACAATACAGACGGCGAACAGAATGGGGATGGAGAAGCCGAACAGGAGCGGCAGGAAGGCGAGCAAAAACGTATTGCGCAGCAGCCTCCAGAAGTAGATGGAATTCACGAACTGATCAAACCACCTCAGGCCCACCCATTCCCCGCTGAACATTCCCTGCCCCGGCATGAAATTGCGGAAGGCCAGCAGCATGCCCGGCATGGGAACATACATGAAGATGACGTAATACAGAAAAATGGGTGAGAACATCAGCAGCAAATACTTATCCCGTTTGATCAGGCTGAACAGCGTGGACATGCGATTTTTCACTTCATAGACTCCCCTTCGCATTAAAATTACAACGTTTGAATTTTTGAACACAAACATGCCACTTCATGCATAAATCAAATCATCCCCTTAAATACAAAAACCGTTAAATCCCTTTAATAATGGAATATTAATACAAATATGAATCGATTGATGAAGTAGATATAAACTTAAGCCTATAATTACAACGTTGTAATTTTTCCCTAAATGTATACGCTTACATGAACTATTTTTCCCATCTTAGCAAAGTCCATCTGGTTTGGCAACAACAAAAATCAGTGTTTGCTTGCGAAGAGATCTAGATGCTTTTGTCGATCTGGGAGACAGGTTAGCGGGCAAAAAAAGCACGAAAAAAGGGCAATGAACGTGTTTCTTTCGTTCTGCCCGGTTCTTGTCCTGCCTACGCCAGCGTTCTGGTGCAGCGCAGGATTGTTACATTTTTTATACGTGTACCCTTGGCTTCAACCTCTTCGGATTCTACATCTGGTTTCGATACTCCATCGGTGTTACACCTGTCACGCGCTGAAATGCCCTGTAGAACTGACTGACATTGGAGAACCCCAGCCCAAAGCTGATGGTAGTCACCGAATCTGTTGTATGGCGCAGTCGTCGGGTGGCTTCCTCCACACGCAAATTCAGCACGTACTGATACGGCGTTGAACCTGTCAGTGCCTTGAAGGAACGCATAAAATGATATCTGCTCTGGTGCGCAACCGCCGCCATGGATTCAATGTCCATTGGACTTGTATAGTCACTGTGTATATACTCCAGCACCCGCCGCAGATGGGGGTCGATGAACGCGCCGCCGTTGCTATTAGTTCGCTGAAGCAGATTCGAAAGCTGCCCGCAAACCAGGCTAGACCCCACGCTCCCCGCCACACCTATTCCTGCGGTTGCCAGCATCAGGTTACTCCCATCCGGTTGACCAGTCAGCATTCGTCCAAGATATGTCTCTACTGCAAGCTCCGTTTCCTGTATCTGCAATGGTTCAGGCGCATCGTCCAGCAAAATGGCGTTCCAGCCTCGAAACAGTCTGCTAATTTCAGCAGGATCGAAGGTTTGTGTAGTCCGAAATTCGGTCTGCTCCCCTTGCCTTCCTGAATCCTCCAATCCGCCAGCTGGCGGCTTACGAAACTTGATAACGATAACCGCGGAATCCGAACCAATCTCAAAAAAGTGCTCCATCCGGGGATGTGCAATAATCCCTAGTCCTGCTTGTAGTGGATAAGCATGCTGTTCCTGCACCAGATGGCATTGCCCTCTTACAGGCAACGTAACCTGATACCAGTCATCATGCACATGAGGTTCATTGGTGAATCCGCCAGAAGCCTTCCACAATTCCAATCCATTCAGCATCATATTTAATTCCATCGTTTCCTCACCTGCTGACATTATAGCAAATCGTGCTCACTTTCCAAGCACTTTTCACAAAGACAATATCTGTCTGTATCTTTTATCATGGTAAAAAAAATAATTCGAGGTGATCTCCCGTGGCACAAGCCGCTGTAAGCAAAATGCAAATCAATCACTCCGCCAATTGGGCGCTTGCCGGAGTCAGCTTCGCCCATCTGCTGAATGATGCGATGCAGACCGTTGTTCCGTCTGCTTTTCCGCTTTTCCAGCAGACCATGCAGCTCAGTTTCGCCCAGATGGGCTGGATTGCCTTCACATTGAATATTACCGCATCGGTTCTACAGCCGCTGGTCGGTTATATGTCTGATCGCAAGCCCATGCCAATCCTACTGCCCGGAGGCATGTTGTTCTCCCTGATCGGTGTTTTCGGCTTTGCCTTATCTTCCGAGCTATGGATGCTGCTTGTCTCCGCAGCATTGATCGGCATAGGCTCATCCATTCTGCATCCCGAATCCTCACGCGTTGCCCATCTGGCGGCAGGTCGAGGACGCGGAATGGCACAGTCCATCTTCCAGGTCGGTGGCAACACAGGTCAGGCTCTCGCCCCGTTGCTGGTTGCCTTTATCCTGCTCCCGCATGGACAGCTTAGTTTTCTGTGGCTAATGGCTTTTGCCCTAATCGGGATCTTTATCCAGTCTTCCGTTAGCCGTTGGTATAGAGACAAATTGGCGGAAAATCGCAGCCGTCAGCAACAGCCTGTACAGGCAAATGGCATTGTGCAGCCTGCTGCCCAACCTGTAAGTCGGGGATTTATCGCTTTTACAATGGGGATCCTCATCCTGCTGCTGTTTTCCAAATTCGTTTATATTGCCGGCATGACCGGATACTATGCCTTTTATTACGCCGATGCGTATAACCTGCCTCTTTCGCAGGCCCAGATCTGCCTGTTCGTTCTGCAATTTGCGGGTATGGTTGGAACCCTGCTCGGCGGCCCACTGGCTGACCGTTATGGACGTAAACCGATGATCTGGTTCTCCATCGCGGGTACTGCACCATTTTCACTGCTGCTGCCTTATGCGGGACCTGCTCTATCCATGGTATTATGCGGCATCATCGGTTTGATTCTGATGTCCGGCTTCAGTGTCATCATTGTCTACGCACAGGAGTTGCTGCCGCGTCATATTGGGACGGTATCGGGATTGTTCTTCGGCCTGTCGTTCGGCATGGCGGGACTCGGCTCGGTTGTGCTCGGTTCCCTGATTGATGTGACCAGCATTTCATTCGTCATCAAGCTATGTTCTTTTTTGCCGCTGCTCGGGGTGTATGCTGTATTCCTGCGCCGGGATCGGCCAAGAAACGCCTAATATGCATTGAAACGTCAGTCGTTTTGTGACTACAATAAGGTCAGGATAATGGAGACAGAGGCTAAACAGAAGGAAGGAATAACCCATGATCATTGATGTACAGCATGTTACTTGGAAAAGGGGACCAATCACCCTGCTGAACGATGTCAGCTGGCGTGTAAACGAAGGCGAACATTGGGCATTGCTTGGCCTGAATGGTTCTGGTAAAACCACACTCCTGAACATGATCACCGGATATCTCTGGCCCACAGAAGGTACAATATCTGTGCTCGGACACCGTTACGGGGATGTGGATTTGCGTGAGCTGCGGAAGTCGATTGGCTGGGTCAGCTCCTCCCTTCAGGAGAAATTGTATGGCACCGACCGCACCCAGTATGTCGTGATTAGTGGCAAACACGCCACCATCGGACTATACGATAAACTGTCCGACGAGGATCTGGATCAAGCACGAGAATTGATGCATACGCTCGGCTGTCAGCATCTGTGGGATCGCGAATACCGTACCTGCTCCCAGGGGGAGAAGCAGAAGCTGCTCATTGCCCGAGCCCTGATGGCTAACCCGCGTGTTCTCATTCTGGACGAACCTTGCAATGGGCTCGATCTGTTCTCTAGAGAGCGGCTACTTGAAAGTATCAGTGAGCTGACGCAGAAGCCGGATACCCCTTCGCTCATCTACGTGACTCATCATACGGAGGAAATATTGCCTGTGTTCAGTCACAGCCTGCTGCTCCGGCGGGGTGAGATCGTGAATAGCGGATTAACCAGTGAGTTGATGAACAAAGACGTACTGAGTAACTTTTTTGAATCACCTGTGGATGTGGACCGACATGGAGAACGTGTATATGTCAGAGCATCGGATAAATAATTTTTTATATCTACTCACAGTCAGAATAGTCGAAGCAGCCCAAAATCTTATCCACATGTGGACAGGTTTTTGGGCTCTTTGGCTATATTATGAATTATCCACAATTTTCTGTGTATTATTTCCGGGCAGACAGGAATAAAAACAACGGAATCCGCTGTCTGCGCAGGTACGTCTCCTCGTTCACAAAATGCTGACGCTGAGGCGCCGATTCCCGCAGATGCTGTACTTGAAATCCTGCCTGTTGTAATGCCATATAGTAGGATTCGATGGAACGATGCATTTTTTTCACCGTACCTCCAAGCCATTGCTGCTCCCGAAATCCCTCCACAAAATACTGATCGACAACCCAGTTGGTTCGGACCCCCGAAGGCTGCAACGTTGACGTGATCACAGGATGTTCTACCGAAAATACGAATGTGCCATTCTCTTTTAACGTATGGTATACCTTGCGAAATAGGCTGTCCACATCCTCAATATAATGAATCGCCAGTCTGGATATGACCAGATCATATGTATCTGCGGGATAGCTCCAATCTTCCATATACGCTTGCTCAATCTGTGCGTTCTGACCCTTTATCGATTCATTAGCTACCTGAATCATATTCACTGAACCTTCAATTCCTGTGTAACTGCCACCACGGTGGGCGGGACCCAACAGTTCTGCTCCGAACCTTGCATCCCCACAGCCGAGATCCAATATGCTCAAGCCCCCAACGTCTCCGACTAACTCCAGCATTACAGGCTTCTCCAACGTATCATTGGCATTCTCCTGCCACTGCCGGCGTTCCATATACTTCTCGAAATTGGCCCCATCTTCGTAAAAATCCGATCCCCGTTCGCTCATTGCGCAACCCCTCCGTTACTGTAATGAAGTTCAGCTCTCATATTCAGCCTGGAAGATTATACAGAATATCGGCATAGGTTTCTACAGCAAAAAGGCTGTCGCCCGAAATACTCCAGCAGACAGCCCTTACGTATTAGAAGATGATGATTATAATGGCTCAGCCAAAACGCTGCGTTTTGTACCATTTGCTCTCACGTTTCTTGATCTTGTCCATTACCAAAGAGTAGAAAGCTTTGATCGAGATAAGAATAAACAGCTGCGCATACGTAAAATAGGATACACAGGCGTATATGAAATTACGAGTATTGCTCTGTCCAATGTCTGCCGCGAGTGCAAGATTGATCTGCAATACATATATAAAGTACATAAACGCCCATCCAATGACGAGAAATACATACGCATCTCCGGCAAATTGGAACGGTGAACTCACTCCCGGTTTGAATATCGCAATGACCTGGTAGACCAGATTAACGAGAAAGATGATATCCGATACAATGATGGCGAGCATAAACCAAAAGTAACTGACCGCATAATAGATAACCAACAACTTGTTACGCCAGCTGGACCGGTTGAACAGGTTATGGATATTATCCAAAACAACCTGGTAGTTCCCTTTTGCCCATCGTTCACGCTGCTTCATATACACGCCGACCTTTTCCGGCTCTTGTTGATAGGCTTCTGCCTGGGGCGCAAGGGCAATGAATTGCCCTCGATTCAAAATCTCAAAGGATAATGCCGTATCTTCCGTGATCGCTGTAACATCCCAGCCGCCAATCTCACGAATTAGCTCCGTTTTAATAATATAATTGGTCCCCGGAATGGAACCCAGCTGGAATAATTCCCACAGCCCTGTGTGGTAAACCCGCTGTGATGTGATGATCTCCAGATTAATGCATTTGGAAAGGAAGTTCTGTCCCCGGTTCCGAGCTTTATTTCTGCCAAACACGACACCGTATTGTTCCGGGTTTTCCAAAGACTTCTGTGTTAGAAACATCAGGGAATTCCGCTCAGGGGCAGCATCTGCATCAAAGATGCAAATCCACTCACCCGTAGATATCTCTAGACCGTCATTCAATGCACCAGACTTGCCTCCCGTACCCTTACGCTCCATAACAGTCACATTCCGATGTACATAACTGGTTTGGCTCAGAAATGTCCGCAGCTTCTCCGCTGTATCGTCCGTGCAGTTATCCGCAATAACGATGATCTGAACCTTATCTTCAGGATAATTCAGACGCAGGATATGCTCCACGGTAGCTACAATAACCAATCCTTCATTATGTGCAGGTACCATGACGGTTACGGTTGGATAATGATCCATGTTCTTAGGAATCTGAATCCCCTTTTTGTCCTGTTTTTGGATAAAACGAACGGCTCCAGCCATAATGACTATGGATTCAAATACGGCAATCCATATACTAAATATCGATAATAGCAATATAAAATCAGCCACTTACCTTCCTCCGATCGTACTTGCGATTCACCTTGGATCGAAAGCGAAGAGTGGCAATCGTTAATACAATTGTAAAAACCGCGAACATACAGCTGACGGCGATGCAGATCGGGATGAACCATGACATATAGTCCACAGAGCATCTCTCCTTTCCCGCTAGTTTTAGATATACTCTCCAATGAGATCTGTCTCTGTGTTCCGTTCCAGCGCGGCAATAACAGCATCAATATCCTCATACTTGCCGAACTGTTCCTTCTGGAATACCAGTGCACCGGATCGAATAACCGTCTGTAGTTCATTGCCTTTTTTATCAATCATCTGCAGGTCCATCATCGCTTTTTTGATCCGTTCTGTAAGCACTGGCAAGTGCCCCACATCGGTCATCGGGCAAATGATCACAAACCGTCCCCGATCCACATAAAACTTGTAATCCTCATACCGGATTTGCTTTTGGATCGTATTGGACAGCTCAAGCAGAAACTGTGCATATCGTACGGAACCAAGTGACTCCAGTACCAATGGCAAAAATTCAATCTTGAACATGGCCATGCTGAACCCATATTGCTCCGAATAACGTCTGGCAAGATTGCTTTGCTTAATGACCGTATCGGCAAGAGCTTCCTTGTTGCCCAAGGATGTATCTGGATCAATCTGCGGATTACGTTCCTGCAGCTCCTGCAGACGTTCCATGACACGGGCACTGCGCACAAGACTTGCCTTAACAAAAGCAGCCACAGCCACATTAGCCGGGATTAATAGCCACCATGAGAACGTAAGCACATTCACATCTGCATAGGTAACAAGCCAGACAAAGTAAGAGACCAGATATACAAATCCGGCGACGACAGACACTCCGACAGGTATCACAAAACCAAGAACCAGCGCACCAAGCGAGGCGATACTGAACACCACATCCAGTATGGTATAACTCTGATTCATATAAATTTTAAGATAGACAACGAGTTGCTGGATCACGGCTAATCCGATCAAACTGGCATATCCCCATGCAATAAGACGAATGGGTGCTTTGTTCCTCATAGTTACCTTCTCTCCAGTAGAATTTGATAGTGATAATTATAATACAACAAATTATGACATGATTAGACAAATATTATGCTAACATAATATTAAAAATATAAAATGACAGAATAATTACTTTTTAAGGAACTTTTGTAATTCAGTCTCGCCAAGTAAAGGGAATAGGTTATCAAACATATGTGTATTGCCATCAAATACGTACCCTCCCGGATAAGCGTTATCCAGACTGCGCAAGGCGATCATATGGTTATACAGCTGTTTGGCCCATTTTGGATCACCAGATTGAACAGCGAGCAGCATGGCGAGTCCATAAACGGATGGAGATTCATAGGATACGGCGGGTGTACGCCCCGTACGTTTATATTGGCCCGGCAACTGATGACGGGTATCGAATTCTGTTTTCAGAAAAGCAATAAGCTTGTCCGGCGTCCGGTTGGTTGCCGTTAAATGGTTGGCGACAATTAGCTGATCAATTAGATTGACCGTATCATCATATGTATATTCTTTCGTTACAACATTAAAGGTTTTAGGGTAAAATACGCCGTCATCCGGCATGCTTTTCAGCAGAGATTCGTATTTGTTACAGGTTCCTGGTTCCAGCATTTCATGCTCTTCCATCGCTTGCAGCGCCTGCAGATCAATATAAACCAGACTTAATATATCCGGTGAATGTCCATTAGCGAAATCGTGAAAATCAACATAATACCCCTTGGTCTGAACGGATTGCGTCAGTGTACGGACAATATGATTGGCTGTTCCCAGCTTCTCCTCCCGGCCCTGCTCCCATTGATCTGCCGCCTTCAATAATGCCCCGACGATTCGAAAATCATCGCCAAGCGCATTGGTGGTCACATGAGACTTCCCTTCCGCATCCAGCTTCCAGGCAATATAGTTTTGAGGCATCAGGAAATAAGTCTTTAAGAGATCATAACTCTGCTCAAATAACACCTGATCGTTCTTGGTTACGGCGTATTGCATCCACAGTCCGATGGATTCAGACAAAGCCTCCCGACCTGCCACAATATTTGGATCTTCTGACGAAGCATCCTGAAGATAAGTGGCCAGTGTGCCATTCGAATTGGTCATATGATTCTGTACAAAAGAGACTGTCGGGGATGGATCGTTCATCACAAACCGCTCCTTCATAAAAATAATCCATGCTGCCGCGATACCAACTGCCAGTATGACCAACCACACCAGTCTTTTCCGGTTCATGACCTGCATATTTCCCTCCTGTGTTGTTACAGCTCTGGAATATCACTCTTTGCTCATTCAGATTGATCCATATAAGGTCGGCGGCCGCCCTTTTTGACGAATTTCCAATCCACCTCAATATTGTGGCGCATCCGGCGCAGCAGCTTAACCGCAATCTCAATCTCTTCCTCCGTTAAGCCCTCCAGCGTTACCTGGTCCGAATGAACACCCTCCCTGCGGATGAACTCCCAGGCTTCAAGACCCGCATCTGTCGGATATAACAACTTATTCTTTTTATTACCCATTGCCGACTGTTTGACGACAAACCCGTCCGCTTCCAGTTTGCTGATGGCTCTGGCCGCAGTGGTCCGATCCACTTTGATTAATTCAGCGAGCTGGTTGGGGATAATACCAGGATTCTCACATATGCGATAAAGATACAAATACTGTCCACGAGACAAGTTCAGATGTTGGAATTCAACGTTGCTGATTGAATCCAAACAGCGGGCAATCATGCCGATTTCACGCAACACTTCTTTTTTTTCAGTCAATGGATTCACCCCTCTATAAAATTGTTGCATTCGCAACATAATTGATGATATAACTGAATTGAATCAGTTTAAATTTTAAACATGATAACACATCGAACAGGTATATATTCAAGCTATCTACCAGTTTACCATGCCAGAATAGAATTACGATTGACTAAAGGAGAAACATTCATGAATACAACTATTGTTGAAGCTAATAACCAGGAATTGCTCGATGCCTGCTTCGCCATTCGTACCGCTATTTTTGTTGAAGAGCAAGGGGTGCCGGCTGAGGACGAATTCGATGCTTATGATGCACTGGATACGGAAGCAAAACATATCCTGCTCTACGTAGACGGCGTTCCTGCCGCCTCTTCCAGACTACGTGTGGTCGAAAATGTTGCCAAATTGGAACGGATCTGTGTCATGATCGATTATCGGAAACATGGACTTGGTCGTGTGCTGATCGATAAGCTGGAGCAGATGGCTCTCGCTCAAGGGCTGGAGAAAGCCAAGCTGCACGCACAGGTACAAGCCTCAGGGTTCTATGAACGTCTCGGATACACGGCAGTCTCGGACGTATTCATGGAAGATGGCATTCCTCATCTGCTGATGACCAAGAACTTAAAATAAATATCAAAAAGAGCATTCTCAAAGTTCAAGAACAAGACTTTGGGATGCTCTTTTTGGTTTCTAATGAACCCAGTCAGTGCTATTAATGGAGATTCAACCATTTTGGGATTGTAACGAATCGTACACGCCTTAGTTTCTGTTTTGCAAACTAGCTTGCACCTTCTATATCAATTTGACTGCAATAACGTGACAAAGAAGCCAGGCGTTAACCTGACTTCTTCTCTTGCATCCTTATCCCAAAGCCAGACGACCTGGCTGAGATTCAGTGGCATTATTTTTCATCTGCTTACTGCGCAATTGTCCGCATGCTGCATCGATATCGGTACCATGTTCCATGCGTACAGTTGCGTTAATGTTATTCTTTTTCAACGTATCATAAAAGCCCAGAATGGACTCTTCCGTACTCCGTTGATACTGACTGTGCTCATCCACCGGATTATACGGAATCAGATTGATGCTGACCATACTCTTACGACTGGACAACAGTTCAGCCAGTTCTGCTGCATGTTCCCGCTGATCGTTGACGTCCCGGAGCAAAATATACTCAAACATAATACGCTTGTTCGTCGTAGCCAGGTAATAATCCACTGCATCCATCAATTGTTCAATCGGGAAGGCCCGGTTGATCTTCATGATATGTGTCCGCAGTTCGTTATTCGGTGCGTGCAGGGAGATTGCTAGATTAACCTGCAGACTGCTGTCTGCAAATTCCTTGATCTTGTCAGGTAGCCCACTCGTGGATACGGTGATCCGTTTAGCCGCAAGCGCCAGTCCTTTACGATGCTTGATCACTTCGATGAAGTCAGTCATGTTCTGGAAATTGTCAAACGGCTCGCCAATTCCCATTACGACCACGTTAGTTACCCGCTCGCCTTGACCAGCTGCATCAAGATACTGTTGTACATGCATAATCTGTTCTACAATCTCACCACCGGACAAATCGCGGCTCTTCTTGATCAGCCCGCTCGCGCAGAAGCTGCAACCAATATTACATCCCACTTGAGTAGTTACACATACAGTGAGACCGTATCTTTGGCGCATTAAGACCGTTTCAATCAGATTACCGTCCTGCATACGCAGCAGAAATTTCACGGTGCCGTCTGCGGATTCCTGCTTCACATGTTCACTCAGCGAGTTCATCGTGAAGTGCTCGGAAATGACATCCAGGCATTCCTGACGCACGTCCGTCATGTCTGTAAAATCGTGCACACGCTCCTGATATAACCATTCCCAGATGCGGGAAGCACGGGATTTCTTCTGTCCGTGCTCCGGCAGCCAGTCACGTAGTTGCTCTAATGTTAATCCATATATGGATGATTTAATCATGTTATTGTCCTCTTTTCGCAAAAAGCATATGGCTTATCGGTCTATCGAAAAAACCTCTACTCTGTATTGTCCCAAAATTGACGAGGGAACACAAGGGCTTTTGCATTTCTTCCAAGAGGTTTTATCAATGGCAAATCTGCACAGTAGCTTACTTCTCCACTTCAATTCCCAACCGTTTAGAAGTGAATAATACCGGAGGTGTGCAGCAGAACCAGAAGCACCAGGATTGGCGCTATATAACGCAGCATGAACAGCCATACCCGGAACCAGCCTGCACGCAGGCCGGAAGCTTCGGCTGCCTTTTTCCAGAAGTATCCGGCAAAAATAGTAACGAGCAATCCACCAATCGGAAGTAAAATGTTGGACGCCATAAAGTCCATCCAGTCGAACACACTCTTCGAGCCAATCTTCCATTCAGGGAATAACCCGAGCGACAATACCGAAGGAAGCCCAACGATGAAGACCGCAAGTGAGATGGTCCATACCGAACGACTCCGGCTCCAGGATAGTCTCTCCATGAAATATTTCACCGGAACTTCCAGCAAGGATACAGCCGAAGTTAACGCCGCAATCGCTAGAAGCACGAAGAACAACCCACCAAACACGAAGCCCAGCGGCATAGCCGAGAAGGCTGCCGGCAGAGCCACAAAGATCAGCGACGGGCCCTGATCTGGTGCAATCCCGAAGGAGAATGTCGTTGGGAATATGATCAGACCGGCAATGAATGCATAGATCAAGTCACCCGCACCGACAGCAATGGTTGCTGCACCGAGCGATTGATTTTTATCAACATATGAACCGTATGTCACGAGAATACCCATACCCAGCGATAGGGAGAAGAAAGCATGTCCAAGCGCAACAAGCGCAGATTCGGTCGTGAGTTGCGAGAAGTCAGGATTCAGGAAGAAGGAAACTCCCGCACCAGCTCCCGGCAAAGTCACTGCACGAACCATCAGGATAATGAGCAGAACGAGCATCGCTGGAATCAGCACTTTGTTAAATTTCTCGATCCCATTCGATACCCCTTTGGCTACGATCCAGCCTGTAATCAGAACTGAAATCAGCTGCCAGACAATCGGCATATAACCGCCTACAAAATCACCAAATTGCCCAGCATAGTCAGGATTGTTATACAGCGTGCCGCTGAATGACGTCACTGCATATTGCAGCGTCCAGCCTGCAATGATGACATAAAAGGAAAGAATGATAAACGGCGTCAATACTTGCAGCAAACCAGCCGCAAGCCACCCTTTTTGCCCACCCGCTTTAATAAAGGCCGTAGCCGCGCTTCCTCTGCCGCTACGACCAATCGCAAGCTCAGCCAGCAATACGGGCAGACCAATCAATAGGAGACAAACGATAAAGAGCAGGAAAAACGCCGCTCCCCCGTTCTCTCCCGTAATATAAGGAAACTTCCACATGTTGCCGAGACCCACTGAACTACCAATGGCAGCCAGGATAAATCCGGCCTGTGAGAAGCGTTCACCTTTGCCCGGTTCGTCTTGATTCAAATTGGAATTACTGGACTTACTGAAATTCATTATATCTACTCCATCTGTTCTAAGATTTTCCGTTATTATATAACAGTCATCCACTCAGGTCATTCGAAAATCGAAATTAATCGAAATGTTATTTATTTACAGGAATGTCTACATTAAATATGCTGCCCTTGCCTTCTTCCCTTAACAAAGCAATCTGACCATGATGGGCTTCCACTATCCACTTCGCAATCGCAAGCCCTAAACCGTGTCCTCCCGGACCACGTGTACGTGTTTTGTCCCCACGATAAAAGCGATCGAAGATTCGCTCCACATCCTCCGGCCTGATGCCAACTCCCGTATCTGCTACAGACAAATGGAAGATAGGACGTCCCTCTTCATCCCGATCCGACAGCACCACGCGAACCTCCCCACCCCGTGGAGTAAACTTCACAGCATTATCCAGCAAAATGGTCAGTACCTGTCTCAGTTTCTCCGGATCGCCATTGAGAACCATCTTATCAGGCCCTTCCAGCTCCATTAGAATGCCCTTTGCCGCTTTGAGACGCCGAATGGATTGCATCGTCTTTTCGGCAATCGGACGAAAATCGAAATCCCGCTTGACCAGTTCAAGCTCATCCGAGTCAGACCGTGCCAGAACGAGTAGATCTTGCACCATACGTGTCATTCGCCTGATCTCATCTTTCATGTTGGAAAGGGTTCTTCTGGCAAAAGAAGGTGCGTCCTGTCCAAGCTCCAGCTCAAGGGCGTTAACGGATGCCAGCAGCACGCTCAGCGGAGTGCGCAGCTCATGAGAAGCATCTCCTACAAACTCACGTTGTCGATTGTAGGATTTCACAATAGGAACCATCGCTTTACGGGACATCAGCCAACCGATGAGACAGGCAATAAATACAAACAGAATCGCCAATAAAATTAGCAGCATTAGCAGCCTGTGCAGCAGTTTGTATTGCGGCGTTACATTAATACCCGCATAGAGCGTCATTTCTGGACCATTCTTGGTCAGCACGTTCTGGCCGGTTACCATCAGATGGAGAGTCGATGGTGCAACAGGTGCAGCATCTTCCTCTCCGTTATCCAATACATCTGCGGGAACGCTCAGGCTTACCTCTTTAATCTCCTTGGCACGTGGTTTCCAGTCCTGTACAAGCCCCAGAAGGTCTGAACGCATCCCAGGGAACATTTCATTGCCTGAGATCACTTTGCCGTCCGAACCGAGGACATAATAAAAGAACTGGTCGCTGCCCGATCCCCATAACCTTCGATTATCCAGCGTATCTCCGGCCTTGCCTTCTTGCATATTCTTTTCCACCAAAGCCCGCTCAACCGCAACGAGAGAGAGAAGATTATCCTTCTGACCATTGATGACAATGTAAGATAACAGAACATAGACCACGCCTACAAATAGTGCAAGCAGCACAATCGTCAGGCTGCTGTATGTGAGGGTAAGTCGACCCTGCGTACGACCGAACAAATTTCCTTCAGTTCTTCCTGGGTGGATGCCTTGTTCGTCTCTACCTATTCGTTTTCTATTATTCAAGCTTGTAGCCCACCCCTCGGATGCTATGGATCAGGTGTTGTTTGTTGAATAGCTCAAGCTTTTTGCGCAGCAGCTTAATCGTGGCATCCACAATTTTGGTCGAAACGTCCGAGTCGTACCCCCAGATCCGTTCCAGGATTAATTCGCGGCTGAGGGTAGCGCTCTTGTTCCGTAACAACAGATCCAGCATCTGAAATTCACGAGGGCTTAACTGGATGACCTCCTCTTCCATACTCAGCGTCAGGCTGGAACGATTCAGATACAGACCATCCAGCTCAGCAACCTCTTCCAGCAGCGGTGCATAATTACGGCGACACAAGGCTCTCAGCCTGGCTTGAAGCTCTTCCAATTCAAATGGCTTCACCAGATAATCGTCTGCTCCTGCATCCAATCCCTGAACCCGGTCACACAGCGCGTCCTTGGCGGTTAACATCAAGATTGCTCCAGCATAGCCGTTCTCTCTTAATTTCTTGCATACGGATAGCCCTGTCCATCCAGGCAGCATCCAGTCCAGTACAGCCACATCATAATGAGAATCCATGCAATAGTGATAGGCGTCTTCCCCATTTCCCACCCATTCTACAGTCCCAAAGCCGGTTTTCTCCAACATATGAACAATCAACTCACCCAACAAGGAATCATCTTCAGCAAGCAGTATGCGGTGTGTAGTCAATGTGAACCTCCTAAGAAGCAGTATGTGATAAAGACGAGCACGCCAACCCTGCCCGGTTTAATTTTCAAACATTCTCGCACTTCCAGATGGTCCGTGTCCAATACATCGCGTTTGTAAAAATACCCCAGTCTGTCTTTCTCCGTTTTTTCACCTTTCGGGATTACAGTAAGGGTGCAACAAAAAATAAATCAAAATTAGGAGTGAATGTACAATGAAAAAATGGATTCCTGCCATGCTGGGTGCAACGATGATCTTCTCTGCCACATCGGCTTCAGTATTTGCCGCCACCCCGACCGCTGTAACTCAAGTCTCTGCTGCAACGAATGCCAAGGTGAGTTCGAATGGATATAATATCAGTCTGGATCAGAACTCCCTGTGCTCCAATACATCGCTGCAAAAAGTACTCGGCCTGAGCAAAACGGAATTGCAAAAGCAATTCCAGGCTGGTAAAACGTTGGCGGATCTGGCTAAAACAAAGGGCGTCAGCACAACTAAAGTAACCAACGCCTTGTTGCAGCCACAGCTGACCAAGCTCGCAAGTGATCAGAAGTCCGGCAAGCTCACGCAAGCCAAAGTGGCTTCTATCAAGACAGACCTGACCAAGCAGCTGAATAATTCCCTGACCAAAAAAGTGACCACCGTAACGACGGTAACAACAACGTCTACGACCACTTCAACCACATCCAAGACGGCTGCGGCTACAGCAAAATCAACGGATACCACGTCATCCAATAACCTGACTAGTCTGAATAAATCTGCCGCGGCATCTGCACTCAACCTGTCGCAAACGGAGTTGAATCAGCAAATCAAGGCTGGTAAATCCATCGTTGATATTGCCAAGGATCAGGGCGTAGACAAGAGCAAAGTCATTAATACTGTCGTAACCAAAGAAAAAAGCTGGGTCACTTCTCAACTGAATGAGTCCTGGAAAAACACGACCGGTACTTTAACCACAGAGCAGCAGCAATTCAAGGACAGCGGTTATTTGGCCAAGGCTGCCCAGTTGTTCAACACATCCGCAGATGAGCTGCAAACCCAACTGAAGAATGGAAAAACGTTAACTGCGATTGCCAAAGAAAAAGGCGTGGATTCCAGCAAACTGACGGAAACACTCCATACCTATGCCAAAGAGCAAGTAACCGAGCAATGTAACCAAGCCAGCTAATCCCCTTCCCCATTAACCCCAAACTACCACCAAACCATAAAAAGAGAGGGTCCTGTTCACAGGACCCTCTCTCCATCTATTGCATGATACATCTTTTCACTTCCTTGGCTTTCAGCAAACTTTAAGCTTCCATCCGAGTAAAACATGACCCAAAATTCATCCCTTTTTCAGCTTGGTCACCTATACTTGCACCAATCTCAATCGCCCATGCTGAGGAGGAGAAGGATGAACACACTGAGCTACAGAGATCCAAATACCCGATGGAACAGGCATTTCTGGCTGTATGCGGCTCTAATTTTCACTGGCGGTCTATTGCTGCGTTTGTACCTTGGAACACAATTCAGGGGTTATATCGGAGATCAGTCCCTGTTCGTCGATTGGATGAATGCCGTCCATCAATACGGGGTTCGTGAATCATACCTGTATGGAAAAGATCAGAACTATCCCCCCGTGTTTATCTTCATTCTGGGGTTGTACCGCTGGATACTGGGTGGGCTCGGCATAACCGCCTCAGCTGGCAATCTGTCCCTGAAAATACTGCCTATCGCCTTTGATATGCTGTCCTTGGCGGTCTTGACTCTTACATTCAAAAAGCTAAGCTCTGGTGCACGGTTGGTTCTGCTTGCAGTTCTTTCCTTCAACCCCGGTCTGCTGGTCGACAGCGCCATGTGGGGACAGATCGACATCCTGCACAGTACATTAATGGTGCTGTCTACCGTTCTGCTGCTATGTAATCCTCTATTGGCGGGTGTATTGTTCTCCGTTGCCCTGCTGGCAAAGTTTCAGGCGATTGTCATTGTTCCGGTGATCGGTATTGTATTACTACGCCAGCTTTATCACAGGCGATTTCGCGGCACGTTTCTATTTGTAGCAGGATTAATGATGGCTATCCTGCCTGTGCTTCTCTATTTTGCTGCAAACGGAACCCTCGGCACCATGCTATCCAACGCCTACGGAAGCGCCGTTAATATGTATCCGCAGCTTTCGCTGAACGCCATGAATATCTGGTATCACCTGCTTGGTGATCCGGGAACCAGCGATGCTACGGTGTTGTTTGGCATAGTAACGTATAAAATGTTTGGTCTGCTGCTGCTTGCCATTGCCGTGGTTGGAGTAGCGGCCTATCTACTGCTGATTAAGGAAATTCGTATTCCATCCCTGCTCATTGCAGGTGCAGCGGTGAATCTCGCCTTCTTTATGCTGCCAACGGAAATTCATGAGCGTTACAGCATACCTGCTTTGTTATTCTTGGTTCTAGTTCCGTTCTTTGAACGTAAATGGATGTACGCTGCAATCACCTTCTCCCTGACTACATACGTAAATATTGCCATGATCATGAGCACGGGCTCTGGTGGCGACTTTGGAGCTGGGGAAGGGCTATCTCGCATCGGTGGTGAGCATGGTAACTTTGGCGGAGGACATGGAGCGAGCTTTAGCATGCACGGTTCGGGACTGACCAATGGCTTGATGTACAGCATGGGTATTTCCATTGCGATGATCCATATCGTGATCCTGCTCTGGGTTGTATTTGCCATGACCCGTGAAATTCTGGATGGACGAAAAAAACGTAGCTGAATATTATTTTGCAAGAATAAAAAAGAGGTGTTCCAACAGCCATTTCCATGGTTGCCGAAACACCTTTATTCCCATTAAATTTTAATTTCAAGCAACTCATATTTGATAATGCCCATCGGCGCATTGACATGAATGACACTGCCTACTTCTTTGCCCATCAGTTCTTTGCCAAGCGGGCTTTCGTACGATATTTTGTTATCAGCAACATCCGCCTCGGCCGGACCAACCAGCATGTATTCAATCTTCTCGGCGAATTCGATATCATTAAGCAGAATAGTTGAGCCAATGCTTACTTTGTTCGAGTCGATATTGTCCGAAGTGATGACTCTTGCTTTGGTCAGCATTTTCTCCAGAATCAAAATGCGGGTTTCCATAAAAGCCTGATCATCTTTGGCTGAATGATACTCACTATTTTCCTTCAGGTCACCGTAACTGATCGCGAGTTTCAGACGCGCCGCCAGTTCCTTACGCTTCACCGTCTTTAATTCCCTCAGTTCGTCCTCCAGCTTTTCCAAGCCTTCCTGTGTCAAAATCACTTCATCATTAGCCATTTTTTCCATCTCCTAATCTTGCTTTCTATCTATATTCTAACCTATATCCACTCCAAACGGTTAACATACCAAGAAAAAGAAATAACGCTCCCATTGATGGAAAGATGTGTATGCGTAACCTTTACTGTTACTTACTATATATAGGTAATAAACCTAGAATCATCTCAATACGATGTCGCATTTTTTCTATAATGGTCATTATTGCCATATAAAGTCTTCTAACCTACAATAGACGATACTGCTATCGAAGGAGGAAATATTTTGTATGCAACGATTCAATTCATAGGACTCTTCCTGATCCTTCCTGCTGCCTCCGGGTGGATTATGTTGAATAGTTTCCTGAAAAAGGCTTCGGGAAATGGCCGAAAACTTCTCAAGGTGTTCGAATTTATTTTTCTGACCATCACTCTATTGCTTTTCGCAGCAGGTCTTGCAATAGACAGTATGGGTGTTCAGGGAGGAGAACCCTTATCCATGTATGAAGACTCCGGCCTGATGGCATCCAATTACGCCACGCTGGATCACCGTAGTCTTCTTGTCCTTTTGGTCACGTTATTGCTTGGCTTGCTCGCTTATTTAGCAATGTTCACACGTCCAGGTAAGCTCTCACCGATCATTTACACCTTATGCAATAGTATCCTTGTATTAAATATCGTTTGGGGTATCGTCTATATCACGCATACTAGCATTGCTTGGTACACCGAGACGGGTATGTTCTTGATGTTTGCTGTGCTTCTGTTGCAGAGCAGCTATCTATCACTTATCTTCCTTTATATTGGTCGATTGAAACGTTCATGGGATGGCTTTATCGAGGCTACTCTGGTTGAATATCCAACGTCTATGGATATGGAGCATTTACCAAAATGGCAACGACTGCTATACCGGTCTATCATTCGCTTTCATACCGCCCCGATAGTGTGGACCATTCTGATGTTTCCCATACAGCTTGTTATACAATTGATCCTTGTTCTGTTTGGACAACGCCCGGATAGCGCCATTCGCGTATTTCTGGATACAAGCAGCTTCAATTACTCCAGACTGCCGGCTCCACCGCCAAATATGATTCCCGGTGATGGGCACTATCTATGTACAGTTGCAGCCGGTGGACATCAAAAATGGGTCAAACCCGTGCGAGCAGGCATACGACATGGCCACATCATTCACGTTAACCGGCAACTCATGATCGCCAACGCATTCGAGCATGTTATGGAGCAGTATACACCGCGGTTCCATGGCTTAGTTCGAGGTTTGTACAATCGCTATGGATATCCAATTAGTAAACATATTCGTTCCAAATGGACCGCCGATATCGTCTATCTATTGATGAAACCACTCGAGTGGCTATTCCTCATCGTCCTTTATACAACAGACGCTCACCCTGAAAACCGAATTCATATCCAGTACAGTGAGATGCGAGGAAAATATACACGTTTCTAGAAAAACGGAATTTTAACTGTACCGGTACAATTGAACCAAACCAGTGTATTCATTTTATCCGTTCACTTTTACAATGAATTCAGGGCAGCAGCAATTAATAATACGCCCACTACATGACTCGAGGTGATCTGGATGAATGTTACATTGACTCCATCTGAAATACAGGCCTACCTGAAACGGATAGGCATTCATAATATCAAGGAACCCACCCTGGAATTCCTATCCGAAATCCAGCAGGCACATGTGCAGCATCTATCCTGGCAAACGGTCGATATTTTTGCAGGTCGGCCTGCGGGCATTGATCTTCAAGAATCGGTCCAGCTTATATTGCAAGGCCGGAGTGGTTACTGTTTTCATCTGAATGGCGCATTCAGCGTTCTGCTTCGCTCTCTGGGATATACGGTGCATTGGCATCGTGCCGGAGTTCAGCCATTCGGAGAGCAGCCACGTGTGAACTCGTTCCATCTCGGTCTTTCCGTCTCTTTGCCAGGTGAAGACCCGAATGTGGAACGTTGGATTGTGGACGTCGGTCTGGGCGGCATGCCCTTTGAACCGCTTCCTCTTCGTTATGGAACCTACGGTTCGGCGCCATTTACGTATACATTAATGCCTTCATCTGTTGCTCCTGGCGGATGGCGACTTGAATATGAGCCGAACGGGCCAAGTGAGGGTGTCGACTTCGCTCCCGAAGAGCTTACCAACCTGGAGGAGTTCATTCCCAAGCATGAATTCTACAGCCAGTCAGCCGATTCGCCCTGGCATAACGCATTTTTGCTCCGTCAGAGGCATGCTCTCCAAAGCAACGAACTACGTGGATGTATGCTCCGGACGCATGACCGCGATGGTATCCGCAAAAAGGAGATTCAAACCTACACCGATTGGAAAGACGTATTAGCTGAGAAATTCCACGAACCGTTGGTGAATTACACAGAAGTGGAACGCAAAGAAATGTGGGGACGGGTACAGGCTGCACATGAGGAATGGAAAAGAACAAAGCAGGTATGAAGCGACACGCGCAGACCCGATAAACCGATGATTATAAAGGAAAGTGTGCAATCCATGCCGAATACATCGTCAGGTGATAAATGATGATAACGATTCAAATTCTTCAAGTTCCGGCAGAATTGCCGGAGTCATACTGGAATCTTTTTCTGTCGCGAGTATCTGAGGAAAGACGAGGACAAGCTTCACGTTTTGTACATCAGGCGGACGCCTATCGCTCTGTTCTGGGTGAAGTGTTGACCCGTGTGGCGCTGAGCAAGTTGACTGGCCTAAGGCCGGGAGAGCTTTCGTTTACCCGTAACAAATACGGCAAACCTTCCCTCAGTCACCATGCTGATGTTCAATTTAATGTCTCGCACTCTGGCGATTGGATTGCTTTAATCTCTGGCGGTGAGGCTGATCTGGGTGTGGATGTTGAAAAAATAGCGCCTATCGACATGAAGATTGCAGAGCGTTTCTTCTCTCTCACGGAGAGCGGATTCCTGACTGCGGAGCCCGCAGAGATGCAGCTGGAGACCTTCTACCGTCTATGGACGCTGAAGGAAAGCTACATCAAGGCCGTCGGCATGGGCCTGTCCATGCCACTTGATTCATTCTCCATGATCCGCAATGCTGACGGGAACTGGCACTCGCCAGAAGCAGCCGCATATCCATTCCTCAGCCTGCGGCTGGATCACGGTCATATGTTAGCAGCTTGTTCCGCAGGAGAAGATTTACCCACCCAGCCGGATGTCATCACAATCGAAGGGTTGTATCAAGCATTATTATGAAGGAGGGGTTACAAACCCCTCCTTCATTTTTTACATTTTATCAAAACGTGCATTAATCCCTTTCCGAACCATAATTTTCAAAAAAAATGATTAACATTCTGTCCAGTTAATGGTACTATAGGACCAAAAGGAAGAGAAGTAGGTAATATAGATCAGGTATTTATAACTATTTTCTACAGTACATACTTGTTAATGCTCGATTCTCTCTCCATTTATTATTTTAGAAGGAAGTGGACAAATGCATATCTTTTTGCAAAACAATGCAGGTGTGACCAAAAACGTTAAGGTTGGTTTCAGCTGGACAACACTCTTTTTTGGATTTTTTCCTGCGCTTTTCCGTGGTGATTTGAAATGGGCTGCCATCATGTTTTTGATTAGTGTTGCTCTTGGAGTCTTCACTGTGGGCATCGGAGCTTGGGTTAGTGGAATCGTATTCTCCTTCGTTTACAACAAAATTTACATTAAAGAATTGCTGGAGAAAGGCTACCGTCCTGCAAATGCTGAGTCTCAAGCGGTTCTTGAGAGAAATCAGATTATTGCTCGAGCAGCATAAACTTAGAAAAGAATGTAACAAACATAGCAATTTAGATTTTATTGTAGATTGATGAACTAGCACGCATTTAGAAATACCGAAAAGTCCCCGGCGAACCCGCCAGGGACTTTATAATATTCAATGAACTGCATTCACGTACTCCTGATCTGAAGAGATATCATGTTCAACTGCCAGGCTACAGGACTTAACCTTTCGATTGTACAGACGATTCCTGCGTCAATGGTGGAGATTTCTTTTGCCTCCGGAAGAGACCGTGACCACTGGATTTTCGTATCGTTGCTGCCGCGTCAGCATCGCTGATTTTCAGGGCAAAACATAGGCCAATTAACAAAAACGTAGCAGCCCCCAGTAAAGCCAAACGGTACGCCAGCATATTCGGCTCCATCGCTCCAGCCGCAGTAACCGTCGTTGTACCTACGCCAGCCAGAACAGCAGACAATAACGCCATTCCAATGGCGGAACCCAGCCGATTTTGCACCGTGAACCAGGTGGAGGCTCGTCCCATGGAAGGAGGCGGTATTCGGGCAAAAGAAGCAATCTGTACCGCGCCTACCGTCTGCCCCAGGAAGATCCCCACGCCGAACAATAAGGAACGAATGAACCACGGATTCGTATCCACTGTAATCTGACTAAGCGTAATGAAAATCACAGCCGTGCAGATCAAACCCATGGATATCAGCTTACGCGGACCCAGCCGAGGATATGTCCAGGGCACAAGCTGCGAAGCGATCATAAGTCCCAGAGCTTCAGGGAATGTGGTTAGTCCTGTCTCCAGCGCAGAGGCGTTAAGCACGTTTTGATACATCAGCGGAAATACATACAACATGCCCAGCAGACCCGCTGCTCCACATACCGACACCAGACCCGAATAGCGGAATAAACGGTCTTTCAGCAAATGGAGATCAAGCAAAGGCTGCTTCGCGCGCAGTTCGGCAAACACAAGCAACGTGAGCAGGATGATTCCCGTCAGACCAGCTCCAATAATAAGAGGGGAAGTCCACCCTCGCAGTGGACCCTGACTAAGAGCGTACATCGTCAGAGCGAGTCCTGGGGCAGATAATAACCACCCCGGTACATCCAGTCGACCGGCTCCCTGTTCTTTGTGCTCCTTCAGATAAATCATTCCGAAGATTACCGCTGGAATGCCGACGGGTAGATTCACATAGAAGATCCATCGCCAAGAGAGCTGGTCCACAATCAATCCGCTCACAATCGGCCCTAGGGCCGGGGCCAGCGCGATGGGCAGTACGAGCATTCGAGATACCTTCGCCCGTTCCTGGGGAGGGAAGGTTCGAAACAGCATCGCCATCCCCACAGGAGTAAGCAGACCACCCCCTGCACCCTGCAAAATGCGAAAGAATGTTAGCGTACTTAATTGATCGGCCGTCGCACATAGTGCAGAGGATACCGTAAACAGCGCCAGTGCAGATAAGAAAACTCGTTTCGTTCCCCATCGATCACCAAGCCACCCGGCAACAGGCAGGAATACAGCCAAACTCACCAAATACCCCACGTTCAAGGTACCCGAAGCAGCCGGGGGAATCCCTAGCTCCTCACTAATGGTTCGTAATGCTACGTTCAAGACCGTTCCATCCATAGCCACCATAAACATCGCTAACACATAGACGATGCTAACAATGACCTTGGGATTCAGACCGAATTTCATCTGCTAGCCTCATGAACGGCTCCAGGCATACCGATTTCATCACAGAGGCTTAACGGTTTCAGATCTGTCCATTGCTCGGCGATGTAATCAAGACACACCCGGCGCTTGGCCTTGCCAAGCATCACGGTCCAACCTGCGGGCACTTCAAGGGATGCAGGCCAGAGGGAGTATTGCCCCTCCTCATTGATTAACACCAGATAATTGCTGTCTTCATATTCAAATGGGTTGCTCATCGCCTTATCCTCCTATTTATGTTGAATTTCGCGCTTGTTCAGCTCTTCCAGCTTGGCGGCCAGTGTTCGGCAGATTTCCTCCAGCGGTCCAGGCTGACAGAGGTCTTTGTGACGGCAATCGATATCATGACGTTCCAATTGGCCCCCGATATACGCATTCCACATTTCCGGTTCAATCGGGTCGAACCAGTCCGGAATAATGGTGGAACGGAAGAAGATCAGATCCCCCTCGAATCGGGATGGCGTATAGGCCCCCAAGATCCGTACGGAATTTTCATAGGTCTTCCGCAGCTTCATGATCGTATCTTCGTCCAAACTTGCCAGTGCACTGCCCTCACTGCGCAATATGCGCATAGCCGTTGCCATATCCAGCGGCCCATCCCCAATGCTGTCCGGATCATAACCACCCAGTGCAAGCAATGCCGTTAAGGCTTCTTCCTCATCCGGTTCTCCGCGAATCGGCAGATAGTGGCTCGGATACGCATCCAGCATGGCAAGAAACTCCACTTCTTCCCCTTCCGATTGCAGTTGTACCGCCATAGCCTGGGCTACGTTACCTCCGAGAGACCAGCCAAGCAGACGGTAAGGTCCCTCAGGCTGTACCGAGCGGATATGGCGGATGTAGTCTGCTGTCATATCTTCCAGTGTAGACGGAAGTTCCTCGTACTCAGCAATTCCTCTGGCCTGTAACCCATAGAACGGATATTCCATGCCCAGATGTTTCATCAGCCCAGCATAACACCAGCTAAGTCCTCCTGCAGGATGGACACAGAATATAGGCAGATGTTCCCCATGCGTTCTGAGCGGCAACAGAACTTGAAGCGAGCTTTTTCCGGAATCGCTATCCATCTCCAATCGCTCCACCAGCCCCGCTACGGTAGCTGTTTCGAACAGAATGCCGATACCCGGCTCCCTTCCCATCGCTTCACGAATGCGGCTCATCAAGCGAACAGCCAGTAACGAATGACCACCCAGCTCGAAGAAACTGTCGTCAATGCTAACACTCCGCATGCCCAATACTTCGGCAAACAAATCACAGAGGATCTCCTCCTGCGGGTTGCGAGGCGCTCTGCCACCTGTCGTTAATTGCATTTCCGGTGCGGGTAGTGCCTTGCGATCGAGCTTTCCATTAGCTGTAAGCGGCAGGCTCTCCATCGCTACAACCGCAGATGGAACCATATAATCCGGAAGGCTGGCAGACGCATGACGACGCAAGGCAGTCGATTCCGGTATCGTCCCTGTGTCCGAAGCCGGAACGATATAAGCTACAAGACGTTTATCCCCCGGCTGGTCCTCACGGACAATTACAGCAGCCTGGCCCACGCTTGAATGCCTTGCCAGCACCGCTTCAATCTCGCCAAGCTCAATGCGGAATCCCCGTATTTTCACCTGCTGATCCGCCCGCCCCAAATAATCAAGCGAGCCATCATGCAGACGCTTCGCCAGATCTCCTGTCCGGTACATACGTGTGCCTGGTGGACCGTATGGATCAGCAACGAATCGCTCAGCTGTAAGATCAGGTCGTTTCCAATAACCACGAGCCAGACCCTCTCCGGCTACATACATCTCTCCGGTTACTCCTGTTGGTACAGGCTCAAGCTGATCATCCAACACATATACCCGAAGATCCGGTATGGCGCATCCAATCCAGCTGCTCGCGCCTTCCGTAGAACTGCCTGCATGCAGTTCCTGGTAGCTGACATGAACCGTCGTCTCAGTGATGCCATACATATTGATGAGTCTTGGCGCATCATCAGCATGACGTTCATACCAATCATCCAAGCGCCCAAGCTCCAGTGCCTCGCCTCCAAAAATGACATAACGGAGTGCAAGCTGCTGTCCCCAGGCCGGATTTTCCCTGTCAGCCTGCATGAGTTGGTAGAATGCGGATGGCGTCTGGTTCAATACGGTCACCTTTTGCTCAGCAAGCAACTGCAGGAACGCTCCAGGTGAACGGCTAATCTCATGAGGAACAACGACTAATCGCCCTCCATGCAGCAGCGGTCCCCAGATTTCCCATACGGAGAAGTCAAATGCATAGGAGTGGAACAAGGTCCATACATGACTCGCGTCAAAATGGAACCAGTGCTGCGTGGCATCCAATAAACGGATGACATTCGCATGCGGAATAACGACCCCTTTGGGCTTGCCTGTCGAGCCTGAGGTATAGATCATGTAAGCCGGGCTCAGAGGTGTTACACGCCCATTGCGTTCACTATCCGCAGGGTTTCGATCATCCAGCATCTCCAATTGCTGCAAAGTATGCAAATCGTCCATATTAATACACTGAATTTCTGCCACCTGTGGAAGCAAGGTGTATACCTCTGTACTCGTTACCATTACTTTCGGTGCTGCATCTGTCAGCATATGTGTCAACCGATCTGCCGGATAATTGGGGTCAAGTGGCAGATACGCGGCTCCTGCTTTTAGCACAGCGAGAATGCCCACAACCATTTCAACGGAACGAGGCAAGGCTAGCGCAACCATTTGTTCCGGTGCCACGCCTTGAGCGATCAGTAATCTGGCAAGCTGATTGGCTCTTGCATTCAGCTCCCTGTAATTCAAGGTGATATCCTCACAGGTCATGGCAGTCGCTTCCGGAAGAGCAGCTGCTTGTATTTCAAAGCGCTCGGCTATGGTCAGTTGCGCATCCTCACTCAGCGTAAAGGACCATTCTTTTTCAAGCTGGGCCTGCTCTGTTGGGGTCACGACATGAAATCTGCTGATTCGCTCATCCAACTGCTGCACTGCATCTTCAAGCACCTGCATCAATCGGACCACAAGTTCACCTGCAGTAGACTCCCGAAAGAGATCTGCACTATATTCCAGCACACCTTCAATTCCGCCTGGAGATCCGTTATGCTCACGCTGCTCTGTCAGCTCAAGGGTTAGATCAAATTTGGATGAACCCACACCATGCATGCGGGTTTCCGCCACAATACCCGGTAGATCAAGACGAATATCCGGTGTATTTTGCAGCACAAGCATCACTTGAAAGAGCGGATGTTTGGAACGGGATCGAGGCGGATTTAATACTTCAACCAACCGTTCAAAGGGCAGATCCTGATGTTCATATGCTGCCAGGTCGACTTCTCGCACACGAGCCAGCAGCTCACGGAATGTTGGATCACCTGAAGTATCTGTGCGCAGCACAAGGGTGTTAATGAACATACCCACGACTTCATCCAGCGCATCATCGCTCCGTCCGGCAATCGGTGTTCCTATCGCGATATCCGTTCCTGCACCCATTCGGGTAAGCAGCAAGGACAGTGCCGAGTGCAGCACCATGAACAGGCTGACTTTATTCTCACGTGCGATGATCATTAATTGCTCATGAAAACGTTGACTGATCGTAAAAGGCACTGACCCACCGCGATAACTGGACACGACTGGACGTGCGTAATCCGTAGGGAATGTAACCTGCTCCGGTAAATGGGCCAGCTGGTTGCTCCAGAATTCCATCTGTCTTGCAATCAGACTGTCCTGCTGTTTCTCATTCCCTAGCAATCTCTCCTGCCACACCGCATAGTCGGCATATTGAATGCGCAGCGGCTCCCAGGCAGGTGAAGAACCCCTCAAGCGTGATGCATAAGCCACCGACAGATCGCGGATGAGCGGTGACAATGACCATCCATCCCCGGCAATATGATGCAGCAGCAACAACAGCACATGCTCATCAGCGCCGATTCTGAACAACTCGGCACGAATGCCTGGTTCAGTGGAAAGCTGGAAACTGTAGCGTGACGCTTCTGTCAGAAGCTCGGGAAGCTCCTGCTCCGTAGCAGCGGTTATATTCAATTTCACTTTGACGTCAGCAGCATTCAGAATATGCTGGCTCGCAGAACCCATTTCAGGCGGATACAACGTTCGTAATGTCTCATGACGGTCTACAATATCCTGCAGGGCGTTCTCCAGAGCATCCGTATCCAGCTTCCCGGCCAACCGGGCAACCAGCGGAATGTTATACGTCGGATTGGCGCCTTCCAGACAATACATGAACCACAACCTCCGCTGGGCAAAGGAGAGCGGAAGCTCCCCCTGACGTGAAACAGGCTGAATAACAGGTCTCACCGATTTCGCCTGATCCAATCGTTTGGCTAGGCCTGCGGCGGTTGGAGCTTCAAATACACTGCCGATCGTTAGATCTGCACCGAATACATCACGGATACGTGCTGTAATTCGTCCAGCCAGCAGAGAGTGCCCACCCAGTTCAAAGAAATCATCGTCAATGCCCACACGACCAACACCAAGAATCTCAGCGAACAGACTGCACAGAATTTCTTCTTGTGGCGTGCGCGCCTCCCGTCCATTGGCATTGGACAGCAAAGTAGGCACAGGAAGCCGTTTGCGATCGATCTTTTTATTCGGTGTCAACGGCATCTCGGGCAGTAGTGTGAATGCAGCAGGCACCATGTAATCCGGCAACGCATCCGCCACGTAAGCTCTTAGTTCTGCCAGATCCATACGATTCTCGAGTTCAGACTCACCCACTACGTACGCTGCCAATCGCTGGTTTCCCGGTTGGTCTTCGCGAGCCATGACCGTGACCTGAGCTACGCCAGGATACCTGGAGATTACCGATTCAATCTCGCCCAGTTCTATCCGGAAACCTCTAATTTTGATCTGATGATCTGCACGACCCAAATAATCGATAGAACCATCCGGCAGCCATTTCGCCAAATCTCCTGTACGGTACATCCGACTGCCTGGCTGACCGAAGGGATTGGCTACAAAGCGTTCTGCGGTCAGATCAGGCCTGCCCAAATACCCGCGCGCAAGCCCTTCGCCTGCGATATAGAGTTCCCCTACTACACCCGAGGGTACTGGCTTTAAGCCTTGATCCAGCACATATAGCTGCGTGTTGCGAACCGGACCACCAATCGACGGTTTCCCCATTTCCCCTGTGTCGAACGAGGCAGCTGTGGAATAAATGGTTGTCTCGGTTGGGCCGTACTGGTTATTAACGTGACACCCCAGTTCCTGCAAAGAAAGCTTCAGTTCCTCCGTCAGCGCCTCTCCTCCAGTAATCAAGGTTAGCCCATCGAATCGCCCTGGCCGGCTCGTCACCAAAGACTGCCATAACGTAGGCGTAGCCTGCATGATGGTGGTTCCCAGCTCTCTCATCTTCCCAGCCAGAGCTACCGGATCAAGAATCGTCTCTTTGTGTGCAATATCCAGCCGGGCACCCGTCGTAAGCGGCAGAAATACTTCCAGTACGGATATGTCAAAAGCAATCGTAGTCACCGACAGCCAGTGGTCCTGCGGACCAACCTGTAGTCTCGTCTTCATATCCTCAAGCAGATTCGCCAGCCCCAGATGGGTTACGGCTACGCCCTTGGGCTTACCTGTGGAGCCTGAAGTGTAGATAATATACGAAGGATTGTGCAGAGAAGCTGTACTTGTCAGATCATCACCTTCGGGATTACTTCCAAGCCGGCGACTCACTGCCGTAGCAGTATTTGGTTCATCCATGACCATCATCGGTACACTGGATGTTGTCGGCAGACTGGAAACATGGTCCATCACCGTCACCACACAAGCAGGCTTGGCATCCTCCAACATGTAGATCAGACGCTCTTCGGGATAGTCAGGGTCAAGCGGCAGATAGGCGGCCCCCGTTTTGTGGACAGCCACAATGGCGATGACCACTTCGAGCGAACGAGGCAGAGCAATGGCCACCCGCTGTTCCGGTCCTGCCTGATATCGTTGTATCAATTCATGAGCCAACTGATTCGCTCGTTCATTCAACTCCGCATATGTCAGGGACTCCCCTTCGAATGTCAGCGCCGTTGCAGAAGGTGTACGGCGGACCTGCTGTTCAAACAGTGCTGCTGAATTGCTATCGGCCGTCACCCCTCCCGTTCCATTCCATGTCACCAATACTTGTTCACGTTCGGCAGGGAGCAGCAATTCCAGTCGTCCCACCGTCTCCGTCTCCATGCCTTCCTGCATTACCAAGTTCAGCAGCTGCATATAACGAAGCTGATGGTTCTGCAGTTCGGAATCATTGTAGATAGACGGATTCGCATCAAAATCAATGCTCAGCCCATGACCATGCCCTTGGTCCACCACATGAATGGACAGATCGTCTACCGGGCCCGTGGACAGGTTGTGAATCATGCCGCGCTGCCCTGCAAAGTTTAATTCATGGTGGAATGGCATGACATTAATCATGGGTCCGAACAGGCGACGATTCTCTCCAAGCAGCTTCAGATCACGCCGCAGATCCTGGTGCCGATAGCGTTGATGCTTGCGTACCGCCCGAATCTCCTGGACAACCTGTTTCAGCAACTCTGACACGGTCAGATTTGACTCTACGTTGAGACGCAGCGGAAGTACATTCATGACCATACCCGGAACCCGCAAGGATGTTGATCCCAATCGGCACATCACGGGCAGGGCCAGCACAACATCGGTCGCCCCTGTCATGCGGTGTACGTAAATGGCTGTTGCCGCTACAAACAAATCCGGCCAGGTCACACCGAACCTTGCCGCTGCCGCCTGCATTTGCTCGCGCTGCGACTGTGTAAGCAGACCGCTCTGTCTCAGGAAGTAGGTAGAGGTTCGCGGAGCCCGTTCCCCCAGACTGATAACATCCGGTTCATCAGCATATCGATCCATCCAGAACTGACGATCCTGTTCTTTATCCACGGAGCCAAGATAAGCCTCGTCTTCCTGAAGTACAGCCGTCAATGAGCCAAACGACGCCCCCTGCTGCACTTGATCTACAGCTTCTCCTCGTACACTTGCGGAGTATAGGCTCGCCACCCTGCGGGTAATCAGCGAAACGCCGTATCCATCGATTGCGATATGATGAATTCGCTGGTACCAGTAATAACAATTATGGCTTACCTGGAACAACGCCTCCGTGAAGAGTGGACCTGTCGCCAGATTGACGGGATTGGCAAGATCATTTTTCATCCAGGCCAGTGCTGCTGTGTGGGGCTCCGATTCCTCCCTCACGTCGATGACATGAAATGTCCAATGATTCGGGTTGGTGTTCAAAGACTGCCATGGGCCTTGTTCATTTTCGCCATAAACCATATTCAGTGATTCTGCTTCCGAAACGGTCTGTCGCACACTTTCTTCGAATCGTCTGGCGTCTACGCTACCCTCGATGACCACATACTCGGCAGTATTGTACATCGGATTGTCCGGATTCAACTGCTGAGCGAACCAGATGCCGGACTGTGCAGAGGACAGGGGCCAAGCCGTGTCCCGACTGTGCGACGTATGCACGGCCCCGCTCAAAAGTAGTCTCCGTTCGGGAGCACCTTATTTGGGGCCTTATCCAGCAATGCTGCCCATGCAGCCAATGTAGGCAGCTCCGCCAGATCCACGAACGTTACCCCCGCTCCTTCCACTCGAAAGCGCTCAGCCAGACTCATAATACGAATGGAATCCAGTCCCCACATCTGAATCAGATCATCGTGCTCTCCAATGTTGCCAGGCTGCTCCTGGAGCATCTCTCCGACCTGATTTCTCAATGCTTCCAACGTGACTTGTTCAATGCCATGACTTCCGTCCTGAATTGGCTCTGCTGCGGATGCCGTTTGCTGCTCAGCCTCCGAACCAGCCACCTGAGCAGATGCAGCATAGGAGCGCTCCCCTTGCTCACCCACTTCGGATTTCAGTGCTCCTTCATTTCCGTCAGCGGCAGAATCATTTAGCGATTCAAGTAAACGTCCGGTTGTCAGTGTTACCGCGCACCTTTCTGCTGCATACGTCAGGGCCATGCGATGTTTTTCCGCCGAGAAATCAGCTACTGCATCCGCAACCAGGAACGCCTGAATGTCTCTCATAAAGGCTTCACAAGAGGTCATCAGACATCCGATATGAGCATAAATACCGCAAACGATCAGTTGATCACGGCCATCCCGCTGCATTAGTTCGAACAGTTCTGTTTTCTGGAAGGCGCTATATCGCCATTTGGTCATGAACGTATCCTGCGGAGCGGGTGCGAGCGCATCAATAATCTCTTTTTGCACAGGTCCTCCATCAATTCCCGCACCCCAAAAGTCCAGCTGTAACCCACGCTGCTCCGGAGTCTGTCCGCCCGGTTGTGCGGAGTAGACCACCGGAATGCCAAGCTCATGACACTTCGAACGAAGTTGTGAAATATGATCGATCAGCTCCACAACAGGGGATTGCCCTGCCATAAAGGCGTTCATAAAATATTGCTGCATATCATGGATCAGGAGTACCGAGCGCTTCGTATCCGGTGTCCATGTTACCTTGTTGACAGGAAGCTCCGACTCTACAGGCATTGCATAGGGTTGAATCTTTGGAAGTGCCATGAATATCCCTCTTTTCAGCTTTATTTATCACAATCATGTTCATCACTGCGCTGTAGTGCTATCTATCAGAAATAACAATTAGGATATGGGCTGTTTAGCCGTAATCATCTCACGCAACGCTTTTTTGCTTACTTTGCCAACTTGAGTTTTGGGAAAAGACTGCACAAACTCAATCCGATCCGGTATTTTATAGCTCGCCAGGCCCCGGTTACGCAGAAAAGATTTCACTTCGGCAGCTGACGGAGCTTCACCGCTCGGCACGATAAATGCACAGGAGCGCTCGCCCAGATATTCATCCGGCATGGATACCAATGCCGCATCATGTACGGCAGGATGGGCCAGCAGATGATTTTCCACTTCCTCGGCAGCCACTTTGTCGCCGCCACGGTTGATTTGATCCTTCGCCCGTCCTTCCACAACGAGATATCCATCAGCCGTAAGACTGGCAATATCTCCGGTACGATAGAAACCGTCCGTGGTAAACGATCTGGCATTATGTTCATCAGCCTTGTAGTAACCTCGAATCGTATAAGGTCCTCTTGTCAGTAAATGCCCCGATTGTCCTTGTTCCACATCCATGTCCTCTTCATCCACAATTCGTACTTCATCATACGGAGACATCGGCTTGCCCTGAGTGTTAACAATCACATGCAACGGATCATCCAGACGGGTGTAGTTCACCAGCCCCTCCGCCATGCCGAACACTTGCTGTAAGGTGCAGCCTAGGACGGGTTGGACACGTGCAGCCACCTCGGCGCTGAATTTGGCTCCACCAACCTGAAGCACCTCAAGTGAAGGAAGTTTAATCCCCAGGGTAGCCGCCGCATTCAACCATATGAGTGCAAGTGGTGGTACAAGAGCCGTTATGGTTACCTTATGGCGCATAATGAGTGGAAAAGCTTCATCCGGGCTGGACCCGCGTGACAGTACAATGGTTCCACCCGCATACAGCGTACCCAGAAAGCCGGGTGAGCTCATGGGATAGTTATGTGCTATAGGCAGAACGGCTAGGTAGACACTATCTGGGGTAAGTCCGCAGACTTCCACACTTCTCCGCAAACTGTAGATGTAGTCATCATGAGTGCGGGGAATCATTTTGGACAGCCCGGTACTTCCACCAGACAACTGTAGAAAAGCAACATCCGAAGAAACTGGCACATCCGGCAGTGTGACTGTTGCTGTATAAACATCCTCCAAAGCCGTAAATCGCCCCGCTTCTCCCGCCACGAATACATGCCGAAGTCCCGGAACCTCTGCCTGAACCTCTTCGGCCAGTGTGCGGTAATCAAACCCTCCATCCTGATCAGGTATCACGTATGCTACGGCCTCAGAGAAACGGGCAAAATACGTAATCTCACTCTTCCGATGTAAGGGAAGTGCATATACAGGCAGTGCACCAATGCGGAATAAGGCAAAACACACCTCGATAAACGCCGTAATATTGGGCAGCTGGATAATAACTCGATCATGCTGTCGTATTCCTTTGGCATATAAGCCAGCGGCCAGACGATCCACCCGATCGTTCAGCTCCGCATAGGTTAATTGTTGTTCACCACTGATAACGGCTACTCGATTGCCATATAGTTCTGCGCGCTGGCGGAGCATTTCTCCAAACGTAATTCCTTCCCAGCAGCCTTCCTGACGATAACGTTCGGCAACTTCCTCAGGCCAGGCCTGAAATCCTGACAGCATCATTCATTCCTCCTTCATACTGGACACAGATGAATCCAAACCCATGGCGAGCAGCATTGTTCCGAATTTCGCTGAGGTCTCTGCCAGCTCCGCTTCGGCTGTAGAACCTGCCACAATACCCGCGCCAGCGAACAGTTTAAGCGTATTCCCTTCCACTTCCGCACATCGGATCGTTACAGCCCACTCGCCGTCACCCTCACTATCACACCAGCCCACCATGCCGGTGAATAATCCCCGTTCAAACGGTTCCTGTTCTCGGATGGCTTCCCGAGCGGCCTGTACAGGCGTTCCACAAATTGCTGGTGTAGGGTGGAGAGCAAACGCAAGTTCCAGTGATGATGTGTTCACATTAGCAAGCTCCCCGTGAATTTCCGTAGATAAGTGCCACATGGTTCGTGTTTGGATCAAGGAGGGTTCTGCCGGGACGGAGAGCTGCTTACACAACGGACGCAGCGCTTCCGCCACAGCCTCAATGACTACTGCATGTTCATGGCGATCTTTGGCGGAAGCCAGCAGTGCTTTTGCACGGCGACGGTCCTCAGCCGGATCATCACTCCGGGCAGCAGACCCAGCGAGTGGATTGGCTCTCACTTTGGACCCTTTCCGGGTAACCAGCAATTCGGGACTCGCTCCGATATAAGTCCGATGAGTTTCTTTTTCCGCCTCCACATAAGCGCGTTTATTCGTTGTTATATCACCTTTTTCTAGAGAGAGTTTCGTCATCGGAACAGCAAATGTATATCCGTGTGTGTTATCCCTGAACAAATTACGGAGTAACTGATGCGTGTTCACAATCGTCTGTGAAGTCACATGCAGTGTACGGGATAACACCACTTTGTGGAGATTGCCTTGATTTAGATCCAACAAAACGTTTTTTACGCTTTGCTGAAATATAGCTCCGGCAGGTTCTTCACGTACCTCACAACCCACTGCAGCTGGGCGTTTTTCCACCGATGCTCTGGCGTCCGGGGATAAAGGATCAGCCCATTGGATCTTCTCTGGCACGAATAGCTCTGCAGAAGAATGTATCGGATCGAACGGAATGGCGCCGACCACAATCGGTTTCGTTTGGCCCGAGCGTCTCGCCTTTTCCATCAACTGCTCCATCCGGTTAATGAAAAGCTGCGTTTCTTCCTTCCGCTTTTGTTCAGTAACATTAACCGCGCCCATGGAATCCGTTGTATTCCCTTCCGATACCTCCATGGCAGACCATCGGATCTGTTCCCCTTGAGCTAACAGGGTATGTTGCGGTGAAGACCAGAAAAAGGACGTCCCCTCTCGATATTGTTCCAGAAGGTGTAAGGCGGAAGTTGCAGCAACCGTACCCGCTTTTGACATGATTATCATCTCCTTATCTTGATTCAGGCACCTAGCGTGGCGCCTCCGTCCACACACAAGTTATGCATCGTAATATGTCTAGCCTGATCCGATACCAAAAAAAGCACACTATCCGCTATATCCGATGGCAACGCCAGCCTGTTCAGTGGTATGCCCAGTCGGTATGCTTGCTGGGAACCCGCGATAACTGCCTGTGCTCCCTGCTCATCCGCCCACAATGCACGCTGCATATCGGTATCCGTCGAACCTGGAGATACAATGTTACAGCGGATATGATCTGAGGCGTATTCAAGAGCCAAACATTTGGTGAACATGGTTGAAGCCGCTTTGGAGGCTACGTAGGCGGACATATGCATCCGGGGCACACCAGAAGCATTTGAACCGACAGTAACGATCGCCCCCGACTGACGTTCGGCCATGTATCGCACCACAGCACGTGACATGTAAAATACACCATGTGTATTCACGTCAAAAGTTCTTGTCCACTCTTCATCGCGGAGCTCACTCACAGCCCCCGTGTATAGTACTCCCGCTGCATTCACCAAAATGCCAATCGGACCTAATGTATTCTCAATACGCTGGATTGCATCTTCGACGAATTGACGATTAGATATATCCACAGGACAGGCCGTTGCTTGATAACCCTGACTATGCAGATCTGTGACCAGTTGATTCAACTGATCCTCTCGTATGTCGACAGCTGCAACAATAGCGCCCTGCTCAGCAAGCAATCTCGCCACGGCTGCACCGATGCCTTGCGCAGCACCGGTGACTACGGCTACTTTTCCATCAATTCCTGTGTAACTCACTCCTGTTCCTCCCTTGCATTACTGCTCCCTCTCCTGTTGGAGAGATATGTTAGCCTGCTGAACCTGATTGGATCATCCGTAAATCCGTCACATTTCGGTCCACTTGCCTTTCGCCCAATCTCCCATACCGATACCTCTGATTGAGAAATACTGTCGTCTCTTTCCTCCTACGACTCCGGGCTACAGGCAAAACGCATCGTACGACTAATCAGAAACGGCAATACGGATACATGGTTTTCTTCTTCAAACTCGGTATATTTAATGTCCAGACCCGGCTGATTCAGCGCAGATAACCGTTCTGTAAGACTCGAAGCCTTATCATTGTTGCGCGCAGGATGTGTCTTCTCCTGTTCACCCATGCCAATCCACACCTTGACGTTCACGGGATGCTGCTTCAGCCGTGCGACAAATTCCTGTTCCTCCGCCAGCATGACGTTCTGATTCCAGTGAAGCGAAGGGCTGCCCGCAATGTAATAGCGAAAAGCTTCCGGTTTCTTGAACAGCGTATGCAACACGAACAATCCACCAAGGGAATGACCAAAAATAGCCTGTCTGCTCCGATCAATCCTGAACTGCTGTTCCATATCCGGCTTCAGCTCTTCTTCAATAAACTGCAAGAATTCATCGGCTCCACCCTGTTTTGGTAAAGGTGTTCCATCCGAATTCTGGGTATATTCCGTTGTGGTCTGCGGGGTAAAGTCATAGTAACGGTGCGGTGAAAAAGGACCGGCCGTTGGATACCCGATGCCAACAACAATGGCCGGAAGTGCTCCGGTCTTCTCCGGTCTGCGGCCCTGTACACGAACGGCTTCGACCATCGTGCCAAACACCGAGTTGGCATCCAGCAGATAGATCACCGGATATCCCGAAGGCGGTGGTGCTTCTGCCGGTTGGAATACCATGATTTGATAGGCATGATTGCCGTTGCGTGATTTCATGGTCCACTGTTCGGCGCGTGGAATCTGTACGGTACTGCGTGCGATATGTTCAAGGGTGCCAGATGCGGGTTGATTGGGCTGAAACGTCATTACGGATGGTTCCTCCTCGTTGTTCTGCGTATATAAGTTGAATATTGAATTACACATACACTCCACCGTCAGAATAACCTTCCAATCGCTGTTATCTCCAGATTTCCTCTATCCCCTCTTATAAAGGGAGAAATCCGGAGATAGCCTATGCTTTCGACGTAGCTTTCTTTCAGAAAGCTTTCAGGCGAACGCTTCGCTTCTCCAGGTTTTTTCTGACGTCTCCGTTTCTGTGTAGTTCATAAACTCAACTTATACTGTTATGTTTAATATAATTATTGAAATGTATGAGATTGATTCTCATTACCAATTATAAGAGAGTAAATCCGACTGTCCCATGGACGATATCCAGAAATGATTTTGATTATCTCCATATTTCCACATTTCTGTAACCGACTTGGTTACCCCTCAAAATAAAAAAACTCCCTCACGGAATACCTGAAACGCTGGAATTTGTCCGGCTTCTGGCACTCCGCAGGGAGCTACATTTCTCATATTTCGATCAATACATCAATGGATTGTCTCTATTATTGGGTCAACGCCTTCAGCGTGTCGTCAATGACATGACCATAAGCAATCAATCCACCGCCCAGCCACGGAGCTGGCTCTACTGCGTACACATTTCCAGCTTTAACGGCTGGCATGCTGTTCCATACTTTGGTATCCGTCATTTCCTTCATGCTCCCCCGACCCTGTTCCACCGTGAAAATAAAGTCGGCATCAATCTCAGGCAACACCTCGGTCGATACCGTTGCGCTGTTCTCCGTTTGTACCAGTGTTGGCTTGCCAAGCCCCAATTGCTGATATACCACGTAACCACTAAAGTAGTTACCACCCATCATACTAATCCCGCGAGGTGCAAAACGAATGATCGCTGCTTTCTTGCCTTCGGTAACTTTAGCGAGCTTGGCCTTAGCATCATCTACCTTCGCATGATATGTTGCAATGGCTTTTTCGGCCTCAGCCGTTTTGCCCAGAAGATCACCGATCACCTGCAAAGACTTCTCTACATCACCCGAAGCATTCGTAAATACGTAGGTTGGTGCAATTTTCGAATAACTCTCATATACACCGTTCTCAGCATATTGGGCCGTGTGTAGAATAATAAAATCCGGATTGTACGCCATTAGTGCTTCAGGAGAAGGCAAACCACTGGAGAAATCCAGTGTTGGCACTCCGCTCAACTGGTCCTTAAGGTAAACATGGCCTTGCGTACCACTTGCCCACTGAGCTACCGGTTTAACGCCTAGCGTCAGCAGAGAGTCTTCCAGATAAGGTGCAAAAACACGCTCCGTATGCTCAGGAACGATAACATCATGTCCCAGATCATCTTTGACAGTTCGTTCTCCTTTGGTTTCTTCCGTGTTCTCTTCGCTTACAGCAGTCCCTGATGAGGCCGTGGTGGAAGCCTCCGTTGTTGGCTGCTCTTTCTGTGCTTCTCCCTCAACTTCTGATTTTGAACCACAGGCAGACAGCAGACCCGTAATCAATACCAGTACGAGCAAGGCCGAGAAACCGGTACTACGAAATGGACGAACGGAACTTTGTCCGTTACCTTTTTTCTGTTGAAACATGACATATCCCCCTTGATAAACATTCTCATTTAGATAGATGGATTATATGTCATGTAGCCCGGGAATCACCATGGACGTTATCCAGATATACATTTGGACAATATCCCGTGAAAATCAGGAGCGCTTCATCCAGCATGCGCATCACGCCTACGGCAGAGTAGTCAAACCATGGGTCACCTGTGATCAGATGAATCTGGTATTGCCTTACTGCCTTAAGCTGACGCCATACCGGCGAGTGCTGTAGACTAAGCCAATACGCCCGCGATGCGGCCTCAGGACACACCATAACAAGAATCCGATCTTGATTTAGCGCAGCCAGTTGTTCCAATGTTAACCGTGTGTTGGCCTGAACATCGGGAAACGTCTCCAGTTGTAATCCATTATTGTACAACACCTCTTCAATGCCCGGATTTCGATACAGATAAAGGTGCTGACCATACACCCGGACAACGATGACCTTCTCTCGCCCCACTTTCTGTTTTACGGAATCCCGTGCCTTCTCGACTCGCTGATTGTATACGCTAATCCACTGCTCTGCCTGTTCTTCCCGCTCCAAAAAAGCAGCAATCATGCGTAACTGCGCACGCCAATCCAAGTGATACTTCGGTACAAAACAACAAGGTGCAATCTCAGCCAGTTTGGCCTGATCCTGATCACTGATCTGATCCGTACCGACAATAGCGTCCGGCCGGATATGAACCAAACGCTCCACGTTGGCTTCAAATCTCAAGCTGGTATACGGGTCTGTTAGTCTCAAGTGTGACTGAATCTCTGTTCGGTGCGCGTTATAATAATAAGCGGTCCATTTGGGGTCAATCGGCGCAGCGACAGGCATGACATTAAGCGCCAGCAGCTGTCCAATAATGCTGGAGGAGCAGGTGGCGATGCGTATTCTCGCATTTTTGGCATAATCCGAAGGAGATACGCCCACTTCTTTTTTAAATTTGCGGCTGAAATAATACTCATCGCTATAGCCCACTCTCAGCGCGATTTCACGAAGTTTGTATCCTGTTTCTTTCAGATATCGTTTCGCACGATTGATGCGAAGATCGGTCAGATATTCCATTGCACTCTGCCCGTAGGTCTTCTTGAACAGGTCCACGAAATATTTCGCACTGATATTGGCTTTGTGGGCGAGATCCGCAATAGACAAGGGTTCGTCATAGTGCTCATCCATATATACTTTTACCTTGGCAAGATCCGTCTTGGGACTGCGGCCGGTAACGGGTAAGTGCGCAGGGGTCTGCGAATCATTTTCCAGTAACATGAGGCCACTCCTTTCGATCTGCTTGATCGGTTTGATATGAAATGTACAGGGCAATACAGCCGGTACTATATTAGACTAACGAAAATGATAATCATTATCAATTAAAATATCACATTCTTTTCCATTCAGTCAATCCATATATGGAAGAATGTACACAGTTCGATGTTGAGACTATCGCGTAAAAGGCAAAAAAGCTAACTGCGTGTTTTGGGCACGAGTTAGCTTTTGATGACGAATTTTGCAACATTAAGTTTGTAAAAATTTGAATTGAATTTAATCCCGGCTCCGCAGCTTGCCGAGTAGACGAATAATTTCTAGATACAGCCATACCAGCGTAACCATCAATCCAAATGCACCGTACCACTCCATATATTTCGGAGCACCGTTGTCGGCACCACTTTCAATAAAATCAAAATCAAGTACCAGATTCAGTGCGGCCACAATGACGATGACGACAGAAATGCCGATTCCGATCAGGCTGTTGTCATGCAGATAGGGAACGGTAATCCCGAAAAAACCAAGAACAAAACTGAGGAGATACATAATCATGATGCCTCCGGTTGCTGCCACAACCCCCAGCTTGAAATTCTCCGTAGCTTTGATCAGTCTTGTCTTGTATGCCATCAGCAGAGCAATAAAGACGGCCATGGTCAGCAAAGCAGCTTGCAGCGTAATGCCGTTATACAAGTATTCATACGTAGCCGAGAGTGCTCCGAGGAACATCCCTTCCGCAACGGCATAGATCGGCACAAGATAAGGCGCTGCAACAGGTTTGAATGAAATAATCAATGCGAGGATAAATCCGACAATCGCCCCTCCATATGCAAGAGGAAGCACTTCCTGCCCATTGAAAAACATCATCCAAGATGCAAATGCACTGCCCAGCAGGATTACCAGCGTAATAAACGCCTTGTTTACCGTACCGTTAATCGTCATTCTAGTCTGATATCGATCATCTCCATAGCCTCTGGAGTCTTCAAACGTACTATCTTTGAGTGTGGGGTTACCGCTACGTCCGATCAAAACAATCACCTCTTCTATGTATTTGGTTAATCCTGTACTACCATCTCTACGTTCTACATTGCCATTTCTACGAACTACATATTAAATTGCATATTGAAAATATAAATTCTAATGCTTCCAGGCAGACGTGGGATGCAATCCGGAGATCACATCCTTGTCTGTTGACGCAAGGCATGGGCTATATGTCCCAAAACTTTGCGAAGAATACTTTACGCTTTATTCAGCACATTCCATCATTTGATTCCAATTCTTAACGCTCTTGGGGCATATTCGAGATAATTATTTGTACAACACTTTATCTACATTGTATTTCGCACGCATCGTGTTGATGATATAGGTCTCGTAAATTTCGCGATCCACCGGATCTTCAATAACGCACACTTCAATGGTGGTTACTTCCTCGCGGTGTGACTTCATTGGTGATACGGTATCTTCAAAATGTTTCTTGATGCGCGGTCTTAATTTTCGTGCTTTCCCGACAAATAACAACTCATCAGCAGCATTGTAAAACATAAAGATACCGCCCTGTTCCCGCGTAATCAGGTGGAAATCGGTGAATCCATAAATGTGGCTAAGCTGTGGATCAGCCTGCTTCGTGATGGTGACATCTGGTGTTGGCACAGTAATATTAATCAATAGGTTCACTTCCTCATTATCTATAGGTTTACATCCTATCATATATTATAAAGGGAAACCATTTCATTAATAAGAAGCAAGATTCAAGCTTTTTTCAACTATTACGACAAATATTTCAAAAAAAAGGTTAACTTCCCTGATTCAAAGTGGTACTATAGGGGTATGAGGAAGAATTTGGGCACTAAGACATATGTCTTTATATCTACTTCCGTCTATTGTACCCTATGATTGATCATCTTTTTCATACTGAATTCTGTTACGTGCGCACGACAAGAGTACAGTTAGCAAGAACCTAGCCTTATAGTGTTACGATTCATCATCTATTCGACCCTTGCAGCAAGCAAACGTAGAAAGATCCTAGATTTACGAAGATAGTATAGAACTGGATTGACCTAGAAAGCCTGCAATTATAGCCGTACGAGAGTAAATAGACACACGTAGAAGGACAGATAGCTATCGATCCTAGAGAGACTAGTCATGCAACGCCAACCTAGAAAGTTATAAGCAGCAGCACTATAAAAGATGGATCACGTTTCACCCCAGCCCGGCATGATGCCAGGGCTTTTTTACGTTTGCGCAAACAACCAACCACCTCCGCAGGGAAACAGAGGTATCGTGGTTCTTTCTGCGGGGGTTATAATATGGCAAGATAGCAAATAAGGGAGTGATGGGATGTATTCCGATCTGCAACTGACGGAGGACCGCCCTGTATATATACAAGTCAAAGATTATATGAAGCGATTGATGCTCAAAGGCGGCCTGCAAGCCAAACAAAAGCTTCCTTCCACCCGCGAACTCAGTACACTCATGAAAGTAAGCCGCAGCACGATTCTGCTGGCCTATGCTGAACTTGAGGAGGAAGGCCTGATTTACGCGATCAAAGGCAAAGGCAATTACGTAAGCTCCACCATTGATGCACCTGAGGCAACATCCGGGTGGCAGCTGGACTGGAACGAACGTGTCAGCGATTATGCAATCCAGGCAGAGCAGTATGATCTGATGAAACATGGCTCTGGCTCAGAGCGTGGTGAGATTTCATTTACCAGCATCGCGCCGGATGAGAAGCTGTTCGACATGCACAATGTCAAAAGAGCCTTTCTCGACCGGATGTCGCTTGAAGGGGAAGTGCTGCTGAATTACGGATATGCACAAGGCTACAGACCTCTTATGAAGTATCTGCTGCGCTATATGGAAAATAAAGGTGTCGACCTATCCGGCAAAGATATTCTGATTACCAACGGATTTACGGAAGGTTTTGATCTGGTACTAGGCGCACTTCGCAAAAAAAGCGGCAGGGCCCTGTGTGAAAACCCGACACATCATACCGCTGTTAAAAATCTGAGACTTCATCAATTCCATCTCACCGGTGTGGATATGGAATCAGATGGTCTGGACCTAAAGCAGTTGGAACGGGAACTTGCAGCCAACCCGTATGATCTGGCCTATCTCGTGCCCTCCTACCACAATCCAACCGGGATCGTCACATCACCTGCCAAACGGACAGAGATCATTCGGTTGATGAACCAGTACCAGGTGCCGATTATTGAAGACGGCTTTAACGAGGAACTGCGCTATTCCGGTTCCCATGTCTCCCCTCTGATTGCCAGTGTGGGCAAAGGGAACGGACTCGTGTATCTGGGCAGCTTCTCCAAGATATTGTTTCCGGGACTGCGTGTAGGCTGGGTCATTGCGGATGCGGCGCTGATTGATTACCTGGAAAGCATGAAACGGGCGCGCAGCATTCATACCTCGACGCTGGACCAGTCCCTGCTCTATCAATATCTGAGCAACGGCAATTTCGAGAAATATTTGAAGCGGGCCCGTACAGAGTACAAGCGAAAATATGAACTGGTGGTCCGTTGCTTGCGGCAGTATCTGCCAATGTGCCGGGTTTCCGGTGAAGGCGGACTTCACCTGTTCGTACAATTTCCACCAGAATACCGCACGAGGGAGCTGCTGGCGGCTTGCAAGGCAAAAGGCGTTACCTTCATGCCCGGGGATACCTTTTATCTTGAACCAGGCCAGGGACAAAACACGATGCGTTTGGGCTTCTCCCGAGTCAGCGATGAGAACATTCGCAAAGGTATTCGCATCATTGGCGAGACGGTTGCTCAAATGAAATGAGGAGGATTCACATGAAAGTTGGCGTGATAATGGGTGGCACATCTTCGGAGCGGAATGTTTCTCTGCTCACCGGACGGGAGATGATGAACCATCTGGATGGACAGAAGTATGAGGTTATTCCGGTGGAGATCAACAGCAAACGAGATCTCATTGACAAAGCCGCAGGATTGGATGTGGCACTGCTCGCTCTGCACGGCAAATACGGCGAGGATGGTACGATTCAAGGTACGTTGGAGTCGCTGGGTGTTCCTTACACAGGCTGTGGTGTCCTCGCGAGCAGCGTATGCATGGACAAAGATATGTCCAAACGCCTCATCCAGCATGCGGGTGTACCTACTGGCGAGTGGCTTCAGGTAAGCAGTCTGGATGAATTGTCATCAGTCGCTGTGCAGCAGTTAACGTATCCCGTTGTGGTAAAGCCCAATTCAGGCGGTTCCAGTATCGGCACGCAAGTGGTGCAAGAACCCTCGGCTCTTCATGCGGCTGTAGAAGCGGCTCTCGTCTGGGACGAAGTCGTCATGATTGAGCAATATATTGAGGGTGAGGAGATTACCTGCGCCGTTCTGGATGGTCAGATGCTTCCTGTTATCTCGATTCGTTCAAATGCCGATTTTTTCGATTACACCTCCAAATATAATGATGGCGGCGCTGAGGAGCAGGTCGTCCATTTGCCTGCGGATTTGCATAAACGTGTAGAAGCTGCGGCATTAACCTGTTACCGGGTGTTGAAATGTAGTGTCTATGCTCGCGTGGACATGATGATTCGGGATGGCATGCCCTATGTGCTTGAGGTGAATACGTTGCCAGGTCTTACCCGAAATAGCCTGCTGCCCAAAAGTGCAGCCGCTGCTGGTATCTCCTTTGCCAGTTTGCTGGATTCCATTATTGATCTCTCGTTAATAGAACGCCAAAAGGAGGCAACTCGATCATGAGTCTGAATGTAACGATTCGTAACAGTTCCTCTGAAGATCTGCAAGATATGGTCGTTCTTATGGATCAACTCGGTTACCCAACCACGTATGCCGAGATGAAGGAGCGTTATTCGCACATCGCTGCGGATTCAAACTTTGCAACGTTGGTTGCCGAGGTCCGTGGCCGTGTCGTTGGACTGATTGGCCTCCAAACATCTTATCTATATGAAAAAAACGGAAGACACTGCCGTATTATGGCTCTTATCGTGCATGACCAGTTCAGAAGCTCCGGCATCGGTCGTCAGCTTATTCTGGAAGCAGAACAATGGGCAGCCACTCATGGCGTGGATTCCTTGTCTCTAAACAGCGGCAATCGCCCGGATCGTGAAGCTGCGCATGAATTCTACCAACAGATGGGCTTTACCGCGGGAAGCACTGGCTTTAGCAAAAAGCCGCAGGCTTTGCAGCATAGCTGACTGTTTACAAAGTAACATCAAAAAAACGCCCATTTCCGACACAAAGGTCGGAAACGGGCGTTCTCTATTTCGCTATAAGTAAATTATCTTTTGGCCTTCATGGATTCATACGCAGCAAGTAACTCCTCTACAGCCACGCCATTAATCTTCATTCCTGCCACCTGACACTGTTCCAACTGTACGCCGGATAGATTACAGTCATTGAAATGACTGCCCTTGAGGTCACAATGCTCCCAACGCATGGGTGCTCTGTCTGCGCCGAGGTGTGTATCCTGAAAATGAACACCATCCAAAGCACAGAATTCAACCTTGCTATCTGTTAAACGCAAATCGGCCAATAATATGTTGGTCATATTCAGATTGGTGAATTTGCCCCCACTCAGGTTGCAATCGGTCATCCGGATATCCCGAAGATTGCTGGTGCTGAAGCGAAGTGAATCCAGATCAGCTTGGTAAAATTCAGTAACCGTCTCATCCTTAACATTGGATATTTCCTCGGATGGGAGCTGGATCACAGGCTCTATTGTTATGATTTTCTCATATCCATATTCATCTTCAGACGCATAGAGACAGATATAACCCATTTTCTCATAAAAATGATGATTATCCCGCTGTCTTCCCGACGTCTCCAGCTTCCATATCCCAATCTCCGGGAATTCGGCCTCAACAAGCCTGATGACCTGAGATCCTATACCCCGACCATGACAAACGGGATCAATAAAGATTTTATCCAGTCTCGCATGCCTGCTTCCCAATACATTGACACTGACTCCACCAATGGTACATCCATCCCATTCTATAACGTAATAGTCCCATTCACGGATCACGTAACTGTGCATACGAACAGACGAATAGCCTGGTGGACAAAGGTTGCTGTCCGGAACTGTGTCTCCTTTAGCCCAGACCCTGATCGCATGATCAAAGGCTCTGGTGCATATCATCGTGAGCACTTCAGCATCCTCATGGCGTGCACGACGAAGCTGAACTAGAGATTGCAGCCCCAGTGAAGATGCTGGTGCCGGTTGTACTTTATGTCGCTCAAAATAATCGTAGTCTGCCTGATCCGAAAGTTTTCTGCGAGAGACATAACGAAATCCAGCATGCTCAAGCACCTTGCGTGAAGGCTGGTTAAACGGCTTTACAATACCCACAATTCGATCCAATAGAGTATGTTCAAATAAGTATGTCGTTAAGGCATTCACTGCTTCTGTGATATACCCTTTATTCCGATAATCCCGTGAAATGGCGTAAGCCACTTCACGATCATCACTATCCAGCATGTCATTGGGAAACACACCACACCAGCCAATGATTTGCTGATCTTTGTTGTGTACAACAGCCAGCATGACCCGTACATCTTTCGGATCGAACTGCTCGTAACTGCCAACAACAAATTGCAGAAAACCATGCAGCTGTTCCTCTGTCATCCTCCATTCGGGAAGAATATCCGTGATTTCCGGTTGTCGGGTTAATGCGTACAGCGCGTACTGGTCTTCCAGCGTTAGTGGACGTAATGTAATCGAACTGGATTGGATGATTAATTGACTTTTCATATATAACACCTCTGGGGATTTATTTGGGATGGCACGACAAAGAGGAGCACCTCCAATAGAGGCACTCCCCGATTCGTTTCATCATTTCAGAAACGCCGAAGCTCCTCGTAATGGGTCAAAAAGGACACACGTATCCCGTTAATGGTCTAACGGAATTTTTTCATTGTGTTCTTTCATGATCATTACGAGAAATCTGGCATACTCTGAAATCCCCTCTCAACCTAAGACTCACATACAAATCTTACTTATGGCCGGTCGATGAAAATCCAGCCTGTTTCTTTTTCCTTATCTACAGATGCCCCAAGAGATTCGGCCATAAAGCGCAGCGGGACGTAAGTTTTGCCGTTTTTGCCCACATAAGCAGGTTCGACCATTGTTACTTCCTTGCCTGCAACGGTGGCCTTCTTGGAACCCACAGTCAGGACAATCTCATCGCCGGTGATATCGTCAATAACGACGATTTTATCCGACCCTTTGGTCCATTTCACTTCAGCATCCAATTCCTCGGACAGATAACGAAGAGGAACAAATGTTGTATTTTTAACAGTGACTGCGCCATAGGTTTCGTCGTCCGGATACAACATGACATATTTACGGGTGATTCCCGCTTCATCCTTCAACAGCTGATACACAAGTGAATTGGAATCAAAATTGCGCAACATCTGACCTGGAGTGATATCTCCCTGCATCAGATCAATTGCACCAGCCGTTTTGTCCACGGCATCCACAGTTACTGGTCCACCAATATTCCACAGTTCACTGTCACCATATACGGATACCGATTTGATCGGCAGATCTTCAGAAGCAGGCAACGCTACTTTGAAATCATAATTCTGTTTACGGATATTCAGTGCGCTGTCCAGATAAAAGTCCAATTTGAGATTGGTCTCAGTTCCGAACACCGTCTTCAATTCAGGTGTTTCGGTCAACAAGTTGGCTAGTTCCTTGTCGTAATTGGCAAGAATCTCGTCAAGACCGCCCTTAATCATTTCATACAATGAAGCAACTTCGGCATCCCGTGATTCGCTAATCGTAGAAGGAAGGGCACTGCCGTCGCCAATATCAACCGTGTTGAATGTAACGAGGATAGGGTAGAACACATCATACAGATCTCCAATCAGATCCTTGAGTCCTTGCTCATCCTGAGCAACACTTGTCAGAAACGGTTTAACCATGGCAAGAAGCTCTTCTCCACTGATCTCCACATGCAGCTTGGAGAGGCTCAGCGATTCACCGTTAACCGATTCCTGTACCGGCGTTACGGAAATATTTTTCGGGTTGGACAAATGCTTCAGCGCAAAGGTCAGCAATTTCGGGGAAAGCTCCTCGATCTGCTTCTCCAACGCCTTCGTATCTAGCATAGGAAGTGTGTCATCCTCCAAAGATATGTATAGAGGCTTTTGCGCTCCGTCTACATCAATGACCATTTCCGATTTATCCATCGACAGATGGAAAGGTAATTTCTTTCCTTGCATACTCAGTGTACCTTTGACAGACGCCGTGTTGGAGTCCTTCGCTTTGGCATCTTCAATATCCAATGAAACGGAATTAATGAGTTCAATCATTTGAAGCGCATCCTCATCGACGAGGTTTGCTGTAGGTTCAATTTTTATATGCATCGACTGTTTGGATTCACCGGACTTGACGGTTGTGCTGTTGACAACGGCTTTGCTAATATCTACGCCACCTACGGCCTGACATCCCGTAAGCGTAACCATCATCAAAACGAGTGGTACGGCAATCCACTTCAATAGCTTGTGATTTTTGATACGATCTCCTCCTTAGGAAAAATGTGGTTCACTCCTATTATGAGGGTTATAGGTAATTGTTGTAAACCGGATCGGTAAATAAATACCAAAAAAAGGCCGAACGATGGTCCGACCTCGGGTATGACGTATATTTAAAATTTGGTGTAATTGGCTTCAACAACACTATGCCTAGTCCAATCATAAACAGTTCAGTTTATTCTTTTTCCGTATCCTCTGCCTCAGTGTCCTCATCGGATTCTTTACCATCGGTACGTGCAGGGGTTTCAAATTGATCCGGTTCGTCGTCTTGAATGGCTTTGTTCTCTTCATTCTGGTCTTGTGTCATATCGTATTCCCTCTCTTCTACCGGATTTTAGGCAACAATCTGTGCCTTGTTTCTATCAATAACCGGAATAATGAAAAATTAAACAGACAGAGGTGGGAACTTAGAAAATATAAAAGACAATTCCGTTCCCACTTGCAGCCGTTGCCTGATATAAAGCCTGAACATCATTTAGTGTCTGAACGATCTCCTGGAATGTCTCCTCTGCGTCCCAATCCTCCATGACAGGATACACGCCCTCAGCTACCATTTGTTCCAGGCTAAACCGTTTCTTCAATTCTTCAGGTGTTAGTTGTTCTAACGCCATGTACGCCTCGAGCACCTGTTCATTGTTCAGCAGGAACAGATCCATGTCTGAATAGTTGCCCAGATATTGTTCGCCTGCCAAAGGGACCACATATCCCAGAGGAGGCTGCCCCTCTACCACTTCACCAGTCAACGTAAACTGAAGCATCTGCCACATTTTATCGATATCCAGCTCGACCGAACAATCATGAACACTGACTTCACCTGACTTAATGGATGCAATTAATTCATTGGTGACAACAAGATATCTGCCGGACATGCCCATACCCTTATCCCTCCTATGTATGTACTTCCCTTCTTTCCCATTAACCGTGCATGTTGTACAAGAATCGGGGTAAAGAGGTGGAAAGGAACAATAATCTTCAAGGAGGAGCGGAATCCATGAAAAAGTTTGATTACAGCCTCAATTACGAGGAGCTTGATCTGCGCAAGCAGCCTGAACTGTATACCGTTGGCCGGGGAGAGCAAGGAGTATTAATGGTGGAGCCCTACAAAAGCGAGATTCTACCGCACTGGCGGTTCAAAACACCTGAAATTGCGAAAGAATCCTCGCAGAAGATCTACGAACTATTTTTGGAGTATAAGAAAAAGGATGACTTTGTCGGTATGGATATGGCACGCAAGTTTCTGCAAATGGGCTATACGCGGGCAAGGCGGTATACGAATCATAAAGGCGGACGCAAATACTCGAAGGAGGACGGCTCCATCCTGCCTTATCAGAATGATAAGGTGAAGGCTGAATCAGCAGCCATTTTCAAAGCACAATGGGAGATCGCCAAAACGGATCCGGATTATGTGAAAATGAAGCAGGAGCACCGGGAAAAGTACGAGTCGGAGAACGCGCAGAAGCATGGGTGAAAATACATGATTTATGCAGACGTTCATTTTGATATAATGCAATACATCAAGCTTCACACACGAGATTAACGATGTATACCCATCCAAAGGAGCCCTCATGAACCCACCTAGCCACCATTTCGTCCTAGCACTTGTTTGCATCACCCTGTGTCTGTTTATTCTGCTTCCTTTGCCTGCCTCTGCAGCCAAGTCTGAACTTGCCAGACAACATGAAATGACAGCCTTTGGCCCGCTACAAAGCGATGTTGACGGGATGCAGCCGGGATGGAACCTGGGAAATTCTCTGGATACGGTCGGACCTGATGAAACGTATTGGGGCAACCCGCGAGTTACCCGGGAACTGATACAGCAGATCGCTGCTCAGGGATACCGAAGTATTCGTATTCCCGTCACATGGGATGGGCATATTGGGGACGCACCAGACTACACTGTTGATCCAGCCTACATGGCTCGTGTTCAGGAGATTGTCCAATGGGCGCTGGATGCCAACCTCTATGTCGTCGTGAACGTTCACCATGATTCCTATCTCTGGATCAGCCAACTGGAGAATAACCACGATCAGGTGCTTTCCCGTTATAAAGCAGTATGGACTCAGATTGCCAAGCAGTTTAAAGATGAACCGCGTAAGCTGATGTTCGAGAGTGTTAACGAACCGCGCTTTAACCGCGGAGCAACAAATGCCGGAGATATGGGCTCGGGCAGCAATATTGATGAGGCACGGCAGTTGGAGCTTTTGCATGAATTGAACAATGCATTTGTTAAGTTAGTACGGGAAACAGGTGGAAATAACGCCGAGCGTCCGTTGGTCCTGCCTACGCTGGAAAGTTCGCCAACACAGGTGAGACTCGACAGTTTGCAGCAGACGATAGCCAGGCTGAAGGATCACAATCTGATTGCTACGGTGCATTATTACGGATATTGGCCGTTCAGTGTCAACATTGCAGGGCATACCACCTTCGATACGGATACGAAAAATGATGCGGCCAGCACGTTCAATAATGTGTACAACACACTGGTTGTTCAGGGCATTCCGGTTATTCTGGGCGAATACGGCCTGCTCGGTTTTGACAAACATACGGATGTCATTGAACAGGGAGAGAAGCTGAAATATTTTGAATTCATCGGTCATCAGTTAAAAGAAAAAAAGATCACGTCCATGTTATGGGACAACGGTCAGCATCTGAATCGACAAACATTCCAGTGGGCTGACCCGGATTTATTTCAGATGATCCAAGCTTCCTGGACAGGACGTTCTGCCGTAGGAGAAAGCGATCTGCTCTATTTCAGACAAGGTTCGCCTGTGGGAGACAGACCATTGACGATCAAGTTAAACGGAAACAAGCTGGTTGCCCTGTATGCGGGTGAGGAGATGCTGAAAGCTGGCACGGATTATTCGTTCAGTGGCAACACGTTAACCGTCAAATCCACTGCGTTATCCCGGATGATCAGCTCAACTCAGAAGCTTGGGAACAATGGGATACTCACAGCGAAGTTCAATCAGGGTGCAAAATGGAAATGGAATGTGATTGTGTCCACGGAGCCCGAGTTGGGCGACGCAACAGGTATAGTAGACTCCTTCTCCATTCCCACCCAGTTTCAAGGTGATCAGCTTGCCACGATGGAGGCTGTGTATACATCCGGTGAGAACACAGCGCCACAGGACTGGACACCGTATAAGGAATTCTTGACCACATTTGCTCCTTCTTATGAAACGAATGAAATTAAGCTACAGCCCGATTGGCTCAAAGAACTGCACGCTGGACAGATCGAGCTGACATTTCACTTCTGGAGTGGTGAGCTCATTCGCTACACTCTGATTAAGAACGGAAATCAGGTGACTGGCGAGGTACGAAATTGAGCCTGTTCGCGGGTTAGGATTGTACGACCCGTTGATTGCAATGGGCTCTGCTGGATGCAGCAGCGTGACCTACACAGTATTGAAGATTGTTCAAATAGAGACGCTGCCAGTGGGGTATTTCAGCTGGCAGTGTCTTTGAGTTTGGTATGGTTTGGTACACTTAAGCCTGTGCCTTTTGCGGCTTGCCACTCTTCGAACGGGGCCGAAGCATACCCCCTACGATCCTCAGCATTTGTCTGCGCGGCATAAGGCGGGCGAACTGGGCCGTCCAATAATTGGAGGCACCTGGCACAGCATACGGCTTGCCTGACTCCAACGCCCTCATCGCCACTTCCACAACATGCTCAGGCGTATCCCGTTTGCCTACCGAGGCCTCTTCGGCTCCTACTACGTCAAAGAATGAGGTATCGGTTGAGCCAGGGCATAAAGCCAAAAACTTAACGCCTCGTTTCCGGTTCTCTTCATACAACGCCTCTGTAAAAGAAAGAACGAAAGATTTCGTAGCCCCATATACAGCCATGTATGGATCAGGTTGAAAAGCAGCTGTTGAAGAAACATTGATGACGGTACCGTTCCGTTTTTGCAGCATACCTGGCAGGAAAAGATGGGTCATGTTCATGACTGCGAGTACATTCAGCATAATCTCTTCCCGCTGCCGTGCACCATCCACCTGCTCAAACTTTCCATGCGTGGCAAATCCCGCATTGTTGATTAATACATTAACCTGTATGCCCCGATTCATACATTCCTCATAAACGTGTTGTGGTGCATCCGCCTGGGATAGATCCGCTACAATCACTTCCGTCTTCACTTGATAGGTTCGCTCAATCCGTTCTGCCAATTGACGCAATTTGGACTCCGATCGGGCCACCAAGACCACATGTTTTCCTTTGGACGCCATCTCCAATGCAAAAGTCTGCCCAATTCCTGAAGAAGCCCCTGTAATGAGTACCCATTGATTTTGAAACTGCTTCATATCTCATCCACCTTTTCAGAACACTAGTTTTTTATTGGAAACACTGTTTCCTAATGAAATCATCGTACTCTCTTGTCTTCGTACTGTCAACTTCTTTTGATCATTTGACGATTTCCAGCGTAAAACAGTAGAATGACGATAAGAAACACGGTTACCGTTAAACAACAATATGGATGTATGAGGATGAGATAGATGAAAGATCACAATTCCGGTTCCAAAGAATCCGCTCACACGGTCACTACCTTTCAGGAAGCCAGACTCCAGCACTCCGAAAACCTGCGCCAAAATATTGTGCATGCCGCCGCATCCTTGCTGCAAGAGCACGGCCCCGAAGCCGTTACAGTTCGGCGCGTGGCAGAACGAATGGAGTGCTCCACCAAAATCATATATAACCTCTTCGGCAAGAAAGAAGGGTTAGCTAAATATCTATATATGGAGGGGTGCTCCCTCCTATCCCAATCGTTTGAATCCGTGCCGCAGCAAGCATCATTCGAGAATTATTTTCGCGATCTCGCTTATGCCTACTGGGATTTCGGAATTACACAATCCAGCTTCTATCAGCTGATGTTTGGCGGTTCTTTTGCAGAATTCAAACCAGATGCAGAGAGTCTGCAAGGAACAGCAACTGCACTCAAACAAATTACGTCCCTGGTTGCGGTCTCAATTGAGCAGGGAATGCTTAAGGAGAACGATCTCTTGCTTGCAGTTCGTATGATCTGGGCCCCTCTGCATGGCGTCATCCACCTGTACCTGGGAGGCCATATTGAGAGTGAAGAGGCCGCGAAACGGCTATATGATCATACGTTGTCCATGGTTATTCTTTCTCTTGTTGGAGTATCCTCCAAGGGCTAAGCCATGAATGGATAAGGAAACGAAAGAAGGAGCAGGCACTTCATCGCTCGGATGAAGGACCTGCTCCTTTTTATCATTATATATAAGGGATTACTATCGCTAATTAACGTGCGGTTTCGCTCTCAGCTTCCCAACGCGAGATTTCAGCACGGACTTTGGGAGCCACTTCTTTGCCGAGCAGTTCAATAGCTCTCATCACTTCTTCATGCGGCATCGTGCCGAGGGGAGTGTGTAACATGAAGCGTGTAATACCAACTTCTTTACGTAGATAGATAATCTTTTGAGCAACGGTATCCACATCACCGACATACAGCGCGCCTTCCAGACTACGTGCCGCGTCAAAGGTTGCACGGCTATAGTGTCCCCAGCCGCGTTCACGGCCCAACATATTCATTACTGCCTGAGCTGGAGGGAAGAATTTCTCCACAGCTTCATCTGTTGTATCCGCAATGAAGCCATGAGAGTGAGAAGCAACGGTCAGTTTGGAAGCGTCGTGACCTGCATGTGCAGCTGCTTTTTTGTACAACTCCACCAGTGGTGCGAATTGAACAGGACGACCACCAATAATGGCGAGAACAAGCGGTAATCCAAGCAGACCCGCGCGGACAACCGATTCCTGGTTACCGCCACTCCCGATCCATACAGGCAGCTTCTCTTGTACCGGACGCGGGTAGATGCCTAGATTATTAAAGGAAGGGCGGTGTTTGCCTTCCCAGGTTACTTTTTCCGAATCACGCAGTTTTAAGAGGAGCTCCAATTTTTCATCAAATAATTCATCATAATCATTCAGATCATACCCGAACAATGGGAATGATTCGATGAATGATCCCCGCCCTGCCATAATCTCCGCACGCCCATTCGAAATACCGTCCAGCGTTGCAAAATCCTGAAATACCCGTACCGGATCAGCCGAAGATAGCACCGTTACAGCGCTGGTTAGGCGAATGCGTTTGGTCTGTGAAGCTGCGGCGGCCAAAATGATAGCGGGTGATGAAGCGGCATAGTCGGCACGGTGATGTTCTCCCACGCCATATACATCCAGCCCCACCTGATCTGCCAAAACGATCTCTTCAACGACGTCGCGAATACGCTGCGCATGACTTATAAGTTCTCCTGTTTTTATATCTGGGTTCGTCTCCACAAATGTACTGATTCCGATTTCCATTGTCTATTCCTCCCTGGTATGAAGCGATCCGTCGTTCATCTAACCTATTGTAAGTAGATCACCTTTTGTTATTTATCTTAATATTGAACTATTTTGAGGAAAAATACAAGTGCCCCCTGTTTTCCAGAGGGCACTTTCGTGACATATTCTTCTCAAAATCCAATGATTTAATGATTATTTCTTTTTCCCAATGTACAGGAGATGAGACGAGATTCCCAGTATTGACGGGTCTTTGGCCGCCTCAATCATATACTGGATCAACTCATCGTATTCCCCGCGTTCTTTCCAATATTGCTGCTGCTCTTCTGTGAGCATAGCTCTAAGACTGGACGATCCAATTAGGTCTACCGTTTCGAATCCGTACTGCTCCATAAATTGGATAATATCCTGAATGTTGAAATAGTACGCCCCTGTAAACCGTCCTTGATCCAGATGATCGAATGTCCCCTTTTCCACAAAAGAACGGATAGCTTCCATGTGGTCATGTGGTTTCCATTGCTGCGGGGATTGCAAAGAGGTAATGCCCATTCGCATACGGCTCTGCATCGCTACAAACACAGTTCCCCCACGCTTGGTGACCCGATGCAGCTCCCTTACCGCAGCCACTCGCTCTTCTTCCGTCTGCAAATGATACAATGGCCCAAGCATCAGAGAGGCATCATACGTCTCATCTGCAATGCCGTTCAGATGGGTCGCATCCAATACATGGAAACTGTCAAACTGCTGTGTCAAATCCAATTCCTTTGCCTTCTGCTGAGCCATATCCACAGATGCAGGGGTCAGGTCTGACAGCGTGACATGGTATCCGAGCCTGGCAAGCTCCATCGCATATTTGCCTGGTCCGGCGCCATTGTCCAGCACAAGTCCGGTTGCCGGAAGTGACTCTCGGATATAATGCATGTTAATGATGAACTCCAGCGGTTCCCGATCCAACCTTCCCCACTCGTCAAATCTGGAATAATACTCAATCACACGTGATCTTTCCATGATTCTGCACCTGCCTTTTCTCAACATTAAGGCCATATAAAAAAACAAAAACCTGCCACCTCAACTAAGAGGCGACAGGTCTGACCTTCGCGGTACCACTCTTCTTGATCCATGAACAGGATTGGAAACATCATGCTCCAACCTATCCTGCCATAACATCTCAGGACCTGATGACGGAGGTTAACCGTCAGGATCTACATGAAGTCAGCGTATAGCATCATTTTTAACATCCAGCCCTTTGTGCGCTGAGCAATGACGATATTCATGTAACTACGGTTCGATTCTGCTGCTCACAGGTGAGTTGGGGAAAGGTTGGACTGCCTTGCACCGAAGCGACAGTTCTCTGGACCAAACCTTGTGCCTTAATACTCCTGATCATTGCGTTTGACTGTTAAATTTTATCCAGTATATTACTTCTAAATATTTCCTGTCAATTCTTATTTTCCAGTTGCACAGCTACTTCACGTTCCGGTTCTTCTGTACTGTACATCCAGGGATATACGATTGCTGTATCCGACGTGTAATTATTATATCGATCAATACCCAGGTTTTTTCCGTCACCGGCAAATTGAGTTTTGGCAGGAGTACCATAACTTCGTTTGCCCTTCTGGATCGTATAGGTCTGATTAATTCCACCAAAATGTAGATCATCACTATATCTCTCCACGTACAAATCACCCTCTTTACGGTAATATGCCCAATGGATTATGGAACCGCCCAGATTTGAATCAAGGTACTGTGGTTTCTCCCCAATCTCGGATAACGTAATCGGCTCAAATTCACCCTGAAAATAGTTGACTTTATGGCGAGCGTACAAGGTCATTGGTGTATCTTGGTTGATTTCTAGACCAGAGGTCACTTCGAAGCGCAGTTCCGCTTCATGTGCCGGATCGTCCGACGGCCATACCCCTCCAATTAACTGGCTGCCATTTACATCAAGTGTGTATTGCAAATATGGTAATTGCATGAAATATTCGCTATGAGTAACGATCAGCCTGATTTGGGTGGGTGTAATTATGGCTTCCTTGATGACTGCTCCATCCGACTGCTGATCCAGAGGTATATTTAGCACTCTTTTACTCGTACCACTAAGCATCTCTGTTTTATCCAGACGTATACCAATATCCAGTGATTGCTCCATTTTGCCTTCTTCTTTACTGTAAGCCAGTACATAACTTGCTGCTTGTTGCTTCAACTTCTCCAAGTTATAGAACTGTTCCGATATATATTCACCATGTTCTCCCGGCTTTCCATATATGCCTGCTGCATTCCCTTCCAAAATCTTTCCTTTCTGATCGTATATCTTTAAATACGGAAAGGCATAGTCACGAACCTCCGGTTGATCAAAGGTTAATGATGTAGACAACATCATCTTATCTTCCTTTTCATTGAATGCGCTCACTACAAGTTCACCCAAACCATCCTTATTGATATTGAACACCTGTGATTGTTGCTGAAAAGGATTTAGGGTAATTTCCTTTTCTTCCGGAACTAATATTTGGATTCCACCTACAGTGAAGTCGACATTCGCTTCTTTTCCTGATGGTGTCCACTCCGTCTCAAAGTACCCTTTAAACTTTCCATCGGTCTGATCAGGAACATGGTAGTATCTTCCCTCGATTAGCTTACCACTCTCATCCCGCAGGCCAATAGAAGGGAATTGTAATGTATCACCTCCGTACTTACCAGGGTCCAATGTATACAAAATAACCGTGCGATTATCATCGGAAAAGGCTGTATCCAGTGTTAAAGTCACACCGTTGACCGTTACGGACTGATTCAGTTTCTGTCCAAGATCCTTTTGCATGGCATTCTGGATACCACTACGGTCATTTAAAATTTCACCCCAGTTATAATGGACTGCTGCATATACTGGCGTCGCCATGAGAATAACTGCAGCGGTTCCTATCAGTGCAGTCTTTTTCCATTTGATCTGTTGCGGCAGATGTTCTTTATTCTCTGATACATGAAGCTCTGGGCAACGCTCCTGATCCTGTTGAATCTGATTCCACATGGCATCGAAATCGGGATAGCGAATATCTGCATTATTTTTCAGATGACGAGATAACAGATTTTCCGTATGCTTCACTATACATTTCCCCTTTCTGATGTTGCTTTTTGGCTTGATCCCATTTTTTCCTAAGCAATCGAATTCCCTTATATACTCTGGACTTCACCGTTCCCAGTGGCACTTCCAGAATCTCTGCAGCTTCGGATAAACTTAATTCGTTCATATAACGCAGCAGAATCGCTGAACGTATCTTTTCAGGTAGCTCATGAACCCATTGTGCCCAGACCTCGGACTCCTCCACATGTTCGATCAACGTATCAACCGGATCAGCAGTTCGTTGAGGGGTGAGAATAAACTGCCTTTTCTCCCGCTGCTTGGCTGTACGTTCCCTCTTCAGAAAGTTAAGACAATGATTCACCGTAATTCTCATCAGCCATGTCTTCATGTATTCAACCTTCTGCCAATCCTGACGAAATACCGTAATAAAAACATCGTGGCATACATCTTCGGCATCCTGAGCATGATGGAGCATGTAATAACAAGTTCGGTACACATCCTTGTTGTATATCTCAAACAATTCCTTTTCGTTCAAAAGCTTTCCCTCCTTTCTCTGCATCAGCCTTCTCAAATCTATAGACAAAGCCGATCCTTCAAAGGTTCATTCTTACCCTTTCTCCATACAACAAAAAAGAACCTTCACTTCCACAGCATTGCAGAAATGAACGTTCTTTATGGTTTAAGACAAGGCCAATAACATGGCAATCCAGCGTGCCAAAAGGAGATGCTAGATTTTTTTCACAAACTCGGACTTCAGCTTCATCGCACCCAGGCTGTCGATTTTGCAGTCGATGTCATGGTCACCGTCAATCAGACGAATGTTTTTGACTTTGGTACCCTGCTTAACTACCAGTGAGCTGCCTTTCACCTTCAGATCCTTAATGACCGTAACGGTATCGCCATCATTCAGGACATTACCATTGGAATCGCGTATTACTTTAGTTTCTTCCGCATTCTCTTGTTCAGACGCTAGCGCCCATTCGTGCGCGCACTCTGGACACACCAACAAATTACCGTCCTCGTACGTGTATTCGGAATTACATTTGGGGCAATTAGGCAAATTAGACATATGTATTAAACTCTCCATTCATTTTGTGGCTTCCTCGCAAGTATACGGGAATGCAATCCATTGTTCCATATAGGCCACGGTGGTTAATTGATTTTAAACTAAATTTAAGATTGCCCCGCCCCCTGATTTAAGGAAGATTCCTTATACTGAAGCAATAAAAGAAAAATGGTGGAGCATCACAACGAAATACTATTCTTAAAAGTCGTGTCTTACACGAAATGCTGATATATATCCTATAAAAGGAGTTTCTGCTCATGTCACCCTATGTTTTTCCTGTCCAAACGGCTTTCTTTATTTTTGTCCTTATCGCCATGTTTCTGCTGGTTCCTTGGTTGATCTACGGATATCGGAAAGATGGATTTTTTAGCTGGTCGCGGTTTGGGGTCAGCTTCTCATTTATTTTCTACCTACTGGCTGCGTACTGTCTGGTTATTCTTCCTTTCCCGACCACTCGTAATACATGTGCACAGCAAGCAGCGGATACCGTATATTACAACCTTGTTCCGTTCACCTTTATAAAAGATATTATGAAAGAAACACCAATCATCTGGTCTCAACCGGCCAGCTATATGGGAATGATTCAGGGCAGGGCTTTTCTGCAGGTTCTGTTCAACGTAATGCTTCTCATGCCACTTGGCGTGTATATCCGTTATTTTTGGCAAAAGAGATCGTACTGGAAACAGGCTTTGTTAAGCGGATTCGGCTTATCCCTGTTCTTTGAGATTACCCAGATCACCGGCTTCTACGGTTTTTATGATTGCCCGTACCGGCTGTTTGACGTGGATGACCTGTTACTGAATACTTCAGGAACGATACTGGGATTTTTCGCAGCTCCCATCTTGCTTGCCTTATTCCCGTCTCGAGCAAGTATTCAGGCGAAGAGCGAGCAGATTCTGGAACAAAACAAGGTCTATCCTGTGCCTCAATTACTGGCACTTATCATTGACGGTGTAGTTGTTGTATTCCTGTCCAATCTGATGTCCATATTTAATTGGAGTAATACAAATGTGATCGTCAGTACGCTAAATACGGCGATCGCCATGCTGTTTGTATTTTTCTTTATTCCATCCTTGCGAGATGGCAAGACTCCAGGGTCTGCCCTCATGCGGTTCAGATATGTTCACCGGGAGACTGGGGAGCCTTCCAGCGCATCCCTGTTTAAAAGGTTGCTGGCACTTTACGCCCCTTGGATCTTGGTCACCGTAGCTCAATTCATAACTGATTATGCCTTTCTGAACGAAAATGTAATGCTCGAACCTTATAAGGTGTGGATCTCTGTCGGAATTTTTGGTCTGCATATGCTTATTCTCTTGGTGTTGTTCGTGCATGTCATGCTGGTGCTGTTCTCCCGAGGCAAGCGTGCGTTTTACTGTGATGATGTGTCCAAGACACGAGCTTCAAGAAAATAAAATTCCTGACTCACAACACTCACAGCACATAGTTTCAGATGACAGATAGTACCGTAGCGTTTGCCATTAAAGCCGGCAAGTTTGATCCATCGTAAAAAAAGGTGTGCCTCGTCAGCCAATGACGAGACACACCTTTTAAATATATTGAGATGAAGTACAGATGGGATAAACTATAGCCCCAGCAGCTCACGTTTGGAAGCTTCCGGGTCATGGACCACCTCTACTTCATGATTGAATATCAGCGTAGCGCGATTATCTTCGTAGGCAGGCCAATTAACTTCCGATGTCTCAGGCTTGCCCTGCTTGGCAAACGAAATCCATGCATCCTGCACTTTACCTGCAAGTTTTACCGCGGCAGCATCCGGTTCGGCATTCATAAACTTCAATACAGGTAACGTATTAAAAGCAAAGAAGATATCGATACTATGGATTGATTTATGCAGCAGTGGATGCTCCGGCATCACCCAATCAAAGCGATACATCCATACAGGTGCATGTTTCTGCTGAGCAGCCGCATATTGCACAGCCGAGCGCCAGAAGAACAGATCCGTCATCACCTGGGCCTGGCCATCTGCAGTTTTGGGATAATTGTCCGCAATGGCAGCCCGATTCTCCAGATCAGGTGTCATAAAATCAACAGCCTTCACCATGTTGATCTCTTCGGAGTAAGGCACCTGAGGCTGAATGAACAACGAGCCTTCATGCAAAGTAGTTCCAATCAGTACAGGGATATCCTGTGCGGCTCCCTCTTCTACCGCCTGAAGAGGCGACTTCGGAAGTGTAACTCCATCCAGTACGGGCTGGAACAACAGGGCCATCCCTGCACCGCTTTGTTGTTTGACCGTCTCGCCAGCAGCGATGATTTGCTCCACTGGAATGGATTTGAGTTTATGCAGGTCATCCGGTGTTACACCCAGAACCTTCAGCATGCCATCACGAATGGCTGAAGCCTGCTCTGCTGGCATAACTTGTGAGGCTCCACTTTGCATAATGGCGCGGTGGAATAACCCTTTGGCTGCTGGCATCGCCATCAAAGCCGCAATACTCATGCTGCCCGCAGATTCTCCGAATACAGTGACGTTATGCGAATCACCGCCAAAAGCTTCGATGTTGTCCTGTACCCATTGCAGCGCAGCAATCTGATCCAGTAAACCCACATTAGATGCAAAACCATCTCCAAGCGGAGCCAAATGCAAGAACCCTAGCGGCCCCAGGCGATAGTTGATCGTCACGACGATAACGTCTCCCCGGAGGACAAGTTGTGTTCCATCGTACATGGGCTGGCTGCCAGCGCCTGAAACGAAAGATCCGCCATGAATCCATACCATTACGGGAAGTGGATCATGGCTTTCTTTTTCGGGTGCCCAGATATTCAGGTAAAGGCTATCTTCCGATTCCACCGGAGGCTGTCCAGATAGGCCCTCGGCTTGAGGATTTCTTGGCTGTATATTTTCAGGACCGAATTGTTTCGCCTCCCGAACTCCGTCCCACGACTCGGGTGGGATTGGAGCCTGAAAGCGTAATTCACCCACGGGTGGTGTAGCATAAGGAATGCCTTTCCATACACTCGCTCCATGCAGAAGCTCTCCTTGAACCGTGCCATATCTTGTGTTTACTTGAAGTTCCCTCATGCGCACATACATCCTCTCTACTGATCGATAGTTCCAGTTTACGACTGGTATTGTTCAGATCTGGGTGTAACTTTGAGCTGATGAAATTCTGTCTCAAGGTTTATTAAATAACGTACACGAAGAATAATTTTGTATTGCTTCAACGCCCTTTCGTACGTACTGGCAGGCGCGTTTCCACTTATTTGAGTATAGATCTCCGCGATACCCATTTACAAGTTTGTCCAGATTCAAGTACCACTGCTACGTTTCACGTGGAACTTTTACAGCAATAATAAAGACTCCGCTTCATTTAACGAGCGAAGTCTTCTATTGCTGTCCTGCATATTCCATCAAATCACCCGATGTATGGATCAATTACCGCCGTTTACTTTTAGCGGATAAGGAACCGTATATTCTGCGCCTTCAATCCAGCTCCCGGTTATATGATTACGTCCCTTAACGACAACCCGATCACGGTATACATCCACATGCAGACTCTCACTTCCCTCCAGATGCTCATCCTCATCCGTCCAGAGATAAGCTACAGAGGAAGCATTAAACATCGTTGGCAGCTGTCCGCCACCTTCGTACATGGTGCGATGAGCCTCTAATTGCCAATGGGTGTGCCCAGAGAAGAGAATGACCTGCGGATAACGACTTAGAATTGCCTTTAATGCTGCGTCCTGACTCACACCATACCAACCCTGTTCCTTCATGGAACCCGCGACTGTATCCATCAGTGGTTGATGGAGAAAGACAAAAATCGGCTGCTCAGGCAATGCTTGCTCCGACAGTTTTGTTTCCAGCCATTGCAGTTGATCGGCAGACATATCACAATCTTTCGGATGAGGCTGCTCCGTACCTAGAAAGATATAATGATAACCGTCGATCCAGTGGTCGTGATACGATCCGTTCATACCTGTGATTGCTGTAAAATTGTTCAATCGCTTCTGCCATAACTCTTCAATCGAGATGGAATTCTGGGGTTTCTCAAAATTTTGAACCTTTATTTCGCTTTCGCCTACATCGTCTGAATGTCCCAACACCTCGCCCACCTCATGCTGGGTCATTGTGGTCAAGTTCAGCGGCGGATCTCCCCATAGAATGGCTCCGATATCATGATTACCTACGGTGTAACGTATTTGAGGCAGTGAATCGCCCTGAGCCTCCAATATACGCTGCAACTCTTGGTATTCTTGAGGCAGTCCACGATCGGTCACATCGCCCACATGCATAATTCCGCTGCTGCCATGGCTATACGTTGCGATGTCTTCCAGCGCTTTCTCCAGATGACGGTTATGGATATGATCAGCCTGCTCTCTCACATGCGTATCTGTGATGACCTGGAAGCTGATTATCGGTTGTTCGTATTTATTTTCATTATCCATCAGGAATCACTCCATTTCAGTCCAATAATGCCAATCAGAATAAAGCCCATCCAGACGATCGACATCGCCTTCAGACGTTCACCCAGAAAGTAATGTCCCACGATCCCAATCAATGTAATGCCTACACCCGACCAGATGGCATAAGCAACACCCAGCGGCATATACTTCACAGCAAAATTCAACAGGGTAAAGCTCGCTCCATAACAAGCAAACATAAGAATGGAAGGCCATACGCGGGTAAAACCATCCGAGACCCTCATCAGAATCGTACCGCTCAGCTCCAATCCAATCGCTAGGGCAAGTAGTATCCATCCCGTATACGAATGGTTCGTCATCGGTTTACCTCGACTTCCAGCAATTCATCAAACGAACGAACCGTAAGATCCGCGAGCTTGATATGAGCAGGTTCGCCGACAGCAATCTTCCAGGCAGCTCCGGCAGCACGAGCCATCTCCATATCACCATCCGTATCGCCGATCACGACAACTCTTGCAGTAGGTACACCCAGACGCTCACACGCCAGCAGCAACATGTCAGGAAACGGTTTTCCCCGTCCAACCTGATCCGTTCCTACAACTACGGTGAAAAAAGATTCAATCCCCATCCACTTCAAATGACTTAGGGCATTTTCTGTCTCATCCGCTGTGACGACCCCCATTTTCAGTCCTTTGCTGCGACAGTGCTCAAGAAAGGCAAGAACGCCTGGGAGGGGCTGAGCAGGGCGCTCCTTATTCATTGCGTATTCTGCCTGCAGCAAACATTCCCTCACAATAATTTTCGCTTCCGCCCAGCTTAATCCTGCACGATAGCCATGCCAAGTTAATACGGCGTAGACTTCCTCCATCGTTCCCATGGCAAGGGGTCCTCGCACATCATAGCCGTTCATTCGTCCCTGCTCATCATGGAATGTTCCCCATATATGAGGAATCTCTACTGCATTGAACTGAAGGCCACGGGCAGCAAGCTCTTCCCGGAAGTTCTCCATCACGCAATCGGTCCAGAAGCCCCACATGGCTGTAAAATCAAGCAATGTCCCATCCTTGTCAAATAAAATAGCCTCAATTGGGGTAGAAAGGCTCCCAAGCGTTAATTCGGGCATTGGTTACGCTCCTTATCTGCTGAATTACTAAGTCAGAAAAGCGGCACATGACTGCACCGCTCCTCTAAGTTAAACTTGTTTCCCTTGTTATTTCACGCGATCCAATTCTTTTTGAGCCTTTTCTTTGGCTTCTTTCAGCGCTTGTGCCGCTGGAATGTTATTAATCTGTACCTGATCTGCCGCATCCTTCAGTGCATCATTGATTTTGCCTCCGGTCGGGTCCTGGAACGGAGCCGAAGCATGGGAAGCCTGCTGCAGTGGAACCTTGATTTGCGGGTTCTCTTCACTGAACGTTTTGAAAGCAGGATCTTCTTGAGCAGATTGACGAACTGCAATGTAACCTGTGTTCATGGACCAAGCTGCTGTATTCACTGTTTCCGAGAAATACGTCAGCCATTTATAAGCTGCTTGTTGCTGTTCTGGACTCGCTTCGGCCGGGATACCTGCCATGATCGCACTCGCTACAGGTTTGCCTTGGCCTACACCTTCCCAGCCCGGTTGTTCCATGGCTGCAACGATGCTGAAATCGAGATCTCCCTGGTCACCACTGGAACCGGTGTATCCAGCTGCTTTATTTTTCATGACATCATCAATGGTTTTGTACCAGTACTCCCAGCCTTGGCCGCCAAAATGAATACCCATGGTCTTGTCCTCATTAATCCACTTGCGGAACAGCTCCCACGTCTCTACCCATTCCGGTGAATCAATCGTTACGGTCTTGCCGTCATCACTCAGAATCTTCCCGCCTTTGCCCAGCACGGCGTCGATCATGTTATCGCTACCCCACATCGGCTCCCAGCCGTAGAAGGTTGTCTTGCCATTCTCCTGCTTGCTCATCTTCGCTGCCGCTTCAGCAAGTGCCTCCCATGTGGTCAGAGTGGCAGGATCGATATTATTCTCCTTCAGCGCATCCATACGGTAATACATGATCTGAGTTGTTCCGTACATCGGTAAGAAATATTGCTTGCCGTCTACTTTTCCCTGCTCCAGGAAGGTTTGCACGTAATCTTCCTTGTTAAAGCTCTGATCGGCGGCGATCAGCTCATCCAGAGGTGCATAGTAGCCTTTGCGCGCCCAGTCGATATTGGAGCTTAGTACAGCGGCGGGTACTTTTTTCGAGGCAATGGCAGCCTGCAGTTTCTGTTCGGTCTCCGTGTAATCGGCTTGTACAATCCCTTTCACAACAACTTCGTTCTGGGATGCATTGAAGGCGTCAATCGTCTTCTTCATGTTATCTCCCAGGTTACCACCCAGACCATACCAGAACTCAATCTCGACCGGACTACTTGATGCAGAATCAGCTCCATTCGCAGCTACTGCATCTGAACCCGTGCCCGTGCCGCTATCGGCAGAGGAACCACACGCGGTGATCAGGGCAAAACTCGCAGCCAGTACCAGCGACATGCCCCCTCTCCACCTGAGCTTTAATTTGTTCCGCCATTTCATACTCGCTTGACCCAATTTCATTTTGATTCCTCCTATATAAAGTATGTTGTGAAAATCAGTTCTTGTTCACGCCGGCAGTAATATTCACACTCTGCATGATCGTTTTCTGGGTAAACAGGAAAAGGATAAGCAGCGGTGCGATGGTAAAAGCACTGGCAGCCATGATCTGCGGCCATGCCAGACCGTAGGCTCCACCTTCCACGAAAAAGCTGCGCAGACCTGCGGATACCAATTGCAGATTCGGGTCTTTGGTAATGAGCATCGGCCAGAAATAGTTGTTGTACTGGTCAATGAAAGTAATCAACACCATCACGGCAAACGACGAACGAACCAGCGGCGTCATAATGGTCCAAAGAATGCGGAAGTGCGACGCTCCATCCAACTGGCCGGCTTCCACCAATTCGTGGGATACCTGCATGAACGCCTGACGAATCAGGAAGATAGAGAACACACTGACACAGTTGGACACAATCAGTCCGGTATAGGAATCCAGTAATTTAAGTTCGCTGAGCACCAAATAACTGGGCAAATAAACGGCGGTACTCGGAATCATGTAGCCTACCAGAATCAGTCCGGTGAGTACCCCTTTTATACGAAAACGCATATGGGTGAGTGCATAGGCCATCATGCTGGAGTTAATGACCTGGATCAGACAGATCGCTGCCGCTACCCCTGTACTGTTCAGAATGTAACGGGCAAATGGAGCAGACTGCCACGCATCCACATAATTGTTCCAGCGGAACGTTTCGGGCCAGAAGGTTGGCGGGAACTGCCAGATCTCGTCATTGGTCTTTAAACCGCTAATGACCATCCAGTAGAACGGAAATGCCATCGTCAGACTCACCAGCACAAGCAGCAGATAGCGAAGTGCGGTAGCAAATCCTTTTCCTGCACGAGGGACCTTCCGTTTCTGCACTTCCTCACGACGATTATCTTTTCTTGTTTGGTTGCTTAGAGTGGTCATGTTCATCAATAGTGCACCAGGCGTCGGCCGAGCAGGAAAGATACTCCTGACAGCAGAACGCAGATCAGAATAATAACAACGGCGATGGAAGAAGCCTCGCCCACATTGAAGGACTCAAATGCAGATTGATAATACATGTAAAGCAGTGTTCTTGTTGATCCCGCTGGTCCCCCTTGCGTCATCACGTTGATCTGGTCGTAAGCCTGAAGCGACTGGATCGTCAGAATGATGGACAGGAAGAACGTGGTGGGTGAAATCAACGGCAGTGTAATGCTTCGGAACTTGTCCCAGCTGCCTGCCCCATCAATCGATGCCGCTTCAAGCAGATCGGATGGCAGGTTACGCAATGCGACCAGATAAAATACCATAGACCAGCCAATCGATTTCCACAGCGTGACGATGAGCACAGCTACCAGTGCCCAGTTCTGATCTTTCAGCCAGCCGATCGGGGATATGCCGACCCAGCCAAGCAACAGGTTGGCCAGCCCCACTTCAGGTTCGAAAATCCATGACCACGCAATGGAGACTGCGACTGTCGGAGTCACCCAAGGGGAGAACAGCAGCGTCCGGAACAAGCCGGAGGACTTAATCTTGCTGTTCATGAGCATGGCCAGCGCCAATCCACCCACAATCGTAGGCACTACACTTCCAAGACCGAACAACAGCGTAACTTTTAATGAACGGTAAAATTCAGAATTGGTTAGCAGATAGCTGTAGTTATCCAAACCGACGAATAATTTGTCAGGACTCATGAAGTCCCAATCCGTAAAACTCAGATATACAATGTATCCCAAAGGCCCCAGCCAGAAAATGAGTAATGGGATAAGGGCAGGAAGGGTGAAGAGAACCGCTTCTGTCTCCCTCCATAATTTCACACGCAATTTGCACACTCCTAATCGTCCAAATTTTATTTAATTTCTCTAAAAATCATGTCTTCAAACTCCCTTTAATCTCTTCTGTACAAAAATGATTGTATAATACATTTGAAAAATGTAATTCCGGGTTATGTTAAAATAACGCGAGGTCATGTAAAATATGAAAAGGAAACAGGGAGTCCCATCCATATACTAGAGGTGAGATTGTGGGAAAAGAAGCTGCCGAGGACCAGAACCATTCGTCGTTGTCCTATCGGCCCGAGCTGAGGGAGAAAGTCATTGACGCCATTGCCAATACCATGGATCTGTATGGAGTCAATCATTCATTTGGTCAACTGTATGGCATTATGTATTTTGAGGATCGTCCCATGACGCTGGAAGAGATGAAAACGTCCATGAACATGAGCAAAAGTAATATGAGTTATGCTGTACGTTCGCTTACCGAATCTCAGATGATCTATAAATTGGAGGAAAAGCGGGAACGCCAGGATCAGTATCTGGCCGAAACCAACTTTTTCCGTACGTTTCAGAACTTCTTCGGGGCCAAGCTTCAACGGGAAATCGACGTGATGCAGGAAAGCCTTCGGGAGGTCATTCCGCAGTTATCGGAGATTATTCTCGCCAGAACAACTCCGCCGGAGGAACGGGAAGACGCTTTGCGCGATTTGCATAAACTTCAGCATGCGGAGCAGTATTATGAGTGGTTGCAGGGATTTGTAGATCAACTGCGGGATGGAGTTTTTTACAAAGACGCTCCACATGAAAGTGATTAATAAAGTGTATACACCTTATAAAAAAGCCAACTCGCCGAGCAACGATGTGCTTGCTGAGCTGGCTTTAAATAATCAAAAGGGGAGCCCCACCATGTCTTCATGGTCGGAGCTCCCCTTTTATAGATATGGTTATCTTACTTCTGTGCCGCAGCCTCAATGTCTGCATAAGCCCAGTGTGTTGCAGGTACGTCTGTAAAAGTTGGCGTAGTTACGCCTGTTGCCGGCGTCCGTTTGAACAGTACATTTAATACTTTCACGGCTTCAGCACGAGTCAGTTTGCTGTTCGGTTTAAATGTATCATCGTTATATCCAGTCATCAGACCAGCCGATTGTACGTAGGCAATCGCATCGGAAGCCCAAAGGTCGGCGGACACATCTGTAAATCCAGCACCATCTGTTGCTTGTGTTGTGCTGCTTGTTGCGTCTGCGCTTTGTTGCTGTATCCAACGGTATGCAATGGTCGCCATTTGTGCACGGGTAATTGAACCCTCTGGCGCAAATTGAGTGGCGTTCATACCGTTCATGATGCCTGCGGACTGCGCTTTTTCAATATCGCTTGCTGCCCAATGAGTTGCAGATATATCGTCGTAGTTTACAACGTTCGCAGATGCAGTTCCCGCATCATCAGACAAATTACGAGCCAGCATTGCTGCCATTTGCGCACGGGTTACGAATGCATCCGGGCGGAAATCAGCACCAAATCCGTTGATATACGGGTTGTGCGAGCCTTGGGAAGCTTTCAGTCCATCCACCACAACGAGCGTGAACGTGCTGAATTTGTTAACAGTAAACTCGATGCCTTCACTAGAATCGCTGAGCTTCACCAGTTTTCCTTGAATCAACTCTTTCGTACCGTCACTGTGTTCAATGTACACAGCCAGGTTGTCCAAAGCTTGCTGGCGTGCAGCCGGATCAGTTGGCAGACTGTCACGCAGCGGTAATGTCAGTGTTACTTCATGACTTTGCATATTCGTTTCAATCTCAACCGGACGAGCCAGTACTTTCACGTTTGAATTTGGAGTAATCTGTTGAATCAACTGCTCTTTCTTCGCACGTTCTTCCACTTCTTTACGCTCGGATTCCTTTTTCAACGGAACGACGCGGAAGTATAGATCCTGGTCGAATCCGGCAATCGACTTCGTTGGAACCGAAATAATAGCGTTCTCTGTGGAAATCTCAAGGTTAAGCCCACCATCGTTCAGCTGTTTCACCGCTGCTTTTGGCAGTTCAATGCGTGTCTCAGACACAGCATCTTTAGCGTCAGGGATAACAATGCGTGCTGTGTTCATGTTTAATTGCTTCGCTTTTTCCACCGATTCCTTGGCAATCGCCTCAGACATCTTCACGAGGTCCTTAATCGTACCGTCTGCCTCGGTTGTACGTGTAATTGGCGTTTTGGTGAGGTTGGTGCCATTCGCTCCGTTCACGTCCACGACGATTTGTTCCTGCTTGGTCGTCGGTGTAGTCGTTACAGGTGTAGTCACTGACGATCCACCACCTGTGCTTCCACCCGTGGTTGGTGTTGAACCATTTCCGTTATTGCTATCGCCATTCGCCGTGAAGACAATCTTCACCGCACGTCCTGGCAATAAGTCACTGATGGCTTTGTAACGAACCCATACCGTTTTGTCACCGCTAAAATCAAATTTCTGAATAGAAGCAACATCAATCCAGTTCAGTTTGCCGTTAAGGGAGAGCTCCATGGTGTCATCCAAGCCAGTTATGGTGTTGTTGATATCGTTTCCCGTTACATTTGGGGCCGTAAAGAATCGGTTGATTACATATTGTAGATTCCCAACATCCTCGTATCTGTCTTGTTCATTAAGCACCCATTCGGCCAGTTCTCTTTTGCCTTCCGTGCTAAGTTCAGCTCTTTTGGACAAATCAAGGGCACCTGTACGTCTAAATTTATAGTTATCGAAGAATGCTTCCCCTGCAATCCATTCGTTCATGGCATGATCAAGCCATTGATCCATTAGCGGAATAGAAGTAGCATTCTCAAAGGATTCCAAAGGCATAGAAAAGAGATTCAGCACAATGTCCGGATTAACAATATTCCCTTTAAATTCTCCTTCCAACCTTTCAAAAGCCACCTGATGCAGGTATTTATAAGCAAAAACTCCTTTATCTACTTGGCTACGGTCCAAATGTTGTTGCCCCAAGCTGCGCAGCACATATGTTTGTTGGTCATTAAAATAATCTGGTCCATCCACCAACTTTTGTGCAAATAAATCCAGTTTGTTTTTAAGAACGTCGAATTCCTTCTGCCCCCAGATGGATTGTGCCAGAACAGCGAGTTCAATCATATATTGAACCTGATCTTTATTTCTATAATCGTTCTTCACATAATCAATCAGGAAACCAGCAATGAATTTCTTAACTTGCAAGGATTCATAGTATCCATTCGGTAAATTAATTTCCAGATCAGGATTTTCCACGGCCAGAATCATACCATCAATATCGTTGCTACTCTTTGCAGCATTTACAGCAGCCAACGCATCAATTTCATTACCAGGGAAAAATTCGTTAAATGTAGTCTGAATGGATTCAAAACTTGCATATCCACCAATCGGTCTTTCAGTAAGCATATGATCAGCCAAATGCTCCTGCTCTTCCGTTGCAAGGTTTTCCCATTTACTTACATTCGAAGGAAAGCTCGCCATCGGGTTTTCCGGATTCGCAGTGTTGTATGAGTTACTCTCTTTCTCAATGTCACGGAATTTCTGCAACGATTTCAACATTTCCTCAGTCGTGTTTGCACGATTAATGAATGGCGTTTTTTCTACTGCTGTGTCTGTATATTTCAACACACGAGAAATGGACGGTGTTTTTTTGAGTCTAAGCTCGTACAGATAAGCAGTCATTCGTTTATCAATCTCGGAGGAAGTGCGATATGCATTAATGAGTTGATAGAATTTATCTTCTGGACCAGGGTAATCAAAATGCTGCCCTCGTTCTGCCTGTTTCGCATACATGTCATCAAGTGCAGTTATGGATCTTTGTCCCCCGATTTGGCGAGTCACTTCAAGGGCTTTCAGAGCTAATTGCACCAAAAACTCAACTTGCCCTTTGTTCTCGTATCCAGCGCTTGTTGGTGGATCAATTTCTAATAAGTATTGTGCAATAGCCTCCTGATCTCTTACAGGCAAAGATTTAAAGTCAGGCTCTCCAATGAATTGCTCATTACTAAGCAGCAAGATAGCTTCTTGGATAAAGTCATCGCTGTTACCCCGGTCTGCCTTCTTTTTGAGTTCGTTGTACTGATCTAGCTCACTCAGTTGTGCAGTGAATTGGATAGATTGCATTTGATACGTAGCTTCCAAATATCGGTCTTTAACTACTACATTGAAATAGTACGTATCGCCTTCGTTTAGATCTGTAATTATTTTCGAAAATGTACCATTTGTAGTAGAAGCTGAACCATTAATCGGATCACCATAAGCCTGTCCTGATGCTCCACTGATTTGTTGCATGTCTGCAAGATCAGGAGCATTAGATATGTAAACCTGGTAATTTACATCAGGTGGTGTAGAAGATGAGGATTGTGCATACTCCCACTGTAGTTCTATTGATTTCTCGTCCACATACTTTATCGTTAATAGACCGTTATTTCCGGGTACCGGATACGATGCCCCTGCATGTACCTTTCCTGCCGGTACTGCTAACCAAGGAGCTACCAACACCAAAATGAGCAGCGTGCTAAATATTTTTCTGTATTGCATATACGCTTTCCTCCCTAATCTCGCTTGTCGAAATATAGGCCTATTGTATTACGCAACTCTGAACGGATTCTGAACATTCGCTCCAATAAACGGAAAAAAATCCGGCCTGTAGGTGAAAAACAGGCCGGATTTCAAATATTTTTCGTCATTATTCATCATTTTTACTTCTTCATTTAATTATAGAGTCCTATATTCCATAAAATTTATGATTCTTGTCACGTCGTACCTGTACTCATCCACCGCTCCTTGCCACATCAAACAGGTAGACGCATCAAATCATCGTGTATCCGCCATCGACAAACAATGTGCTCCCTGTCGTAAATGTATTCGTCATAAGGTACGTAACCGTATGTGCAATCTCCTCATTGTACCCCACACGCTTGAGCACAGACAGCTTCTCATAGTCTTTAAAATGTTCACCGCGAGGTGTACCCTCCTGCCCCTCTCGCCAGATGGTTCCGGGGGACACGACATTCACGCGAACAGGCGCGATCTCCACTGCAAGTGCTTTGCCCAGACTTTCAATCGCTCCGTTACACGCAGCGTAAGAGGCCCCGCCCTCCAGTGGGCGTTGGCTGAAGCCGCCCGACATTAACGTGATCGAACCCGAAGCCGATAAATACGAAGCTGCGTATTTGGCAGCAAAATATTGAGGCCAGAACTTGCCCTTGAAACAGCTTTCGGCCGTCTCTCGATCTGAAGTTAACGGACCACGGGTGTATGCAGCTCCAGGGGTGAACAGGTGATCGAATGCACCAACCTGATTGAAAAATTGTTCGATTTGCTTTTCATCCTGATTGTCCAATACATACACTTCGATGGACACCGTGCCAGTCTTGCCTTTGCCTGCGACACGAGCAATCTGCTCCCTCGCTTCCTCTAGTCTGGTCTCCGATCGTCCCGCGATAACTACATGTGCACCAGCCTCAGCAGCCTGGATTGCCGTTGCAAGTCCAATCCCAGAGCTTCCTCCTATAATCACGACACGTTTATTCTCCAATGTAAATGGACACATTCTGCATTTTCCTCTCGTATAGCTGGATTTTTCGTTTTTCTAGCATTTGTTCATTATTATCGAAAAGATTAGCCCTGAACAGTACGCAATTGAATCGTACCAGGTACGAAAATTCGTACTATTGGAACCAGATGACACAGTTATTCCTGCCCAATTCACATAGACAAAACAAGCAGAACGCGAAGAAATCAGGTATGATGAAGTTACATATAGTTGTTTAAATTGAGGTGAATACTATGGATTTACAGGAGCCACGCTTACAAGGTGTACTCGTTACGTTGGAAGCCATTAATGGAAAATGGAAACCGCTCATCCTGTTTATTTTATTGAAGGAAGGCACGAAGCGATTTGGTGAACTAAGACGCATGATTCCCGATGTAGCGCAGGGGACGTTAACGAAACAGCTGCGCGAGCTGGAACAGGATCAGATTATTGTGCGCACTCTCTATGGCGATGTTCCACCGAAGGTCGAGTACAGTCTGTCCAAACACGGGCAGACGATTGGTACGCTGTTGGATGGCATGTGCGGCTGGGGCAAGGCTCATCTGGAGTATTTGAACGGAACCAAACATATGATTACTGCGGAGAAATTAGTCGAGGAATCCCATAACGAAGCGAAATCTGAATAAAAACTCATGCCTTCATCTCTGTTAGCAGACGAGACGCCAGTATTGCCATCTGTTATGAACAGGCTACGCCTCATAACCGAACCACAGAATGTTAAGAAATCAGACCCAATTTTAGCACTCTCGCAATATTCTCGGTTGTACGCTCCACATTCTCCGGGCCTTCGCGCAGAAGTTGTTCCAGATCAGCCGCCCCCGGCACAATACCGAACACCGCGTCAATACCTTCAGTGTACAACGTATCTATCCCTTCACCAACGTAACCTGCAATGGCGATAACTGGCTTGCCTGCTTCCTTGGCAGCACGCGCTACACCGTAAGGCGTCTTGCCAAATTTCGTTTGAAAATCAATGCCGCCTTCGCCCGTAAACACCACATCCGCATGTAGCAGCTTGTCACGCAATCCAGTGTATTCAATGATGATTTCAATACCTTTGCGTAACACAGACTGTGTAAAAATCAAAAGCCCTGCGCCCAAACCACCTGCCGCACCAGCACCCGGCACATCAAGTATATCCTTGTGCAGCTGCTGCTTCACCACATCTGCATAATGGGAAAGATTCGCATCCAGCACCTGTACCATCTCCGGTGTAGCTCCCTTCTGCGGTCCAAACACCCGTGAAGCGCCATGCTCTCCACATAACGGATTCGTTACGTCGCAGGCGACAATGAACTCCACATCCTGCAATCGTTCATCCAGGCCGGACACATCGATATGTGCCAACTGATCAAGTGCCCCACCTCCACGTGCAAGTGGATGCCCGTGTGCATCCAGAAAAGTTACGCCAAGCGCCTCGGCCATGCCTGTACCCCCATCGTTGGTCGCACTTCCACCAATTCCGATAATGATTTTGCGAATACCCTGATCCAGACACGCCCGAATCAGCTCTCCCGTGCCATAGGTTGACGTGTGAAGCGGGTTCCGGGTTGCCTTGGTCACCAGATGAATGCCGCTCGCCGATGCCATCTCAATCGCCGCCGTTAACCCATCGCCCAGAATACCATACTGCGCTAGTACAGGCTGTCCCAGTGGCCCGCCCACCTCTCTCTGGTGAATTACGCCGCCAGAAGCATCCACCAGCGACTGCACTGTTCCTTCGCCTCCGTCAGCCATCGGTACATGAATATAGTTGGCGGTTGGGTAGATTTTACGCAATCCTTTCTCCATGGCCACACATACTTCTTTCGCTGTCATGCTCTCTTTAAATGAATCCGGTGCCAGTACAAATGTCGTCTCTCTCATCTTCTCCCACCCCATCCGTGTTATTAAAGGATAAACCTTTTTTGAACGCGCTTTCATTATAGTTACTGGTAAGCCAAATAAATATTGATGAACAGACGAAATTCATTGTGCACGTGCACAATGAATAATGGCAGGACCGAATATCCTGCCACCCATACACTAAAGTGCTTCGCTGCTTCCTAGAGCAGCACACGGTGTTCCATTATATTTTTCATACTAATATGGGATTTGGATGGACCAAGCTTCACAAGCGAGTCTTGGAACTCTGCAAGCTCTTCAATGGTTGCCGTCTGTACCTTGATCAGATAGTTGTACTCACCGCTAATCCGATATAAATCCGTAACCTCAACAGCCTGTTCACAGAAGTAAACGAATTCCTCACAATGCTCTGTTTTGAGTAAAATAAACGTCGTTGTCCCACGATTTAGTTTGGACAAATCATAGATGGTTGAATATCCCGATATGACTCCGTTTTCCTCCAGTTTGAGAATTCTCTCCTTGACTGAAGGCTGGGACATGTTTACCTCTTTGCTAATCTGTACAATTGGCATGCGAGCATGGTGCTGCAGCAGACGCATAATCTGCTGGTCGATCTCATCTATAACATAACCCATTTGTAGACCCTCCCGAGAATCAGGCTAATTTAATAAGTTTTTTGTGATAAAAGAGCTTATATATCGCAACTCTCACTCCATTATATCCTTTGATATCGCATGGTTCCAATGCAGCGTTCCCTTTATACTTTAGAAAACAATCTGAAGAAGGAGTGATGAGCATGAGTGTAAACGGACTTGCTCACGTAGCCATTCAAGCACGTAATTATGAGGATACCCTCTCATTCTATACGAATGTATTAGGATTTAAAGTTGGTCACTCCTGGAGTCTGCCCGCCTTTCAAATTACTGAGGCGTGCATGCTGATCTCACCGGATCAACGGACCTGCATTGAACTGTTTGACCCCGGAGCCGTAATCGCGGCCGAAGGTGAACCAGCAGAGTCTCCCGAAGCAGTAAAACATGGGGCATTACTGCATTTCGCCTTTTACGTAGACCATGTGGAAGAGATCTACGAGCGAGCGCTTGCTCATGGTGCAAAACCATATATTCAACCCGATTGGATCTCACTTGGTGAGCCCCCACTTCAAGTTCGAAATGCGGTTGTGCATAGTCCAAATGGTGAAGTGATCGAATTCCTCGAAGAGGTTGATTTTGACCGTTCCTCTACACCATCGATCTAGCGTTACACAAACCGAACAGCCTGTTGCGCGGAAATCCGTGGCGGCAGGCTGTTTTATATTATGTTTTTTGAGTGATAAGAAAGCGAGCGCATGGTCATAAGACATGCTCCTTGCCCTCATTCACCCTTTTCAATTCCCGGCGTATAATCGCTTAACTTCCCTTCATACACCAACTGCAGTTGTTCACTTTGGCGAAAATCATCCGGGGTCACCAGCGCAGGCAGCTTGTTCCACAGCTTGATGCCTGAACGCTGCAGTATCTCGGCAACAAATTGCGAGCAAAAGTAGGAGTTGCTGAACTCCACAGGCTCCTTCAACGTAATGCCAATCACACCAAGCAGATTGTACATATATTTCTGGCGGCTGCGAATGAAGATGTGCAGCACCCGTTTCATTTTTTCCACTTCACGCTCCGTCACCTGAAGCTCATAAATGACACATGTGGTATTTGGATATTTACTGTATGTACCTGTCTGAATATCTTCCTTCACAAACCCGCCATTCAGCGGATTGCTCGGATGCTTGCGACCAAAGCTGTACAGCTCGGATAATTCCCGGTCAAATGAGATGGAGGCATGATTGTATGGCGCTCTGGTGTAACTTTGAATGACTTTGGTAAACAACGTTCCCGTATTCGTAAGCAGGATATAGATGGAGCGTGGTTCTGTCATAACGAAATTTCCCCTTATCAAGTTGGCACTATTCCTTCATAATAACATAGGTACCCTATATTGGAATCTTACTTCTGGATAAGCAGGTGATTGTACTTGAGCAGTTCACTCTTTACCTTAACACTGATTTTTATTGCTTTATTGGTCATACATATCGTGTACAAAATCATTACGAAGCTTCAGCCGGATAAGGATTATTCGGGCATTGGCAACAAAATCAAAACCTGGTGGGGCATGTTTGTCATCTTCTGTCTCGCCACCCTCTTCAATCCGATTGTCTCCCTGATCTCCCTTATGGTACTCACCTTTTTCGCGCTGAAAGAGTACTTCTCCATGATCCGCAGCACCCGCAAAGCTGATCGCAGGTTGTTTCTATGGGCGTATCTGGCGATTCCGGTACAGTTCTACTGGATCTATATTGGATGGTATGGGATGTTTATCGTGTTTATTCCACTCTATGTCTTCCTGGTGCTGCCCCTGCCCCGTCTAATTAATAAGGGCACGGTTGGTTTCCTGCGCAGTGTCAGCTCGACACAATGGGGATTAATGCTAATGGTATTTGGACTTAGTCATCTGGCCTACTTCCCGTTCGCAACACCGGAATATGGTTCAAAGTTGGTCCTGTTCCTGGTCGTGTTAACCCAGCTGAATGATGTGGTGCATTATCTGGCCTCGCTCTATCTGGGCAAACGCAAAGTGGTGCCCACGGCCAATCCTTTTTTGACATGGGAAGGGTTCGCCTGTGCATTCGTTATAACCACCGCTGCCTCTTATTTCATTCATCCTTACCTGACTCCGTTTGATGCACGTTTCGCAATTTTCATCGGTGTGTTGATCGCTCTGGCTGGGTTCTTCGGAAGTCTGACGGTTTCTGTTCTGAAGCGGGATTTGTTAATCGGGGATGACAATAAGTTCGATGCGTTGAAAAAAAGCTACCTGAGCCGGGTCGACAGCCTGACGTACACCTCTCCAGTCATGTTCCACGTGGTGCGTTATTTCTTTGACTTCATGTAGGAGCAGGTCCGTTATAGACACGAGAGCTGGACACACTCAGTCTACTAGAACAAAGCGTAAGCTTGCAGATCAATAAAAAGCAGCCTTGACGGCTGCTTTTACTCATTTATGGGAGAAATGAAGGCGCACGTATAATGTGTCTGTTTCATTTTCCATTTTTTAATTAACAGAAAGCACTGCACACGGTTATGATCTGCCTGATTATTTTAATTTAATTTCCTTCTCCGAGATCACTTCTTTCCCCTCTTCATTGGTAAATACAAACGTCGCTTTGCCGCGTTCACCCTTCATCTCATCCGAATAAATAAATCCGGAGAATTGCCCGTCACCGCTGATATAAAAACCTTCTTTTCCATTCGCGCCATGCTCGATCGCTTCCTTGTAGGAGTTCACAATCGTTACCGTGTTGGACGTCCAGCGCATCTCGGATAAAGCGTAGCCCTCAGGAATTTGTTTTATCGCAAAATCAAAGCTATTGCCCTCGGACGGCTTATCCGTCTGGTCAATTACGATCATGACCTGTCCTTCCGCATCAGCAGAGGATTCCGATTGAGCCGTAGGCTTGCCTTCATTCACACTTTCGTTCGCCTGATTATTGTTATTCTTCGCCTCCATATTGGGAACGGAACTATTTCCCGCTTCCTCTATGGGCTGCTTCGATTGTGGATAGGCGTGTTCCTGTACGGATTCGTTGTTGTTTTTTGCCCCACATGCGCTGGTCAACAGCAGAATACATAGAACAGACACCCAGAGAATAGATTTATTTTTATTAAGATTCATATTGGTACTCCCTCCATTTATCTAAAGTAACAAACCTTATGCATTCATCCAAAGAGAACTTTCCAAACAGCACCTTCTATAGTAATTACTACACCATATCATCTCACATTAAGCTCCATATTATGTAAATGAGTACTAAATTCAATTCGTTAATACACTTCGATGAACCCTGAAATGTTGGCGTGTTACCCTGAAAGGGTCAAAAAAACATGCTATTTGAGGGGGTAAAAGGTTGAATCGCTTTGCTTTTATGATGCTCGTTATACTCGCCACTTCGCTTATGGGTTCATCCTTTGCTGTGGGCAAAATCGGATTGACTTATGTCTCACCCATTCTGCTGGTCGGCATTCGATTTACGCTCGCTGGAGGATTAATGGCGATCTGGGTACGAAATAAAAATCTTCCCGTGACCGCGCCTGACTGGCTCCGGTTATTCGTCATCGGTCTGTTCCAGACGACGGGCGTGATGGCCTGCATTTTCCTGAGCATGCGTACTATTCCTTCCGGGCAGACATCCATTCTCACATTTACAAATCCGCTATTGGTAGTTCTTCTCGGGAGTGTATTTCTTGGTCTGAGATATCGGGCATACCAGTGGTTTGGGGTGCTCATCGGTATAACAGGAGTTTTCATCACGCTTGGTTTCCATCTTCAATTCTCCGGAGGAACGTTACTGGGTATGGGGTCTGCCTTTTCCTGGGCGATCGCTACCCTCTTGGTCAAACAATGGGGCTCACACTTCAGCACATGGGTGCTAACGGCATATCAGATGTTATTCGGCGGACTAACGCTGTTATTGCTCAGTTTTACCATGGAATCAACAAAACTAATCCTGAACACCACGTCCATAGGGGTGATTCTATATCTGGCGATCCTCGGTTCCATTGTGCAGTTCGCTACGTGGTATTACCTGTTAAGCAAGGGCGATCCGGGCCAGACAAGTGCGTTTCTGTTTCTTGCTCCATTTTTCGGGGTCTTATCCGGCTGGCTGCTTCTGGGCGAAGTCATTCGGAATTACGTCTATATGGGCGGGCTATGCATATTCCTGGGTATCTTTCTGGTAAACTGGACTGGACGAACAAATAATAAGAATGTATTGATGAAATAAAAATATTCATGCCTGATTTTCGGCGATGCCCTGCGCATCGTTTTTTTATAATATCAATAAAGATAAACTCTACTGATATAAGGACGTGCGCCCAATGATTTCTGCTGAACTGAAAGAACAATACTATCAGGCTCTGGTTGCCAAGGATTCGGAATACGAAGGTTTATTCTATGTAGGCGTCAAGACGACGGGTGTATTCTGCCGGCCTACATGCCCCGCGCGAAAACCAAAATTCGAAAACTGTGAATTCTATGAGACGGCGCAGCAGGCATTGCTTGCTTCGTATCGTCCTTGCCAGCGTTGCCGCCCGTTGTCTCATCCCAATCAGGTATCTGATGTGGTACGCGTATTGGTGGAAGCCGTGGAGAACCATCCGGAGAAACGCTGGAAAGGCCAGGACTTCAAGGCATTATCCATCGACGAATCGACGGCCAGACGTCAGTTCAAGAAGCGATTTGGCATGACCTTTGTGGAGTATGCCCGTGCCCGCCGCATGGGACTGGCCCTGAAAAATATTCGCTCCGGTCGTACGGTCATTGATGCCCAGCTGTCCACCGGCTACGAGTCTGGCAGCGGGTTCCGGGATGCCTTCTCGCGAATCATGGGCGCAGCGCCTACACAAGTAGATGAAGAACATGTATTGAAGGCGTCCTGGATCGACACACGTCTTGGACCCATGATGGCTGTAGCCGATGAGAAAGCATTATATCTGCTCGAATTCGTGGATCGAAGAGGTCTGGAGCGCGAGGTGGAACGATTGCGCAAACGAACGAAGTCAGCCATTGTACCTGGAGTAACAGATCCGATTCGTTCCATTGAACGGGAACTTGCGCAGTATTTTGAGGGCACGCTAGCTGTATTCCATACCCCGTTGTTCTGGTTAGGAACACCATTCCAGAAGAGTGTATGGGAGCAATTGATTGCGATCCCGCCGGGGGAGACGAGGTCATATCAAGATATCGCGAATGCACTGGGTAAACCCACAGCATGTCGAGCGGTAGCACAGGCCAACGGAGCTAATCAGCTAGCTATTGTTATTCCTTGTCACCGTGTGATCAATGCTAGTGGTGAACTGGGTGGATACGGAGGAGGTCTGACACGCAAAAACTGGCTTTTAACTCACGAGAAGCAGGGTAGCTGAGTACTCAATAGATAAGAAAAGAACGGCAAGTGATATGAAGGATACAGCTATGTAACGGAGGAGATAAGTCTTATGAGTACCCTACAAGAAAAAGCGATGATGTTCCACCAATCCCATACCAAAGGCAATCCATTGGTTCTGGTCAATGTCTGGGATGCCGGGAGTGCACTCGCCATCCAATCTGCTGGAGCAGCAGCAATCGCTACTGGAAGCTGGTCTGTAGCTGCTGCCCACGGTGAACAAGATGGAGAAGCGATGCCATTCCAGCTGGTACTGGACAATCTGGCCCGGATTACAGCGAGCGTGGATTTGCCTGTTACGATCGATATTGAGGGAGGGTATGGCAGGTTGGCGTCAGAAGTGAAGGGAAATGTGAGCCAAGTGATCCATCACGGTGCGGTAGGAATTAATATTGAGGATCAGCTCCCCTCTGGCGCGGGACTGTACGCTGTGGAGGAGCAATGTCTGAGACTGTCGGCTGCCCAGGAAGCTGCGGAGCAGGCAGGCATTCCGCTGTTCATTAACACCCGCACAGATATCTTTTTGCAAAATGCACCTGAACGACACAATCACGCTCTCCTGGAAGAAACACTTATTCGCTCCAAGGCATATGCAGAAGCAGGCGCCAGTGGTCTGTTCGTTCCGGGCTTACAGAATCAACAACTGATTCAGGAATTGTGTGAACGTTCGTCGCTTCCGGTCAACGTGATGGTTACATCCCCTGAACCCTCACCGAAACAACTTGCCGGGCTGGGTGTGGCACGCGTAAGTTATGGTCCTTATCCTTATCTGCAAGCGATGGAATACCTGAAAGAACTGGGGCAAAGTATTCTATCTGGAAACTAACACAAAGGCGCGCTTCTCAATTTCCACCAGAGGGAAGCGCACTTTTTCACGATATTCATTTAATGCTACTATTATAAGCGATCATCTATGATGTGAATCCTCAAACAGGTGCTATACTGCGCCTGTTTTTTGATGCTTATCTTTTCACCTATGTATGTTATAATCACCACTACCCAACACTAACAGGAGGAAAATATGCTTAACGTTGAACAAAAGCTTGAAGTGCTACAATCGTATCCCCAACTGCAACGCAAAGATGTTTCTCTCGGCCGTGTTAATTTCCACTACGAAGAAAGTGCGTACGAGAAAAAGATTGTTGCTCTCCATATTCATCCTAACGGTAACGGTTATATCTATGCAGGGCTGCTGCCCAACTATGAGACAGATAATAAAGGATTCGTCAATATTCGTGATTACTCCGAAGCAGATCTACGCACATTGTTAGATGAAACGATTAAAGCAATGTCAACCAATCCCAACGCAGTAGAATCAGAAGAGCCAGAACAAGCCAAAGCTGCTCCTACATTGGCTACAACCTCTACCGGTGGCGGAACATGGGTCGATGAAGATGGACATACACTTACTTTAAAATATGAAGATGACATGTGGTATGTGTATTCCGGTGTTAATCTGGATATGGCTTTCGAAACGCGTAGCGAAGCAGGCGAGTATCTCAAAGAAGAAGGATTCAAACCACAAGCTCAAGCTTAACTCATACAAAAAAACACGAGGCGTGTATGTACGCACTCGTGTTTTTCTGATCTTATCAATCTTTTCTGCCTTTCATTGTAAGCGGTGCATTCTTCATCATGGGGTACGTGCTCAGAAGCAAAGCACCTCCAATGACCCCCAGAGCGGTGAACAATGTCATGCGATTGACTCCCGCAATCCACAACATAAACTCACTAAGATCGCTCAAAGTAAATACCAGCGTGACGATTAAGCTAAATCCAAAGAACAGACTGAAAAAATTGCGCATCCCCAATCTGATCCAACAGACGGTTGAAAAGATGGACAGTCCCAGCACGAGAAAACCAATCATCAGATCGATCCACAAATAGGAGAAAAAATGATATTCGCTTGAGTACAGCATGCCTGGTTGATAAAAGGTTACGCGAAGTGTTCCATATTCAAGGAGAAGATGCGTAATAAAATAGATTATATTCAGGATGGTAATTGTGCCTATGACCATCCAAACCGAAATGATATAGAAGGATTTCATGAACTGAATGCGTGTACTCCCTATACCTATTGCAACTGGAAACAATGTAACGATTCCCGCAATCGCAAAAGCACAGATCCCTCCATACATTGGACCACAAAGTTGTGTAGTATAAGCAATATCGAAGATGAATCCAATGGCCAGATAGACTACAGTAAGCATAAGGGTGATGAAGGAGAAGATCATCAAATACCAGCGCATATCATCCAGAATCAGCCGATTCGTACCTTTCACCGAGTTCATCGCTTAATCCCCTCCTGATTACGCGTCCTGTTAACCAAATAATCCTGTAATGTCGCCTTCTCAATGGAAAGCCCCTGCGTATGAGCGATGTCTTTCCACGTTTTCGAGTATGGCTCATCAATCATCACTTTCAAGGTCGATCCCATCTGGGAAGATTCTATGACCTTCACGTCTGCGGTGACTCGATTGATATCTTCTATTCTCCCTGTTAGAAGAACTCCTTTTTCGCGCATCTCTTCCATCGACTGATTAAACAACACTTCCCCTGCTTGCAGAACGATAAGGGACTCACATAAAGGCTGAATTTCCTCAATATGATGGCTTGATATTAGAATTAGACGCGGGTTATCTTCATAAGTCTCTAGTAAAGCATTGTAGAAATATTTACGTTTCTCAGCATCAAGTCCATTGGTGGGCTCATCAAGAATCGTTACCCTTGCGTTACTGGCAAGACCCAATATCATCTGAGCGGCGGTCTTCATGCCTTTTGAGAATTTGACGATCTTCTTCTTCTCTGGTAATTCGAAGATGTCGATTAGTTGCTCGGCAAGAGCCTGATTCCACTGAGGATGGAAGTATTGACCGAATCGAACCATGTCCTTGATCGTCCAATTTCTACCCAGGGGATGGTTCTCCTGGATATAACACAGGTTCTCCTGCGCAGCCAAGTTATTGTATGGATCCTGGCCCATCACTTGGATGGTTCCAGCATCAGGTCGGTTATGGCCTGCGAGTAGACTCATCAGGGTTGTTTTGCCGGCACCGTTTCTTCCCCACATTGCACTGATGATCGGCTCATTTTCATGCAAAGTAACGTTGTTCAGAACCGGCGTTTTTGTTTTCTGATAGCTGTAGTTCATCTGCTCGATATGAATCATAACTCACTCTCCTTATCCTTCTTGCCGCGGATCAAATCAACAATCATGTCATCATTCATGTGAATCCGTCTGGCCTCTTCAAGTAAAGGTTTGATATATTCTTCGTAAAAATGCTGCTTTCGTTCAACAAGCAATGCTTCCCTGGCTCCCTTTGCAACAAACATTCCAACACCTCGCTGTTTGTAAATGATACCTTTGTCCACGAGCGTTTGAAGCCCTTTGCGTGCTGTGGCTGGATTGATATTGTAAAAGCGAGAGAGCTCATTGGTAGACGGAACCTGTTCCTCTACCTTCAATCTGCCGTCTACAATGTCATCCATAATCATCATGGATATCTGATGAAAAATGGGCTGAGATTCATCCAAATTCGATTTCATGCGATTCCAACTTTCATTCATCGTTAATTAGTTAGTCGGTTAGTTACTCATGTGACTAACTATAGTATACGGAAACCAATATGTAAATAGGCGAACCACTAATTAATCAAATTTTTCATTTTGGCTCGATTGTATTGATTAATAAGACCGTCCAGAACTACAGATTGCTGGATGACTTCAGGATGAAGCAGACTACCGTATTCCGACTGTAAGCGGTGAAGCTGTTGTCTGGCTTCTTCGATCTGTGACATTAACTCCAAGCAATCCATAGTACCCCTCCTTTTTGTCATATTTTAGTTTATTATGCCAATCGATAGGCCGCAAGGGGTACGACATACTTATTCTTCCACCAGACGCAAAAAAAGACGCCTCTGAATGAATATTCAGAAGCGTCCCTTACCAATTTTTTAAGTTCCGAATCCGTGGTCAGCAGTTCTCATAATGCCGGGGTCTGGAACTTCCTTGACTGAGACAGGTTCCGTAGCAGGAGCTACAATGTAAATAATAATACTACATGTAGCTATCAGCAAAGCCAACTTTCTCTTCATTGAGTTTCTGCACCTCACTAATGATCAATTTGTATTGCTGTTTCGCCGTCTCAGTTGCAAACTCCCTATATTGCTCAAACAGTCCGACACCTCTAAGCATACCTCGTCCACTGCTAATTTCAATAGAGAATCGCAAACTATCCAGAACAAATTGTATTCCTGTGAAATACTCGTCTTTCTTTAAATAATACGCAGCGAGATCTGCTAAAAGACGTAGATATCGATCATCTGTAACCTGTCTGCTAACCTTTCCAATTCGGTTGCTCTGTTCCTGGTACGTAAAGTATGATTCATACTGTTCGAGCACATCATCAATATTTTTATCATAGCGATTGGCAGCAGTCACAATATCACAAAGCGCCGGGAAAATTTCATTTTCTTTTGTTGAGATGTAATTCAAATATTCAGGCAATACATCAAACTGTCCGCTCATTAATTGATATATATAACGGTTTCCCTCAGCCCATTCCTGAAACTGATTCATAACTACCATCTCGTCTTGATTAGGGTTCTTCACCCAACTGTTATCCGTGTATAAAGAAACATATTTAAGCGCGCCTTGATAGTCTTTAAGTTGATAGCACGCACTACCTGAAGCCAAATAAGAATACAGAATGTAAAACACAATCGGTCTTTTGGTTTCTTCCTGTTTCCTTCTCCCATTAAGCTCATAATGGATGGTTGCTTTCACCCTAAGCTTCTCGGACAGCTCCTGAACTTTATTCCATCTGTGCAAAGCACCAAAGGCATTAATCAGTTCGTTGAGCGCATCCAGTTGATAGCGTTCATCCAACCGATCCACATAGTATTCGAATTGGGCCGCGATGATTAGATTTCGTTGCTGATCATTGCTCAGCCCCAATCTGAATAGACGATACTGACATAGTGCAAGCCGTTCAGAGTGTTGCATTTTCTCACTCTCGGCTATCGTTTCATATAGTAGAACGGCCGGTTTGAATTTACCAGCATGGTAGAATTCTTCAGCCAGATCAAATAACAAAGGAATATAAGATAGATTATCCATCATCAACCGGATAACATCTTCAATACAATTCAATTTATCCAATTCTGCACATCGATGAAGGAATGGTCCCAGTCTTCGCCAGTCAGGGGCAGCATGGACAAAACACTCATCTATATACAATTCATAGAAGTAACCTTCTTCAAGTCTCATAGCTGAAGTGATTCGATCCAGCTGCTGCATCGCAATCGGACGATTCTTATTCAAAATGTTGCTCAGCGTACCCGAGTTAATTCCTGACGTTTCCGAAAAAAGACTAATGGACATCTGCTCACGCTTCAGATAACTCTCTAAATGATCGCGTATCGTGGTTGTCGGCTCCAAACTAACACCACCCTCCAAAATAAAAAACCATAAACAGGATTAACGGTATGCAAAAGTAATTATATGTAATAATTAAGCAAGGGTCAATAAGATAAATTCAACTAATTTGTATTAATTACAAAATAATCCTTTTGTTAAAATAGAGGCCCTACCCTTATTTTATACCGGGAACGAATAAGCATCAAATAAAGGATAAAATAAAAACACGAGCGCTATATACGCTCGTGTTTTACATGCAATACAGCAGATCATTCTGCTATGTATTGATTGGGGTTTAAGGCAGCACATTGCCAGCTGCACGATAGATTTCGTACCACTCTTGGCGTGTAAGGTGAACATCGCCAGCTTTGATGCAATCCTGCAAACGCTGGATGTTCATTGTACCTGTCACGGGCTGCATTTGCGCCGGGTGACGCAGCAACCAAGCAATTGCGATGGTCGTGTTGCTCACTTCATATTTTGCAGCAATCTCATCGATCTTCGCATTCAGTTCCGGGAACTTATCGCTGCCCAGGAATACGCCTTCGAAGAATCCGTATTGGAACGGGGACCATGGTTGAATCGTGATATCATGCAGGCGGCAATAATCAAGAATACTGCCATCACGGTTAACCGCGGCATCGTTCTCCATATTTACGTTGATTCCACTGTCAATCATCGTGGTATTGGTAATACTCAACTGCAGCTGGTTGGCTACCAGTGGCTGTTTAACGTATTTTTTCAACAGTTCGATCTGGTTCGGATTCTGGTTGGATACCCCGAAGTGACGCACTTTGCCTTCGCGTTCCAGCTGGTCAAAGGCTTCAGCCACTTCTTCCGGTTCAACCAAGGTGTCCGGGCGATGCAGCAACAAAACATCCAGGTAATCGGTTTTCAAGCGCTGCAGAATGCCATCCACCGAATTCAAGATGTGCTCTTTGGAGAAATCAAACATGCCTTTGCGGATACCGCATTTGGATTGAAGGATCATATTTTCACGAACCTGGGGATTCATCTGCACAGCCTCTGCAAAGATCTCCTCACACGCCCCGTTTCCATAAATATCAGCATGATCGAAGAAGTTCGCGCCTGCTTCCATGGCGGAATGAACAAAATGTTCAGCTTCTTTGCTGCTTAATGAATTAATTCGCATGCAGCCAACGGCTACAACCGGTATTTCGAGTGCGCTGCTGCCAAGTTTAATTGTTCTCAAGATGATTTCCCTCCATATTCGAATAGTATCGTACATTCATTCTCATGATCTTTGCCAACTAGTATATACTTGTCTTCCGTCTATGATTGTGACACAGAACTGCAATCGGTTTCAATGGAATTTTAGAATTCTTATATGGAATAATGGAGGTTTTTTTCTGCATCGATCACTCACCTATACTTCTTCCGGGACTATCACTTCAATATGCCGAGGCAATACACTGATTTGAATGGGCAGAGAGGGCCCTTCTTCTCCATCCACATTTGTGCGAATGGCTTCTGTAGAACGGACGTGAACTTCTTTTGCTGTAAAATAATCAACATCCTTATGGTTCTTCAAGTTGCCAAACAACAGGGACGTTCCGAGTGTTACCGTATTAAAGACATTCATGCTACGGATCACAAAACAATGAATTAACCCATCATCCACCGCTGCTTCCGGGGACAATTTCTCAAAACCTCCAACCGAATTGGTCAGTGCCGCGAGAAAAAGTGGAGACTCCCCTTCCCAAAACTGCCCGTCATACTCAATAGTTAGTGGCTTAGCCGGTGTATTCATCAGGTCTTTTAATCCTTCTTTCAAATAAGCGAATGAACCCAGCTTCGACTTCTCTTCCGATGATACCGAAAACAACGCCTCTGCCAATGAACCGGCTGCCACCACGTTGGCAAACAGACGATCATTGATTTTACCGAGATCCACCCTATGGATCTGCTCCGAACGTAACTGCCGAATGGCTTCCTCCGGATCAAGCGAGATATTCAGCGCACGCGCAAAATCATTCACCGTACCCAGCGGCACCACACCCAGTCTGGGACGATGCTCCTGATCCATCATGCCGTTAATCGTCTCATGCAGCGTCCCATCCCCTCCGATGGAAATGACGAGATCACAGCCATCTTTGCAGGCACTCAGACAGTAGTTGGTCGCATCGCCCTCACCAGCCGTCTCATTGACCACCACTTCATACTGCTGTGATTCAAGAATTTCTTGTACCTGGGACACATATTGCTGAGCCTCTTCTTTACCCGACGATGGATTACTAATGATCATGGCTTGGCGCATACCTGCATCTTCTCCTCCAAATGGCTTTCTTACTTCATCTATACCCTTTCTGTTATGGAGTTGAATAGCATCTGGGGGAGTTGTACAATTTTTTTTGAAAAAGATGGCTGGAAGAGTGCAGTATGGGGTTTGTATCATATAGAATAGAAGTAGATGTTCTACCTGTCATGAATTTCTTGTTCCTTTTGCCCTATGATGGGTTAATAACTATAGATGTGTTTTTATTCGTGCCTGCATAAGTTAAACTGATCTATTTACACTTACCACTCCGATGGCAGAACTACCTTCCGATCACTGTTATCCCCGGATTTCTTTGATTCCCTTTTTCTAAAGGGAGAAATCCCGTGATAAAGGTGAAGCGTATGCTTTCGATGTAGCTTTCTTCCAGAAAGCTTTCAGCTTCGCTTCTTCAGGTTATTTCTGCCCTCTCCGTTATCGTGTAAATATTGTACTTACCTTATATATCATCGAAAAAAATCAATCTGTTCGGAGTATTTTAAAATCGGAATCGGAGGGAATTCATGCAATGAGAAGAATGACTCTACTATTTCTAGTATTCATCCTGAGTCTTGGGGCGGCTGGGCAAGCGATGGCCTATACCACGGCAGACTTGGGCGAAGGAATCATCAAAGATCCTGCACTGGAGAACGGACTGAAGCTGATCCTGAACAAACCGGTAGATGCCCCTCTAACCTCCTCCGACCTGGAGCAGTTGCAAGTAGTGGATCTGAGCAATGCAGGCATTCAAAGCCTGTCCGGTCTGGAATACGCCACGAATCTGACTCACCTCCGGTTATATGGCAATGAGATTGAAGACCTAACACCGCTGGCGCATCTGACTCGGCTTCGCGAGGTTGACGTTCGCAATAATTACATTACATCGATTGATGCACTGGCTGATTTGAAAGACCTGGGACGGCTGTATATCAGCAACAATTCCATTTCTTCCATAGAAGTTGTACGTGGATTCACCCGATTACATACGTTTCACGCCAGCGGTAACCAGATTACTAGTCTCTCCGCACTGGCGGATGCAGATGATCTTCAATGGCTTGAAATCTCGAATAATACGATAACGGACCTTACACCACTGGCGGATAAAAGAAAACTGAAACAGCTCAATGTGGCCAACAACCACATTCATACACTGGATGTACTGGCTGATCTGCCGAATACACTTCAGAAGCTGAATGTGGCAGGCAACGAGATCTCCGATCTGATGCCCTTGAAGCATATGACACGCCTGCAGACGCTGGACTTCTCCGGGAATCAGGTTCAGCATCTGGCACCCTTGGAAGACCTGGTAGGGTTGAAAGAACTGAATGCGGAGTCCAATCAGATCTATGATCTGGAGCCGTTACGCCAGCTATCCAAGCTGGAAGTACTGAAACTGTCCAATAACCGGGTGTGGAATCTGTCACCGATTGCCGGTTTTACTTTTACAAGAAACAGCTCTGCAAATACAAATACGATAACGGATATCTCGGCTTCCACTTCCTTATCCTCCGGTACGCAGACCTCGGTCTCTGAACCGGAACCTGCCGGACTTACGGTGCAAAATAATTATCTGGATGTTGCGAACGGTAGTGACACGATGCGCCTGCTAAACCAGATGAATGTGCGGGAGCAGAAGCGTACTCCACAGGGTAATTTCCAGCGGCTTATTGAAGGCTCTACCACAGCCTATGTCGGGGATCGTGCTTACGCACTGGAGGCTGCACCTTTTATCGATGAGGGACGGACCTATGTACCACTCCGTTTTGTCTCCGAACAGTTGAATGCCAGCGTGAACTGGAATCCGGATACACAAGAGGTTCAGATTGCGCAGAATGATACAACGATTCATTGGACGGTGGGCAACAAACAGGTGGTTGTGGACGATACGCTTGCTATAAACGATGCACCCCTGCTGATGAAGGATGGAAAGGCGTTTGTCCCGGTACGTTTTATTTCGGAGCAATTCAATACGACGATTGCGTATATCGGAAGCAGCAAAACGATTCTGATCTTCGAAAACAAAGCGCAGGACGAAAATGTACAACCTTAATTAAGCAAAGCATGATCAAGCACCGCGCACTTATCTCAACTTATCTTAATGCACAATTCAATTCATATGCCCTCCATGTAGATTGTTACATGCACAGCGAAGTCCCCGTCTGAACATCAGCGGGGATTTTTGATGAGCATTAAACTAGATACGATCACGCGGAATGCGATTATTTAATCGAAAAAACGGATGCTGCCCATGGTCTGCCTGTATTCACTGGGACTCATACCAGTCCATCTTCTGAACTGACGACTGAAGTGCGCAAGACTGGAATATCCGAGCATGGTAGCAACCCGAGTGAGGTTAAGATCAGGCTGGTGTATCAGCTGCTTGGCCTCGTGGAGCTTCAGTTCGGACAAATATCTGCGCGGGGAGATGCCGTATACTTTCTGAAACGTCTCCAGAGCATATCCAGGGCTGATTTGAAGCGAGGCCGCAATCTCTTCAATCCGAATCTCCTTATCCCCCAGACCTTCCCGCTGGATATTCCCGGCATTGAAGCGGCTTTTGATTGCCTCAGCAATCAGTGTTGCATAGTGCGCCACAGTAGGCGATACGGCTTCTTGGGAACGGGAGAAGCTTTGCTCTGCCAATATCGCCAAAATCTCCAGCAAACCAGCCTGCATACGGAACAGATCTGATGTTGTATATTCTTCTCTGTGCTGAAGCAGATCCACCCATTTCATCATAACTTCCGTTAATCGCTGATTATCCTCGCCGCCACATGGGAACAACATCTGCACATGTCTACTCATCTCCTGGCGAAACAGAACCTCATCTACATTGAAATGGGCAATAAAGTAGGTCAGCCCCTGCTCCTGATTACATTCATTGGTATGTTTGCATCCAGGCGGGATAAGCAATATATCTCCTGCGTGGAGATCATAACGGATGTTCTCCAGTATCGTCGTCTGCGATCCTTCCAGAATCAGTATCAATTCAAAGGCCAAATGCGATTCCAGCGGCACTTGCCAGCCTCGCTTTACCTTCTGCATGTGAGCACCAAACAGCTTGACGTTCCAGTCCGTCGCAGGCAGCCATCGGCTCTCCGGAGATAGATAAGAACGGTATGGTTCAGGAATGATCATGCATTTCACCACCTTGGATTAGGGCAAATTTTACGCGGTTCAGCGTATCTTCTTTTGCAATGGGACTTGATATACTGACTGTACATCATACCTAAGATTCAAGCGAGGAGGAAATTCCAATGTCCCTGACATTACATGGTTATTCCACTACACCAGATCATGCATGGAAAGAGATCTCTTATACATCTACAAATAAAAACGCTAACTTAAAGCTCACAGGTGAACAGCATCAGCTTGTAGAAGGATTTGGCGGTTGTTTTAATGAGCTTGGTTATATTGCCCTGTCCCACTTGAATGAGGAGCAGCGTCATGACGTATTTCATTCCCTCTTCCACCCGGAAGATGAACATAAATTCAACATCTGTCGCCTGCCCATTGGCGCGAGTGATTATGCAGAGCAATGGTACAGTCACAATGAGGTGGACGGCGATGTGACCATGGAACATTTTTCGATCGAACGTGATTTCAAATATCTGATTCCATACATCAAAGAGGCCCTGAGCTATAATCCGAATCTGCAATTCTTCGCCTCGCCGTGGAGCCCGCCCACCTGGATGAAATCACCGAAAGCCTATAACTATGGAACGCTGCGCTGGGAGAAGGATATCCTGGAAGCTTATGCGCTGTATTTCGTCAAATTCGTACAGGCGTACAAGGACGCTGGCATCACCATCCATCAGGTCCATGTACAAAACGAAGTCATCGCGGATCAGAAATTCCCTTCCTGCATGTGGACAGGAGAGCAGCTGCGTGAGTTTATCGCCGATTACCTGGGTCCTGCCTTTGATCAGCACGGTCTGGATACGGAAATCTGGCTGGGAACGATCAACGCACCTGATCCATGGGAAGAATTGATCAAGAAGAAAACCAATGATTTTGATGAATATGCCGGGCTGGTGCTTAGTGATCCCAAAGCCTACGCCTATATCAAGGGAGTTGGTTATCAGTGGGCAGGCAAAAATGCCATCCAACGTACAGCCGCGAGCTACCCGGAGCTTCGTTACATGCAGACCGAGAATGAGTGCGGTGATGGCAACAACTCTTGGAACTACGCCAAGTATGTATTTAATCTGTACCAGCACTATTTCAGCAATGGAGTGAATGCGTATATTTATTGGAACATGGTTCTGGAGCCGAAAGGCCGCAGCACATGGGGGTGGGAGCAAAACTCCATGATTACGGTAGACCCGGATGCCAAAGGAATCATTCGGAATCCCGAGTATTATGTGATGAAGCATTTTGCTCATGATGTCGTGCCTGGTGCACGAAGAGTAGGACTGTCTGGAGCCTGGAGTGGCAAAGCCGTGGCCTTCCGTAACCCGGACAATAGTCTCGTCATTGTCATCAACAATCCGTTCAAGGACAGCCGTGACCTGCAACTGGCATATGAAGGGCAGACACTCCGGTTCGAGCTGGAGGCTGATTCCTTCAACAGTATTATTATTTCCCAATCCTAATACCCATTCAAACCACGAAATAGCGTCATGTCCCCCTACTTGATGTGGGGGATATGACGCTATATTCTTGTGCAAAGTTATGGAAAGAAATGATTCTGTAAATGATTTTGCCTACCTCGCTTAAGGATTGTTCGCAAGATAATTTCTCAGCCATTGCAGTGCTGGACGCTCTGTACCATTGGTATTCACTAAATGAGAACCGCTCACCCAAGTCTGACCTTGATTAAAGCCCCACAACGTCACACCTTTAACGGCCGAATGCTGCCAGAGGACAGGGAATTTCTGCTGGTAGCGCTGCAGCTGTGTGTTATCATCGCCGGTTATATCCAGTTCGGATACATAGATCGGCAATCCGGTTGCGGCCAGTTTGTTCAATACGGTATTCATTGTGCTGACAGAAACGTTATCCATATTAAAGTAATGACACTGGATGCCGATGCCATCAATCAGGCCTCTGCTCTTCAAGATATTGATGATCTGAACGTATTGATCAGCTGCATTCGGATCGCCAATAATCCCATATTCGTTCAGCAGGAGTTTGGCGTTCGGGAAAGCTTGTCTTGCTTGCTCAAAAGACCAAATAACCCAGTCCCACCCTGTCGCTCCATCCCCGCCTATGGCGTTACGATAGGAAGGTTTGGCATGTAATGGTTCGTTAACTACATCGACAAACGCGGATTTGGAATATCTCTGACCTGCTGCCTTGATCCACTGGATTACTTCAGCTTTCTGATCTGCAGCGGAAAGTCCACTAATCCAACCTGGCTCCTGACTTCCCCAGACAAGCGTGTGAAACTTGAACGGAAATCCATTGTTGTTGGCATAATTGTAGGCAATATCTGCCTGAGACCAGTTCATATTGTTACGCGTGGCTTCGACTGCTCCCCATTTTGTTGAATTCTCCGGCGTTACCTGATTCCAATAGGGACTGAAATTGGAGGGAACACTGCTTGCAATGATATTGCCCAAAAACTTGCTACCTTTGGCCAAACCTGCACTCACACTGCCAACCGCGACTGAGGTAGCGAGCACACCAACCAATGCCAGTGAACCTACAGTCTTAAACCATCTGGACTTGAACATGATCTTCCTCCTTTGAATTTTAGTATTCGACTCATTGGTAAGCGCTTACAAATTTCATTTTACTGGATATATTTGTAATTATCCATGTAGAAAGTATAGCTTGTCCCTCAAAAAGTATAGATGTTGGGCACTAACATGATGACTTAACTAAATGACTTACACTTTATTATATTTACAAATCTATAAATATAGATATAATGTAATTCTGAGAACTTATTATATCGGCCATATATTTTTATATAGGTGAGGAGGCATTTTTTTAGTTTAATATATCTATTTTTCTATATATATAAATATATTTGGAGGTCTAGACTTTAACATGAAATCGAAATCACAACAGGTTAATCCGTTACTCATCCTCATTCTGGCGCTCGGTGTATTCGCCATCATTACTACAGAAGTCGGCATTATCGGAGTACTGCCCCTGATCACGCAGAAATTCAACATCACCGCTGCACAGGCCGGATGGCTGGTAAGTATTTTCGCTCTCGTCGTTGCTGTGTCTGGCCCTTTCCTGACTTTGCTCGTATCTGGTATCAATCGTAAAACCATTTTGTTAACTGCCGTGCTATTGTTCGCCATTTCCAACGTAGTATATGCCTACACAACCCGATTCGACATGATGCTAATCTTTCGGATTATCCCGGCCATTTTCCATCCAGTCTTCTTCTCCGTTGCTCTCGTCACGGGTGCCAAGCTGGTCCCACCGGAAAAAAGCAGTCAGGCCGTTGCCAAAGTCTTTACCGGAATCACTGCCGGCTTTGCATTTGGCGTGCCCCTAACTTCCTATCTTGCGGAACGATTCTCGTTGGAGGCTGCGTTTTGGTTCGGAGCGGTTGTCAGTATCATTGCTTTCATCGGTATATGGATATGGTTGCCCTCGATGCCTGTGCAAGAGAAGATGTCTTATGGCAAACAGATCGGCATTTTGCGGAAACCTGCGCTGTGGCTAAATATTGCTACTGTCATTTTTATTTTTGCAGCGATGTTCTCCGTATATAGTTATTTCGCCGAATATCTGGGGCAAGTCACCCAAATGGGCGGTTCATGGATTAGTGTGATGCTCTTGGCCTTTGGTGTTATTATGATCGCCGGAAATTTGGTATTTGGACAGCTTCTGCATCGGAATATTCCGAGGACCGTTCTCCTCTTCCCGGTGCTATACATGGCGGCTTATTTACTCGTTTTCTATGCAGGTACCTACTTCATTCCGATGATTATCATGGTGTTCGTCTGGGGTGCGATTCACTCTGGCGGTCTGATTGTCAGCCAAACTTGGCTTACGACGGAATCTCAGGAAGCGCCGGAATTCGGAAACAGCCTCTTTGTCTCTTTCTCTAATCTGGGGATTACTCTCGGTACCTCCATTGGCGGCTGGTTCATTGCCCAACTCGGCATCCATCAGGTCATCTGGAGCGGAATCATCTTTGGTTTGCTTGCTTTGGTATCCATCGTTGTCAAAATAAAATTTTTCACCTCTCGTAGCGGTAATTCAATTGAGACGGTATAAGAGTTAAGTGATCCGATCAGGAATGGAGCATTTTACGTTCAAGTATTAACTTCATCTGGGCATCCAGTTGGTAAGGCATAGATATGGGATCGGTAACTGCGAATTCCGTATACTCCGTCATATACACCTGGTTTTGCCTCACTGCAGGCATTTCCTGCCACCAGATGCTGCTCGACATATGTTGATACCGCTCCGAATCCAGTACCGTCAGGAACAAGTGGTCTCCTACATAGGATGCAACTTGCTCCTCTGAGATCATGAGATAAGCCTGACGGTCAATTAATTCCTTCTGTATACGTTCAGGTGCCTGGAGTCCAAGGCCATCATACAGATTGTAGGCTCCTCTGCACCAGTAATTCCCGAACACATAGATTGAGTCATCGCGTATTTCCATCACAGAGAACGTATCCGTACTCTGAATCATACCTTTCAACCGCGATCTCAGGCGCTGTGCCTTGCGCTCATATTGCTTCATTACCTTCTCCGCTTCAAACCCCTTACCAAAGACCTCACCAAGTTTCTGTAACAATACGAATGGCTTGTCGTCGTTCTGTGAAAAAATATATGTCGGCGCTATTGGCGACAACGTATCGTACTCCTCCTGATTTCCAACCAGAATCATCTCTGGCTGCAAATAGGAAATTTCCTGCGGGTCCAGCGGTACGCTGTTGACCTTATGGAAACTCGTACTCAACTTGCTTAGGTAATGCTCATTGGCTAGATTTTTGGCTACCGCTGCTGGGCGGATCCCAAGGGCAAGCAGATGACCGAGGCAACTCATCACACAGATGTTAGATGAACTTTTCCGATGGTTAAGAATGAACTGGCCCGGTGAAATTCCTTCCATCTGTTTAAATCGACGATTGAAATAGTATTCATCCCGATATCCCACCATAGCGGCCACCTCCTTCATACGCTCCCCGCGTAATAGCAGTTGTTTGGCATGTTCCATCCGCAGAGTTGTCATATAATCCGACAGATTCGTTCCTGTCAGCTGCCTGAACCAATGGGTAAACCTCCGCTTGCTAATCCTGGCCTGATCTGCCAACTCATCCACGGTAATTTCCTCGTTGTAACGGCCTTTTAGCTGCGTAATGATCTCGGATATGTTCGCTCTTGTATGCTCACTGGAGACTTCTCCTTCGTGCTCAGGGGTATCTTTCAGTACCATGCTCATCAATCTCTGAAACTGGGTGTGAATGCCGACTCGTTGTTTGCGATCCTGCGCCATACGGCGGTTTTCAATGGCCCGGATTCGCTGCACTATGGATCGAAATCCGGCCGTATCCGTTTCGCGGGTCTCTATAAGGGAAGGGGACATTTGGCGCTCAGGATCATGCAATGTAAATGCGATTAACCACACGGATAACAACGCCTCTTCATTCATCCGAATCTCTACAGTGTGTCCCGCATTGATGACCAGGGGCACCCCATATTGCAGTTCATTTATCTTACCATCGCAAATGAGCAGACCTTCCCCCTCCTCGACCACAATCATGAGGTCGGTGGTTAGCGTTTGTCGTGGAATGCCATCTTTATGCGATAGATGTTGTAGAGCCAACCCGTGAAGTTCGTAATAAATGTCGGGAACAACGTACCGGGTTTTGAGATGAGTCAGATCCACAGCTAGCTCTCCTTTTTTCTGATAACCATTATCAATTAGAATCATCATAACCCAACTCTTCCTTGGTTATCAATGACCGAAACTTGCCCACAACCAGCCTATTAATGCAAAAAAAACGTCCTATTATTCCATTGAATGCACCCTTGAACCGCATTACACTTGGTTTATTGATAATGATTATCAGTAAATGTTTAACCATACAGGGGGATATTCATGATACACAAAATGTCGAGATTCACCACGTTGCTCACCTTATGTTTGATTGTATTGGTTGCAACAGCTTGCGGTAAAACAGCCGATTCAACAAGTAATACAGCACAGACCACCAGCCAAACTGAGGAAAAAGGAACCCAAATGGCGACCGATGCCTATGGTAACCAGGTGGAGATTCCCATAGCGCCCAAACGTATCGTATACACAGACAACACCGTTGGGGATCTATTAATTTTTGGTATCAAGCCTGTAGGTGTGGTACAGCAAGGTCTGCAATACGCGACGTATAAAGACGAACTGAAAGATGTTGCAGATATCGGCTGGCCGCCAAGTCCGGAGAAGATTGTGGAACTTCAGCCCGATCTGATTATTACATCAACTCCCGACCAAAAGCAGAATGAGACGCTCTCCAAGATCGCTCCGGTTATCCTGACCAATGAATGGGACCCTATGCCTGATCGGATCAAGCGACTGGGCGAGTGGCTCGGCAACAAGCAACTGCCTGAAGAATTTCTCGCACGTCATGAAGCTGAGATTGTGAAGATGTGGACCGCATTGCAGCAGGATGGCACCATTCAGAAGGACGAGACGGCATCCGTATTTCAATACATGATTGGCCAGAAAAGATTGAGTGTGTACACGACCAGTTACCTGACCGGTTTTGTCTATAACAAGGATGGATTCAAGCCAACCACAGCGATTCAGAAAATGATTGATAACCCGGATGACTATGGCTATGCCGATATTTCCACCGAACAGCTGCCCGAAATTGCCGGAGACCGGATTTTCATTGTGTATTACAGTGACGAAGAATTGAAGGAAGTTGAGAACATGACCAAGGGTCCCGTATGGAGCCAACTGCCTGCTATCAAAGCCGGTAAAGTATATTTCGTGAATGGTGGGCTAGGTATATCAACAGATCCGCTGGCGAGGGAAGAACTGATCAAACAACTTCCTGTGATGCTTAAAAAATAAAGGGTTTCTGCCCAACGAATCATGGAGGTTAGCGATGAAAGATTCACTTGAACGATATGATGTGACCATCATCGGCGGAGGACCCGCCGGGTTATACACGGCTTTTTATAGCGGAATGAGAGAACTGAAGACCAAGGTCATAGAAGCACAGGATGAACTGGGCGGAAGAGTCCTGACCTATCCTGAGAAAATGATATGGGATGTTGGGGCCATGCCCCCAATTCGTGGGGAACAACTCATTGCCCAGTTGATTGGACAAGCCCGCACATTTGATCCGACGATTGTGCTCGGCCAGCGGATTGTCGGCATGGAGCGTCAGGAAGATGGAACCATCCTGCTCACCGCTGATCATGGTCAGCAACATCTGACCAGGACCGTTATTCTGGCCATTGGCTATGGCGAGCGCCAGAACGTCAAGCTTGAGATTGAAGGAGCAGATCGCTTCGAGGTGACCAACCTGCACTACACGGTTCAGGAGTTGGAACGATTCCGGGATCAGCGGGTACTAATTTCGGGTGGAGGAGATTCCGCTGTGGACTGGGCAAATGAGTTGCAGTCCATTGCCAGCAGCGTAACGATCGTTCATCGCCGGGATCATTTTGGCGGTCTGGAGCGAAGTGTTACGATGATGAAGAACTCCTCCGTCCAGGTTCGGACACCCTATACCATTGAAGCGCTCCACAGCAGCGACGGGACACAAATTGATCGTGTATCCCTCCTCCATACTGAGACGTCAGAGCGAGAGCAGTTGGAGGTTGATGCGGTCATCGTTAATCACGGCATGAAGTGCAACTATGGTTCCATTCGCGATTGGGGTCTGGATCTCGGTGAGTGGAACCTGGAGGTGGGAGCCGAGATGACGACCAACGTTCCCGGTGTATTCGCTGCAGGCGATTTTGTAGCCTATGATAGCAAAGTTGAATTGCTGGCAGGCACTTTTACCAGCGGTATTCTCGCACTAAACAGTGCCAAGCGATATATACAACCAGATGCTTCACTAATGGCCTATGTATCTTCACACAATGAGCTGTTCAAAGAGAAAAACCGGGCTTTGGGTATGGTTGAGGAAGAAGTTTAAACATATAGAGATACGCGTAGAGACCACTCTGATCACTCCCTATGGAATTTCCATGGAATGATCCAGAGTGGTCTCTTTTATTTGTCATTTTGTGGTTTACATTTACCAAATGTTTATCTAGTATTAACTCCAATAACACATATCTTTACATAACACTAGATAACAAGGGAGATTACAACATGCGCAAATTTTCGCCAAAACGTTACGCCGGATGGCCCTTATCATTCCTCTTATGTGCCTCCATCCTCTTCGCACCTTTTGCCTCCACTCCGGCTCAGGCTGCTGAAGCAGACAAGGAAACCAAGATTACGTTGCTGGGAACATCAGACATTCATGGCCGATTTATGCCGTGGGACTATGCCCTGGACGGTCCGAATCCGACAGGCAGCATGACGCAGTTGTACACGATTGTAAAAAAAGTACGTGCTGAGAATCCGAATACGATTCTGCTGGATGCAGGCGACATGATTCAGGACAACTCGGCTGAACTGTTCAACGATCAACCTCAATCTCCCATGATGGTCGCAATGAACGAAATGAAATATGACGCATGGGTTATGGGAAATCATGAATTTAACTTTGGATTGGACGTATTAGAGAAGATTTCCTCACAGTTCAAGGGACAACCCTTGGTAGGTAACATTTTCAAAGAAAACGGCGACCGCTACATGCCTGCTTATACGATTATTGAGAAAGATGGTATCAAGGTTGGTGTCATCGGAATGAACACACCTATGATTACGGAGTTCGAGAAAGGTACGGATCACCTGGACGGCATCATTGTCAAAGACCCGGTGGAGGAGACCAAGAAGGCCATCGCTGAGCTGAAAGGCAAAGTGGACGTCATGGTTGGACTTATGCATATGGGACTCGATAACGAGAACGGGAACCCGGGCACCGGGGTTACGGATATTGCCAATGCCAACCCGGAGCTAGCTGCTATTTTTGCCGGACACATGCATACGCTGATTGAGTCCCAAACGGTTAACGGCGTATTGATCTCCGAGCCGAACAAATATGGTTCACACATTTCACGGATTGACCTCACGTTTGCCAAAGAAGGCGACAAGGTTGTACTGAAAAGCAAGGAAGCACAAGCACTCGCTGTAAAAGCAGCTGATGGCTCTTATGAAGTGTCCGATCCCGGACTGGAAGATACACTGCATCCGTTCCACGAGTTCGCTCGTGCCGATGCCAACATTGAAGTAGCCGAGCTAAAAGGAACCAATCTGGTACCAGCAGATGAGATCAAAGGCATTCCTGCTGTGCAGATTCAGGAGACACCACTCTCTGACTTCTTCACTGAAGTCATGCTGCACTATAGCGATGCCGACGTAGTCGCGCACCAGATCGATAACGATAAGGCCAAGCTGGATGTCGGACCGATCAAGAAAAAGGATATTGCGTTCAACTACCAATTTACCTTTGGTGAAGTAACGGTATATGAAGTGACCGGACGTGATCTGAAGGATTACATGGAATGGTCTGCGGGTTATTTTAACTCCACACGTCCTGGTGATGTGACGATCAGTTTTGACCCGAAACGACGTGCTTCCAAATACAGCACCGACGATTTCTTTGGCGGGGTGACGTATGAAATTGACCTGACCAAGCCTTACGGCAGTCGGATTACGAACCTTAAATACAGCAATGGCACAGTGGTTAAAGAAGATGATACACTCAAGCTCGGCATGAATGCCTACCGGATGGAAGCCCTGATTGCCAAAGGTGGTGCACTGGAAGGACGTAAGTTCAAGCAATTGTGGTCCTCCAAGGATGCTTCGGCATTTGGCGAGATTCAAGGTACGATCCGTAATCTGTCCATTGCTTATCTCAAAGACGTGATGAAAGGCGTTTATGAACCGAAAATCCAGCACAACTGGAAAATCACCGGTGTCGATCTGACAGCACCTGCACGTACAGATATTGTAGAGCTGATTAATGATGGCATCATGTCTGTTCCGACAACGGAAGATGGCAAGTATACCAATATTGCGTCCATTAACATTTTGGATGCGGTGACTGAAGAAGAAATGACTGCACTTGCCGCCAAAGCGAACGTAAGTATCGCGAAATTCTCTGGCGTGAAAACCAAAGGTGAGTTCTATCAAGAGCTGAATAAAGCTCGCAAGGCGTCCACTGGCAGTGCTGAGGAAGAGACTAATACACCTGAGAAGCCGACAACACCAACGGTACCGAAACCAGACACATCGAAACCCGGCAAACCATCTACATCACCAAGTACAAGTAAACCAGGTACAGTCGTTAAAGGTAAACAAGCCAAGGTTACTGCGGCCTACCTGAACATGCGCTCCAGCGCTTCATCCAAAGCCAAAGTAGTTACTGCCGTACCGAAAGGCACCGTCCTTGAAGTAATCAGTACAGATAAGTATGGCTGGGTCAAAGTGAAACTGGATGGACGCGTAGCTTATGTCTACGGAAAATACGTAACTATGCTGAAATAGACTTCCAATTGACGACTTTAGGTAATTAATCTATTCATAAGAAAGACCTCCTCCACAATGCATGTGGAAGAGGTCTTTTACTTTTTTTGGATTTTAGAGCCGTATGTTACGTGTTCACTTACTCCTGCGCTAAGCTTCGCACCCTTTTCACAAACTGCTCCAGCCTGGTACCATTCGTTTGTTTGGTGAATTCAAGCGCCTCGTTCGAGAACCCCTCATAGGCAGAAAGGACATAATCCCCATCGACGATATAGTACATACCATAACGAGAGAAGAAATAACCTCCATGTTGCTCGGACCCTACTCCCTTATTGATCGCTGTAACTATTCTCTGACCAGGCATAAGTTTAGGCTCGAGCGCCGCAAACGCTGCGTTATAGAACAGAAATGTCTCCTTGGCTACATCTCCTCCTACAATCACTTCGTGCACCTTTACTTTGTAAGAGACGAACTCAGCTTCGTAGGGAGTCATTCCCGTATTCTCCTGCTTTTCTGCCATTTTGCTTTCAGGTGTATCTGATTCAGTGGTCAACACCATACTGAGATTCGGCAGGACGTTCACAACCTCTGCCACAACAACTGCATCTGAGAAGTCCATGATCCCTCTAAAGGTCACTTTTTTCATCCATGGAGTCACGAGAGACTGTGGCGATAATGGGTAGTCCTCCCTTAGTTCCTGTAACCGTTCTTGGGAGAGAACATCTAAAAAATCTGATTCATCATCCGAGTTAGAAAAAGGGGCCGAGCAACCCAATAGACCGACTGTTAACGTGATTGCAAACAACCAACACACTACACGAAGTTGTGTCACGCATCCTTCTCCTCCCTAGCGTTTTCTCACCTTATATTAATCCCTCTTGACATCCCAGCTTGCAAGCATGCCTCTCGCCATTTCCATATTGGATTCTTCCCCAGTGATTAACGCAAACTGTGCCACAATTGCCGGGTATGCCGCCCACTGTTCTCGAATATGCTCCAACATCCGAGGCCACACCCTTCCCCCTGCCTTCTCATAGCGATTGAGCAAATCCCGCAAGCCTTCCTCTTCGAAGAGTGCATAATAGATAACAAAATCCTTGCCGGGATCGGCAATCTCCGCCTCAGTCCAATCAATAAGTCCAGTAACACGCTGGGCATCGTCGACGATAATGTGCGGCGGATGCAGATCACCGTGGTTGAACGTGGAGTGCTCAGGCCAATAGCTGTCCGTTGTCAGCCAAGCTTCCCAACGCTTGGCCAGTTGATCTGGCACCTCAAAGCTTTGTTTAATCCCCTCAATATTGGCTGCAAAAGCTTTACGAGCTTCTGTAGGCGTCTTGCTGCGCACTCCGCCCTTTACCGCCTCATCAGGATCAATGTTGTGCAATGCGGCAAGGGTAGCAGCGAGCGAATCGAAGAAATCATCGGATAAGCTTTCCTGTGGAAATCGCCATGCGTACCCTCCCCCTGCCGGATCGACGACCGCAATCGGTTCTCCATCAAGTAAAGGATAAGCGATCAGTTCCGGCGTACAAATTCGCCACTCCGGTACCTCTACCGGAAGATGGCTTTTTGCAACCTCCAGCACCTTGCGCTCATTTTCAGCCCGCTCCCATACATCCTCACGCCGTGGCTGGCGCAGTATCCACTGTTGTCCCTGTTCATCGGTGGCAAACGCTACCCGAAAGTCCATACCGGACTCATTGATTTTCATGGATTCCTCAGCAATATGAAGCCCGTTCTGTGCAGCTAAAGATTTTAGTTCCTTTTGAAATTCAAACTGCTCATTCACGTTCGATTTTGTCATTTCAGGATTTCCCCTTTACCTCAATAAAATAAAAAAACACAGACATCCATGCCTGTGCAGTTCATTTCGGATATTGGGTGTACCTGAATACTCGCAGAAAAATAGTAGTACACTAAAGAACCACTCTAAACGAGTGTTTCTTTAATGACTAGCGGCATACGTGTAAATAGGCAAACCGATCCCGATGAGCTGCACACAGGCAGAAACACAGCAAGCGCAAACAAACGTTTCGCCATACTATCTCCATCGGATAAAATTTGCCACACGTATCCCTCCGTTCCGTAAGTTACCCATATGTTAACATATTCCATTTTTTGATTCCAGCTTAAATGGTGGTTTTTTGTTATTTTTTCAGCGATGTGTAGGAACTTTGTTGACTCAGAAACCGTAATTGTCCCTTTGGATGGAGCCTTCTTCCGAGGAATCCTACAGCCCCGAACGTGCCGTAGAATTATGGGACTGGAGTTCAGAAAGAGTTGGTTTGCATCATACGATTTAAACATCATTGTGAATTACTCCGTTAACCCACCTGCATATAGAGTATAATGAAGAGGTATACGATAAATGTACGGTGCAATGCTTGTATATAAGCATATTGCATAATTCGATTCCAAACGCTCCCGTGTACAAGTCGCTTTAAGGAATTATGCAATATGCTCTTGTATTTAAAACTAACGTAAAAGAGGTTAACGATGAGTAAGCAACAATTTAAAGATTATGGACTTGGCGAAGAAATCGTAAAAGCGCTGGATAGCCTGGGTTATGAAACCCCAACGGAGGTTCAAACCAAAGTTATTCCAGTAGCCCTTGAAAATAAAGATCTTGTGGTCAAATCCCAAACAGGCAGCGGGAAAACAGCCGCCTACGGCATTCCAGTCTGTGAGCTGGTAGATTGGAACGAAAATAAACCGCAGGCTTTGATTCTCACGCCAACCCGCGAGCTGGCTTTGCAAGTGAACGAAGACATTACCAATATCGGACGCTTTAAGCGTATTAAAGCAACCGCATTATACGGTCAGTCCCCTTTTCATGTTCAGAAAGCCGAGTTAAAACAAAGAACACATGTCGCTGTAGGTACACCTGGACGGGTATTGGACCATATCGAACGTGGCACCCTGCCACTGGATCGGATCTCATACCTTGTCATTGACGAAGCCGATGAGATGCTGAATATGGGCTTCATCGAGACGGTACAATCCATTATCCAAGCACTGCCTAGTGAGCGAGTGACGATGTTATTTTCCGCGACGTTCCCTGAAGATGTAGCCAAGCTGTCACGCAAATACATGAACAATCCGGTGGAGATTGAGATCAAGGCAAGTGGTCTTACCACAGCCACGATTGAACATGCCGTGATTCACGTGCCAGAGGTAAACAAAACGGCGCTGCTTCAAGACCTGTTTATTGTTGAAAATCCAGATAGCTGTATCGTGTTCTGCCGTACGCAGGAGAACGTGGATAAACTGTTCCGTGTCATGGCTGACCTCGATTATCCAGCCGATCGCATCCACGGAGGCATGGAACAAGATGAGCGCATCGAAGTAATGAATGCATTCAGAAGAGGACAATTCCGTTATCTGATTGCAACGGATGTTGCCGCACGCGGGATTGATATCACGAATATTACCCATGTCATCAACTACGATATTCCTTTGGAAAAAGAAGGCTATGTGCACCGTACAGGTCGTACGGGGCGCGCTGGTAAAACTGGTAAAGCCTTTACCTTGGTTACCCCGAAGGATGGCAGACGTCTAGCCGAGATCGAATCGTATATCGGATTTGCCATTCCTGTCGTGAAAGCTCCTTCCGAGGAAGCTGTTGACCGTCGTCGGGAAGAGTTCGAGAAGCGTTTGAAGATCGTGCCTGAACGCAAAAAGGACAAGCGTGAACAGTTGAACCAACAGATCATGAAGTTGAACTTCAACGGAGGTAAGAAAAAGAAACTCCGTGCGGTAGACTTTGTAGGCACCATCGCCAAGCTTGAAGGCGTCACTGCAGACGACATCGGGATCATTACGATTCTGGATAATGTGACGGATGTAGAGATCCTGAACGGCAAAGGCCCACTCGTACTGGAGCTCATGCAGAATACAACGATTAAGAAGATTCAGCTCAAGGTTCGCAAAGGTCATAAATAGATTTTGAATCTGTTTAAATAGAGTGTTATTCAAAAAGGGATCGTAGCTTATTTTATAAGTCTACGATCCCTTTTTATATATTGAATGAGGTAAATCACTCGCTATCGCCGCTATATTCAGGATAAAGTTCCATTTGTTCATCAGGGTACACATTGTTCACTTGTACAAGATTCCATTTTTATTACACTAAATATGTAAACGCTTCACAAAGGACCGATATTAGGAGGTGTACGTAATGGGCAACAGGAAAGCAGTCTGGTTTCTGGTCTTCGCGCTCACGCTAACCATGTTTGGTGTTCTTCCAGAACGGACCAGCGCGGCAAGCGTGACCATCACCAACGGTTCCGATTGGCTGGATACCGCAGGCAACCCCATTCAGGCCAATAGCGGAAACATTCTGAAAGTCGGCAGCACGTATTATTGGTACGGAGAGCATGCGGTCAGCGGTAAGTTTGACAGCGTTAATGTCTATACTTCAACCGATCTGAAGAACTGGATGTTCAGCAATGCCATACTGACCAAGGATTCGGCCACCGAGCTAGCCTCCAGCAAAATTGAACGTCCCAAAGTCATCTACAATGCCTCCACGAAACAGTATGTGCTATGGGCGCATTACGAGAACGGTACTGATTACAATCTGGGGCGGGTTGCGGTAGCGACCAGCAGTACACCGAACGGAAAATTCACGTATGAGGGAAGTTTTCGACCTTTGGATTACGAGTCACGCGACATGACTGTTTTCGTAGATACAGACGGTACAGGTTATCTGATCACAGCTTCCCGCAAGAATGGCGGGGCCAATGATACCATGGCTATTTTCAAAATGAACGCCAGCTATACCGGTGTGGAATCCTTTGTGGGTTGGCAATTCGATAATGCCTACCGTGAAGCTCCTGCCGTTGTGAAAAAGGGCAATCGATACTACCTCTTCACCTCCCAGGCTGCTGGCTGGTATCCAAACCAGGGCGCGTATGCAACCGCATCGTCCATGACAGGCACGTGGTCCGCTCTTACACCTTATGGCAATCCATCGGCCTTCGGCTCCCAGATCCATGATATTGCCACCATTACAGGCAGCAACACCACATCCTATATTTATATGGGCGACCGCTGGAATCCACTCAATCTTGGTGAACATAAACATATCTGGCTTCCTTTAACCTTGAACGATTCAAATGGAACCGCCTCACTGGAATGGTACAAAGAGTGGAATATCGATGCTGTAACAGGCACGGTAACGCCACCTTCTCTTGTTAATCACGCCCAAGGCAAAACAGCTACCGCCATCTCCACAGCCTCCGGCTCATCTGCATCCAATGTCAATGACGGCAACTATCAGACTTCTTGGGCAGCATCGTCCAGTACTTGGCCAGCTTGGTGGCAGGTCGATTTCGGTGCACCGAAGACCATCACAGAGATCGATATCTCCTGGTTTATGTATAAAGGATCGGAAGGCTATTATAAGTACAAAATTGAGATCAGCAACGATGGCGTCAACTACTCCACGCTGGATCGAACCAGCAACACCACCTATGGGTTTACGACCGACGCTGTTCATTTTACCGCCCGGTATGTACGTATCAATATGGTCAACGCTGTCCTGTGGAACAATCCGGGTAACTGGTACACCCCAACCCTGCATGAGGTCAAAATGTTAGGCCCAGCAACACCTGATGCGACGAATTACAGCCGTTTCAGCTCCTTCAATTATCCGGATCGGTACATCCGTCATTCCAACTTCACTGCACGGATCGACACCAACGTCTCACCTGTACTGGATTCCCAGTTCCGCGTCGTACCCGGCTTGGCCAGCTCTACAGGTATCTCACTGGAGTCTATCAACTTTCCTGGCTACTTCCTGAAGCGCAACGCCAGCAACAAAATCGTACTTGAGGCATACACGGATACCGCCGCCTATAAAGGAGATGCCACATTCCTGAGCAGCCCCGGCTGGGCTGACAGCTCCAAATTATCCCTCCAGTCGTACAGCCAGCCCGGATATTACATCCGACATTACGACTACGTATTGCAGCTGGATGCCATCAATGCTTCCAGCAGCACAACGGTGAAGGGTGACGCCACGTTTGGGCGAACCGATTTTTAGTTTAGCGATCGGAGATGAGAATGAGCATCCACATCTCGAAAAAAGGCCGCTTCTTCAGAACTCATACTGAAGACGTGGCCTCTTTTGCTGTATAAAATTTATGATTGGTGTGTACCTACTTGAAGGGGCGTATCTAGGTAAAGTATTCCTTAACACTCAGGGGGCAGAGCCTGATGCCGATTCTCGAGGAAATATGCAATGGGGAGTACTCAACGCACAGGACTCACAGACTCTAAATGAATTATTATAGCTTATTGACGATATCCAAGATTTCTTTCATATTGTATGTGTCGTCCTGAATACGCCATTCTCCTTGTTCCTGTAAAAAGGTAATCTCCCCTTCTAACGGAATGGTCTTCGTTTCTTCTCCATCATAATTCGTAAATACTAAATTCAGTGTGTACTCCACAAGCATCCAATCATTTTTACTTTCTTTCATCTTCGCTTTTATATCTTTAGCATGCAGTGACGCATCTTCTTTGTCTGCCACCTGGAATGGTAAACCCATACTATTTCTTTCAAGATTCCGTTCAGTCAGGAAGGGCTTCAAAATCTCTTTCTTGGCTAGCACATTTTCTACGGTTAATAATTCTTTACCCTCCATGTTATCGACTGCAAACTCCGCCTTTTTATAATCCAAGGTCATTTCAAGAGCCTGCTGCTCTTCCTGGGCCGATGCCTTTTGGTTCGTCAATATACTCAACTGACTAGTTGAAGATGGAGCTGACTCTTGAATATTTTCGATTTTTTTGGACTCGTTACACCCCATCATTATGATAGACATCAGAGTAACTGTTCCGATGATATAATTTAATTTACGCAAAATCATCCTCCATCCTGTGCGTTCTTGTTATCGACTACAGCTGAATACATAAGCGGGCGGCAGGTTACGGTACACCCTTGTCATGCTTACGTTTTCGAAAAATTGCTTGAGCAATCCCCGTTTGAGTAACGTGTATTGAAAAGTAATGAACTTGCCATCTTTCTTCAAATATTGCCTTGATTTAGCTAAAATGTCCAGTGATACCTCCGCAGGCAGACTCGCAAAAGGCAGTCCGGATACAATGTAATCAATCTTGTCCAGTCCATATTGTTGCATGTGCTGATCGACATGCACGGCAGAATCGTGAATGATGTGTACATTCGGAAGATGACCGTACTTTTTGCGAAGCAGCCGGCAGAAGCGGGCGTTGTTTTCAATCAGGATCAGAACCGTCCCTGGCTGCATATTCGCAAGCAGCATTTCCGTAAACACCCCCGTGCCCGGCCCATACTCCACAATGCATGATGCACGGTCAAATGCGATGTCTTTCACCATTTTCGCTGCTAGATATTTTGAGCTGGGGGCAATCGCCCCAATCCATCTGGGACCCTGGATGTATTGCTTCAAAAAAGATAACCACTCCATGCTGTCCGACCCCCTAAGTTGATTTCTGAGATCAGTATAGAATTCAAATCTGTAGAAGCAGTCGATGAAACTAAGAAGAATAATGAAGATTTGCGACCTTGGCATGCTATATCATATTCCGGAAGGACAAACCTTGCGAATGCTGCGGGTTAAAAGTGTAGAAACACAAAAAGCCACATTCGATTTCTCGAGTGCAGCTCTAATCCTTTAATCACTTTTTGGAATATACAATTTTCTTGATACTATCGATGGACAAACAAAATTGTTCTGTGAGTTGGTCGATGGACATGCCCGCAGCAAAGAGCTGGCGGATCTCATCGTTCCTTTGCTTCAAAATCATCCGGCTGCCCGAATTCTCGCCCCACTTTTGATGGGTTTCCTTGGGTTTGGGGATGTACACCATTCCACCAGGGATATGACGCTGGATCTCCCTTAGCAATGATTCCGGAAAGATCGTGTCTGCGTTAATATATTTCATATTTGCTCCGCTCCTTAAAAGTTAAGATCTTTAAGGCAGCAGAGTCAACCGATGAACACTTGTTATACGCATTATAGTGGTGTGGCGGAAATAGATTTCAAGCTCTATACAAACAACCGCCGTTGTTCATCGCATGGACTCTGCATAGAGCGGATCGTGAAACTTCTTATAAATTGAATCATGGTAGCCCCCCATTCTAAGTTACTTTCATGGTACTCTTATATGTTCCATATGAGAACACCATATCCTTTTACAACATTCAATACTGATTCAAACTCCGTTCCAGCATCTCTCTCACTTGTTGTTGCAGCTCCAGAGGCTCAATTACCTTCACTTCAGGCCCATAGGAGAGCAGCTTCCGCGCTGTAAAAGGAAACTCCTCAGGCGGGACAAGTCCTCTCCACTCATTCCCTCCAACCGACTTGAACAGTACATCTGATCCTGCCAGTCTCGCCCCAAAATCCGTGAATTGCAGCACCACTTCTACGCTTTTTCTATTTTCCTTATAATTCAGCCACTCTTTCAAACTAGGAACCGACTCGTCGATAGAATCCAGCATAACCAGCTCCTGCATGCGATCCACCCGATACAACAGCACCCGATCCTTCCTCCTGGCCGGCATATACCAATACCCGTGATCGTAATAGATGCCGATGGGGAAGACCTGTACTTTTTTATGTCCCTGCCGGGAATGATATATAAATTCAATCTCTCTTTGATCTACTGCCGCGCCTAATATCTCTGTTGTTACTGCCTCGACCTGTACAGCATGATGTTGAAGGAACGTAACGTGCTGCCTCATCCGTGTAATCAGATCCTGTACATCCTGAGGTAAAGTTGAATAATACTCCACGGCGAGATGCTCACGTATCGATCCATACGGAAAATCCGGGACGTTCTCCAAATATTCAATCATCATAAACAAACCCAAAGCCTCATGCTGTGTAAGTTGAAGAGGTGGCAAAATCCGATTAGGAAGCACTCGGTAACCCCCGTTCACTCCGACCTCCGTATACAAAGGAAAGCCCAACTCCTGCAGATCATTCAGATCTCGCTGGATCGTACGGATCGACACCTGAAAACGCTCCGCCAATTCACGAGCCGTAAATTTCTTTCTCGAATCCATGAGTCGCATCAATGCGAGTTTTCGATTATTCATGTTCACCCCACCTAACTACGTCAACATTTGTCATAGATGGAGTGTATCATACATTTCAGAAGGGAGCGATTGATATGTCTAACAATAAAGTTGTGTTATATATTGCGATGAGTCTGGATGGGTACATTGCAAGACCGGATGGTTCGGTGGATTGGCTGTTTGATGTGGAAGGCGATGGCGCCGATAACGGGTATGGCGAGTTCTATTCAACGATTGGATCGGTGGTTATGGGACGTCTTACGTATGAAGAGGTGCTCAAGCTGTCAGAGGATTTCCCCTATGCGGATCGCCCGACGTATGTACTTTCCCGATCCAAACAAGCCCCTGCACCACATGTACAATTTAAGGACGAGGCTGTGGAGAACCTGATTACCCGATTGAAGCAAGACTCCAGCGGTGACATTTGGATTGTTGGCGGAGGCCAGCTGGTGCAATCCGTTCTGGAACAACAACTGCTCGATGAGGTTGAGATTGCCATTATTCCAAAAATCCTTGGCCAAGGAATCCCCCTATTTCCAACAGGGACGGTACCAACCCATTTCAAAATGATTCATACACAAACGCTGGGGCAGATCATTTCCATCCGCTATCAGGTACAAGGGAAGTAATTTTAGCGTAGTTAACACATCCCTTTCGATGTATAAGGTGTACTAAAAGAAGAGCCAGGCCTCTCTAACTAAGAGAGGTCTGGCTCTTCCGATTTCAAATGTAAATTAAAATTATTTTAAAATTCCCTTTAGATATTCCGCTAACGCATCAGCAGTCCTTCGATGAGATATCTCACCCGGATGACTTCTGGCGCCTACCGTCTCCTCGGTCGTATTGGGAAGCTGTATAACCGAGACTTTCGTATCTCCAGCCTGTTTCGTATAAGCGTCAACAGCACGATAGATCGCTGGCATCATCGGGAATCCAAGCATGCCGTATGCCCATACGAGATGCGCCTCAGGATTGTTTTTTCGAAGTTGAATTAGGAAGCGGGTCACGGCATTCTCAAAAGCAGCCAGATCCTCTTCATGGTAAGTCCCGTCTTCGTTCAGGCGTTGCTTGTAGACCTTTCCAGTAACGGGGTCCTTCCATTCTGGTGTCTGAAAGGCTCCTCCATCATTGCTTCCCAGATTAATCACCACTACATCCGGCTGCCAGGAATTAAAATCATGCTTATCCCCAGCGCCAAGTGCTGCGTTCTTATCTCCGGTCACCAATCCACAGACTTGCTCGTAATAATCAGGGATATTGGCATTCGGATTGTTATCCCAACTCGTCAGCACACCCCAGCCGCTCTGGGAGATGACGCGGTATTCTGCATTCAGCGCTTCTGCTGTCATGGCCGTATAATTATGTATGGCACTAAACCACATCGGAATCCAATCCTCTTCCGCTTTGCCCCCGATCGCACCTTCTCCAGATGTAATACTGTCGCCAATAAATTCAATCTTGTACGGTTTTTCCTCTACAGGCACGAAGACACCATCTGATTTCACCGCATGAATCTGCAAGGAACAGCCCGGATCTCCATTCATGGCCTGTACATCTTTGACGATGCGTACATTTTTCACCACATTCTCGTTCATGCCTCGGAATACACAGATCCAATACCTTCCCGCTATTAACATCTGTCTGCTCACCGGGACACCGTTAATCAGAATGCTGATCCAAGGTTCATACAGGTCATAATCAGACTCGATTTCTACCCACAACTCAGAGCCTTTTACATGAAGTTCAACCGCGCTTCCGGTCCAAAATAAGGTTAAGGGCGACCGTTGTCTTGTCGTTCTGCCATGTACTTTAAGATTGCTGACATCAGACAACGCGTACGTTTGTAATTTCTCATTAGCCTTCACGATGTATTTCCTCCCGCATAATTATTGCCCCAACAGGGCAGTCTCATATGACTAGATTTTGAGAAAATCGTCTACATGCTTCTGGTATTGCTTGTACCAGATTTTCCATTCTGCTTCACGAGATTCCAAGGTACGACCATCCAGTAATGCCTCAATGACGTTCAGGCAGACATGCCACCCCGCTAAATCTTTAGGTGTATGGCTTGTGATGTGATGGATGGTCTCGAGCAGCAGCAGACGACATCCATTCGGCTCTGGATATAGCTCAAACCGAACCCGGTCTTCTGCCCAGGTATATTCGAGAACAGAGCCATGGATAAGCTCGATAATGTTGAGTTCCTTAAAGGTACCATCCGGCATATTAAACTGGATGCTTCCCCCTTCCCGAAGATCCGTTACTTCGAGTTCGGAGAACCATTTTGCAAGCTTTTCGTTTTCCGTCAAAAAGGACCATACATCCTCCACAGTGTGCTTCCAATGACGTTCAAAACAAGCCATGGTGCCGTTCGGTACTCGCTTCAAATCTGCAATCATAATGGTACCTCCTCTATAAGGATTAATCGATATTATGCAAGGCCTTAAGCGCTTCCTCTTTGTTTTTCAAAAAGAAAACATGCTTGCCATGGTTGCACTCATAAATGAAGTCTCTGAGACTTTTGCTGTTGTATCCATCAAAATCTCCGACTATAGCAAGTTTCACCTGGTAATTCACGTATTTCTGCAAAATATCACCTGCAAGTTTGGTCTTCAGTTCGAAGAAATCTTCCGTGAGGTTGGATTTATCAATCAAGATTTTATGTGCGTCATCTGTATAGTTCACGGAGGCCATCAGATCGAGAGCGTCTTGAACATTGTTAATAACGATGTTATTGCTTTCGATGATGGCAACCCTGGAGCTGCCCTGTTGATCAATAGTTATATTCATTTTAACCCACCTTCCTCACAGCTTTTCTTTTATAATATCTCGCAGTTCCATAGTGAAAGCAACGACTTTTTGAGCGTGTTTACATATTCATTTGAACCCTCCGGATGCTATGTGTATTTCCATGATTGTAATTATTTACAACAATTCTTCTGCTATAATGGGAGTGTTTCCTATGAAGCTTAATTTCTTGTGGACTTCTCGCAGAAAGAGGGAGTTATTGATGGACATGAAGTGGTTAGAATGGGCAAAACAAATACAGGCTATCGCCCAAACCGGATTAACCTATACAAAAGATATTTACGATATTGAACGTTATGAAGAATTGAGACGGATTAGTATCGATATCCTAGCCAACTACACTTCGGTTAACAAAGAAAAAATTGAACTCACATTTGCAAGTGATTCCGGTTACGCAACACCTAAAGTCGATATTCGAGGTGTTGTTTTCAGGGGAAGTAAAATACTGTTGGTTCGCGAAAAAATAGATGGAGCGTGGGCTTTACCAGGTGGATGGGGCGACATCGGCCTCTCACCATCAGAGGTAGCCGTGAAAGAAATGAAAGAAGAATCCGGGTTCGATGTCCTGCCGATAAGACTTTTAGCCGTATTGGACAAGAAATTTCATGATCATCCACCCGAACCCTATCATGTATATAAGATGTTTATTCAATGTGAAATTGTAGGAGGAAAAGCTGAAACAGGAGTGGAGACCAGTGCGGTTGAATTTTTCTCGTTGGACGAATTGCCTGAGCTTTCATCGGAAAGAAATACGGTTGAACAAGTTAAAACCATGTTTGAGTTTCTTGACCAGCCCGATAAAAGAGTGATTCTGGATTAAATCCGTAAAAATCCCCCTATAGCGACGATGGATAAACCCATCATACCATTGGTCCACGGTACATCGTCTGCGGAAGGGGATTTGGCTGGATCACCCACGATCTGGATAGAAAGCGTCGTCTGCACCGTCCTCATTAATAAGATTGGCTTTTGGAATGGATACAACAAATGAGGAGCCCTTTTCGCCTTGCGGCGCTGATTTCACGCTAATTCGGCCTTCCAGAGACTGAACGATATCACGTACATGGGACAGGCCAATTCCGGTTGCTGCAATGCCCACTTCATTGAATTTGGTTGTATAACCCGGTTCGAAGATCACGTCTCGCTTTGCCTCGGGTACACCTTTCCCAGAATCGATAACCACAAATTGCACATCGGCTCCCTCTTCCAATACTCGAATCCGAATCGTTCCGTCGTTCTTAATGGCTTCCACGGCATTGGCGATCAGATTATTCATTACAGTTAAGAGAGGAATATAGTAAGGGGAGTCGCAATCATATTGTTGCTCGATATGGATTTCAATCTTTTTGTTCAACATTTCACTATATTTCCGATTTCCCTTGGTCGCAAAGTTCAGTACCTCGGAAAGGCTCATATTCACTGATTTTTCACTATCGTACAATTTCAACAGACCTGCAAGGATACGTTGGGAGTCTTTTTTGACCTCATGAATCTGTTGAGCAATGCCGAGCGTCCGCTGGCTGTATTGGTTCAAGTCCTTCTCTCTGAGATCGCGATAAAGGTCGTAGCTGTCCACGGCAATGCCTTCAATCGTATTCATGGCTTTTTTCAGATAAAAGACTTCACCGTACAGACCTGAGTTAACGCTCAGCATCTGCTCCATCCGCTTCTCCTGCTCAGCATGCAGCAGTCGCATCTGCCTCACCGCAAAGCTGTTATACAGCCCGATGATAAAGTAGCTTCGCAAACCACCGAGCACCAGCAGATAAAGCCATTCTTTCATATAAAAGATATTGGTCCCACTCAACACACCGCGAATGAATAGCTCCACGAGATTCGAGGAAAAATCAATACACGTAATCAATCCACCTAGCACAAGAGGCGGTATCTCATGGAATCTGTTCTTGAGTTTGCTGAGGCCATAGGTGAACACGACATAATACATTCCCGCGCCCAGATTATCCTGCATGCTTTCGATGATCGAGATCGAATTCACATGATTCAGTAAGTCAGCCGATTGAAAAATGAAGTTTGCAATCCCCGCCAAAATCCCCGTCTTCACATAAGACAGATGCGGCATAAGCATCAGCAAAAATAAAAGTATACTTACACCCAGACCAATCCGGAAGTAATCTTCTCGAAAAGGATTTATTTTAAAAAGCGCTCCCACAGCTGTAGCAAAAGCAACTGCAGTCATTTGCACATTTTCATTACGAACCCAATTGCGCATCTTATCCCACCCACCATACATCCGATTAAGTAAAAATACTAACATATGAAGAATCCTTTAGAAATCCTGTAGCTTAAAATAGTTACACATTTTGATTTGGCAAAATTTAATTGTATACTATTAATTACACATCCATTAAGCTCAACCAGATGAACAAAGAGAGGATGATTTCACATGTCGGAAACCAATCAACTGTTCGGACAAGCCCTAGTCAAATCACTAGTCGGAGAACGCGGACATATTCGTATTGCACGCGCTCTACCGGACATTAGCGTAGAACTAGCTAGTCGCAAACATGAACATATGCCATACAGTATCTATCAATTGGTGAAACATATGCATTACTGGCAACAATTTATGTTGGAGCATTTGGAAGGAAGAAAGCCGCAGCTTCCAGCGAATGTGATGGAGAGTTGGCCAGAAGATACGGGTCCTCAGGATGAAGCAGCGTGGGAGGCAGATATTCAGGCCTTCCTGGACGGGGTAGATCGAGCAGTAACGATTGCCGAAACGGTGCAGTTGGATGATTCACTGCCGTATTTCCCCGGCGAAACCAAAGCCGGACTTTTGCGCAACATCGCATCTCATAACTCGTACCATCTGGGCGAGATTGTGCTGCTGCGTCGCTTCTACGGGGCATGGCCACCACCAGGAGGCGGTTTCCCAGAGTAACCCTATTTACATCCGATCAATTGGACGAATTTACAGACACATACATCTAAGCTGTGAAAGGACGATTGTTCCTTTTACAGCTTCTTGTGGTTATAGGCAAGTGACATCCATTGAAGTGCAGATTATAACGCTCATATCCTGCTCCAGGCTCATATATTACTTCAAAGTACGTATATGACTTTGAGGTGCGTACTTCTCATCCTTCTTTTTCTGACCCACAATATGAATAGAAGAAGAGAGGAGCATGTCCATTGAAAACCGAACAATTGGTTACCCGTTACACCGCGCTTGTCATCGGTGCTGGAGGTGTCATTGGAAGAAACCTCATCGATTATCTGATGACACTTCCGCAATGGGATATCATTGGTGTATCTCGCCGCGGAGGAGAAGATGCCCCCAAGTTACGTTATATATCAGCTGATTTACTGAACGAAGCAGACACACAAGACAAACTGAGTCATTTAACGACCGTTACGCATATTTTCTACGCCGCGTATCAGGATCGCCCAACCTGGGCCGAATTGGTACAGCCCAACTTGGCCATGCTCGTCAATGTGGTGAATACCATAGAACCGATCGCTCCAAATCTCCAACATATTAGCCTAATGCAAGGTTATAAAGTGTACGGTGCACATCTGGGTCCATTCAAAACACCTGCCAAAGAAACAGATGCACATCATATGCCCCCTGAATTCAATGTCGATCAGCAAATGTTTCTCGAGAATCGGCAACCCGGAAGTAGCTGGACCTGGTCAGCCATGCGCCCGTCAGTTGTATGTGGATTTGCCCTGGGTAATCCAATGAACCTTGCCATGGTTATTGGCGTTTATGCGTCTATCTCCAAGGAGCTTGGCTTGCCACTTCGATTCCCGGGGAAACCAGGAGCGTATCATTCGCTTCTTGAAATGACTGATGCCACATTGCTGGCTCATGCAACTGTATGGGCAGCAACCGAACCTCGCTGTGCCAATCAGGCATTTAATATCACCAATGGCGATCTGTTTCGCTGGAATGAGCTATGGCCCAGAATCGCTGCATTTTTCGAATTGGAAACCGCACCTCCACTCCCCCTCTCACTTGCAACAGTGATGGCAGATAAAGAAGATCTTTGGAAATCCATGATTGAAAAGTATGGTTTGGTAAACACCCCTTATGATGATGTCTCTTCCTGGGTATTTGGTGACTTTGTCTTCTCGTGGGATTATGACTTCTTCGCAGATGGTTCCAAAGCTCGCCGCTTCGGATTTCATGATTTTATTGACACTGAGGCTATGTTTATGGATATTTTCAGAAATCTACGTGAGCGCAAGATCCTTCCGTAAAGTAAATAAAATGCATAATAAGCCGATTCGTGAATTCCAGAATCGGCTTATATAAGTTCCTCAACGGTCCGTAGTAGTTGGCGGCTTAAACAGAATTTTTCCTCGATCACCATAAACATTCTCCACGTGTATATCGCCCCACCTACACATCAGATGAAGAATCTCTTTAAGACTCCACCCATACTCTGTTAATTCATACTCCACTTTAGGCGGGACCTGGTGATGGGAAATACGGACAATGACCCCCGCCTCCGTTAGTTCACCAAGTTGCTGAGTCAACACTTTCTGGGTGATTGCAGGAATCAGCTTCATCAGCTCACCATTACGTTTCTTGCCAAAGGTAAGATGGAATAGAATAACGGGCTTCCACTTTCCCCCGATCACTTCAAGAAAAGCTTCAACTGCGGTGTTATATACTTTGAGCGGTTCCTCCATATCACCCTCTGTCTCCCTTCCAGGCTATTTTTCAATCTCCCGATTCATCTTCTCAAAAATGTTTACCAATTGGGCACGATCTTCTTCAGTCAGTTTCTGGAATAAATTTTTACGCAGCTTCTGCCCCTCCAATATTGCTCTTTCGAGGACTTCGATCCCTTTGTCAGTAATGTTCAAATATATAATACGGCGGTCAGCTTCATCTACGATCCTGACGGCTAATTTCTTGGCAACCAGCTTATCAGCTAAATAGCTGAGCGTAGGCGGGGTCAGGCCCAATAGCTTGGCAATATCCGAAGGTCGGCTTTTTCCATTTTGATTGAGATGACTGAGTACAAGCACATGAGAGACGCCGAGGTCCTCATTAAACGATTTGTTCCACTGTATAATCAATTTATTGGTGAAATTGTCCATGTTGTGTATGAGCTCAAAAATGTTCTGTTCTTCCATGTGTTCCTCCTCGCAAAAATAAAACAACAGCCCTTATTCAACTTAAGGGCTGTCATCATTTTACACGCTATTGGGCTGAGTATCCACCATCGATAACCAGCTCAGATCCTGTAATGTACGAAGAATCATCCGAAGCCAGGAACAGTGCAGCGTTGGCAATATCGATAGCCTGCCCCAGACGTTGCAGAGGCGTTGCCTGAATGAGTCGGTCAAGCAGTTCCTTCGATGTGTTCAAGGCTTGCGTCATTGGTGTTTCGATGATCCCCGGGAAGAGTGCATTCACCCGAACACCTTGACGACCAAAGGTTGTCGCCGCTGCTTTGGATAATGCGCGTACCGCGCCTTTGGATGCCGAATAGTGGTTAAAGCCTTGTCCAATCAATGCGGTGTATGAAGAAATATTGACGATGGAACCTTTCTTTTGTGCTGCCATATAAGGAGCTACATGCTTCATACCAGCAAATGGGCCAAAGCCATTAATGGAGAGCATTTTCTGCCAATCCTGTGCATCAATCTCCTCAAATGGCTTCTCTGAAGAAATACCTGCATTGTTGACCAGAATATCGATTTTACCAAAACGTTCGTTAACTACTTTGGCTAAAATCTCCCAATCTTCATCGGAGGAAACATTCAACTTCATTCCGTACACATTCTCTTTTTGGCTCGCTTTCTCCAGTGCTTCCTCATTAATGTCTGCGGCAATAACGATGGCGCCTTCCTTTGCAAAGAGATCAACCATGCCTTCACCAATTCCTGATGCTCCACCTGTAATAATAGCTACTTTATTATCTAATCTTCCCATATGAAACGCTCCTAACGTAATTTATTTATACGATGCTGCTTTAGTTGCTAGGCGTATTGTGTGATTTCATAAACTGTTCAAAATCCGGAACGGTTGGGTTGGCAATATAATGGCCGCCTTCAACCTGGATGGTCTGTCCGGTCATGAATTTGGACTCGTCTGAGGCCAGAAATAAGACAGTGTATCCAATATCATCGGGTTCCCCGTGATAAGGCAGCGCGTTATATTTTGCGAACATATCCAATACATCCGGAGGCATATTATTCTGGGCTGCCGGGGTCAAGATCAATCCAGGTGCGACAGCATTGCAACGAATGTTATGCTTGCCATATTGGGTGGCAATATACCTTGTTAGATTCACCACTCCTGCTTTTGAGGCACCGTAAGCAACCCGAACCGCATCGCCTGTAAAGCCAGCCATGGAGGCCGTATTAATGATGGAACCTTCACCCGCTTCAATCATATGAGGGATGGCGAATCTACAGCCGAGCAGCACGCTTTTCAGATTCACGTTCATCAGCCGATCCCACTCGTCCAGATCTACGTTAACCACGTCCAAATCCTTCTTCAGGTTAGTCAGGCCAACGTTGTTGAACAGACTCGTGAGCTTACCATATTGCTGCACCGTAAAATCCACAGCTTCCTTAATCGAAAATTCATCTCCGGCATCAACAAAAACGGCCACTGCCTCTCCGCCTTGAGCCTGAATATCCGCTGCCGCTTCTTTTGCACCATTGACATTGAAATCAGCAATAACGACTTTTGCTCCTTCTCTCGCCATCAATTGGGCTGCGGACAATCCTATTCCAGAAGCGCCTCCAGTTACAAGGGCTACTTTGTCTTTCATTCTCAACATGGTTCTCAAGCTCCTTTCATAAAGAAACCGAAAATAAATAACAGCTCTATTATTTAGATGACTAAATATTAGATGTCTAAATAATAGCAGAGGAATTGTCTTTCTGCAACGCATGCGGCCCTGTATCCTTATATTGGATGCCTTTAGCGAAGCAAGCGAAGTGTTTAATATGGGAATGGAAATACCGGATAAGAATAACCTTATCCGGTTGGCTTAATTTGATCATGTAGTTGACCCATTTTTAATTCAACAATTCAACACAGTCATACACCCACCCGGCACTTAACCAATTGCCCAAGTCGCTGGAGCCGCTGATTGGCGTAATGGTTACCGTGTTGGACCCATTAACAAAATAGGATGCCGGTATATTCCAGGAAAAGGTTGTATTGTTGCCTCGGTAGGTCCCAATCGTAAAGCTACGAGAGTTCGGTTGGGAGGAGGCTGCCGGATTGGTTAACGTCTGACCGTTAATCGTTACGCTGGGTCTTCCATTGTTGTATGCTGCCGTAATACCGATGTTAAGAACATGCGAAGATGCAGCTTGAGAAGAGTTTAGGCTAAAGGTAACGGTTGTGGGCGAGTTTTGTCCCCGGAACTGAATCGCTGGAAACTTGTTGGTTGCACTGCCAGTGGCATAACTGACGGGTCCCCAGCTTGGATTACGGCTATCGGAAGGATGACGGATCGGAATTGTCTGGCCGTTCAGGAACTCTGACGGTGTACCATCCCAATTCCCAATGCGCCAGATGCTGGATGCTTTACTTGGGTCATTGTTAATCGTACGCGTATTCAGCGTTGTCGTTGATCCTCCAGTGACGTTCACACTTTCGGTATAGACGGCCAGTTCCCCCTTATACACCGTCATGGTGTATGTACCTGGAATCATGCTGTATTTGGCAGCTGCCCCGCTCGAAGAGGCATTCACCCAATATTGGGCGTTGCTGTTGGCAAAACCAACTGTATATGCATAACCCGTATCCATACCAGACAGCCCGTTAAGCACGACATTACCTCGGCTGGACACCCAACCTGTCAGGTTCAGACTCGACATCCAGCTAAAATCAGGTACGCTTGGCGTTGCACCGGTGGTGAAAATCAAGGCATACGGCCCATGCAGGCCCATACGCCAATTTTCTGTCTGGGCATGTCCTGAATTCATGTAATTGTAGACCTCCGTATCTCCACCACTCTGGAACTGAATATCACGGAAGAACGGACCTCCCGAGCTCTTCTCTCGGTCGCCATAGGCCATAAACACGCCCACACCATTCCCCGTAACGCCTCGAATGGTCAGATTCTTGGCCTGGTCGTTGCCGTAATACTTCGAGGTACTCTGTCCGTTGGCGTAACCAAAAACATCCTCGCTCTCAATCGCGCCGGTGTTATTCCGATTATTCGAGTTGGCCGGAACCCCTGTTAACACGCTGCCGTTACCCCGGAAAATATAGCGCAATTCACCCACAGACGGTTCTGCTGTGACATACGTTGCCATATAGATAATGTTCTCACCGCCACGTGATGCATAGTAGTGGGTAAGCGTGCTGGTTGAGACGGTGATCAATAGGGTTGATCCCGAAGGAGATGTGTTCCAGGTTACATTGGCAGAGCCCAAACCAGAGCTGATATGGGACCCCTTGCTGGAGCCGTTCAGCTCTGTTCCGTTCATTTTGGCAGATATGATATCGCCATTGGTTTTATTCACCGTGTATACCAGACCTGCTCCTGTGTTCACTTCAATCCTCGACCCGTTATCCGTAACATTGATGGTGGCTGCGTGTCCGGTGGATGTTGGATATAATACCGCTGCTGCCATCATCACCATTAAAAGAAACGAACTGAATCCCTTCTTCACTAAACGTCTGCTCACGAGCTAATCCCTCCCTGGAATCGTTTTTTAACGTTTTCGTAATGGGCCAAAATCAGATATTTAAATATTGTATATGAGATAGCTGAACTAAAAGTACAGCGCTTACATTATAATGTATGACAAACGAGCCTATGTCTCATCTCGGTATTCTTGCTGCATGCGGCATATCCCTGCGGGTCATCTTTCTTCCCTATCGTCCTCTTATAACAACACCTCCTGTATAGGAATAATCTGCAACTAACTTACTGGTAATATCATTAAAATGATACCATTATATTACATAAAGTGGCAATGAAAATAGCTATCAGCCTGCCGTAATCTCTCTCTGTTTTTTGTATCTTATACTCCTTACGGGCAATGTGGAAGATGGCTGAGCTGCCTGAACGCAGCTAAACAATACACCGGCGATCTCACCATCAACATTACGTTCTTCTTCTACCGCATGGAATGAGAGGATTTCAACTGAAAAAGCTGCATCCTTTGTGACGGATGCAGCTCTTCAATATTTTGTATAACAGGAAGCTACAACCTTCTTTACAGTGAACCCTCAAGGTTTGCAGGTTGATTTCCCTCATTCACCAGACCTTGAATAAAGGTCTCAACATTGGGCGCAAGCCAAGTGATCTTGTAGCCTTCTGCTTTATTCACATGGACAACCTCGGGCTCACCGGCATTGCCGGATTCACGATAATCCAGCATCACGACCTCTGAATCGGAAGGGCACTCACACAGAATGACACCGATTTCGGGGTACCCCCCTTGTTCGATGATCACCCGGCTTCCAGCTTCTCCACACAGTGAATGTGCCTTTTCCCGTCCAATACCCAGGATATTCGATATTTCAACTTGAATCTTCCCATCATTCTCCGCCTGACTAACCGGAAAATAACGATAGTGGGGAACACCACCATTATGTAGTTTCATCATGTTCACATAGAATGTCGGCAGCTTGAACACCAATTGATCCTCCACTGCTTCAATTTGCTCTTCAGTAGGTGGGGACAACACATATTGATCGACGTTTGCTGGACTGTCATTCCAGAAGCTCGTCGATTCGGCATGGATACCAGGCGCTGCTTCGATGGTGATTTCAGTCACCGAGTGGACTGTATCCACGGGCTCCTCTACCACTTCTTCTGTAAGCTTGTCTGCTGTTTTATTCCGAATCCATTCCAGGAACTCCTGTGTATCCTCATCTCCCGGCTCCAATCGGTCCGCTGCTTCGAAAGCTTCACGCGCGTTCTCATATTGCTCCAAATAATAATACGCCAGACCAATGCGGTAATGCCAAAGCGGGTCATTTTGTCCCTCTGCTTCAACCGACAGGAATTGCTCCACTGCCTCCTGGTAACGCTCCATATTATTCAAAGCTCTACCCAGATGGTTGACCAGAATATAATTCCGCTCCTCTTCCGGAACCTCTGTAATCGCATCTATAATCTCTTCATAATCATCCTGTTCATGCCAATCCTCTAGCCGTTCCAAGAGTTCATCATTCATTGATCTTGCCTCCCTGTCTTATTCGTTGTAGAAATTATATCATTTAGGCGCTGCCCACTCCAAAAAAGGCGATTTCCACCAACTTAGCTCCAGATGAAATGTTCAACTTTCGGGACGATAGAGTGTCTCTTTTAATATCCTTGTGACGAACGCGGTTTTATTATCACAATAACGATCGATATCGGATCGATACTGCTCTGCTAGCCTGATTTTTAATTGTTGGTATTCATTGCTCGCCGTCTCATTATCTCTTAAATAGTCTCTTAACGCGATATGTTCCAGATACCCTTTTCCATCCTTAGGACAAACATATAAATGATACTTCATATGTTCATCTTGAAATGTCCTTTGAAAGGCTTCTCTTCCCTCAATGCCGAGATTCCCTTGGTATTCGTACCCTTGTAGTGTCAACCGCTTAATAATCTCTGGGAGTACATCATAGCTATCAATGACAACATCCAGATCGATAACGGGTTTAGCTGATAAACCCTCAACCGATGTACTGCCCACATGCTCTACTCTTAGAATTAAGTCACCAATATAACTGATTATCATTTCTTTTATCTGTTCAAAAGCGATTTTCCATTGCGGGTCGTATGGAACGACCTCAATAATAGTTGTTTTTTCGGCCATGATGATCCCCTCCCTAAATCCATGGTATTCATTATCTCCCCTCGTTCATGTTGAATTCACATTTGTGTATTACCGTGCACTAATACTAAAATTGCGTTTACTTGTACCTGCCATTTTTCTACCCACGGCCATTTCAGGCGTTGCAGTACTCATAATGAGTGGTTCCGAACCCGGATTCGGCTTCCGCTTGGCAGGCGTTCTTGCTTTACTTATATTTATTTTGACTACACTTATCGGTACCGTGCCTATTAACAAAGGTGCGCTCGCCTGGAATCCCGATGCACCACCACGCAATTGGAAGCAGTTAGTGAGAAGATGGGAGCGATTAGATGTGGTTCGTTCTTCGGCGGCAATTTTGGCTTTTGTGTTCTTCTTGACGGCAGTGGCGCTGCAGTTAGTCGGGAATTAAAGCGGGCCTAGCTGCCTATTCTTATTTTGTATTCATAACAAGAGAATACTTATTGAAAATCCAGGAGTCCTTCAACTCGTTTACAGCACGTTGGCTGACACGAACGGATGGCTTCTGCTCTTGCATGGCATCTACTCCAGGTGCGGAGAAACGCAGCAGGTTGGTGAATTTTTTAACTCCGCTCGCCACCTCTTCATAAAACGCATAGGTTAACGGCAAATGCTCTCGAATATCTTCGTATATATAGTATTTCCCCTTCTCATCCTCCAAATTGATCTGAAAACCTTTGGGGAGCGACAGGGTAATGCACGGTAATTCATCCTCAGCCCATTGTCCAACATAGGGGAAGTGAATTCCTTCGTTTTTGACGAAAAATCCGGAATTGTGCTGATCCAGCGTAATCAATACTGAATAGGCGAGATATGGGTGATACCCCTCCCTTTTCTCTGCCGCGGTAAAAAAATGATAAAATTGCTCATATCCTTCAAGCACCTGATTCGTATCATATTGAGTCTGATCATAACTAGGACGGATAAACTTTGCTCGTTTCTGCTCAAAAAGTGCCAACAAGCTTTTGAATTCATCCGGTGTTATGAAAAATTTCAGTTTATAAAATCCACTGTGTTTTAATCGATCCAATTAGCTCACCGCCAAATATAGACTTATAAAAACCGATCTCGTTTGCAACGTCAAATCTAGGATGCAGTTTGATACCTACTTCCACAATTTCAACATATTATCCTGCTAAGGAAGCTCTATTCCTCCCTTACCCTAGGATGAGTGTTTGTATCGGAACACAGGACATTCTCCATAAGTAAAAGTAAAAGGGCAAAAACGGTTCGCATTACACGAACCATTTTCGCCCTTTCGAATTTATTAAGAAATGCTATTCTCTTCAACCGAGTCTTCCACTCTCGCTCAGAGCATACACATTCTTTCAACCACTATGTTTACAAACCTTCGATCAGTGCCTTGATTGAGCTGTCACTCTCCAGTGCACGGATGATAATCGTCACGGCTTCAGCCCGTGTAGCTTTGCCACTCGGCGAGAACACGGATGAGGATAGCCCTTGCACCAGATTGGCCGATGAAGCCTGCGCAATTGCCGCCGCTGCCCAGTTACTGCTGTCCACGTCACTGAAGCTGGCCGGAGTGCTAGTCGCAAGTGCGTTCAGATCAAGCACACGAGCAATAATCGTCACCATCTCAGCGCGGGAGATCGTCGCATTAGGTTTGAAGCTACCGTCCGCATAGCCTGTAATGACTCCCTTGTCAGCCAGAGCGCTGATATATCCAGCTGCCCAGCTAGACTTCGTATCTTTGAAGCTAGCCGAAGCCGAATTCTCACCAAGGCCAAATGCCCGGGCAATCATTGCGGTAAATTCAGCTCGGGTGACGGACGCATTAGGCCGGAACGAACCATTCTCGTAACCATCCACCATGCGTAATTTCACGGCAGCACCAATACTTCGGTTGGCCCAGTGACCAGAAATATCGCTGAATGTCTTTTGTTCATTTTTCGTTGCCGCTATGGCTTCATTAACTGTCTTCAGTACCGTTTCCTGGCTCACAACACCTGATTTGAACGGATTAACCTGTGTTGCTGGCGGTACCGTTGGTTCTGTTGTAGGAGGTGTGGTAACCGTACCCGAATCTGTTCCAGAACCTGTTGATGGTGTGGATGGTGTGGATGGTGTTGGTGTAGTGACGGAGCCACCACCTGTACCAGGTGAAGTCGGCGTTGTTGGCGTAGTCCCCGGATTTGTTGTATCCGTAATCGCCAGTGCAATGCGGTTGCTCTCATATTTCACCTGGGCATTATATTTGCTTGGCAGGCCATCCACCTGAACAGAGGCGAACTTTCCGCTTTGCTGATTGGCTCCATGGCTTACAAGCGTAATCTCACCCGCACCAGGTACATAGCTGCTGGCAAAATTCACATGCAGTGCTCCGGCGGAGTTCACCGTACCTTTAACGTCGAGCACGTCATTTGCGGAAGCCACGTTGAGCTCCAGCGTACCGTCAGCAGCCTGCACGAAGTTGCCTTCAATGTTCCATTTGCCAGTTACGCTCTCCGTAACCGTCCCCCCGTTGTTGACCACATCGCCACTACCGAACGCAGTAGCTGTATCACCTTCCAATGTGCCCGCGCTAACCTGAGTACCTCCGGAGTACGTATTAGCCCCCCGCAGTTTCAATGTACCGCTGCCTTCCTTCGTCAGCTTGCCGGTACCGGAGATGTTGTTCCGCCAAACATCCACCGTGTTAAAACCACCCTTGCTGGCATCCATCACTACCGTTACATCACTGTTGAATGCGCCATATCCGTCTGCCGCAGCGAACAGATTGAGGCGTCCCCAGCCTTCGGGATCATCCAATACAGGGTAGCCGGATGTAATTCCGGTTGTCGCCAGTACAGCACGACGCTGATCCGCACTAAGATAAGGCTGTCTGGTCTCAAGCAGCACCTCTGCTCCTTTAGGGACTGGCATAGGCTCCGTTGTGGAACCGACCTGCGGGAAGCCATAAGTCAGACGTTGGGTATACTCGGCCTTGTTTTTCTCGTAGTCGGTAAATCGGTCTTCTGCTGTTCCGGTCTCCTTCAGCAGTACATTATGCGCTTGATCGTAAGCTGCCTGCTTCAGTTCAGCATTCTCCGGATCATTCAGAGCACCTGCTGCGAGGGCAGTTGCAAGTACACGACCGCCCATGACATCCAATGGGGAGTGCATTCCGGCAACAACTCGGTTGTTGCCCATTTCCGAAGCACGGGTTACCAACTCCTGAAAACGTTCAGGCACGGCATAAGCGAATGCAATTGCGGCAAGGTAGGACGCATTGGTATGCCCGCTCGGGAAGCCGCCGTCCGAGGCCGCCTCTGCCTCATCTTTAATTGCTGGTCTCAGCGTTGGCACAACAACCTCATGAGTATTTAACCAGCGGAATGGACGCATATAACTGAAGAAATTTTTGGAAGGGTTGGTTGACGCAGCATTACCGCGCAGGGCTCCGACCAGATCAACCATTTTACCTAGATCGGAATCGGAACTTCCTGCTTTGTTCGTGGTATTACCGTCGTCATACTTCTTCGTTGTGGCATCGTCCGGGATACTCGTAATGGTCGTATATGTGCCCGATTTTTCACGATATACATCAGCCAGTGAACCCAGACCCTCGGTTGCACCGTAAGTTTGATTTGTACGATCGGTATAGTACGCGGCGTCCTCCTCCGCTTGAGTGCGGTTTGCTGCGATATCCGCTACATATTGAATGTTATAGTCCAGTATGTCGGGTTGAACCTTAGTGCCATTGTTCCAGGAAGAACCTGGTGTCCAGAGATCCAGGAACTTGGACAATGTGCCAAGGGCCGGGTTGGTCTCAAGTGTAGTGTTCGATGAGTTATTATTCTTATACGTATCTACAAAATAACCCCAAGCCGGCTCCTGCGGTAATGGAACTTGCGAATCACTTGGTGCCGCAAGCACAGCAGTTGATGCAATTGAATTGGATATGAGCACGACACCCATAGCAGCGGTCAACATTTTCTTTTTGTTTTTGTTGGCTTTCGTTTTCAAATCTTTTCGACTCCCATCGTTTGGTAGTTGGTCTCGAATCGGTCTCAATGTAGCACCCGGCACGTTTAACCAGCAATAAAACAATTTCGCCATTGTATCAATTTCGGAGCAATATCGCCTGTTTTCGACATTTAACATTCCCTTCATATAAATCGTGAACTTTGGTGGAATCAGGTAGTGTATAATCGTCGCCGGGAGGAATGCCTCATGAAAAAATGGAGCTCCGCATGGGCGGGTTTGGCGATTTCGTACGGTTCCATCGTGGTCGTCATTGTGCTGCTTATATGCTCTTTCTTCTATATCTATTTCTCGCGCAGTTACAATGAGGAATTGCAGAACAAGAATCAGCTGATTCTTGAAAATACAACACGAACCATTGAAGGAACGATCCTGCAAAGGGTGCAGCAGATCTACCTGGACTTGTCACTCGACAAGTCTGCGGATATTCGACTGTTCGCGGAACCATCTACTCGAAGCGGGCTAGACAGCGTCATTGACCTCCAGGAGTTACTTAAGTCCAAGGTTGCCGGCAACGCGGACATGATTCAGGCCATACATCTTTATTATCCTGGACAAAACATCATGCTATCGTCGCTATACGGCCTGCGCTATAACGCCGATCAAGGGGAAGGCTCGGCTTATTATTCAGATTGGCTTCAGGATATGCGGGCCAGCAAGCAAAATAGCCTGTGGACGGCTTCACGCCAGGTACCGCAGGACATTTTCTCCAGCGTGCCAGGTGGCACAGCTGACAGTAGCAACGCCCTGTTGACGTACACGCACAGCTATCCTTTTCAGTCCACAGGCGAAACCGGTGATGTCTATATTGCAATAGATGTAAAAGAAAGCGCGATTAGCAGCATTATAGAGAATATGATGCCCTCACAATACAAAAGCACATTTATCGTTAACCATATGGGTAACACCATTAGTAATGCCAATACCGACACGCTGGGGCAGCCAGGCGAATACGGCGCGAGCATCAAGAAAGCACTACAGTCTGGAAACGCGAAGGGCAGCTTTGACGACAAGATCGACAATACATCGGTTGTTGTGTCCTACCAGACCCTGCCTTCGACAGGATGGACTATCTATAGCGCAATGCCGGCCAGCTTCTATTATGAGCAGTCGATCATGGTACAGAAGCTCATCCTCGGCATCTGCATGATCGCCATCGTAATCGGTCTGGCGCTGTCAGCAGTTTTGCTCAGAGCGAATTACAGCCCGATCAAACGCCTCGTCAGCCGGATTAAGGACCTATCCGGACCGGCAACAACGCATATTACGAATGAATACCGGCTGATCGACAGTGCCTTCATGCAATTAAACGATAAGGTGAGCAGCCTTGAGGAAACACTGCTGGCGAACAGTCCGGCAATCAAGCATAACGCTGTACTGAATCTGCTGCATGGCGGCTATAGCCGAGAACAGTGGGCAGAAGAACGGACTGCACTGGGCATCTCACATCCATATCAAGCATACAGCTGCTTGCTTCTGAATACCGGGGTAGCCCATATGGGACTTAGCTCGGAGAATCTGCCATCCGTCATATCGAGATTTATCCATGGGCTGGAGTCGCTACCCTTGCCAGATAGTCACCTGATTGCCGAGGAGCTGCCGGACAAGAAGCTGGCGGTTATTCTGTGTACGGATATAGCGTCTGGACCGCTCCTGGACAAGCTGTCCCAGCTTCTATTGTCAGAGGCACGACAGCAGTTTCAGCTTGATATCCAGCTGTCGTCAGGCTCCTGGGTGCAGGAGCTGGCCGATGTGCACAGAAGCTTCAGCGAGGCCCAGGCGTTGATGAAATACGCTTATTTCCTGCCCAATCTCTATATCCTGAAGGATCGCAGTATTCTCCAGCGGGAGCACAATATGGATGAAATTCCTCAGACCATGCTTGCCAAGTTCAGGGACAAGCTTCATGCCAGGCAGCCGGATGAGGCCGTTGCCGCCGTTGACCAGTTCATTGCCACGATGAGGGAAGGATTATATCCCGCAGACTATTGCCATTTTATGCTGGCGAATGCGGTATTCGTCTACTCGGATGTTGTGAAAAATGCCCGTTACAAGCATCCCATTCAGCTCGGTCATACCGATCTGTATCATGAGTACATCAGTATCGCCAATATCGTGGCATATCGCGACTGGCTCGTGGAGTCGATCAATGTATTTATCGCTGAAACGGAGAAACGGAACAGCGAACGGGCCGTTTCTACCATCGGGCTCGCAAAACAATATATTGAGGAGCATCTGTCCGAAGATCTGTCACTGGAGGCCGTAGGAGCGCAGGTGTTCATCAGTTCCAAATATTTGAGCAAGCTTTTTAAAGAGGAGCTTGGCGTTACCTATACCGACTATGTCACCTCCCGGCGGATGGAACGGGCCAAAGTACTGATTGAGAACAACAACATGACTATTGAACGGATCGCAAGCTCCGTCGGCTACGGAACCACTGCCTATTTCATTAAACGGTTCAAGGAAATGTATGGCTGTACGCCGGGCCATTATTTACGCAAGATTGCTTCGGCAGGAATCGCGGAAGCGGGATCTTAAGGTGAGGAAGGGTTGCGGATGAAAAAAAAGGGATGGCTACGCGCTACAGCGCTTCTCGCAATGCTGATTCCGGTAGGCATGATCAGTATCCTCAGCGGCTGCGATCTGCCACTCGGACAGAAGACCATAACGGATAAGCAAGAAGCCGATTCGGCTTCCCCCAATCCGCGCTACCACATTTCATGGACGATGCATCAGAATTATCCGGTGCCGGAGGATGCGGAGATGCTCAAGTACGTGGAGGACAAATTCGACGTCGATCTCGATGTGTGGAATCTTGTAAATAACAAATATGAATCCCTTCTCGACATGAAGCTGGCCCAGGGTGCCATTCCCGATCTGTTCCGTATCCGCCAGCCGCAGGACCTGCTCAAGTACCAGCAGCAAGGCGTACTGGCCGAGATTCCCGTGGATATGCTCAACACATACGCCCCGAACCTAATGCGGATCATCCGGGAAAATGCGCCTGCTTACGAAAATGCCGGAAGGATTGACGGAGCCTATTATGGTATTCCCGTCATTAATCCGACTAACATCTATCGCACTCCGGTCGTTTTTCGGCAGGACTGGCTGGACAAGCTCGGCCTGCCGGTGCCGCAAACGCTGGCTGATTTTGAGAGGGTAATCTATGCCTTCACCAACGATGATCCTGACGGCAATGGGATCAAGGATACCTATGGCCTGTCCAGCGAAGGCATGAACGTTGTATTTGGCGCCTTTGGGCAAATTGTTTTCGCGGATCAACTCTACTTCAGCATGAAGGATGGAGAGCAGGTCATCGGTGCCCTTCAGCCCGAAATGAAAGAAGCACTGCAATATTTACGCAAATGGTACCGGGACGACGTGATCGATCCCGAGTTTATTACCGGGGAGAATAAGGGCAGCTACAAACACCTATCCCACGCCTTTATTAACGGCAGAATCGGAATGACATCGATGGGCAATTATTATCACTGGATTCAGGATGGTGATTACCTGGGCTGGAGTTATGGTTCGAATGGTCATGCCGTAGAGACTCCGGTGCAATCGACCTTTAACGTGAAGGAGCTGACCGCCAAGAACCCGGAGGCCCGGGTGGTGTTCGGCAGACCTTTTACCGGACCATACGGGCAGCGCGGCTCCAAGGGATACGATATGTTAATGAGCTTCACAGCCATCGGCGCCGACGCTGTTAAGGAACCGGGCAAGCTTGCGACGATCCTTCGAATTCTGGATGATGTCAGCGCAAACCCTGATCCGAACGAGGCAGCTACCATGGCCTTCGGCGTGAAAGGCAAGCACTGGACTTGGACTGATACGTTTCCGCAGAACACGGTCATTCTTCCTCCGTACGATAAGATGTTCAGTTATCAGAACGGAATTGGCGCCAATCTGGGCATGACCGTGCCCCTGAAGCAGACCGGACGACGAGAGCAATGGGCTTCGACCCTCGGCCTGGACCAGGACGGCATTTACAACTCACTTGAGGTAGCAACCCCCTCCCTTGCCAAAAACGGAGCAGAGCTGATCAAGCTGAAGAACAAGGCCTACATCTCCTTCATTACAGGCGAGAGACCACTGAGCGAATTTGATGATTTCGTGGAGGAATTCATGGCCGCAGGCGGCGCGGAAGTACTAAGCGAAGCGAATGAGTGAGTGATGTGAAACGAAACAAGATATAAGGATTTTGAGTTACATGCAGTAAACAAAACGCGAAAAAGGCTTCATATAAACCGAAGCCTTTTCGCGCCGAATAATATACAGTTTTATAATCATGTTGTTTATTTGTTTATTTGAGCAAGTTCACTAAAAAACACCAAGAACATACTAAACAAAATAACCACAAGAATTGTAAAACTAATACTGGCTAACGTTACATATTTTTTTGAACCTTGCGGGTTGATAACTTTTGAAAAAAAATATACAAATACATAACTAAATATAGCAACAACTACAAGAATTAAAGGTGTAGTAGTCATCATTCAAAACCTCTCATTTTAATAAGTAATTTAGCCTTCGAATTCAGATTTCCTGTGAAGTTGGAAACACCTATGTTATCAAAAATTCAGTTCTCAACATATCCTTCTGACATCCTAACTTTACTGTTAATTACATCTATCAGCACTCATAATCGGTCTATTATCCTACAACCATGTCTACGTTTTAATCATTTGATTTCATAATCGCAAGGTCATCCCGCCATTCATGAACCAAAAAAGAGCAGCTCACCGCTGCTCTTTCCTATTTCCGCCCATATTCACATGTGATGGACTTAAGCCAAATATTCCGCCATAATCTGCTCGACATCAAACGGGGTAATTCCTTGATCCACCGAATAGATCGTATCGGCCTGATCCATCGTGTCCACTAGTTCACCTCTGGCCTTGGCATGAAGCATGAACAAGTCGTATAGATCCGGTTTGCGTAGCGTGGTCAGGGCTTTGCCCATCAGGACCATCCCTTTTTGATTACCCTCCACATTATTGTAATATTCCGGGTGCCTAGTCAGCGCCAGATCCGTCCAGATGACCGTACGCTCCACCAAATCCATAATGACGGGAATCGCGATCTGCGTATCTGCTGTGATATCAATCTTGTTTGCCACCGTAGACGGCTCGAAGATCTCACCAGAACCCGGCTTCTTCCGCATCATCCAGCCCACAAAGCATTCCGGCAAATCGCAATATGGATGACTCGTAAAGGAAAGCAGACTCGCCACCACATAACGTCCACCATAATCAACAATTGACGGAATATGCAGGTCAATGAACTCGCTCGCACCATGAGGCGCTGTCACGATATCACCGCTGTGAACAGCCTTGTAGTTGGATGAACGCAGATTCGTATAGGAGATGTGCTCTACATAGTTCCAGTTCTCATCGTACATCACCGCAGACAGATCGATATCCACGCGCCCCGTTGCTTGACCATTCACGTTCCCTTCCTTCCACCAGTTGAAGAAACGAATCGTATCTCCCTCGGCCATCGGCACCCGGCTTCCCCGAACAATCGTATGAAGGGCTTTGCTCGCCGATCTTTGCGAAAAGGGAACCAGATAATCATGGAGCTGTGGGTCGACATATGTCTTCCCAAGTGAAGGAAGGGCGGCGAAACGCTGCACCAGCGCCTGTTCACACATTTGCACAACTTCGTGACATATGTCATCATCCATCTCGGGAAGCTGATTCGGAATGGCGAAAGCCTTCGCTACATTGCCTTTCGGGAAAAATACACGCAGATCCTGCGGTTCATTACGCCGGGCAAAATGCTGCTTTACCTGCAACAAAACCGGGGTCGATATTTGCTCCAGAATTTCTCCGAACGCCAGCAATACATATTCCTTATCCGTTGTAGAGCGCAACATGTGATCCAATCTTCTCGCAAATTCACCAGGGCGCTGCTTCAACAGCTCAATCAAACTCCACACATTATGGTATTGAAAGGCCAGCTCCACACTTCCGTTAAAGGTCGTAAACGGCTTGTTATTACGCAAAATATCAAAAGCTTCCTCGCATCGCGGGTACCGCAGCTTATATTCAGATGGATGCAGAATTTCGCCCAGACGAATCCAGCGATCCTTATATCGAAGCATGTCTTCCGTAATTGAACCGCATTGCTCCAGCAAACCGAGCAACAGGCGTCTCTCACGCCGCTTGAATTTACGGAAAGGCGAAGCTAGAGCCAAGCTGACATCCCCACCCGACCAAGCCACAGCGAGACGAAGCACATCGGTTGCCGTTCTGAAATACGGGCCGATTCGGTCGATATTGGCCTTTTCATACGTTAATAACGAAGCTACTACGAACCCCACATTTTCCTTAAAAGGAATCTCAGATGGCAACAGCGCATCTACTTCATCCGGTTCCGTATGTTCCAGCACCGTATCGATATCTGCTTTGTCCGTCTCCGAGATGGAGCCGTTGGCTTCGATCAGTTGGCGGATGAGCGTCTGGAAGTCAGCCTTGTTGCCGAGGCCAATGACTTTCAGGTTTATTTTATCCAGCAAAGGTACCCTTTCCAGCGGTTCACGAATCGGATATACCAAGGTCAGATAATGAAGGATAGCATTCAGGTAGAGTTCCACCTCATCTTCCTCCATCACCTGCGCCGGGAATCCAGGGTACATCGGTTTGTAGTCCACATGTGCACCGACCATGATTCTCAGATCAGCCACAACCTGGGCCATCAATGCTTCAAATTGTTCCTTGGATAATGTTCGCACGGCCTGCATCAACTCATCCGAGAAGGTGTATCCAAGCGTTTCTATATTTTTAAGGGCAGTCGCCAAATAAACTTTCGGCAGCTGTTTCTCCCCTTGTTCTTGCTCGATCATGAGTTTCTTCGCTCTGCGCAAATAGATGGTATTGTTCATGATAAAAGAGTCCAGGAAAGCCATATCCCTACAATTGGTGGTCTGCTGTAGAAGGAAGGAATATGATAGCCTGGACGCCTCCTCTCTGAATTGAGATCTTCAGGAAAGCGGCGACCCTAAGTTCGCCAATGAAGTTAGAAGGAAGGATCGCCATAGCCTGAAGGCCAAAAGTCCGAAGCTTGTGACCCGAACCTTTGATAAACCCATCATCTCAGATTCCACGATCTCCCAACAGGGCGAAAGTATTACGACTGCCTTAATCGCGAAATAAATTATGTGTTTACAAGATCCTGTTAGCTCGTTGCTGAACACCACCGTTAAGGGGGATTGCTCAGCTATGCGTCGAATAGTTGGAAGAGAGATCTGTAACAGACGTTCAGGAATCTAAAATACGATTAGAGGATGGATAAGAAAATGAAGGCAAAACTTCAAACCCTATATAACGATTATCTCAATATAAAGTGGAAAAGAGGGCTAACGCCTGTCCATTCGGAGCCTTTTGAATATGGTTTATATGAAGACGATAGCGCAGGCTTATTCCTTTCCGGTCATTCTGAAGAAACCTTTACGAACTGGATGAGCGAGCTCCGTCCAGAAGATCCATACTATGGCAGCAAACCAATTGGGAAGCCCGTTCTCGCTGAAGTTTTTAACCAATTGGATGTATACGACGAACTCGTTTTGTATTATCTGCTCTTTACCTTAAATACCACCCTGTCCATTCATACGCATAACTCCTACAGCGCGATGAATGATTTTATGAAAAACTATAGCTTCTTTCAGCTCGCCCAACTGAATGGACTGTCCAGCTTAAAGGATCAACAGAAGCGTGAATTGAGAGACTTTTTCTTCTTTTTTTATCTTTATACGCATCCGGTTAACGAGGAAACCCTTTACGCCTGTTCGTTTAGCGGGAAGGACCTTATACATACCAAAACCGATATCAAGCTGGAGCACTACTTCTCGGCGTTTCACGACTACTACATCGCAAAACTAGATAAATATGGAGAGCAAATCCTCATCTCCCCACATGAAATACAGGCTTGCAAACATCTTACACTGGAGCTGATACGAACCATCGAGGGTAAATCTCCCAAGCTAATCATGCCCATGGAAGAAGGATTAGAGGCTGTAGTAGAATTAATTAATAACGTGGATCAAATGCTGCATATGTACGTGAAAAATAAGACTTTGCTGTTTGATGTCATGAGAGACTTTCTCGCTGACCCCCGTACCAGCCCCTATCGGGATCATTGCTTCACTACGCTGCTTCAGAACTATGTTTCATATATTCTGTGTTTTAACTTTGATGAGATTCATGCGTTGGTGGATGATTTCAGAGACACGCCAGAATGGTGCGGGATCGTCATCAATAAAATCTTTACGGATGCCATCTTTACTCATAAGATTATGAGGAAGAACGCTATTGAGATTACAGATTATCCGGATGTCATGGAGTTCTTTAACGAGGAATCGAGAAAGTTTTATCTGTAATTCGGAATAAAAAAAGAGCTAAGCACGGTTTTTAGCCGGCTTAGCTCTTTATCACCCGCATGGTAAACAGGTTACATACAGCTCGTTACATACGAACGACTGATTTCTCAGCCGTCAGTCCAAGCACCCGAGCGGTTGAAGCATGTACTTGGTTTAGAAGACTAAGATTGTCAACCAGTGATTCGCCATAGGAAGGAACCATTTCCTTGATCTTTGGTTCCCAGGCATCCATATGCTGCGGGAAGCACTTCTGGAGAATCTCCAGCATCACGTGAACAGCGGTTGAAGCCCCCGGTGAAGCTCCGAGCAATGCTGCAATCGAGCCATCCGCCGCAGTAACTACCTCCGTGCCGAATTGAAGGGTTCCTTTGCCGCCTTGAGCCGTGTCCTTAATCACCTGCACACGCTGGCCCGCCAGTACCATATCCCAATCCTCGCTCTTGGCATCTGGAACAAAGTCCCGCAATTCGGCCATGCGTTGTTCCTTGGATAACATGAGTTGTTGGATCAGGTATTTGGTTAGTGAAATTTCTTTGACGCCTGCCGCGAGCATCGTGAGCAAATTGTGCAGCTTCACGGACGTAATCAGATCGGCATTGGAGCCTGTTTTTAAGAATTTTGGCGAGAACCCGGCAAACGGTCCAAATAGCAGCGACTTCTGATTCTCAATAAATCGGGTATCCAAATGCGGAACAGACATTGGCGGAGCACCCACCGAAGCTTTTCCATATACTTTGGCATGATGCTGTTCCACGACTTTCGGATTTTTGCACACCATAAAGATGCCGCTAACCGGGAAACCGCCAATATGTTTACCTTCAGGAATGCCGGATTTTTGCAACAAATGTAAGCTGCCGCCCCCTGCCCCGATAAACACAAATTTCGCCGTATGGCGCTTGACTGCACCACTGCCCAGATCTTTCACTGTTAATTCCCAAGATCCATTGCTTGTGCGTTTCATATTCTTCACGCTATGTTGGTAGTGGATATCCACGTTTTGGCTCTTTAAGTGTTCCATTAGCATACGCGTTAAAGCACCAAAGTTAACGTCCGTACCGGAGTCAATTTTGGTGGCTGCAATCGGTTCATTGCCCGTGCGGTTTTTCATCATCAGCGGAATCCATTCCGCCAGTTTTTTCTTATTATCCGAGAATTCCATGCCAACGAATAACGGATGTTTCGATAACGCTTCAAAGCGTCTTTTTAGAAACAGGACATTCTGCTCTCCATGTACATAACTCAAATGAGGAAGCGGCATAATGAAGTCCCGTGGATTACGAATCAGATTGCTTTTGACGAGATAGGACCAAAATTGCCTTGAGATTTGAAAATGCTCATTCACCTTAATCGCTTTGCTAATATCTACGGATCCGTCTGGTCGTTCAACGGTATAGTTAAGTTCGCACAATGCTGAATGCCCGGTTCCGGCATTATTCCATTCGTTGGAGCTTTCCTCCCCCGCACTGGCGAGCTTCTCAAAAACCTTAATATTCCAGTCTGGTGCCAATTGTTTAAGCAAAGTTCCCAAAGTTGCACTCATAATTCCGGCACCAATCAAGATAACATCTGTACTCGTTTGTCCCTGGCTCATGTCTACCGTCCTTATATCCTATATTTGCCAAAAGGATGTAAGCGTTATCGATTTGGCATTGCAGCAAGCCCCATTCTTGAACAGGCCCGCCCCTTCTCTGAATGAATATAACCTTGATCTAGTGTATCAATAATATGGATCAATTTAAATATGCAATTTGAAGATATTTGCTATTCCATCAGTATACGCTAGTTTATGTCAGATAGATAACCCGGTTATAGGGCTGAAAGATTAATTTGTTCAATAAAAAGAGACAATTCTGGTTGCGTGGCCTGAATTGTCTCTGAAAAGTGAGAGGAATTGATGTTTGGGTTAGTGTTTATCTGTTTGCACACCATAATAGTGTTTTTATTGAGACTCCAGTTCCAGCAAGCTGTTCTCTAGTATTTGAATGTTTTTACTCTCCATTATTTTAGAGTTCAGTACAGCAACAAAATTTATGAATTCTCGGGCATTACTCACGATTTCCTTAGTAAAAGAAGCCATGCTAACATTAGCGCCTTTCCAAGTTGAATATCTAAACTCCTTAAACGGCTCAGTAATAAACAGATCCAGAATGACTTGTCGATCAGTATCTTCAACTAAACTGACTTCTAATTCCTTTTCCTGCGATTTAAACTCAAGCCATAAATTAGCGCTATCCGGGATTCGATATGCAACATAATTATGAACTTTAACCATTTTGGCAATGGTTATTAAGTCAACAAACCATCTAATGAGTCTTTCATTACCAAATGGACAATCTTCGAAGAACATGCCGTACTTATTACCGTTAAAGTCCAATTCAATAATTCCCTCTATATCTTGTTTCGTCTGATCAAATTGTTCCGCGGACATTTGTTTAATTTCATCAAAGTTATCAATTGCTTTGAAAGAAATAGCGAACATATTCATGCACTCCTAATCTAATAAATCACTAATTTTATATATATGAGTTCCATATATAGAATCAACATTACCATTTCTAATGAACACCTTAATCGGCTCATTAAAAACAGTAACGGTATGCAACCCTTCGTTTACTCCTTGTTGTTTCAGCTGACTGACGGCCACCGTTGACGCATCAGTTATTTTTTTATCCGACCACTCTTTATTAAAAAAAGATTTCCTACTTAACATTTCATTAATCTGCTCTTCAGACATTTTCTTTTGGAGATATGGAAGTTGTTGCTTCGTACTATTTACAGAATGTCTATTAATAACATGATCAATTAGATTTTGACTCAAATTAACTTTCTGCTCAACGGCTTTTGGAGATGTTTCAACCACACTCTTTTGAGTATTCCCCTGTGCATTACTATTCTTGGCTCTAGCGGCCTCCATATTATTCTTAATTTTTGCTGCCAAACCGGATGACGATGTTCGAAACGGTCCTGAACGTCCTGGAAAACTCCCACGAACTATCTGAATCGCCATAAACACTTGGGCAAACTTTAGAGAGGTAACCATGGTTCGAGCATAAGAATCAGAGACAGTTTCTCCTGTATAGGGATGTATTCCGTTCTGGAATGCCTTGATCTGTAGTGAAAATATATCATCTCCAGGTGGTTCAACCTTCACACCTTCCATGCGATTAACATCCAGATGTCCATGATCCTTCTCATACGCCTGAAGGGCAGCCTGATCCGCATCACCATCCTCGTTGACAGGCATCCACACCCACTTTCCAAACATATTGATTCGTGCCATCCGATATCCCTTATCACCCGAGCTTGAATCACCTGCTGAATTGGTCATGATTGCTGCGGCACCGACTGCTCCAGTTGCACCACCCAGACTTACCAACTGAGCATCTGCATCCTGGAAGCGCGTAGCGATGTCCTTCAATTCCTTTGATGTACTCACCATACTCTCCAACGCTTTATCCAGTATAGGGCGTGATTGCTCAAACTCATAGTAAAACCGCTCCTGCGTAGCCCCCATCCACATCGTCTGAATGAACATGATCTGTCTCATCAGATCACCCCGTATATGCTCCAACTGTTGTCTGGCCTGATCCATCTGATTCGATACGTGATGTAGTTGTTCAGGGGTAACTTTAATTGTACTCATACGTTTCTCCGCTCATTTAAAATAGGATTAACCAATGTTAGCAGAAGTTTGTAACATAGACCATCCGGCTAACATCCTGATTTGACCATTTTTTTAAAACATAAGCTGTACCCATCATCGGTGCTATAGTCCTATATGCATTTACCCATTTCAGAGTACTTATCACCAGCAAATAATCCCCTTACCCTATCTCCTCCAAAAACGCCCGATACCGCCCAACCTGCTCCTCCGTCGCACATTCCCGCAACGATTCCAATAGTGCCGCGCATTTTTTGAAATACCGATTCATCTCAAGCTCATCCGCTAACCTGAGTGCCTGCAAAATGAACTCCACCGCTTTCTTTTGCCTTCCCATCCATTGTTCGTATAAAGCCCGGTGATAACAATAATGGTACATATCTGCGTTGTTTGAAGAATCCAATTCTACACCAATACCTTGCACCTGACTCGCAAACATATGTAAAACTCGATCAATCTGCCAACAATACCTGACTGCCGCCTCAATGATCGTTCTCAGACCTGCTATACATTCCTCCGGATGCTCTAGCAGAAAATTCACATACTCCTCCAACAGCTCTGCATGCCCCGCTTCAATCTCCAGCGCATAACGATTCACCTGTGCTCGATGCCTCAACTCCTGCACTACCTGCGTTCCCGCCTCATCCAGCTCTTCCATCCACCCCGGCTCTGCATACTGGTCGATACACGCCCGCGCCTGATCCACCTGTCCCATCTTCTGGTGAGCCAACCCTCGCATCTGGAGGCTGAACCCGTGGTAATAGATCAACGGATGCTCAGTATGGATGTATTGTAAAGGTAATCCCTTGGTATAGTGTTCCTGTCGCTCTTCATGAATGCACTGCACACATTGATACAACATGTCCGCCCTCTCCATTACCTTGTTCCAATTTTCAAAAGCAACAGCCATGTCCAACATTTCAACAATGATGTCCGGTTTGAATGATTTTAGGATAGATTTACGCAAAAGGAAGCCTCCTTTATTATCTATTATCAAATCATTGTATAGTTAAATCAAAAGAAGATCAATATAAATTGTACTTATAAGTACTATTATATTCACAATCAATTTGTATCTGTTAGTCTGTAACGATTCTATAACCTCTTCTAACCTTAAGTGGAGGTGATCATATGAATTTACCAGAAAGTGTAGGGAATCGAATACGCGAGTTAAGAAAGGCCAAGGGTTGGACTCAAGAACAACTAGCAGAAGCAGCAGGTCTTCATTACAGCTATATTGGTGGGGTTGAACGGGGAGATCGAAATATTTCTCTGGAGACTCTAGAAAAAATAATAAATGGATTTCAGGTTCCTGCTGAAGAAATCTTCAAATTCAACGAAGAATCCGAATACAAAAGAGCTTTGGATGAACATATAACATTAATAAGTGGTAAAAACGCAGATGAAATCGCATCATTAACGAAAATTAATAAAGAGATTCTGAATACTATAGAAAAGCTACAAAAAAGTTCTGATTAAACACATCAGCATCGAAATCAAAAAGAGTGGAGTAACCCTCACACTCTTTTTTAATTTCATGAATCTACAAAACAACACCCTCAAACTCCGCAAACTCAATCCGATTACGCCCATTCTGCTTCGCCTGATATAACGCCTTATCCACCGCAGCGAACAGTTGAATCAGATACCCCTCCGGGTTATCCGGTACATGCTCCAATTCAAAATCCTCAATGGACAAAATTCCTATACTGATCGTAATGGACACCTGTTCAATCTCGTGATCCACTACAATGCGGTTGGACTCTACCGACAATCTCACGCGTTCTGCAATTTGATTAGCCACGTCATGCTCCGTGTGCGGAAGGTAGATCATAAATTCCTCCCCGCCATATCGCGTTAGAATATCGGTACTCCGAATGGATTCTTTGACAGCCTGAGCCGTGCGATGCAGCACTTCATCCCCGATGACATGTCCGTAGCGATCATTGATCGCTTTGAAATAATCAATATCCAGCAGTATGAGTGAAAACGGCGTTTTATATTGAATGTTGGTGATAACCTCGTGATTCAGATGTTGGGTCAGATAACGACGGTTGTAGCAGTTCGTCAGACTGTCCGTCAGGGCGAGTTCTTCCAGCTTGCGATTGGCCTCGGACAACTCCAGACGAATGCGATCCAGGGCATGATTACGCTCCTGAAGCGTCTCATTCTGCCTATTCATTTCTTTGACATAGAAGCGCTCTTGAGAGACATCCTGGAACGTAAGGATATGACCCCTGGGTGCGCGCGCAGCATCCACAATGGGAGACGCTTGGAGGATATAATGACGGATGTCATCCCGCCCCACGAGTACTTCAATTTGAGACAAGGTGTTGTCTTTTTGCTTATACTCCTCCAGGAACTTCTGGCGGCTACCCTCTACACGAACAAAACCCAGAAATGCCTCCATATCAAAACAATCCCCCACATGCAGATCCATGAAGGATCGGGAGGCTTTGTTCAATTCAATAATCATCTCATTCTCATCCAGTACAAGGATGCCGTAAGGAATGGTATTGATTACATCCTCATGGGCGATGGAAACCAGATCAAACACATTGTACCTTTTTATGACATAGACGAAGAAAAGGTCGGACACGAAAATCCCCAGTGAAGTCAGTCCGGGAATGATGAACGGTAAATACGCTCTTAGAACCACATTAAGCAGAGCATCGATTGTTGCAAAAGCAGCCAGCACGAATATGCCCCTTAGCGTAACTTTCACCTGATTTTTAATCATGGAAGACGTTCGAGAAGAATAAAGTGCCCGGAATAAAATAAAGAGGGACGTTACAAAGTAACTCACGAGTATAGCCATGACAACCCAGAACCAGTGTCCATATTCCCGCTCGACATAACCGCCTTCAAGTGGAGTTACAAACCACCCCCATGGGTTCAGGATCACGCCAACCGCTCCAATAACCGCAGGTATGAACAATAGTAAGGATCTTTTTGGGCCTAATCGCTCCGCCTCACCCGTAATGAAGATTGTAAGCAGCAGCCAACCACTCCCGAGTAAGGAAACGGCAACAAAAGATAACGTAACATAGAACAACTGCAAGCCTGGATCTTTCGTCAACGTACTCGCAAATTGACAGAATGGCCAGAGCATCATCAACCCATGAAACAAAAAGTAAACCTTATGTAAGTTCGTAATTCTAACCGTAGCAAAAACATATACGTATACACCAAACAATAGGACGAATAGAAAGAGATCATACCATACTAATGGGCTCACGAATCTTCTCCTTTTTGCATGCGACAACGAGGATAGTATTGAACTGGGTTATTCCTTAACGCTATGTGAATCTTCGATAAACCTATAAAAGATATTCCTATATTATTGCTATTGGTTAATTTAACCACATCTTATCACACCGCTAATGGGGTGAGTAGCCCATACAATGGCAAACCAACCAACCTCTGTTTGAATTTTGCGCAATTTTTGCGTTTTTGTGAATGAAATTGAACGTTTAGATGTAAACCGGGAGGAAAGAAGACCTTGTTAGCTGTCGTAAGAAGCAAGCAGGTACGTATGTAGAGCCCTCCGTCACCGGACGGCCCTCTCCTCATTCGTGTACAGTAGTCAAAGGCAAATTGTCCGAGAACAAATCCGGATTATCTTGGAGCATGCTCGTGATTACTTCCGTCAACAAGGCCGCATCACACACTCTGACAGCCGCATCGCCAAGCTGCCCCTTACGCATCGCACCTTTACGTTCAAGAACGTCATCCACTTTCCAAAAATGCTCCGACCACGACAATCCGCAATGTCTCCGAGAAGGCACTGAAATTTCGGTTCCATCGGGTAAAACCGTGCGTAACATCTCAGGCTCATCCGTTAATCTGCCCGGGATGTCGACCCATTCTTCGATACCATGGATAAACGTATTCCGTTTCAGATCAACGCCCACCAAAAGGATGGTTGCCTTCCGATCGAGCAGCTTCCCCCAGGCTGAGCCTCTAGCACAAGGTGTATCGAAAAGATGATCGTCCTTCGTAAATGCTTCGGCGTCGCGTCCCAGAGCAGCTACCGAATGTGTAGGGTGCCAAGAACGTACTACTTCAGGTCGTTTGCGAAATAGCTCAGGCAGAATACCGACACAGCATGGTGAGGATTCCACGTGGAACATCGGATTGTCCGCATTGATCGTGGACCATGTATGCGTTGGCAATACCAGCAGTCCGTCCTTCATATACTCGGTGAATGCATCCAACACCGTATCCGCACCGCCTTCGACTTCGCCCATGCTTTTCATGGAAGAGTGAACGAGCAGCGTCCCTTGGTCGTCAATACCGAGCTGACGCAGTTGGTGGAGCAAACTTTCTTGCGTATGTATCATGAATAGATAACCTCCTTTGGGCTATTATAGCAAAATAGAACGTAGACGACGGTACTAACGTTATCCTTTGTATTGGAGAGAGCATGAGACCCGTTTCAGGCCATACACCATGCGCCTCACGGCAAGACAAAGGGCCGGGGAACCCCCCGGCCATAAGGAAAGAATTTGTATAAGTTCATGATTAACAAAACTATTTAATCACAACGTACTCCAGGTTCACCAATTTCGCATAGGTCACGATTTGATCCGTAGTCAGGTTCAAAGATACTACGGTATGGTGACCGCCGCCATTCTCGATCCAAGCTCTAACCCCATCCTGGAAGTTGGGCTTCACGTTCCACAATACACGTGCTACAGGCAGATTAGGCGCTGGAACTGTCGGTTCAAATGCAGATACTTCGTTGATCAACAATTTGTAATGTGTTCCGAAGTCTGCCATGGAAACCACGACGCCTTCTCCTGCTTTGCCATCGAATACGAGACGCGCAGGATCTTCACGATCGCCAATACCCAGTGGGGACACGATGATTTTAGGTTTATTGCTGGCGAGTGTCGGGTCTACTTCAAGCATATGGGATTGAAGGATAGCCTCTTGACCAGCTGCCATCTCGTACGTGTAATCCTCCATGAAGCCCGTGTTTTCGTTATGGGCCATGACTTTGAGCAAGCGGTCGAGTGCAGCCGTTTTCCAGTCACCCTCTCCAGCAAAGCCGTACCCTTGAGCCATCAGACGTTGAACAGCCAGACCCGGAAGTTGCTTCATGCCATGCAGATCTTCGAAGTTAGTGGTAAAGGCACCGTATCCACCCTCGTCCAGGAAACGTTTGATCGCAATTTCATAACTTGCTTGTACACGTACGCTAGCTTCCCAAGCTTCCTTACTGTTCGTGCCATAATCTAATTCATACAACTCTGCATACTGAGCGATCAAATCATCGATTTCTTGCTCCGTTACGGCATTCACGTATTGCACGAGGTCGCCGATACCGAAATAATCGACAGTCCATCCGAATTGGATCTGTGCTTCCACTTTATCGCCTTCGGTTACGCCCACATTGCGCATGTTATCACCGAAGCGAGCAACTTTGATGTTAAAGCTTTCATTATAAGCTACAGCTACATCCATCCAATCCGCAACCTGCTGCTGCACTTCTGGACGCTCCCAGTAGCCAACGACGATTTTATTTTGTTTTCTCAGGCGTGCATTGATGAAGCCATATTCGCGGTCACCGTGAGCCGCTTGGTTCAGGTTCATGAAATCCATGTCGATTGTCGCCCATGGAATGCTTTCATTGAATTGTGTCGCGAGATGAAGCAACGGTTTTTGCAGCAATTTCGTACCCCGAATCCACATTTTCGCAGGTGAGAACGTATGCATCCAAGTGATCACACCCGCTACCTCGTCGCGATAGTTGACTTCCTTCATCGTACTCGTGATTTTATCTGCGCTTACCGCGAGATCCTGCAATACGAGCGGGTATGGCAGAACGCCACTTGCATTAAGGGCATCCGTAATTTTCTGTGCGTTGGCTTTAACCTCACCCAGTGCTTCTTCCCCGTACAGATGCTGCGAACCTACGACAAACCAAAACTGTTTAGCTGCTGTTGCTGACATGTAATCATCCTCATTTCATTATTTTATAGTTGAACATATGGGTTTACACTAACCACTCCGATGACAGAATAACCTTCTTATCGCTGTTATCCCCAGATTTTTTGATTCCCTTTTATAAAGGGGAAAATCCGGGGATAAAGGCGAACGCTCCGCTTCTTCAGGTTATTTCTGCCCTCTCCGTTATCGTGTAAAAAGTATAGTTGAACAAGTCATTCCCACACTAAACCACTTGGAAGCCAGAACATGCTTCCAGTCACTGTTATAACCAAATTACTTTTGTCCGTAGTACGCGTCTTTTCCGTGTTTCCGCAAATAGTGTTTATCCAAAATGCCTTGCGGCAGTTCTTTTGCAAAGTTATTCAATTGCCGCGCATACAGGTTCATTTTGCATACTTCCTCCAGCACGACGCTGTTTACAACCGCCGACTTGGCGTCTTTCCCCCATGTAAACGGTGCATGTCCATGAAGCAGAACTGCCGGGATTGCCATCACATCCAGCCCGCGCTGTTCAAATGTTTCAATAATGAGACGGCCCGTCTCCGCTTCGTATCCGCGATCAACTTCATCCTGGTTCAAGAAACGGGCACAAGGTACGGCACCATAGAAGGTGTCAGCATGCGTCGTCCCCATCACGGGTACGTCCAGACCAGCTTGCGCCCAGATGGTCGCCCAAGTGGAATGAGTATGCACAATGCCGCCGATTTCCGGGTAATGTTTGTATAGCACCGCATGTGTCGCAGTATCCGAAGAAGGCCTCATGTCCCCCTCTACTACATTGCCGTCCAAATCCACCACTACCATGTCGCTCGCTTTCATCTTGTCATAGCTGACACCGCTCGGTTTGATGACAAACAGACCACTTTCCCGATCCATCGCGCTGACATTACCCCATGTGAACTTCACAAGTCCGTGCTTCGGCAGCTCGAGATTCGCCTCATAGACCTCTTCTTTCAGTTGTTCTAACATGTGTTAGTCCCTCCCGTTCTCTACCAGATGATCTACCGCCGCCTGCTCAATCGCGAGGCCCTTCCGATAACGTTCGATAAATGCTTCAAACCCTTTGACATCCGATGCATCCGGTGCAACTTCCTCACCCTCGACATCGCTGAAGACCTTCTGCTCAAGGAACACATCCAGACTCTCCTGCTGATCTTTGTTGATCATGTACGAGGCCAGAAGCGCCATACCCCATGCGCCGCCTTCACCCGCTGTAGACATGACTGACACCGGCACGTTCATCGCTGCGGCTACAATCCGCTGACCGACGACAGGGGTCTTGAACAGACCACCATGAGCCAAAATGCTGTCAATCGCCACATGCTCGTTCTTCGTCAAAATGTCCATGCCGAGCTTGAGTGCACCAAAAGCGGTGAACAGATGCGTGCGCATGAAGTTCGCCAGATTGAAGTTGCTTTCCGGGGAGCGGACGAACAATGGACGGCCTTTATCGATGCCGGTAATGTTTTCACCCGAGTAATAACCGTAGCTCAGCAAACCGCCACCATCCGGGTCGGCTTCCAACGCCTTATTGAACATCACGCTGAACAATTTACCGGTGTCGACTTCGTATCCCATCGCCTCGGAGAATTCACGGAATAATCCAAGCCAGGCGTTGATGTCACTGGAGCAGTTGTTGGCATGCACCATGCCTACCGGACTGCCGTCTGGTGTTGTAACCATATCGATCTCGGGATACACTTTGGACAATTCCTTCTCCAAGACGATCATTGCGAACACGGAGGTGCCGACGGAGATGTTGCCCGTACGCTTCCTCACGCTATTCGTTGCTACCATGCCCGTTCCGGCATCGCCTTCTGGCGGACACAGTGGAATGCCTGACTGCAAATCATTCGAAGGGTCGAGTAGCTTGGCTCCCGCTTCGGTTAACTCACCAGCATTCTCACCAGCGAGGTAAACCTTGGGAAGAAGGTCTTCGACCTTCCACGGATAACCTTTACTTGCGATCAGTTCATCGAACTGCTTGATCATGGATGGGTGATAGTTATGCGTAGACTCGTCGATTGGGAAAATGCCGGAAGCATCGCCTATACCGATGGCTTTATTGCCCGTCAGCAGCAAGTGTATGTAACCAGCCAGAGTTGTCAGGTGATCGATGCGAGGTACATGGGTCTCTTCGTTCAAGATCGCTTGGTACAAATGAGCGATGCTCCAACGTTCCGGTATATTGAACTGTAGAAGATCCGTCAGCTCCCTCGCAGCCTTCCCGGTGGTCGCATTACGCCACGTCCGGAAGGGTACAAGCAGTTCTCCAGCGCTGTCCAAGGCTATATATCCATGCATCATGGCGGAGAATCCGATGGAGCCTACCGTTTGCAGCGTGATCCCGTATTTCCGCTCTACATCTTGCTTCATCTCACGATACGCAGTCTGAAGACCTGTGATGATATCCTCCTGGTTGTATGTCCAATATCCGTCTTTCAGGAGGTTCTCCCATTCATAACTGCCTGACGCGATGGTCTCAAAACGTTCGTCAATCAGCACCGCCTTGATTCGCGTCGATCCAAATTCGATGCCTAGTGAAGTGGCTCCCTTGGTAATCGCTTCTTTCATATCCACATGACTCATGATCACGTAGTCCCCTCTCTGACCACAGTAGGTAAAGTAACAATATAATTGCCTTAAAGATGATTAAATTGGATTCATATTTCGGTTCATTGAAAAGAATGCGCTTTCCTTTTATGACAGCCTTAGTATATTTTTTGTACGTACATTTGTCAATAATATATAATAGTTATACTTACATTAGTTAAGATATAACGTCTAAACGATCTCATTTCTGTCCTCAAAAGGTTATGTTGTAAGGTACACATCTCTATTTCAAGACGGGATTTGTACGGTTTATTTTGTAAAACTGGCTGCTTTATTTCCATTCAGATCGATTCATGATAAAATATGTACGTACAACTATGAATATGACGATGTTTTTTTATAGATAAGTAACGATGAAAGAAGTGGACTGCGTGAAGCCAAAGTATCAGGTCATCATTGACGATATCAAAAGCAATATCCTATCGGGAACCTATAGCGTAGGCGAACAAATCCCTACCGAATCCGCACTGCAGGACAGCTACAACGTGAGCCGCCAGACGGTACGAAAGGCCATTTTGGAGCTATCGAACGAGGGATTTTTGAGAAGTGAGAAAGGTTCCGGCACCTATGTAAGCAATCTGTATAGATCCAGAACCGGCGGGAACACGATGAAAAAAACAATCGGCGTCATCACGACGTACATCTCCGATTACATCTTCCCCTCCATTATCCGCGGTATTGAAGGCCGATTGAATGAGGACAATTATTCGTTGCTGTTAGCCAGCACCAATAACGATGTTGAACAAGAGAAAAAGGCGCTCGAGATGATGCTGTCCTACGGTGTGGATGGCCTGATCGTCGAACCGACCAAGAGCAACTTGTACAACCCCAACATAGCGTACTATCTTTCCTTTAAGGAACAGGATGTACCGTTTACAATGATCAATGCCTTTTATGAAGAGCTGGAGGTGCCTTTCTTCTGTCTGGATGACGTGCAGTCCAGCTATCTAGCTACCCGGGAACTGATCGCCAAAGGACATAGCCAGATCGGCATTATCGCGAAAATGGATGATTTACAAGGGAAGTATCGGATGAAGGGATATATCAAAGCGCTGGGCGAAGCCAAGTTACGGTTTCATCCCGAGCAAGTGCTGTCGTTCGATACGGCATCGAAGCCGGACCTCTCCACCAATCTGGAGGTGTTTCTGGAGGAAAACAAAGATGCGCTAACATCCCTTGTCTGTTACAACGATGAGGTGGGGCTAGAAGTCGTACATGCATGTAGAAAGCTGGGCATTTCCATTCCTGACGAGTTATCCATTATCGGCCAGGACAATTCTTATATCGCCAAGAACGCCAACATCAAACTCACGACATTAACTCATCCCCAAGAGCAAATGGGCCGTGACGCTGCGGATTGGGTCATCAAGAAACTGCAAGGCAAAAAGGATCTGCCCACCAACACCTATTACCAGCCAGTGCTGGTTGAGGGCGAGACAGTAAAAGAGATTGAGTTGGAATAGTATTGGGACTAAGCATGAAAAAAGGGCCGTTGAATTATTCAACGGCCCTTTTTTATATATAAGTAATTAACTTACTCCCACCGAGTAGAAACCGAATCTACTTCGTTTCAGCTTCATCGTCATATTCCAAACTTACAATGACACCTTTCTTCTCCAGTTTTTTTATAACCTGCTCCGCCTGTTCATTCAACGGATTGCCGGCCAACGATACCTCTATTAAATGGGGTATGGTGTCGAGCACTGCAATATCTTGAATGAGGTTATCCTCCACATAAAGATACTCCAACGTCGGATGGTTCTTTAACGGACTTAAATCTTGAATTTTATTTCCACCCATAATAATCCACTCTAGATTTATTTTCTGAAGAGGACTTAGGTCTGCTACCTGATTGCCGCTGGCAAGCAAACTGGTCAACTTATGTAAATTTTTCAATGGCGTTAGATTTTTAATTTGATTACCACTAACCAGTAGACTTTCTAGATTACTTAACCCGGAGAGTGGGGATAAATCTGAGATCTTATTCCCTTCAAGAACTAAAAACTCTAGTTTTTTCAACTTGCTGAGCGATGTAATATTTCTTATTTTATGACCGGGCATAATTAGATCCACCAGGTTAACGGCTTGTTCAAGTCCTTGCAAATTGGAAATCTTATTTTTGGTATCCTCGGCATATAACGATTTTAATTTCTTCAGATCGCTCGTCTTCACTTCTTTTTCAGATGATATCTTCAATGTTTCCCGAATAACTTTTGCCAGGGCCACATCTTTAATAACAGGTGCAGCCGACATGGTTGTTGCCGGTAATAATATGAGAACCAAACAAAATACAATCATATTTTTTACGAATTGAATGGGCATTTCGAGTCTCCTTTAAGCATCTTAAATTATGTGTCAAATGTATATATGAAATTTCCAAAAAAGTACATCTTTTACGATGGTACTTCCTTTCTATACCTTTGTCCATAAGATCCTGTCATTCTATCATCAGTAGCACAGCAGGCAAGCAATATAACAATTTTGTTCAAATAAACTTCAAAACATCATATAATAACCACTTAACAAACCATTAAAACTGGTATATTATACAATTGTAGCAAAATTTTATTATATTTCGAGAGGGGATTTTAAACTTGAAAAAGACGCTTTCTATGGTTGTCGTCATGAATCTATTTCTCAGTTTTGCCTTCGGCTTTCAAGCGTTTGCAGACGATGACATGGCCGAATCGGGAGTTCACCCTGATGCCCATGTCGCAGAACAGGTAATGCAGCCAAGTGAGGAAATGATATCCACACTTACCAAGGATGTTTCTGAGTTGGATTCGTCCAAACTGAAGAATCATCGGGTAAAAGTACCTGTAAACTTGGAATCGGCTACCGCGTCTTCAGAATTACAAAAGGGACTCATTTCGGCTCCGCAATCGATTATCGCTACAGCCACAGCAGAGACTAATACATACACGGGCTACATCCAACAAGAAGGTACGTCCAGCTTTTTATACCCTATTTATGTACAACCGGGAAGCATACTGCAAGTACAAATGGATAATCCGGCATCGGCGCAGCTAGATTACGATCTATATCTCTACGAATTTGACATGTCCACTGGTGATTTGAACCCAACTCCAATTGATTATTCAATATATGGAACGTATCTGAATAACTACGGAAACGGATCAAGAACCTTGTCTGAAAATGTCGGCACGAAAAATAGCACCGCCAGTTCCAAAGCCTACTTAATTGAAGCCTACGGCGCAGTTGGAGGCAGCATCAATGAAGCATTCACCCTAACCGTTTCAACTAGCTCAACCTATGATTCATACGAGACAGATGAAAATGCACTTCATGCTTATCCTTTCACGGTTGCGACTGGTGGCTCTACTCTTTCAAGCCGCTCCATTAATTCGGAGGTCGATCAGGATTGGTATAAGATCACGGTTCCCGAAAGCAGAAATTACGATGCCATGCATATCGATCTGGATCAAGCCTCTGTAGGTAATGGCTATAAGGCGGAATTGTATGGTGCATTAAGCAACAATCGTATGGCACTAATGCCCTCCACCAACGGCAATGTGTCTCTAGGCACGGGCACATATTATTTGCGAGTGTATACAGCAAGTAACTATTCGGATAACAACTATTCATTACACCTTCAACCAGTGTTAAGAGCGGATAAAGTCGTGATCACAGGTTATAATTCTAATGGCGGTCCGAATGACTACCCCACATATGCCTATGGACGCTACTACCGGATTACGGGAACCAGTTTTACGGTGACTGGCGTTGCCGCGACTTCAGATAACTATGCGGTAGCCAATGCGGAAGTAGAAGTCCTTTGGGAGAATGATTATTGGACGGAAGGCAGTAACAACAGATATCGGAGTGCAAAGGTTATGACAAACAGCAGCGGCCAATTCACTGCTACGTTATCCCTGCCTCCTTCAACCGGGAGCATAAGTCAATACTTGCCTGGAGCTATAAGCTTCACTCACTACTATGATATTTGTGGTGTGCTGGCGAAGGTAACGAATCGTCCGAGTGCAAATGATACAGATATTGTGTATCACTTTGCCTACAGTATTTACGGAGGTTAAACAGATCAAGAAAAAGCAATGGGCGATTCGTCAACATGCCTGTTGCTTTTTTTGTCCAATCATATTAAAAATATGGAATATTATTCCGATAGTATGAAGAGAAGTGAATTATTGGAATACATTAATCGAATAGGAGTGTGTATTTATGAAGGTTCAAAGTACGACTCAGTTTGACCTCAATACCTACATTCAATCGAAACAACGCGCGGATAAGCCCTCTTTAGTCACAGGCACGATACCCGAACTGTCGCATAACAACGACACAGTGGAGATTAGTCCGGCTTCCAGGCAGTTGGCAGCATCCGATATTGTAAATCATTCCGCTACATATTTTGGAACCGTTCAAATCAATGATTCCTTAAATCGCCTACTCACAGATCAACCCTCGGAGGTGAAGGAGGCTGTCTATGGCATCATTCAAGCCAACCTCATTACTAACATAACCGAGGAAGAGGACAGATCAGCATTGCTGGAATTGGGTCTCACACAAGCAAAGTATATCGCGGATAACTATATGAAAGGGGATAAAGCGACGGAATTCATGGATACGATTCGTCAAATCGCCGCCATCTCCACAACCAGAACGGTAGATCCTGAGACGAAAGAAATCCATTATGAGACTCCTCCTCAGAGACCTGTTGGCGCTCCAGATGATTATATCGATCTAACCTATATGATGAAGAAATTTGAACCCAAAACGCTGGATAAGCTCCAGGATGCAATTGTGAACGGAAAAGACTGGAACAGCATTCTTCAAAGCTTCGCCAAAAATGTATCGACTAATCAGGACTGGTTGAAGGAATACAAAGAGGACGTAGCCAAATCTACGGGGAATATCGCTGGGGAGAACAGATTCGAAAAAGCCTCTACTTCCAGCTTGTCTGAGTTTGCCCAAGATATCAAGAACATGATCGCTCATGCTGGATTAGTAAATAGCGATTTTCTGACAGACAATATAGAAGCATTTATACGAACCTTGGCAATCCCGAAATCCAATGGATAATGGAGAAGATTCACCAACATGAGTGACAAGCATGCCACTGAGAATCAAGATAAGAATGTTATACATACCTAAATTGATTCTCAGTGATGTCATGCCCTACACCACTTTTCTTTATTTGAATTTAATGTCAGCCACTTGGCCACTTTCAACAAAACCTATATTTTGATAAACCTTATTCGCATCAGGGTTCTTCAAATCAGCATATAGCATCGGATCTAAACCCTCTGATATGAGGATAGAACATAATTCTGCTACAACTGCACTTGCATATCCTTTCTTACGAAAGGCAGATGGTGTATATACTGCATTAATTCTCGCATGTCTTGGAGAGCGATGTGCAATATTAGCCATGGACACAGGGTAACCATCTACCAGCCATAGATACAGATTACCTGTTTCTATAGCCGACTCTGCTGCTGAGAGTTGACTAGATGGTTCAACTTTAACTCCATAAGCCCCTTCTGAGAAACCAGCTAAAAATTCCGCCACGGTCTCCAAATGCTGTCTTGTAGCTAGGTGCAGTGTCCCTTCTACATGAACTGGTTTCCTTACCTCTGAACAAACGTAGGATTCCATCATCATATAAGGAACAGATTGAACCTCGTTAGCCTCTGAGAATACCTCAGAAAAGTGTCCAACAGTCGCCTGATCTCCTGATATCCCCGGAAGCTCATTTCCCTTGAGAAATTCTAAAAGTTCTTGCAAGAGCTTGTTCTTTGGTTCAGCTGCAAGTTCTTTGGAAATCCACAACCAAGCGTTGTGCCCTTCGGTCTGGGCAAAGATCATTGTTTCATTAGATGCTTTTAGACAGGTTGAACGCTCTGACTCGCATATACGATGAATAAGATTGTACTGGACTTCATCGGCCATAAACATATTCTGATGCAGCACTTGATCGTTTACACCAAACTTCTGCAACATACCCATTCCTCCTCTATTCATGTAGAAGACACAAAAGCCCCATCCGTAGCCAAGAAGCGTACCGTAACGGTCGTTCCAACACCTTTTATACTTTCATAATTAATTTCCCCGTCATATTTTTCTACAATATTAAAACAGATCATTAATCCTAGTCCGGTGCCATTACTTTTTAATGAATAAAACGGCGTCCCGAGCGACTTCACCTCATCCTCTGACATTCCGCTCCCTTCATCCATAATTTTGATCTCAATATAATGTTGATTCCTCTTGGCAATCACAGTGACGGGTTTCCCCATATTCGATGCTTCCAATGCGTTTTTAATTAAATTCATCATCAACTGCTTAAACTCAATGGGATTAATAAAAATGAAGCAATCCTCTTCTGCCTCGATATGCATCTGATTATCAGATAACATCGCATAGGAACGAACCAGACCTGTTACACTCTGAAGAGCATCGTTCACATTCACTTTTTCTGGCTTCTGATCTTTATTCGGCTTGGAAAGGGTTAGAAACTGAGAGGTAATCTGTTCAACGGTATTCAACTCATCAATCATCAATTTGAACTTGTTTTTGACCGGATCATCAAATGCAGGATCTTCTCTGTATAACTGCAAAAAACCTCGAACAACGGTGACTGGATTTCTAATCTCATGCGCCACAGCAGCCGTCAAATGGGCTATCATCTTTAAACGCTCCGATTGTTGTAATTGTTCATGATAGAGCTGTTGCTTTTTCATACGACTAAAGGACAAATGGAAAATGAGAAATAATAAAATCTGACTCGCTATAATATTAATGAGGTTCCCTAGGATGTCATGATGTAAATACGAATATATATTACCTTGATCAATCAGGATGATATAGCCAAATGTGATCAAAATTAAAAATCCATTCAGAATGATGGAGAAATAAAACAGTTTTAAATCAAAAAACAGAATGGCAAGTGAGGGAATCAGACAAATGAGAATGTACGTAGTCCAGGTCTCTGGATATAAGAAGAACAGGGTATAGAAATAAGCAAAGCCAAACAGGATGATGATCTTTCTGAAAACATAGGTTTCATGCTTCGGGTAGATCAACAAACAAACCGCTAGAATGGCCACACAAAAAAAATGGATGACATACCCCACTGTAATTCCGCTTAATTCTGTCGTCGATAGGATTAATCCAGATAACATAAGAGCAATGAGAGTTAACATGGAAATATAATATGTTTTTCGGTTCACCTGACTGTACAATTCTTTCATCCACTCACCACTTTAAATTAATGTCGACACCTCGGTATGTATGTAGCTCTTTTCATTCCTATATTTAAAGGCATCCCACTGGATGCCCTTATCTATAATAGCATTGTATCTCATTTAACTAGCTATACAATATGAAAATTTGAAATAAATGATTCCCAACAACATAAACCCAACATTAGTCAAACTAATGCAAGGCCTAGAATGCCAATTAGCCGTACGGATCACTGTCCGTACGGCTAATCTTGGCTAAAAATATGCTTTTAGCTTATGAACTATTTCCAGAGCTCTTCAGCAATTTCTTTGATAAAAGCAAGCTTCTGCCATTGCTGCTCTTCTGTCAGATGATTGCCTTCTTCCGTGGAAGCGAATCCGCATTGCGGGCTCAGGCAAATCCGGTCCAGATCCACATATTGCTTCGCTTCTTCGATACGCTTCAGAATATCTTCCTTGCTTTCAAGCTCACCAAATTTGGAAGAGAACAAACCAAGCACGACCTGTTGGTTATCTTTCAGGAAACGAAGTGGCTTGAAATCGCCTGCCCGCTCGGTATCAAACTCCAGATAGTAGCCGGAGTAGTTATCAATGTTCAGGAGAGTTTGCGCAATCGGCTCATAACCTCCACCGACACCAGCATATGTTGATACGTAATTCCCACGGCATACATGTGTCGTTACCACGAGGTCCTCCGGCAAACCGGATACAACTTCCTCGTTCAACTTCGCAAGTTCGTTCGCATAATCGGCTACATTTACGCCAATCTGCTCCATGAATGCCATGAACTGCTGATCGCACAATGCGCCCCACGTGCAATCGTCAATTTGAACGCTTCGGCAGCCCGCTTCATACAAGGCCAAGATCGCCTCTTTGTACGCTTTGGCAATATCCGAAAGAAGCTCTTCCCGGTTCGGGTAAATGGCTTGCGTACTTTCTTTATTTTCTGCCCGGTCCAATTCAAACAGGAACTGTGCAGCAGCAGGAATGGATTGACGCGCAACGACGTCATCGCCAGCAACACCTTTTAAGAATACATAATGTGAAACGAACGGATGAGTGCTGAAACTTACTTTGCCCGTCAGACGTGCTGTTTCGGGTCTGGATTTGGCACCGTTAAACTCATAGCCTTGATCAATGATGGTCCGGTCAACACCGTCAAGTCCCCAGAAGAAGTCCAGATGCCACCAAGAGCGACGGAATTCCCCGTCCGTTACAGCTTGAAGGCCAACTTCTTTTTGTTTTTGCACGAGCTTCACAATTTCAGCGTTTTCTACTTCCTCTAGTTGCCCAGAAGTAATTTCACCGTTTTGGTATTTCGCTCTTGCCTCTTTCAACGCGCTTGGGCGCAAGAAACTGCCTACAATATCATATCGAAATGGAGTAACGGTCCGCTGTTTAGGTTCTGTTTGAATGCTCATTGTTTAATCTCCCCGTAAATTAATTATAAGATTAAATATAACATATCCGATCGGATTTACTGTTCTATAAAAGAGCTATAGCAGGTTATAGTTATAAGCTATAGCTGAGTCCAACTTTCCTTTACCCGTGAGGTATTTCCCATCCAAAAGATAAATTTATTTACCTTATTGACTTAAACCATGGTTTAAGTCGTATGCTATTCCTGTCGACAGAGTTAACACCTATTTGGAGGTCTCCAACATGAAGTATTTTTCCATTAGCGAAGCTTCAGCTCAATTGAATATTCCAGATTCAACGTTACGTTTTTATGAGAAAAAAGGACTTCTACCCATGATGGAGCGTGATGATGCTGGCAGGAGATTATTTTCAGAAGTTCAGATGGCTTTACTGGAAACCCTTGTTTGTTTAAAAAACACGCATATGCCCATTAGTCAGATTAAGCAATATATGGACTGGATCATCCAAGGGAACTGTACGCTTGAAGCAAGGCTTGAAATGATGCAAAATCACAAGCAGGCAGTGCTGGATGAAATTTCGTTGATGCAGGAATCCCTAAAGGGCATTGATTTTAAAATTACACGTTACACCCGTCAAATAGAGGAAAGAAACGAACAAAAAGATACCTAAGAGGAGAGATACTATAATGAAACTTTCGGGAAATACAGTACTCATCACCGGTGGAAGCTCTGGGATCGGATTAGCATTTGCAGAACGTTTCTTAAGAGCTGGGAATACTGTCATTGTTACGGGACGACGTGAAGCAGTACTTCAACATGCAAAAGAAACACACCCGGACCTTATTACGTATGTGAATGATCTGAATATTGAATCCGAGCGTGTAGCGTTGTTAGATTGGGTAACCGTAAACTATCCAGAAGTGAATGTGTTAGTAAACAATGCCGGTATCCAACAACGGTTTAATATGCTGATAGCGGATGCGAAGAACGATTGGAGTTATTTTGCCAAAGAAATTACAACGAATATTGAGGCTCCTTTTCATCTGTCCATGCTGTTCGCTCCTTACCTTGCAACCAAAGAAGAAGCCACAATTATTAACGTTACCTCTGGATTAGCCTTCACACCGTTTGCCATTGCTCCGATATATTCAGCAACCAAAGCCGCACTTCACTCCTTTACAATCAGCCTGAGACACCAGCTTTCGGATACGTCTGTAGAGGTCATTGAAGTTGCTCCTCCGGCAGTAAGTACAGATCTGGGTGGAGCGGGCCTGCACACACATGGAGAACCATTGGATGCCTTTGCAGATGGAATTTTCGAAGGATTACAAGAAGGTCATAAAGAAATTGGATACGGTACCTCTGTTGCCCGCCTACGCATGTCCCGAGATGAAGTCGACAAATATGCAGAAAGCATGTATCACGCAACGAAAAACCTTATTGAATAACTCACCTACGAGACATCGTGTGACTCATCCGTTTCTCTGTATATTAACAAAGAGACCATTCCAGCTACGGAACGGCCTCTTTAAATTTTATATAAAACTCATGTATCTACTAATCTTGAATACATATGGAGATCGTTAAATGTTCCTTCTAATGTGAAACGGAGCTTTTGTAAGAGCTTTATCGAATTCACATTTTCGGGATCAACCTTGGCTTCGATTCGGTTCAGTTTTAAAGATGAGAATGCATGATCTACCAAAGTAGAGACCGCCTCTGAAGCATATCCTCTTCCCCACGATGATTTAGCAATATCATATCCAATTTCTGCTTTTAAGTTGTCAAAATCCAAAGAATTATAACCGCATGAACCTATAATCTCGTTGGACTCTTTTTTAATTATGGAGAAACGAATAGCCTTACGATCTTGAGAGAGATCATCCAGAAGTTTGATCATTTCTTTCGCTTGCTCTACGTCAGTAAAACAACTAACATTCATAAATTTAGTAACCTCGGGATCAGACCAAACGGTGAACAAGCTCGAAGAATCCGACACCTTCATTTTTCTCAATTGTAAACGTTCTGTGTGTAACTCTGTAATCAATACTTTTACCTCCATTAGGATTTAATAGTTAGGTTTAAGATATTGATATCTGCGCATATTTCAGTCCCTTCATTTCCAGGCTATTTACATTATACCAGGAATTTTGACCAAATCAGACTCCATTCTAATGATCTCAAGTCAGCGTAAGAATGATCTGTTCTCCGGAACGGGTAATCTTGTAGATACCTTCCTTCATGTCAATGCCATAGTGCTTTTTCAGCAACCACTTTGCGTTACGATCCGTCTCCACGACGACCAGATAATCGTATCCGCTCAGGAGGTTGTCCATATTATCCTCATAGAACAACACAATCCCGTCCACATGCGGAGCATACAAGAAATACTTCCCGACATACTGCATGTAATAATTCGTGACCTGCTGGTCCCTATCCGAGGCGTAGAACAGATATCTGTTGTTGTCCTCCTGACCACCTTTATACCAGCGATCACCGGTAACCGCATGGATTTTGTAAGGGAGCGTTGTATCGTAGGTTTTGGCAATCGAGACGATCCCGTTGTATTCCGATAAAAGGATGGTCGCCGCAATCGCCATACAGCCGATGATTCCTTTTTGATAATGCCCCTTCGTCTCGACCGTCTTGAAGGCTTGATAATCAGGCACTTCACCAATCCGATAGTGGAATGAACGCTCCAGGTCGATTGCAGCGCATAGCACCAGCCCACCGGCGAACAGCACCACAATACTCGAGGCATAACGCTCAAAACCTGCCAGCACGATCGCCTCATCCATCGGCATGGAGAAGAGATACAACGCCAGAATGCCTGCATAATACAGCAGCAATACAACATCCAGTGCAATCAGTGCTTTCCACAAGTTCCACTTCTTCTTGAGTACTACATAGGCAAATACCGAAGCCGCAATCGCTACAAGTTGGAAAATGACAATACCGATGACCGGCCGTGTCGTAATATCCGTACTCGATTTTAAGAACAGCCACAGAATCTCATGCATCTGCTCTGCCGTTTTGCCGGATTGAATTCCGGAAGTGGCCACATCGAATTTGTTATCGACGCCCTGAAACACCGTTGCCATCCGCCAGCTCCAGCCGAAGTATGGAATCAGTGAACCGCAGATGGTGCCAATAACAGCCAGCGCAGTTTTCCAACTGAACTTTTGTCTGTGTTTTAGCCATGTATACACCAGGAAGATCAGGCTGATGGCTGCGAAAATAACGCCTGTGCTTTTGATGACTGTCAGCACACCTGCAAGCGGGAGCATGATAATGCATGCTCGTTTGATATCATGACGATATTGGTATATAACCGCCAGGATGGCGAGCGCATAGATAGGAAGCAAGAAATCCACGAGCAGGTTGGTAATCCGAATCGTAAGGTTGAAGAAAGACAGTGTAGATAACCCGAGTCCAAGAAACGCATACAGCAGAAAACGTTTCTTCTCAGAAACGATGCCAAACATAGCGTAAAAACAGGAAAAGATCAGCAAACCTTGTGCCAAGAGCATCACGGACTGGTCATGCCCCATAAATCGACAGACGTAATAAATAAACGACGAGGTCCCTAGCGGATAATTCTTAAAATCAATTAGGTTCGAGTCCGGTGTCGGAAAAGCATCTGTACTGAGCATCTGCTTCAAGACAATCGCCCAGTGGGAAAAATTATCGTAGTGCGTCAATTGATTTTGGAAGAGTACCAGCAAGAAAATGAACGTCCCTGCCAGGAAAGAAAACTGGAATAAGGAAAAAGAAATGCGAAAGGATGCTCCTCGGCGCATTCCGAGAAACACCATTCCTCCGTACAATAGTAATCCCACGAGAAGAAGTACAAGGCTGCCAATGTAAAGTTGCCCTGCCAAACCGCTAAGAAAGACAATACATGCTATGGAGGAAAACACAAATACAGGGATGAACTCCCAACGTATAGATAGTGCCTTTCGAACAAACTGCATGTAACCCATAAAGGAGAATATCAATAAAACTCCCATCACAAATTGAAGCAAATACAGCATATCTATCTCTCCTAACCCTCTCTGGTGAAACGATCGGCATGTGGATGGGTCAAATCACTCAGCAATTGATCAATCAAACCGCGCTCCACGATATCATCAATATTCTCCACCGAGAGAAGTACTTCGCGACGATTGGCTGTTGTTTTCCCTGTGTGCAGCAAGATGACTTCAATATTACTCTTCGTATAAAAAGTAACGACCTCTCCTGCCGTAATATCACCATGAAGACCCGTAGCGGAAAAGAAACGATAATTAAAGCTGCGCAGCGTACATCCAGCATGATTGGTGAAATGAACTGGAAGCTGGAGGGAAAGCCTCGGCATTTTTCGTTGATCCGATCTAGGTTGAACAATACGTTTTTTTACATTGCGAAGCATATCGTCGTAAGCCGTATCCCACAGATTCATCTTCTCTGGCAATGAGTGTTTACGATCGTAGATGATTTGCATGTATTGACGGTTATCCGTCTCATCAATCGGCTGAACCGTAGCGGAATAACGCCAGCCTTCTCCATCCTGTTTCACATAAACGATGACCGCCTTAAGATTGGCCTCATACCGCTCGGATTTTACGACCAGAGAGATCGTCTTCTGTTCAGGTAGATAAATGGGATAGGGGACATAAAAGGCAATACCTTGTTCAGATACATCTACTGTCTTGGCCTCATAGCGCACTTTCGTGTCCTGATCGTGGATCATGACATCCTCCTGCGCCCGAATCCGCTCTGTCTCCCGATATGCACGACGGCCGATCATGAAGAACAGGGCATAACACAGCGCAATCATATTATGAATGAGCCAGAAAATAATGATACTGCTGAAGAACAGCGCGATGCCATACTTGCCGTTAACATATCGAATCACAGCCGCAATCGAAAGCAAAAGCAGAAAGATATGCGGAAGTGCATATAACAGAGCAGACATCCATTTCCGGCCATTCGCTCTGCTTTTATTCGTAACCTTGAATTTTTTCTCGCGGATGCCCAGCGTTTCAAGTAGAACCGGCCATATCAGATAAGGCATAAATATTGTATCAATAACCTGACTCCAGCGCTGATTCCGAATATTGCTCGACAGATAACGCATCGATACACTGTAGAAGAAATAGGACGGAAGCCAGAATATTAAGATTTGCCAGAAGGTTGTGTTTACAATCTTGAAATCAAACAATGCAAATAAAATAGGAGCCAGAATGAAAATCAAACGGTTAAAGAAGGACCACCAGTATAAGAAACTGCTTAAATAGGTTACCCTCGTCCAGAAAGGAAGCTTCTCGGATATAGGAGCACGTGTATTCTGCAGGCTCTGAATAATCCCCCTTGCCCAGCGGATTCGCTGATTAATCATGCTCGGGACTGTTGTTGTCGTCTGCCCGGCAGCTTGAACCTCTTGAGTCGCATAGGTAATATAGCCTTCCTGCTGTAGGCGGATGCTTGTCTCAAAGTCCTCGGTGATTGTGTTCAGCGGAAAACCGCCGATGTCTTCCATGCCTTGCCGGGAAATGATCGTATTACTTCCGGTATAGGCTACCGCATTGGAGGCATTACGCAGGATGTTCACTTCTCTGGAGAAGAAATCCTGTTCATTCGGAATTCCTTGCTCTGCATACAAGTTAAACTGGAACAGATCCGGATTATAGAAGCTTTGAGGGGTCTGTACCAGTCCCAGCTTGAACTTTTTATCTATTTCATCCTCACGGCGAAGCCGCCATCTCCCGTTCTCTTCTATAAACGTGGAGAGCAGGAAATACGGGACGGTTTTCATCAAAAAGGTGTGTTGCGGGATCATATCTGCATCAAAGGTTGCAATGAGTGGAGAAGAGGTTTTGCTCAAGGCATTATTCAGGTTACCTGATTTGGCATGTTTGTTGCCGGGAAAACCCAGATATCCTACGCCAAACTGCTTCGCAAGCTCCTCCACCTCAGGTCGTGCTCCATCATCACACAGATAGATGTGAACCTTCTGCTTGTCAGGGTAATCCATGAACGTACAAGCATTGACGGTTTTATACAAAAGATCAACCGGCTCGTTATGGGTGGCAATGAACACATCCACATGAGGATAAAAATCGGGAGGGACGATGGGAAAGTCGAGCTGGGTACGTTCCTTTTGCATCTTTTGAAAAAACAATTCAAAGGTGGTCAGTACGGTTACCGTTTCAGCCACAATTAAGAGCATGCCGAAGATGACGTTCAGAACGCCTTCTCCCCATGGCAGTGTAAAGAACATCCGCCATAGCAAATAAATCGACATCAGGATCATGGTGATGACAAAGAAAATATGTTGTCTTTTTTCGTTTTGCACTACAGCTGCTTCCTCCTTGCTGCAAATACCCATCTTCGCTGCAATTGAAAACTGAGCAGGAACAGCAAGGCATCACAGACAAATTTCGCGATTTTCTCATCCACGAAGAAAACCGTATGGAACAAATATACCCCCGTACTGGAAAGCACAATCACGAATCCGCACAACGTCAAATAGCGCCATAGACTGCCCTGACTATCCTCTTTACGGAATACAAAGTGCCTATTTAGTACATAGTTGACGACAATAGAAATAATTCTCGCAATCACGGTTGCGAGCAGAATTCTTAGATAATCCTGCTGACCCAATATAGGCCGCAAAAAGTCGATCAAAAACCATGCAATTCCCAAATCAACGACAGAACTCGCAACGGAAGAGGAAATAAACCGCAGGAAGTTGGAGAACAGCACACCCATCACCCGTGCGCTGTCCTGAATCGCTTTAAAATGTGTCCCTGCATTTCCATTCTCATAGATGACTTGAATCGGCATGGTATGAATCGGGATACCGGACTGAATACATGAGATGAGCATCTGCAGCTCATATTCAAAACGAGTGCCGCGAACATCTTGCATGAAAGCAAGTAGTCCGGGGCCAAAAGCTCGCAGTCCGGTCTGGGTATCTGACAGCTTTTTACCGTAAAGCATAGCAAAAATAAAGGACGTCATCCGATTGCCCAGCAAAGATTTCGGCGGTATGCCTCCCTCGCTGAAGTTCCTTACCCCGAGAACCAATGCATCAGGATGCTGCCTGGCTTCTTTCGCAAGTCTGTATACATCCTCTGCTGCATGCTGCCCATCTGAATCCGCAGTGACGACGAACGAAGATGCATCGAACTGCTGTCCGATATACTTAAATCCGGTTTTAAGTGCAGCACCCTTTCCTAGATTTTCCGCATGCCGAAGCAAGACACACCCGTCCTCACTCAGCTCTTCGAAAATCGACTGATACGCCTCACCAGATCCGTCGTCTACAATGACAATATGGGTCAAGCCATATTCTCGCAATTGCCGTACATAGGCTAGAAGTCTCTCATCTGGCTCAAGCGATGGAATAAGGATGATCGTTTTGCCGTCTTCACTTTTATCTATAATCATCCTAGTTAAGCCTCAATTCGACATATTTTCACAAATTCTTTTTGAATACTGAGAGTATAACATCGAAAGAGTATACAGTAAACGAACAACTTGTATATATTTTGGTAAAAAAGTTGTATACACATTCGCATTAATGTATAGGCAAAAAATACTAGAAATAGGACTGTGGTATACACAACGAAAAACTCGCCATAATTATGGCGAGTGCATGTTCAGATATCATGTAACAATGCTATTCTATTCGAATTGCTTCGATATAAAGCTCGATGCTTACTTCATTTCCGACGACAATTCCACCCGTTTCCAGAGGAGAGTTGAAGCTCAAGCCAAATTCATTACGATCGATACTGGCAGTCGAATGAAATCCCACACGTTCCCGGCCTCGAGGGTCTTTATTAAACCCTTCAAAAACGGTATGAAAAGTGATAGGTTTTGTTATGCCATGCAGCGTTAAATTGCCTGCAAGTTCATATTGCCGTTCGCCAGTAAGAACGCAGTTGGTACTTTGAAACGTAATCGCTGGATACTTGGCAGTATGAAAGAATTCATCGCTCCTCAGGTGTTCATCTCGTTGCCGCTGGCGAGTTGTGATACTATTTGTGTCGATGGAAGCCTGAATACCCATAGTTGTTACATCGTTGGGGTCAAAACTTAAAACCGCTTCGAACTGCTCGAATACACCTTTGATTTTATTAATCATTAAATGCGTCACCGAAAACTCAACAGAGCTGTGGTCCGGATCCACTTCCCATTTGACATTGCTCATAAATAAATTCCACCTCTATAATCATATGATGCGAAAGGTCGCCCTATCTCCAAAGCACTGCGCTATTCGCATGCTCTTAATATACAAAAAGGCTACTGACAACGTGATGTCAGTAGCCTTTTAACGTTCTAGCATTTTCTCATAAATATAGACGAATGGCCGCTTATGCTGATCCCTAATTTGAATTAGAATTACCGTAGAAGTCTGGAAAAAGGCTGTGATTCCAATGTTAATCAAAAGAGATAAATGGCTACAGTATCGCATTCTCCGCAATGCATCCTCTCTCGCTGGACGGTTACCTGAAACACAGTTACTTAAAAAGGACACTTTAACGAAGATGCTGCTTCAATATCAAAGCGTCGTACTGAAACCTCGTAACGGAAGTTATGGAAGAGATATTATTTTTATCAAACGTAACGGTGGGAAATCCTATCGTATTCAAAATGAAAATAATGTGGTCATCATGAGGGATACCGACAAGGTACTTCAATGGCTCCACAAAAGAAACAAAAGTCATGGATACATTGTCCAAAAACGTCTGTATCTTGCCCAAATTGGGCACAAGCCGTTCGACATTCGAATCATTGTTCAGCGCAAAAAAGGCTCTTCAGCCAATTGGAACGTTACCGGCTCCTACGCTAAAGTTGCGGCGCAGGGATATCTAGTCACGAATGTGACTAGCCGCACCATTCCAGTGTTGGAGGCATTCAAATTATCTCGAATTGAAGATCCGAGGAGCCTGCTTATCAAAGCGGAACACACTGCACTATCTTCTGCCAAACGACTTGGAGAGCATTACCCTACGCTTAGACAAGTCGGGTTCGATATAGGTATCGACAGTAAACATCGAATCTGGATCATCGAAGGTAATTATAAACCGGACCTACGGCCTTTCCGGCTTTTGAAAGATTCCTCAATGCATCGCAAAATATTATGGTACAAGAAACATTAAAGCAAAAAAGAGACGACCAGCCTTTTTCTACGGCCAGTCGTCTCATTAGGTTAAATTTTGATGCTTATGATGGATCATGATCGCTTCAGTTATTACTTGAGGCGTCTCGTGGCACTTGTAACACGTGTCACTTGGAATTTATTTACTCCTACCTGTATAATGGCAAACTGGCTGTAAGAAGTACCGGAAGAAGTATACGGCTCGGCTTCAATATTTCCACTTGGCGTTCTAACCGTTGCGGTGATTCTAGTTACCAAGCAGACTCCACGGCTGGAAGCTCTCCAAGTCTCGTCACGCAAAACACTATAATTGTCGTCACTACAAAAGATGGATGCATATTCAACTTTTCCAGACGCATTAAACGAAGTAGAGTTATAGATCTGAACGGGGTCATAACCACCTCTTGGTCCTCCTGGTCTTCTATTTCCCATTATCAAAACCTCCTTATTATTGATAGTTTTATTAAATGCATTTCAATTGTTTTGGTAAGGTATAAATGTGGACAAGGAACAAAAAGTGCGTTTGTCCAGTCGCCTGGGGAGCCTTATATTGATGTTCCTCAAAACAAAAAAAGAACCACCTGTGTTGTTACACAGGTGGTTCGAGAATGATAGATTCTTTTTAAATTATGAAGCTTTTGCTGCAACAGCTTTTTGAATTAAAGCTTTTGCATCGTTAGTAGAAAGACCTTGTTTAGGTTGAAGCAGATTTTTCTCTGCTGCACTAAGAATACCTTTATCAATCAGTTTTGCCATAGGTTTCACCGCATAGGTAGAAACGGTTTTGCCATCTTCAAAACCTGCAATAATCGTAGCCGCATTTTTGTCAGAAGCTTGATCTTTCACCAATTTAGCAAGAATGGTAGCTGCTTCTTCACGAGTGATATCACGATCAGGATTGAAGTTACCACCGTAGCCTTGAATGAATCCAGCGTGAGTCGCTTCAGCGATTGCATCTGCATATAAAGCGTTAGCAGCAACATCCTTGAATGCAGGTGCTGCAGCTACTTCGTTCAGTTTCAACAGGTCTACTAGAGCAGTAACAAATTCAGCACGGGAAATAAATTCTGTTGTTGCAGGTGTTTCTGTTTCTTCTTTAGATGCAGCTAGATTCGTGATACGTCCTTCCGTTTTAGCCACAATGTCAGCGCCTTTATACGTATCTACAATGTACTGGTAGAATACATCCAGATCGATAGGACCAGCCAAGGATGATTTAGCATCTACTAGCACTTTATAGTTATCTCCACCTGCAGCCATAAAGTTGTTAACTACAGCCGTATATGTTTTTGCAGGATCAATAGGTGAGCCATCTTCAAGACTAAGACTAGTAACACGTTCCGCCACTGGTTTATTGAAATCTGCAGTATATTTCAAGCCAGAGATCTGTAGAGTTTTAGTGTTTGGTGTACCGTCAGCGTTGGTACCCCATTGTTGCTGCAACAACGTTTTAATTTGTTCGCCAGTCAACTCCAGTTTCACTAGAGTATTACCAAACGGTTGGATTTTAGCAAGATCAGCAAAGGTCACATCGCCTTTTGGCAGATCCGCACGAATACCACCTGGATTCATAAATGCAAAGTCAGCAGCACTTGCCTTATCCCCAAAGTCTGCTTCACGCATTGAATCTGCAATGAGGTTGCCCAGAGCGGCTTCGTTATTATAAGCATCTGTACGGGTAACAGAACCATCCGTTGTACCTACTGGCTTAGTCAGCTCAGGATGCTTGTCTAATGATTTTTTAATAATAGCTAAAGATTCAGGGTCTTCTTTTACACCCTCTTGGAAAGTCGATGTAACTGTAGCTGATTTTTCGGTTACATCCCCAGTAGCAGGGTCAATCATCAATTTAATATCTTCAAATGCCGTACCATAAGAATACGCTTGAACGATCAATTTCCCATTCACTTCTCCATTAGCCAAGGCATGATTGTCACCTGCAACGATAACGTCAACAGGGGAATCTGCTGGCAAAGCTTTTGCTAAATCAGCCGCTTCTCCAGTGGTTACACCTTCTTTGGTTGATGCTGGATCATGCGCCAAAACGATGATCGTTTCTACACCTTGATCTTGCAATTCTTTTGCATATTTATTAACGGCTTCAACTTCTTCTTCTGCGCTTAAGAAACGCACACCAGCTGTCCCAGATGGGGATACTTTGGCAGGTGTGGATTTCGTCACTAATCCGATGAATCCGATTTTGACTCCGCCTACTTCTTTAATAACATACGGCTTAATCAATGTTTTGCCAGTGGCAGTTTCAATGACGTTCGCATTGACGTAATCAAATTTTGCACCAGCATGAGTTACTTTTCCTTCTTTTGGATCAAGGCCACCAAAGATTTGTGCCTTCAAAGCAGCGACACCTTGGTCGAATTCATGATTGCCTAGAGAAGCTACATCAAAGCCCATCATATTCATCCATTCCATGGTAGGCTCGTCACGATCGAGAGATGAGACTGGAGCAGATGCACCCACAGAGTCTCCATTATGGAAGAGTAGGGAATGCTCATATTTTGCTTGAGCTTCTTTTAAGTAGGTTGCTAGAATTGGAGCCGTTCCTGCCTTTTTATCACTAACGATCGATGTGGTATCTAACTGACCGTGGAAGTCATTGATACCAATCAAGTGTACTTCTACATCTTTGCCTGCGGCAGAGACAGAACCTGCTGCGCCCAATAGTTGGGTGAGTAGTAGTGCAGCAGTTGCCACACGAATTGTGCTTTGGCCCAGAACTTTTTTCCAATACATGAATTAACAAAACCCCTCTCCAATTATAGATCCTGAAATATTTTACCATAGTTCAATTCATAAAAGTCGTAGAATATATCAAATGGATGTAAAAAATTTAAAGATTGATAGAGAAAGGAACGTAGTTTTATCTGTTACTACTTCGTAAGAAGCGGATTAAACAAAATTTCAGACCTAAGATTCGCCCAAACTCAACGATTACAGGTGTGCTATAATATGCTCTAACTGATGAATTAAGAGAATAGGTGTGTGAACCGATGGAAATAAAGCCGGGACATCTACCCAAAGAAAAAAAACCGCTATACCTCACCGTATACGATGAACTATTCAAAAAGATCATGAGTGGTGTGTTCCCCTCCAATAGTCAATTGCCTGCTGAACCTGAACTTGCCAAAATGTTCGACGTAAGCAGAATGACGTTGAGACAAGCATTAGCTCTATTGCAAGATGACGGACTGGTGACGAGTATTCATGGTAAAGGGAACTTTGTTACCCGAACTCGAATGGTGCAGAGGAATGTTGGGCTGGAGAAAATCGGAAATCCTATTTATAAGTGCCATACAGAGGACATTGATCATGTCGACATCCAGTTCAGACTGGACCTTGAGAGTGACTACACGAAAGAGGTTCTGAAAAGAAAAGCCACAGCTGTAGTAGCCATTGAACGTTGGTATATGAGTAAAGGACAAGCGGTGGCTTACGGATTTACCTTTATGGCCATTGAGGCCGTAACAGAATTGAACCTGGATCTCCAGAATGAAGAGCAATTGCTGGACATGCTTGAGAACAAGGTATATGAGCTGGCTAACTCTGCAACGGTAGAGGTCAGACATTCCACCGTGATGAATGCCTCATCTCAAAAATATAAACTGGATGCCGGCGAGGGGTGCGATTTGCTGCTGGAAAGTCTATATGTAAATGAACAGTACCCTATTGTATACAATAAATATTATATTCCTAAAGAATTTAGCCAGATTGTAATTAATGCTTCGAAACCATAGGACTTATTATCATTGCAGGGCAGTGACTTCTCCATATAGGAGAGGTCACTGCCCTTTTGCATACAAGATCGACTACCAGGAAAGAATGCGGGAATTTATTCCATAAAAAATTAGTTGATAGAGAATGCGATGTGTGGTACTTTATTCTCATACCAATTAGACAACTTTTTATACAACTATACCAATTTATAAAGAAGAGGAGATTTGAAATGAGCACATCCCCTAAAGAAACGCCGCATATTCAACCTGGAGGAGTAGAAATCGCAGAGACGATTCTATTGCCAGGCGATCCCTTAAGAGCAAAGTTTATTGCAGAGAACTATTTGGAAAATGTCGTCCAGTTCAATAATGTTCGCGGTATGCTGGGCTATACGGGAACTTTCAAGGATAGAAAAATATCAGTGATGGGTACCGGAATGGGAACACCAAGCATGAGTCTGTACTCATGGGAGCTGATTCATGTATTCGGTGTGAAGAATCTCATTCGTATTGGTTCCGCAGGGGCGATTCAAGATCATTTGAACCTGTATGACATTGTTTTCGCGATGGGTTCTGCAACCGATTCCAATTATGGACACCAGTACAACCTTCCGGGTCACTATTCGATTACGGCATCATTCGAACTTTTGGAAAAAGCCAAGAAAATAGCCGATGCGCAGGGGCAGAAGGTTCATGTAGGCAATGTGCTCTCCAGTGACATCTTCTATAATGCGGACCCAACGGCGCTGAAGAGATGGAGCGAGATGGGAATTCTATGCGCCGAGATGGAATCTGCTGGCCTGTATATGAACGCAGCACATGCGGGCGTTAACGCCCTGTGTATTTTGACGATCAGCGATCATATTTTCAGACATGAATCCACGACCTCGGAAGAGAGACAGACCGCTTTTACTAAAATGATGGAAATTGCACTGGAACTTGCTTGATCATCTGATTCCGGAAAGGAATGTGGCGAATGGCTACAATAACTGAACATACACCGCAAAATACCCCGCCCTTTCAAGCGAAAAGGGCAGTCCCTGTCATTCTGCTCTTTTTCGTCTTTGCCTTAATCATCGATAACTCATTCAAGTTGGTTTCAGTAGCAATAGGCGATGATCTGGGAATCTCGGCAACCATGGTTAGCTTGCAAGCTTCATTAGCGGGACTTGTGATTGGGATTGGCGCCGTCATCTATGCCTCTTTGGCCGACTCCATCAGTATCAGAAAGCTGTTGGTTGCAGGGATTATATTAATCTGCATAGGTTCGATTATTGGGTATATTTTTCAAGACTCTTATCTAATCATTGTTATTGCTCGTATGATCCAGACTGCAGGTCTGGCCGCAGCTGAAACTTTATATGTTATCTATGTAATGAAACACCTACCCAAAGATGAACAGAAGAAGTTCCTGGGTCTCAGCACAAGCAGCTATTCACTTTCTCTTGTTATCGGTTCCATTACTGGGGGGTACGTGTCCACCTATTTAAGTTGGTCAACATTATTTTTAATTCCGCTGCTGTCCTTAATCCTAATTCCCTTCATTCTTAAATATTTGCCAAAGGAACGATCTCGGAAGAGCCATGTTGATCTCATCGGTCTGATTCTCATATCGGCCATTACTACTTCTGTGTTGATGTATTTGACGGATTTCAACTGGATCTTTATTATGAGTTTCGTAGCCACTGCAGCACTTTTTCTTGGCTATATCAGTAAAAGTAAGAAGGCGTTCATTGGGATTTCCTTTTTTCAAAATAAACGGTTTGCATCCGTACTTGCCATAGCCTTTGTGATTTATTCCGTTCAACTGGGCTACATCTTTATTTTCCCATTCCTGCTTCAAAAGTTGTATGATCTTCAGCTCGATACGATCTCACTGCTGCTGATACCAGGCTATGTAACGGCGATAATAGTCGGTTCGCTGTCTGGAAAAATAGCAAAAGTATTGACCAATAAGCAAGCCGTTTCCATTGCTATGGGCATAATCGTATTCAGCTTGGCTTTACCCGGCCTTATTGGAGGCTCGATTCCTGTATATGTTCTCTCCATGCTGCTGTTCTCGGGGTCATTCGCATTCATGTACGCGCCTTTGCTTGAATCCTGTGTACGCTCCATCCCTGCAGAAAAGTCAGGAACAGCCATTGGATTCTACAACTTGGTGTTAAATGTATCCGCTTCCATAGGCATCACCTATACCGCATCTCTTATGGATGTAGTATCTTTTGGAACGGTATTATGGATCCTTTCAATCATTACCTTGTTCGCACTAGTGATGTACGGATTGCTTGTGGGCCGACTCACTGAGTCGAAGTAATTAAAGGTATCCATAGATTAAAACGCTCAAAACCACCATAAACACTCTCAGCCTTCCAGAAACAAAGTAAAAGTTATTGCCGCATAAATAAAGGATTGGTACAATATAATGAAATATTAGGGCACTGCTTCACTAGCATTGCTAGAGACAACCCCGCTACTTGTAGCCGGGTTGTTTTTTGTTTTTTTTATTAAAATGACAAGGTGGAGATTCCAATGATGATCATGAAGGAAACAAGAGCGATCCTAACCAAAGAAGACCTCATTCACAAGTTCAAAAGCTGCGGACTCATGGAGGGACAAACCATCATGGTTCATACTTCGTTAAGCAAGCTCGGTTTTGTTGTAGGCGGAGCAGAGACGTTCATTCGATCCCTTCTTGAAATCATTGGAGAAAAAGGAACTCTGATCATGCCATCCCAAACATGGAAAAATCTCGACCCTTCCACAGGTGTGCATTGGGAGGAGCCCGTAGAGTGGTGGCCTACCATTAGAGAACACTGGCCCGCTTATGATAAGGAGGTTACCCCCGCAATCGGTATGGGTGTCGTAGCCGAGATGTTTCGCAAGTGGCCGGGAGCTCATAGGTCACACCATCCTGCGCGTTCCATAGCAGCGGTGGGCAATCATGCGTCATATATAACGGAAAATCATGATTTAAGCAACATTTTTGGAGATGGCTCCCCGTTGGATAAGCTGTACCAGTTAAACGGCCATGTGCTTTTGGTTGGCGTCGGCTACGAAAAAAACACGTCGCTGCATTTGGCGGAAACAAGGGCAAATTTCCCTGGCAAGAAGTACTCCGAGGAAAGTAGCGCCATGATGATTAACGGCAAGCGCGAATGGGTCACTTACAAGACCCAAGCCGTAAACGACGAAGATTTTATTGAATTAGGGCAGCACTACGATACCGAAAAAAACGTGAAGATTCATAAAGTTGGAGACGCTGATGTCCGGTTCTTGGAACAACGACCGTTGATCGATTGGGCAACAGCATGGATGGAGCGTACTAGGGTGCATCTATAGCAGAGAAAAAGACTGTCCTGGAGGGCGCGGTATCATGATGAACAAACTCGAAGGCAATAATCGGCATATCCGGATGAATATCATAAACTTTGCTGCAAGGGAGCCTTTCAGTTTTTGTTCGGTGAGAGACTGGGGGCTTCCCCCGTCTACCCGACCTCGGCTTTAATGAAGTAGTTTAGCCAGGTTCGTGCTATAATGGTGTTTACCTGATTAACATTCATCATTCTGCCGAGAAGGCGATGATTAAGGAGATTGAACTTTGACGAACAACCATGATATTGGATCAGTTAACGAACTACCGGAAAACTTTGAAGAGCTCAAACGAGCGGCTAATCGGTCGGCAAGCTGGAGAGACAGACTGAATGCGGTGAACGAATTGGGAAACTGGGATACAGTCCCTACCATACAGTTGCTACATTATGTTTTGAAAAATGATCAAGTGTTTCAAGTGCGCGAAGCCGCATATCTCAAGCTCAAGCAGTTGGATGAAGATGTACAAATGCCTGCTAAAAACAAAGGCGATCTGTTTAAAGGTCTTAACAAAATTTTGCTACGGATTAAAAAAAGCCTTCCTGAAGGTCACACATTTGAGCAATTTAAGGAAAAACTGCAAAAGACACGTGTGGATATTTATGATACTTACGAGGGCGACAAAGATGCTGAGTTCGATTCCTGGCTCCATGGAATTTGGGAGACACTAGGTAGAAGATAGCCGCCGTGCAGGCTACAATGTAGACTTTCACAGTCTCCATCGGGCTGATTTAATACTGTAACTTTAACTCGACCCTTTGCTTTATCACGATCGCTATTATACCGTTCACCGTATAATAGCTGAGTACAAAGCCACTCCAGAAAAATGGAGTGGCTTCTTTATTTCTTATTATTTTGATTGTCACCAGATTTCATCTCACTCTTTAGCATTTTGAAGTATGAATGCAGTAACATTTCAGCATTTGTATCATCATTAATGCTTTTGAAGTAATTCCACAGTAAAAAAATACCTCTAAAACACTGTTTTAGAGGTCTGTCTTATATACTGATTTTTATTTTACTTTAAAAAGGAAAAGCATCGGATATTCTTACAGCAACATCCCCTGTAAATTTTCTTCCATCAGATGTTGTTACAGATATTGTATGATCACCAGCAGGAACACCTGCTGCATTCCATGTGTTACTTGAATTAGCAGCTAAAGTATGACTTTTACTGTTACCATGCTCTTGAATAGTAACAGTTACTGATGTCGCTGTAGTGTTTTTAACAGAGAATCTATAATAACTCCATGCTGCTGGTTGGTTCCAGAGATTTAGATATGTACCATTGCTCATTGAAACTCCAGAATCACTAATAACTAAATTGTTTATTCTTGGTTGAATTTTTTGAAATTCGTCAATATAACTACCATTAGAAGTAATTGATTCACTAGAAACAGTAATAGGAGTGGAATGATCGCTGGCAAAAACACTACTTGCACCTATAATTAATGCTGCTCCTAAAAGTAATACAGATAATTCCTTTTTATGTTTCATAAATTGTACCTCTTAGTTTTTTTTCTAAACTATACCGAATTATTTTCGGAAAATAGAATAGTAGTAAAAAAGCATTATACTACATATAATAACAAAATAAAACATTTTTATAATAATTATGATTAATAAAAATACTTACGATAGCCGGATATATGTACAAAAATATAGTAGGTATGTGAATAAGTCTGGCTTCCAAATCTCCAAACTCAGACGAATTTTGCTGTGACGGCCGATTAGCGTTCCGTGGAACAATGAAAAAAACCGTGTTTTGGCTAACAAGCCAAACATGGTTTTTCTTCGATTTATTTCTTTTCTCGGGGGTCATCAAATAATATGTTCCTTTATGACTGGCACAGTGAAATATAATAAGCTGAAAAATGAGTATTGGGAACGAGTGGCTGCTTAGAATTTTTCGTCCTACTTGTGGTACGGTTCATTCCGGTTAATCTTCACTGCGCGATAAATCTGCTCCACCAGCACCAGCCGCATGAGCTGATGCGGCAGGGTCATGCGCCCGAAGCTCAAGCGCTGCTTCGCGCGGCGCAGCACCTCATCGGAGAGCCCATGGCTTCCTCCGATGACAAACACGACATGGCTCGTCCCATAGGTGCCGAGCTTGTCGATCTCTGTTGCCAGCTCCTCGGAACTCCAGAGCTGGCCGTCCAATGCGAGCGCAACCACATGCGCCTCGCTCTTCACATGCGCGAGGATGCGTTCACCCTCGCGCTCCTTCACCGCCCGCACCTCAGCTTCGCTCAGGGTGTCGGGCGCCTTTTCGTCTGCGACCTCGATCATCTGAAACTTGATGTACGGGGCGAGCCGCTTGGCATATTCCTGAATGCCCAGCGTCAAATATTTTTCCTTCAGTTTGCCTACGCCAATAATCTGAATCAACATGAAGATTCATTCCTCCTAATCGTCCTGCGAGATAATCTATAAGTAAGATGCTTCAACACATCGTTTGTTCCAATATTTAAAGCTAACGAACTCCACACACCTTATCTAGCCCAATTTCGGCTCCTTTAAAATCTAAAGAATCTGAGAAACGCTATTTCAGGCAAAACACGCCAAAAACACAAAAAGAGCGCTCCGACACGCTCTCTTTGCTTCTTGCCTGTGATGTTCATACCGGATGGCAGGCGAGCGAGTGCATTCATGACAGACGCACCAACTGCGGATGCCTACACAGTACGCTAGACGACTAGATACTCGGCCTTTTGTTCGCACTCGGCGCACTTCGCAGGCGGGTCCCAATCGGCAAATTCCGTCTCCTTCAGATCAACGATATCTGGAGCGTCCTCATACTCATCAACAAACATGTCGATGGCGATGTCCACGTGTTCTTTGCATACAACGTACATCCGTTCAAGCATCCTTTCTGTATCCAGCTATGCTCCCGATTCACAACCGCTTATCCATACAGGATAGCCACTTCTCTGTTCTATCACACCTGCCGCGGAAAAGAAACCCCTAGCCCCCATTTATCGTGTCCAACTTCCACCAGTCCTCTCATTTCAGCACAAAAAAAAACAAAAAAGCGTCACTTCTCGACACCCCGTTGGCATCCCAAAGTAACACTTCTCCCAATTCCGAATCTATCCCACTCATTCGTTACTATTCAGATTACCGCACATATGAAAGCCATCGTCCTATTGTATTCGAATCCATACTCAATGGATATCGATCTTACTCCAGCCCCAACTGCGCCTTCGTCAGCAGCTTGCCACCCTGGAACGCAATTACTGCATTGGCTCCCGAACCCCCGGTGCCCTTATAGTTGTAGACCACCATATTTTCCGCTTCGCTCAATGCTTCGCCTTCACCGCCAAGGATATCGATAACTTCCTCTACCGCCATGCCAACCTCTAGCTTTTCATACTGGGCAAACGTAATCAGCACCCCATCTCCCTTTCCAGCCGATCCGTTGTTTCCCGAGCCAACAGGTGCTTTACCTCCAGGCTCATTCACCGCAATCACGGTGGTGCTCAGCTCCTCCAGCTTTTTCTCCAGATCCGCGATCTTCTTGTTCTGTTGACTATTCTTCTCGCTCTGGTCCGCAAGCTTCTTCTCCAGACCTGTAATCTGCTCCTGTAAACCACTAACATCAGCAGTCCCTGACGGGGACACCTCAGAAGTACATGCGGACAAAACAAACAGTGCAGATACCAGACTTGTTCCCCCCACCATGGTTTTCGTCAACCGTTTCATTGAATTAACCCCTTCCACTCCAGATTGAGAATACAGATCGACAAACAGATGTTACTCGCACAGCCGCCCATCACCAACACATTCCCAACAGTTTACCATAACTGAAACCCTCTATAACAGAGACTTTGGCTCTGGTCCTAACCTATCATTGGGAAACGACAAAATTCCCCCTGTAACCTCATGAATTTGGTTTATATGTAAATCAAGATTAGTGCAATAAAAAAGAGCGGATCAACAAGTTGATCGACTCTCCTTTATTACCCTATTTCTGTGTGCCATGTACATGAAAGCAATTCCCTTTACTCCGGTTTATCCGTCAGCTTCACCGACACCTTCTCGGCGTTGCCGTCCCGGTAAAAGGTGATTTCAATCGTATCGCCGATCTTCTTCTTATCGTACAGATATTTCCGCAGATCAAGCGTAGAGGTAATTTTTTGCCCATCAAATTCCGTAATGACGTCATTCAGCTTCATACCCGCATCGGATGCCGGACCGGACGCTTCCAGCACAACCACACCACTGTCCACGTGGGATGGGAGCTTCAGGTCTTTACGCTGCTCGTCATCCAGTGGGGCGTATGGATTACTCAGATCGACGGTATATACGCCCAGATATGGACGAGATACTTTGCCATTCAGCAGCAGGGAATCGACCGTTTTCATCACTTCGTTCATCGGAATCGCAAAGCCGAGGCCTTCAACGCCTGTATCCGAGATCTTCATCGTGTTGATGCCGACCAGTTTGCCGTTCAGATCGGCCAGTGCCCCGCCACTGTTGCCTTCATTAATCGCCGCATCCGTCTGGATCACGTTTTGTTCCCAGTCATACACACCGTCCTGATTAATGGATACCGGCAGAATCCGATCTGTGTAACTGACAATACCGGATGTCAGCGTACCGCCCAGACCGAGCGGATTCCCGATCGCCAGCACCGTTTGACCGCGCTGAAGTTTGCTGGAATCACCAAGCTCTGCGGCTGGACCGATGCCCTTATCATCTTGCACAGACAATACCGCAATGTCACTAACCCGGTCTTTGCCCACCAGCTTCGCTTTATGCGTTTCCCCGTCCACCGTAACAATCTCCAGATCACTCGCACCCTCCACGACGTGATGGTTGGTCATGATGTAGGCTTTGCCATCTTCCTTTTTGAAAATGACCCCTGATCCCAACGCAGAATCTTCCATCGACAGGCTGCTGCCCGTTTTATGGTTCACGATGCTCACCACGGAAGGGCGAACCTTCGCAGCTGCCTGGATAATCCGGTCGTACGGATCAGCCGCCTGCGCTGTCTGTGTACCGCCTCCGCCGTTCCCTGCAGCGTTCGCTAGAGGTAATGATGCAGGCTGCATAATAAAGCTGAACAGCGTAACGGTCACGATGGAGCTGATTACCGAACTGATCACGGCTACCTTGACCGTGGAGCTAAAACCCGAGCGTGACTTGCGTGGATTCTGCCAGCGGTCCCGTCCCCTGCCCCTGCCTCCAGGGCGAATGATCTGAAGTTTACCTTTCTGTTCAGGTTCGGCGCGTCTTGATACTTTGGTTGAATAAAAATCGTCTCCAAACAATCCCATCGTGATCCTCTCCCCTTCGTTGTCACGCATCAAGACCCTGACTGCCGCCCGATCGTTGTCGCATGGCCAACGACTGTGTCCTTACGTTACCCCACTCCGGCCACAGCCGAGCTTCCGATCGCTGTTACTCACAAATTTTATTGATTACCCTCTAAATAAGGTGAAAATTTGTTCATAAAGGCGAACGCTTCGCTTCTCCAGCTTCGTTCTGTGTCCTCCGTTACGCGTGTACCGTAAATACCAACTCATTCTTCCATGCGTTCCTGCATAAAAAATCGTTTTGCATATCGCTGCCATTCCTGCTAACTCGGAATGAAGCGTCTATGTACAACAGAACGAATATCCCATTCTGTCTGTGACTCTATCAGAAATGCTCTCGCATTCTACGACATGCCTTTTTGCGCGCAAATCAGCCTCTACTATAAAAGCTCCTTATATACTAAACACGCCAAATCTTAAAAAGTTGCATAATTACGAAGATTAACGGAAATTTCCGCTATAACGCGCTTAACAATAAAGGTCCCTAGTATCTATCACCACAAAATCCAGTTGGCTAAGCGCAATTTTGCCTATTCCCGTGAACTTTTTCATCTTCTTAAGCAAAATGCAGCCCCTGGTTCAGCATACACGTCCCTTACGTGTAATTATAGCGGCAAAAAGAGGAATGTTTTCCATCAAGCCTGACTACAATAATAGTAAAAGACAATTCGAAGCTTCATAGAAGGAGGATTCACATTATGGATCGCACGCGTACACTCACAGCCATGGATGAAGTTCATATGGCGGCCAAGCTGGCCGATCTCAAAGAAGAGCATTACCGCAATACCCTTGCCCTAAGCACCATTATTGAACTACTCGTCGACAAAGGCATTCTGACCCGCGAGGAAGTGGAGCGCAAAGCTACCGAACTCGACAGCTTTATGGCTCACCCACCCTATCCCATGGCGTAGGCCGATCATAATACGTATCACAGAGTTTGAACTCATGATCCCGATAAAAGCAACCACGGCTCTCCATCGCATCACGCACGGTCATTTTCGCCAAGTCCATCATATTATGATCCCGGCTCAAATGTGCCAGATACGTGCGCTTGATGCGTCCGTTCATCAGTTCACTAAGCGCAGCTCCCGCCGCTTCGTTCGACAAATGCCCAATGTCGCTCAGAATGCGGCGCTTGGTGTTCCAAGGATACCGCCCCATACGCAGCAATTCGACATCATGATTCGCCTCCAGCACAAGTACATCCGAATCCGAGATCGCATCGCGAACCTTGTCGCTCATATATCCGAGATCCGTCGCAACGGACAGCTTCTCACTGCCATCATCGAATGTGTACCCTACCGGTTCCGCTGCATCATGGGAGATGCCGAAAGATTCCACGCGCAGGGAGCCAAAATCATGCTTTTCACCCGTCTCAAACACCCTCCGGTTTTCCTCTGGAATCGCCCCAACGGACTTCTCCAGTGCCGCCCACGTATTCGTATTTGCATAGATTGGTAAATTATATTTCCGAGACATCGCGCCTAGTCCTTTAATGTGATCGGAATGTTCATGTGTAACCAGAATCCCGTCCAGCTCCGTTCCCGAAATCTCCCGTTCCAGAAACAATGCCTCCAGCCGCTTCGCACTGAGACCTGCATCAATCATGAGGGATGTGCCCCCATGCTGTATAACCGTGGCATTCCCTGTCGAACCGCTGGATAACACGGTAAAATAAATCCCCATAACGCATTACTCCCCTGGTTTGTCTGTCTTGGGACTGAATACATCCCCACTGATGCCCTGCACGTACAACACTTCGCCACTTTCCAGCACGAACCGCCATGCCGGCATCGCCACCTGCATATCTGAATTGAACAACTGGCCGTAATAGCCCAACTGAATATCTTTAACAATCGCATCATTTGGCAAAAAGTTCTCGATCAGCGTACCCAGCGCCTTCGACGCCGGAAGCACCTGCTGATCGCTTTCCTCCGCTGTCGTAATCCGCACCGGAGTCTGACGGTAACCCGTAATTTTCTGATCGCTGTAGAATAGCTCCAGACTAACATTGAAGAGCGGCCATTTGCCATCCACCAACGGATGAAGCACAAATGCCCCATCCTCCGCCATCAGCTGATCCCATCGATACGTACCAATCTGGGGAATCTCGTCCTGTAGTGCATCCTCCAGCTCGCTTTGCGAGAAGATCAGCTTGCTGTCCACTTTATTTTCCAGTTCAACCTCAATGCCTGTCTTGTTATCTTCAATGAACTCATACGACAGCTTCGGCAGCTTCGGCGTCTCATTCGGAATAGGAGCCAGCACCTGGATGCCCTTCTCTTCCATCGCCTGCTGTGTATTATCCGCCAGTGAGGTGAAGTCCAGATTGGCTCCGGCCGTCTCCCGCGCATCCATCCAGATCTGGTATCCCAGCACCAGATTGAGCAGCAGAAAGGCATAGATCAACACATTTTTCGCCCGTCCCCAATCCAAAACATCCACCTCCTTCATTAGACTACTATCACACTTACCACTCCGTGGTCAGAACAACCTTCCGATCGCTGTTATCCCCAGATTTCTTGATTCCCTTTTCCCAAGGGAGAAATCCGGGGATAAAGGCGAGCGCTTCGCTTCTTCAGGTTATTTCTGCCCCCTCCGTTAACGTGTGATTCTAAACCTCGCCCGGATATCAAATGACTTCATATCCTATAACCCATCAAGAAACGGTGGTTTCCTCCCCGTTCCCAAAGCGGATTACCCATACCGGGATGAGCTTCAGTCCATCCTCAATGCTGGATGGACGGTACGCCGGATACACGTCTACGACCTTACGGTTGGTGCCCGCCACCTTCTGGATGAGCGCCTTCAGCTTGTCCCCACCGGGCAGGGTGACCGATTTCTTCGTCTCCGCGCCTTCGTTCAGATATTCGAGCGAACGTTCATAGCTGGATACCGTCTCCTGCTGCATCTCCATGCTGATCGTGCCGAACCGGAACTGCATCGAGTCCATAATCGGGAAGCTGCTGTAATATTGCTGGAACTGAAGTTTCGTCTTTGTATCGGTTGTATCCAGCATCATGCGCGAACGACCTTTCCAGCCGCCATGCTGATTCACAAAATCAACCGCGGACAGCGCATCCTTCGCTGCGTCAATCTGTCCCGCAGGCGGCGCCGCTGGATCGGTGTAGCTAATCCAGCGCTGCTCTTGCTTCACTTGCAGACTGCGTTTGCTGTCTGTATAGATCTCCGAGCCATCTTTTTCCCGAATGTTTCGGGTCATGCTTGGATCAAAGAATAGGCTGCGCTGCATTTGTTCGACAGTGAACTGGCCTGTAGGCACGTCAGCCTCAATCGTTTCCAGTGCTTCAGCCGGGATATAATATCCGCCGTCCATCAGCGTATAAGGTGTCCAGCTGCTGCCGAAGTCGACATGCTGCTGCACGTCCTGTACTGTCAGATCCGCCTGCGTCGCCTCGTAGACCACGTCGCCTTTGGCGCTGAAGAACAGTGCGTGTGCCTTTGTTTCATTTTTGGCCGTATAGATCGAGATCCGGTTAATCGTTTCCCCCTGGAAGAGAGAGTCTGTCCCGAGTCGCATCACGCGCTGTAACAACGCTACAGGGATGCCTTCCTTGAACGACAGCTCAAAGCCAGGATTCTCCTTACGAATCTGATTCCAGTTGACCGACTGCACACTCCGACGCTGGAAATCATCAAACGTACGTCCCTGCAACCGTGAATAGATCAACTGATAGAACGTATTGCCCGGATAAAACACCGTATGTTTGTCCTCTCCCAGATGAATAACCATCTGATCAGGGAAAATTAAATCTTCAATATTGCGCTCCTGGCCCATATTCTCGGTTTTCACATAGTTCGTCTCTGACGTCACAATCGAATCGCCCCCACCGGGCAAACGATAGATCAAGAAGTAACTTTGTACCAAACTGGCAACGACGAGGGAAGCAAGCACCAGAGATTTAATCCGCTCTTTCAAGGTGCTCACCTCCTTCCTCACGCATGGGCAGTGTGAACGTTACCGTCGTCCCCACGTCCACCTCGGACTCCAGTGAGATATTGCCATCATGGGCCTTCACAATTTCCCGGGCAATGGACAATCCGAGCCCTGTACCGCCCATACTGCGGGAGCGAGCCTTGTCTACCCGATAAAACCGTTCAAAAATACGATCCAGATCCCGCTGTGGAATCCCCATCCCCGTATCGGTCACTGATATGGCGAGAGTATGATCATCATTGCGTCTGGCTGCGATTGTAATCGTGCCACCTTCAAGCGTGTATTTCAGCGCATTGGACACAACATTATCAAGCACCTGATCAATTTGGTCGCGATCCAATGGAACCGCTGGAATCCAGTTCTCTACAGAAAGCACAGATTGAATATCCTTCTGATGCATCTGGAACGAAAAACGATCCGACACTTCTTCCAACATCTCCATGATGTCGGTTGGCTGTTTGCGCAGCATCGCTTCCTTGGAATCGAGCCTGGACAGATGCAGCAAATCCGTAACTAATCGAATCATACGCTCCGTCTCATTCTGGATTACCCCAACGAATCGTCCAGCGAGCTGGGGATCTTCGAGAGCTCCATCATCCAGCGCTTCTGCGTAGCTCTTAATGGTAGTCAGCGGTGTACGCAGCTCATGAGAGACATTCGCCACGAATTCACGCCGTGAAGCTTCCAGTTCTTCCTGCTCTGTAACGTCCTGAAGCACAGCAATCGTACCTGTAATGCCTAGCTCGCGACGATGGACCGGTGTAAACGTCATGCGGATGACAACGGGATCTTCCTGTCCCGCAGGCGCAATCTGGAGCAGCGTCGAGCCTGTAAAACCACTGGCTAACGCTTCAGCATCTTCCGGATCAATGCCCAGCAATACGGCAAAGTGCCTTCCTTCAATGTCCGCCGGACGCATGCCCAGAATGCTGCTAGCACGGCGGTTCACCAGAATGACTTTGCCATATTCGTCCGTTGCGACCACGCCATCGCTCATATTGGTCAGAATGGACGTCAGCTTCTCCTTCTCCTCTTCGTTCTGGGAGAGCGCATCCCGCAATCTGCTAGTCATATAGTTGAACGCCCGACTGAGCTGTCCAATCTCATCCGTTCCGAATACAGGCGTCTGCTGATCGAAGTTACCTTCCGCGACCGCCGTCGCCCTTCGGGTAACTTCCTTGATAGGCTGCGTTATCGTATGTGACAGAATGACACCAAGCACTGCGGTTAATACCAAGGCAATCAAAATGCCTGAGATAAAAATCTTGTTAATGCCCTCCATTGTGGCATATAACTCATTCATCGAGGCGGCGATGTAGACCGCGCCGATAATCTTGCCGCCGGACAGCACCGGCTTGGCAACGACCTTTTTGCGAACATTATCCTCGTCCACGATATATTCCTCATTGTCCCGAATGCCTTGAAGCGCACGGCTGACAACGGTCTGGGTGTTTTTGCGTCCAACATAGTCTGAATGGGAACTTAGCGAGGTGGTCAGCACTTTGCCACTGGCATCCAGCACCTGAATCTCGGCGCCGTTAATGTTGAACAGGTTGTTTACCAACACACGCAGGTTTTCCGTTTTATCCTCGCCAGCCTCGGCTTCTCCACCAGCCATCGTCTCTCCCACAAGCACAGACAGCATCTCAGCCCGTGCCTGCAAATCCTCAGTGAAGTTGCTGGTCAGCGAGTTCTTCATCGCACTCACAAAATAAACGCCGATCAATTGCATCGCAATCAGAATCAGCAGTACATAGATAATAATTAGTTTCGCCTGAATCGTTCGAAAGAACGAAAATCGCGAGAAACGCCCCATTATATCCCCACGCTTTTGGGACTGCGCACGAGATAACCCAGCCCGCGGCGAGTCAGAATCGTTTCCGGTTTGCTCGGGTTCTCCTCAATCTTCTCACGCAGACGACGAATCGTAACATCAACGGTACGTACATCCCCGAAATATTCATATCCCCATACAGCTTGCAGCAGATGTTCACGTGTCATTACCTTGCCGGAATGCTTCGCCATATAATAGAGAAGTTCGTACTCACGGTGGGTCAGATCCAGCGGTTCGCCACCTTTGTAAGCTGTATACATGTCCATATCAAACGCCAAATCAAATAAACGCATGACCTGTTTCTCTTCGTCTTCCGGCGCTTCAGCCGTAATGGCAGGCTTCTGCCGTCTGCGCATCTGTGCTTTCACCCGGGCGAGCAGCTCGCGCGTACTGAAAGGCTTCGTAACATAATCATCCGCACCTAGCTCCAGACCGAGCACCTTGTCGATCTCGCCATCCTTTGCGGTCAGCATAATGATCGGCATCTCCAAATGGGCACGCACCTCGCGGCACACATCCATACCATCCTTACCTGGCAGCATCAGGTCCAGCAGCATCAGATCCGGCTTCTCGGATAACGCCAATTCAACCGCACGAATGCCATCAAATGCGCAGATGACCTCGTACCCCTCTTTTTCCAAATTAAACTTCAGAATGTCCGCAATGGGCTGTTCATCGTCCACCACCAAAATCTTCCCCTGCATCGGCTGTCTTCACCCCTATATCCTGCTTGATCCGCCTTAGCGGTCTATCTCTCTTAATCAACTTATATAAATTGTGTTTCCTACGTTTTCATTGAATATAGTTCATATCATATGGCTTGTTGCCTATAGTCTATAGTTTAACATACCTGAAGCACCGTCACATCCCGATCAGGGCCAATGTGCAGCCCAAACTGAAAAATTTTTACAGCAGCAAAAAACAAGGCCAGCATCAACTGCCAACCTTGCCCTGGATTGCGATATAACTAGTTCAAGTATGTCAATGGATTTTCCACCGTTCCGTTCTTGATAATCTCGAAATGCAGATGCGTTCCGGTTGAACGGCCCGTGTTGCCCATTACGCCGATGCTCTCACCTTTTTCAACGACTTGTCCAACCTTAACACCAATGCTGTTCAAGTGCCCATAAAGTGTTTCGTATCCATTACGATGGTTAATAATAATAACATTGCCATAACCACTCTTCTGTCCTGCAAAAGTAATCACGCCCTCATCAGACGCTTTCACGTCACGGTTACCGACAAGATCGACACCTTTGTGCTGGCGACCCCAGCGTTGTCCAAAGCTGCTGCTCATCGTAGCGTTTGATACCGGCCAAGCAAATTCACCTGTACCTTCACCGACCACTTTGGTTCCACTCAGAACCACTTCAGTAACTGCTGACTTGATGACTTCCTGGCCAAGCCATTCCTCCTGAACGACCTCACCATTTTCCTTCGTTATCCGATATTGCATGCTTTTCAGACCGCTTTGACCTGGTCGCACCACTTTGGTTGTGCCTGCTTTGAGCTCAGCACTTTTGCGTACTTCCACCTGCGGTTTAATCTCAATCTGTTCAACCACCTGCTCAACTGATTTAACGGTAACAGCTGGTTTTGGCACCGTCAGTGTAAGCTCGTCCCCAATTTGCAGTGACGTTTCTTTGATGCCCGGATTATGTTTGCGAATCTCACTTTGCGTAATTTCGTATTTGGCAGCAATGGAAGAGATCGTATCTCCTTCACGCACGACATAAGTTACAGGCGCGTCTTTACCAACGGTTAAAGCATCAACCGCCTCGGATACATCCCATATTTTGTTTGGGTCAGCCTTCACCACATCTGTCGCTACATCTTCCTTGATGCCCACCGACTTCAGCGTAGTACTCGGCCCCTCTGCTTTCTTCGATGAGTTTGCCGATACCGACTTCGTCTTGAGCGAACTGCGCACAGCCGATGCCGATATGTACTTGTTCTGCACTTGTTCCAGAATCGCGTCTGCTGTTGCCTGATCCTTCACAATGCCGATTACTTCACCGTCTACCTTGAGCTCTACACCCTTGGCATAGGCGGTAAGCATGTCGCCGAGCTTGTCCAGCGTCTCATCGCTGTTCACTACGGGTTTGTATGCTTTAATGGTTTCGGTCGTGATGCCATCTGTGTTCAGCACCATTTCCGCTTCTGGATATTTATTTTGGAATTCCTCAGTTTTGTCTGCAAATAATTTCTGTAATTGCGTCTCATCCGTGATGGTGCCAATCTCATTTCCTTTAACCATCACTTTATAATATGGGACGGTGTTTGCAGCAACGTATTGTTTGCCTGCGAATCCGATCGATGCAGCGATAAATAAACCACATGCTGCTGTAATGATCCATTTGCGCGAGGCCAGAACGCGCTTTTTATTACTACTGAAGTTGGACATGCTCATGTTGTTTTTGTCTTCGGCCGTCCGGTGTTCACCGGATTGTTCGTGTTCCCGGTTCTTGCCCGGTTGGCGTATGCCTCTGAAACCTTTCATGATTCTCTCCTTTTCAGCACTTCTCAGTTCGCATTTCTGTCAAGACATCACCCACTGTGTCTGTCCCATGCTTGTCGATATTTGTATTCGGGTGTCCGCAAATCAGGACTTTAGCTGCGCTCGTAAAAGTGTCAAAATTTTAACCTTTTATCACACCCGTATACTTTAACACAGGTTTTACACTCATTTCAACTGTACACGTCACAGCGCAAAGCCGCGCCACGCTTGGTTTCCCTGTATTATCCATAAGATGGCAGATCAATATTCTTCCCCATATCGCCTCTACTTCAGGTATACTATGTACTTTTGATCATTTTTTAAGACTAGGTTCTAAGACCCACCGATATGTGTTTTCTTTTTCATAAAAATACAAACTGAAATCCCTCGTCAGATCATCTCTGGTGAGGGATTTCGTTAAACTCTTGCTATAGAGTGCCTCATATTGGCTGGATTATATGCTAACCAATTTCTGCTTTTATTTCATTTCTAGAATGGCCTAATGAATTAAATTTCTCTAATTTATCGCTCAGGATTCGATTTTCTGATTCCTTTATGAATATTCAGCAAAGGGTCGCAGATTTACGGAATTCCCTATATGAACTTAGTTTATTCCGCCTGAAGGACTTCCATTAGATTATCGTATTCTTCGCTCGTCAGATACTTGGAGATCACCTGCTCAATATCCCGCAGCTCCTGCTCAGTCAGGCCGCCTTCCATGGCGCCTGAGATTTGCTGCATCTCTTTCTGGGGCAGCTTGTTCATCAGCAGACTGAAAATCTTTTCTTTTTCCTCCAACGGCAGCTTGTCCTTCTTGCCTGTGATGTCATCCGGAGATACTACAATCTCATCATTCCCTGAAGAAGGCGTGCCATTGGAATTCGTACCTGATCCGTTGCCCGATGCTGTACTGTTGCCAGGCGTTGTCCCAGAATCACTACCCGCATTTGTGCCAGCATCTGCGTCTGTTCCCGTGCCTGAGCTGCCCCCTGGGCTAGATCCCGTAGCAGAAGAATCCGTTCCTGAGCCTGCTCCTTGACCATCGTCTGTTCCCGTACCCTGTTCAGAGCTGTTGCCTGTATTCGCGCCTGTTTCTCCACTTTCTGTTCCATTGCCCATGACAGATATCGCATCTTCTGGAACGTGTTCCTCCTCCGCTCCTGCCGGCTGATCTGTCGTGCCCGTTCCTGGCTTCTTCTCTTCACCGGACTTACCACCTAATGCACCCTGAAACATGGCCGTTAACCCCATGGGCTGGCCTTCCCACTGAATATTGAAACTCGCCAGCAGCGATTTTACATATGACTGAACGATTAATCCGGTTGTCAGCAGGGTCAGTGAACTGACCAGCATCACGGTAAGCAATATTTTAATGAACCATTGAAGCAACTTCATTCCCGTTCTCTCCCTCCGTTTTCCGACCCCATATCACATTCGATGTTTCAGGATCTATGAGTCTACTGTTAACCAGTATTGACGGAAATCCGGGGATTATATCAGGAAGGCGTGCGAAAAACCCCAGCCATCGCTATTTAAGCGATAACTGGGGCTCTATGATGCCTATATAGGCATATCATTTGGATGAACGTTTACTTCGTATTGCCGAGTTAACCTAGCTGCTTATTCGTAGATAGGAAGAACCTGATTCGTTTGCTCACGGTTACGACCTACAGAGAAGATGGCAATTGGAATGCCTGTCAGTTCGGAAACACGTTTCACGTAATTCTGTGTGTTCACAGGCAGGTCTTCCAGTTTCTTCGCCGCAGTGATATCTTCGCTCCAGCCCGGAAGCTCTTCGTATACCGCTTCACATTCTGCCAGCATTTTCAGGCTTGCCGGATAGTGAGTGATAACCTCGCCGCGGAATTTGTAGCCTGTGCAGATTTTCACCGTTTCCAGACCTGTCATTACATCCAGGGAGTTCAGGGACAGACCCGTGATTCCGCTAACACGACGAGCGTGGCGAACAACAACACTGTCGAACCAGCCGACACGACGCGGACGTCCAGTTACAGTACCGTACTCATGTCCGGTCTCACGAATTTGGTCACCAATTGCATCATGCAGTTCTGTCGGGAAAGGACCATCTCCTACACGTGTTGTGTAGGCTTTAGCCACACCGATAACCTGCTGAATACGGGCTGGGCCAACGCCCGAACCGATACATACGCCGCCTGCTGACGGATTGGATGAAGTAACAAATGGATAAGTTCCTTGATCAAGATCCAACATAACGCCTTGTGCGCCTTCGAACAATACTTTTTTGTCCTCATCGATGTATTCGTTGAGCACAACTGATGTATCACGCACATAAGGACGCAGAATTTCTGCGTATCCCAGGTAATCTTTCAGAATTTCTTCTACATCTACAGGCTCGCCGCCATAGACCTGCTCGATTACACGGTTTTTTTCTTTTACCAAATGACGCAGTTTCAGTTCGAACTCTTCCGCATCAAGCAGATCAACCATACGAATACCGATACGAGCTGATTTGTCCATGTAACATGGGCCAATTCCCTTGCCTGTTGTACCGATTTTGTTCGGGCCTTTGCTCTCTTCTTCCAATGCATCCAATACCATGTGATATGGCAGGATGATGTGTGCGCGTTCGCTGATGGACAGGTTTTTGGTCGTAAAGTCATTGTCATGAATATAGTTAATTTCTTCGATGAGTGCCTTTGGGTTGATAACCATACCGTTACCAATTACACATGCTTTGTCTGTGTAGAAGATACCCGATGGAATCATCGTCAATTTATATTTTTTGTTATCGATCAGAATCGTGTGTCCTGCATTGTTACCACCTTGGTAACGAGCAACCACGTCTGCGGATTCCGCCAAATAATCCGTAATCTTGCCTTTACCTTCGTCTCCCCATTGCGTTCCCACTACAACTACCGTTGACATAGTACATACCTCCGTGGGTGCCTTGCGCACCTTTGTATTGGTCTGTCCGTCCTCTATCTCGGCAGGAATTTGAAGTGAAATTACCAGCGGAGAAGCGTGCTAACGGACAGTGAAAATCCCCCTCGGTTTACATCCAAGGGAAGGTTTTCGCTGCTTTAACGCAGCAGTACTAGTGTACCAGTCCCTTTTTTCAAAGTCAAATCAAATGGCGAACAATTAGATATAGTCAAACTCTAATGTTCGGAATTGACTCCATATTGCGACGCAAAAAACCGGCGAAGCCAGTCAAATCTTGCTTGACAGCTAACCCCGGTTACTCGCTACGCGTTTAAATCCAACGCTATATGTCGTATTCGCAACGTATTTATGAGTTCATATGATCTAATGGTTGATGTCGGGGACAGACGATTTCACTTCCCTATCGAAGCAGTCTGTGCCTGTCCCCTACATGGCAAAGGCATCATTATGTGCCCGCTCGTAGTTAACGAATTTATTAAAGTTTTTCAGGAAGACCAGTTCCACCGTGCCTACCGGACCATTACGCTGTTTGGCGATAATAATCTCGATAATGTTTTTCTTCTCGGTCTCCTGGTTATAGTAGTCATCCCGGTACAGGAACGCAACGATGTCGGCATCTTGCTCGATCGAACCCGATTCCCGCAAGTCACTCATCATTGGACGTTTATCCTGACGCTGCTCTACACCCCGGCTCAGCTGAGACAAGGCAATAACCGGAACTTCCAATTCCCGACCAATCTGTTTCAGGGTACGCGAAATCTCGGATACCTCTTGTTGACGGTTCTCGCCGGCTTTACCACGTCCACTAATCAGTTGAAGGTAGTCGATCAGAATCATGCCAAGGCCTTTCTCTTTCTTGAGACGACGGCATTTCGCACGAATGTCAGCTACGGTGATCCCTGGTGTATCGTCAATGTAGATATTAGCTTCGTTCAAGGCTGCAATGCCCATCGTCAGCTTTTGCCAATCTTCATCACCTTTAAAGTCACCCATACGCATGACACCCGCATCCAGATTGGCCTCTGCACAGATCATACGCTGTACGAGCTGTGCGGCTGACATCTCCAGACTGAATATCGCAACTGTCTCCTGCGCCCGAATGGCTACATTCTGAGCGATATTCAGGGCGAAGGCGGTCTTACCTACAGATGGACGTGCCGCTACAATAATCAAGTCACTCCGCTGGAATCCGGCGGTCATCTTGTCCAGATCGATGAACCCGGACGGAATGCCCGTTGTGGTGCCCTTGTTCTGATGCAACGTCTCCACACGGTCGAACACTTCCATCAGAACATCCTGAATGGCTATAAAACCGCTACTGGAACGTCGGTTGGAAATCTCCAGAATGCGCCGCTCTGCTTCTCCAAGCATAGCCGCGACATCCTCACCGCCCGTGTATCCTTCACTCACAATTTGCGTAGCTGTACGAATCAGGCGACGCAGCATGGATTTCTCTTCGATAATCTGAGCGTAATAATCCACGTTCGCGGCAGTCGGAACACCATGAGCCAGCTTCGCCAGATAACTGACGCCGCCGATGTCCTCAAGCTCGCCTTTATCCTTCAGTAGCGAAGTCAGTGTCACGAGGTCAATCGGTTGATTTCCCTCGCCAAGCTGGATCATCGCTTCAAAAATTAATTGATGGGGTTTATCATAGAAATCCTCGGTTTGCACCCGTTCCATCGCTGTAATCAGGGCTTCGCCCTGCAACAGGATTGCACCCAGCACGGCCTGTTCGGCTTCCAGGTTCTGTGGGGGAATCCGGTCGAATAACATTTCGCCGCCCATCTTACTCCTCCGTTACCTGTACCTTCAAGGTAGCCTTCACTTCAGGGTGAACCTTGACGGTGACTTGCGTTACGCCGAGTGTGCGAATAGGCTCGTCCAGTTCAATTTTGCGTTTGTCGACTTTCAGACCTTTCGCTGCCAGAGCTTCTGCGATTTGTTTGCTCGTGATTGCACCGAACAGACGGCCGCCTTCGCCGGATTTTGCTTTCAGTTCAGTCACTTCAGCTTCAAGCTTTTTAGCCAGAGCTTCCGCTTCTGCTTTCTCTTCCTGCTTACGTCTGTCTTCCGCTGCCTTCTGGTTGTCCAGTGTTTTCATGTTTCCGTCTGTTGCTGGACGTGCGATTCCCCGTGGCAGAAGAAAGTTCTGTGCGTATCCCTCGGACACTTCCTTCACTTGTCCTTTTTTGCCTTGACCCTTCATATCTTTTATAAAAATGACTTTCATTCGAACAAACCCTCTTCCTTTTCGATTTCAGCCAGTACGTTCGTCAGCCGTTTTTCCGCCTCTCCAAGCGTTCCTTCAAGCTGCACGGCAGCATTCGTTAAATGTCCGCCACCGCCCAGTCGTTCCATGACCACCTGAACATTCATGCGCCCCAGCGATCTCGCGCTGATGCCTATCAGTCCATCCGGGCGTTCACTAATGACAAATGAAGCGACCACGTCGGTCATATTAAGCAATGTGTCCGCCACTTGGGCGATCATCATCTGTGGAATCTTGTTGCCAGGGTCCGTGACCGCCAGCGCAATGTTCCCGTATACCATTTTAGCATGCTTTATGATTTCTGCCTTAGCAATATATTCTGACAAATCTTCTTTCATAAGCCGCTGGATCATAATGGTGTCTGCACCACTGCGACGCAGGAAGCCTGCCGCTTCAAACGTTCTCGAGCCCGTATGGAGTGCAAAATGCTTCGTATCCACCGTAATCCCCGCTAATAACGCAGTCGCTTCCAGTGGAGTGAATTGTACCTTGTCATGAATATATTGGAGAAGCTCAGTCACCAATTCTGCTGCCGAAGAAGCATATGGTTCCAGATAGATCAGAACTGCATCGTTAATGAATTCTTCACCCCGACGGTGGTGATCCACAACCACGACACGCGTAGCGGATTGAACCAGCTTCGGCTCCATTGTCATGGATGCCTTATGTGTATCGACAACAACGAGCAGCGTATGCTCCGTCATCATCTGGGTTGCCTGTTCCGGCGACACAAAGGCTTTGGACAGCTTTTCATCCTTATTCACCTGTTCCATCATGCGTTCAATGGAAGGGTTGGGTCCATCCAGTACAATTCGTGCCTCCACATTGTACAGACTCGCCGCTTTCCATACCCCAATAGACGCGCCAATCGCATCCATATCAGGCATTTTGTGACCCATGATAATCACTCGGTCACTCTCCTGCATCAGATCACGCAATGCATGTGCGATAACCCGAGCTCTTACCCGAGTACGTTTCTCCACCGCGTTGGACTTTCCACCGTAAAAGGACAACCGCTGTCCAGATTTTACGGCAGCCTGATCACCACCACGGCCAAGTGCCATATCCAAACTGGACTGAGCCAATTCTCCCATCTCACTGATGGTATCCGAGCCAAATGCCAGTCCAACACTTAGTGTCATCGGCACCTTAAGATCAGCCGTCATCTCCCGGACTTCATCCAGGATGACAAATCGGCTCTGCTCCAGTTCCTGCAAAGACTTATAATTCAACATCATGAGATAACGATCAGAAGAGAGGCGGCGCAGGTATACCTCATACCGTTTCGCCCAAGACGTAATCTCGCTTGTTACACGGGCAATCAGCGCAGTCCGCTGCTGGTCGTCCATGCCCTGGGCTGCTTCGTCCAGGTTATCGAGAACCAGAATGCCCAGTGCCATGCGTTCATTCTCATATTTATCACGAAGAATGGCTAGCTCCGTAATCTCGTAAACATATACATACCGCTCTTGCGGATTATGAATAACTCCATAATATCGATCATCCAATTGGAATTCGTCGTGAAGCTCCTTAGACGGCTCCTTGGTCCCATCCTTTTTTTCCTTCGGTTGAGGAAGTTTGGGAAACAAATTTTGCAGCGGATTACCTACCATCGTCTTCTCTTGGAACATATCCGCGACGAAGCGATTATGCCACTCTACGGTACGATCTTCGCTGTACAGCACAATACCGAATGGGAGCATGCTGACCGCTTCCCCCTCCATTCGTTTGATCCGAATGGAAAGGCCATTAATGTAGTCGTTAAGCTCACGACGGAATGCGAGCTCCGCCTTAATCATGACGATTCCCAGCGCCGAAGCCAGTATCAGACTAATCAAACCAAGCGTCCAGTTGTAGATGGTCACGAACATAACAAGCAGAAGCAGCAGTATGAACGCCCATACGGTATAGTAGCCGTGCCAGCGTTTCTTCAGAAATTTAGGCATGACTCATCACCCTATCGTTTTGGTTTCGATATTGCCTCGCGAAGCGGGAACGCCAGATCGATAATCCCGATAATCCGCAGCGGTCCAATGAAGAAGACTGCTGCCGCCAGCAAATACGGTACAACCGGATTCCATTTCTTTGCATGTGAGAGAAAGAAGAAGAATCCGATGGCTTGAATCATGAAGCCCAAATTGATTAGAGGCGACAAGTTCATGGCGATCATGGTCCAGTACGTTCCGTCACTCTGCCTGGATATCACTTCGAACAACAATGCCAGAAAGTAATACCAGATCAGGGCACGCGGCATACGCCATTCACGCGCAGGTGGAAATTTCGATACAGCCACGCCCATTACGTTTAGAATCGGACGTGCAATGAGATGAGTGATTAGAGCCATGACCAGAGACGTGACCACCAAGGCGAATGGAATCATAAGCTGCGTCTGTCTTGCGACATCCTGAGTCATTTCAGGTGTCCATACAAACCCATTTACCATCTGACTGGATGTATTCGTCAGGGGTTCAATCGTCAATCTGACCACATCATCAATATAACTCGACAAATCAAATTGGAAGATTACACTTCCAATCAACAGGAGCAACAGATACTCGGCCAGCATGGCTCCACTTCCTGCCATTAGGGCGAACAGGGCCGATTTCTTTTTCTTGTAAGCATTGCCCATAACAATGGCGGGCAGGGTGAACAAAAGCAGTAATAACAAATAAATCGGACTAAATATGACCAAAATGATCGCCACTGGGACGAGATGCCATATAAATGATTTTACCGGTAATGAAGCAAACAAAATAACTCCAGGTATCATCATGAAAAATATGGCCAAAACCGATAAAGGAGTTAACAGCGAAAGTAGCAAGAGCAGATAAACTACGCTCCAGACAGCTGATTTAAAGCTAAATTTCAACAAATTCACCTCTTACGCATGTGATCTTCTAGCGCGGAAATATCTTGGTACCAATCTTCCAACTGGTGACCTTCCTGTTTATGCTTTTTCAATTTCTCAACAAGCAGTGCATCCAGATCCTTGAAAGGAATACCGAGCCTGCGGCCCAATATGTAACTACTCATCATCAAACTGGCGAGACTGTCCCCGATTCGGGTTGTACTGCCTTCCCATAACGCTTTGAATAATCGGGATACCTGATCAAGCACTTCGGTTTTAAGCCATTCAATCACTTTAGCGCGTTTGGCTACATCCAGTTCTTTAGGCATATTGGCGAAAGTCACTCTCCCCCGAAAAAGCTTTATTCTCCATTATAGCATAAAAAGGGGGGCCGCAAAATTACCCCAAAAAGCGGAGAAGTCCTCCGAAACTTATCTCAGGTACTTTGCGGGGACCCCGTACAACGAATTCGTATTTTATCTTGTCGAAAATTCATTTAAGTTCGCTCTTGTTCAGCTCTTCTTAAGTTTAACATGATACCGGACGGCTGTGATTATCCACGCAGTTGCATCAATATCGAAATTTGTTTCGACTTACTTCACTTTCATGGATTCCTTGGCTACAATACCCTCGCAATACTCAATAATCTGACTCCGTCTTACGATCCCGATGAAGCGCTCCATATCATCGACAACCGGCACAAAGTTCTGCACTTTCGCCAGATTAATCAAATCCTCCATGTTGGCTTCAATGGATACCGGTTTGATATCCAGCCGAAGTGGAACGTCCTTAAGCAGGAATTTTGAAGCGTTTTCAAATGTAATCTTTCCCTCGGCGTTCTTCATATACCACAGCAGATCACCTTCGGTAACCGTGCCGATATACTTGCCTTCCTTATTCAAAATGGGCACCGCCGTGAACCGATGATATTCCATCCGTTCCAACGTCTGCCGCAGAGTAGAATCCGACGTTACGCACGTAACTTCTTGTTTGGGCAGCAAAAAAAATGCGATGTTCATACCCTTACGTATCCTCCTTGTGAAATTTCATCAGTCAGCTTATTACATTCAACTTACATAGTACGCATTAGAACGCAAGATGTTCCAAAAGGACATGATTCCTTCTACAAAGTAAAAAAAACAGCAGCCCGCCAATAAACGCACTGCTGATCCTTGTCTAAAACATAACGTCTGTATGGAATTGGTTATTCGATCTTCTGCCGGTCAGGAATCATCACTTCACCGGCTGGGGTCGACTCATCCATCCAGTTGTTAATCAGCTCTTTGGCATATTGGACGTCTTTCTCATCTGCCTTGCCATAATAAATTCCGTTTTTCCGCATTCCTTCGCCCAAAATAGTGAAGCTTGAGATTTGCGGTTTTTCCTGAGTCAGTACCTGCTTGGCCAGATCAATAATGAATGAAGGCTGCATATCCGTCTGGAAGCTGTCTCCCATAATCTGAATCAATTCTGGAATTTTGCTGATGGCGTTCAGATTAAGCATCTCATTCGCCATGGCATTCAGGAAAATCTGCTGCCGCTTGGTGCGATTAAAATCGCTATCCTCACGGTATCTTACATAGTAAAGTGCTTCCTGCCCGTCATAGATCTGCTTACCGCCTTCTATTGTGAACTGCACATGTTCAGGGTTCTTGTTCACTATGTCCTCATCAATCGGCAGCTTCACGCCACCAAGCGCATCAACGACTTTTTTGATCCCGTCAAAGTTAATCGTTGCATAATAACCTACATCCGCATCGAGAAATTTCTCCACCGTATTGATAGACATATTCTCCCCACCGAAGGCGTAGGCATGCGCGAGCTTGTCATAATCATCCTCACCATCCTTGTTGGCATCACGTCCAACAATCTGCACATAGGTGTCACGAGGAATGGATACCAGGAGTACGCGGGATTCTTTCGGACGAACAACGGCATAGATAACCGTGTCTGAGCGCCCACGTGTTTTCTCATAGGCACGTTTGTCTGAGCCTAGCAGCAATACCGAGAACGGTTCTTTGCGATATACTGTTGGGTCAGGCGTATTGTTGCCCTCCTGAGGGACATAGGAACGAGACAATTGGTCTTCAACTGAACCAGCGAGAAACAGATCGAAGGCCGCTACAGCAAGCTGCTGACGAAACAAATAGCCCCCGATTAACAAAACAACGAGCGATACGAGCGTTATATATAGACCTTTTCTTCTTTTCTTCTTCTTATCTTTAGTTCTGCTTGTCATCCATCGATTCCTTCTTCACTGTCAAAATGAAATTCGATACTACTACTATATAAGTTGAATTTAACTTATCCTGACCCCGCAACGGTACAGTGTTAATGATCCGTTCAACTTATATAATTACCATTAAACGTGCGCAATGGCTTGTGACACGGTGTTCTCTGAAGTTTTCTCTATCTCAAAAGAAAACGCCGCTCACGCTCGTTCTATTGTAATCATTGCTGGATGATGAAAAGTTACAATACGGTTAAATTGAAAAGAACAGTGCTCCTTTTTTACTGGCAAAAGGTGCACTGTTCTCTTCATGTGGAATGTCCATCCATTCCATTTGTTGATGCTGTCTCCACCCGATTCCTCTTCTCTTTATGACGCTGTCGCCCTGTAATAAACGCAGCGACCAGCGTGAGTACACTGAAAATAACCGCAGACCAGAACAGTCCACTATAACCCTCGCCGATTGTCTGATGAAGAGCCTGTAGCAACACATCTCGAATGCCCGGATCAGGAATTTGGGATAGTCCTTCGGTTAAGCTGGAAATATCGCTTCCTGAAGCTGCACCGCCGCCAGACGCATATTGTTGAAGCGCTTCGGGCGGCACCTGAATGCCCTGATCTGTGAGACCCTGCTGAATATTGGAGCCCAGGTTGGAGAAGGCACGAGCCAGGAAACCGGCAAAAATGGTTGGCGCGATCGCCATAGCCATCTGACGGAACAAGGAACTGGTCGCTACCGCAATGCCCTTGTTGTTCTCACCCGCTTGCTCAGTAACGAGCACGTTCACTGGAGCTCCCAGCATCATACCGAAGCCAATCCCCACAAGTACACTCGCAATCACGAATTGCCAGATATGCTCTACCCACAGCGGGAAGAGCAGGAAGCCGATAGCCGACAGCAATCCGGCTACAGATAACGTCCAGATTGGCCCTTTGCGGTCAACCAGATAACCGCCACCACCTGCACCAATGCCTGAAGCCAGAGCAAGCGGTGTAAACCAGTAGCCGGAGGCTGTGTTGGATACCCCGAGGTATTGCTCAACAAAACCTGGAATGAAGATCACGGATGCTAGAATGGCTCCTGAGAAAAAGGCAATCAGCAGCGTCCAACGAAAGGACGCAATGCCCAGAAGCTGTGTAGATACAACAGGTTCACGTTGTGATCCTTCCAGCCTTTTTTCAAGAAAGTAGAAGAGAACCAGAATGACCACACCTGCCAGGAAGAAGCCATAGAACATCGGTGAGCCAAGACTTTGCAGCATATTTACGCCATCCAGATTGCTAAAGCTGTACATCAGACTGAGCACACCGAGCGTCATGACCGCGATACCACTCCAGTCCACCGCCTTACGGCTCAGCTCCTGTTCTTCATGAATATAACGGATGCCTGCAATAAACAGCAAAATGGCGATCGGTACATTGATTAAGAACAACCAATGCCAATTCCCCGTAATGTCGAGGATAAAAGCACCGATATTCGGCCCTAGAATCGCCGCAACCCCGTTCATACCTCCCAGAAGACCCAAGGCTGTGCCCTGACGCTCCGCTGGGAACTTGCTTAATACATAAGAGCTCGCAATGATAAAGATCCCGCCACCACCCAACGCCTGGACGACACGAGCAATCAGGAAAAACGTAAACGATGTGCTTAGTGCAACGAGTAAAGACCCAATTCCGAACAAAGCCACTTCAATCAGAAACAGCTTCTTGCGTCCATAACGGTCGGAGAGCTTACCCGCAATCGGCACACTCACCGCAAGTCCGAGCGTATAAAGCGTGATTGTCCATGCTCCCCACGTCGGCGACACGCCAAATGACGCATTTAAAGTCGTCAGGGACGACGTAATAATCCCGTTATCCAGCGCAGCCATAAACACCCCGATAGCAAATAGGATAAGCGGCCATTTCATTTGTTTTTGCATTACACGTTTCCTCCCCGATCAGATTGCAATCCAGTAGCGTAAGGCTGTAATGATACATATATATTAAACCGAACCGAACAATAATGACTCACTGGTCATTTTAAAGCAAAATGATTACATATGTCAATTTGTTAATATGCTTGGATACCTCATTCAATTCCCTGCTCCACCAAATAAAGCCGTCCCTCAGGTTCGATGGAACCCGTGGGACGGTTTTATTGTTGAACTTAACTACTATTGCTGCATCAAGTGGCGATTCAGGAATTTCTCAATTGCACGATACAAATCCAATTGATTTTCAACATTGCCGAAGCCATGTCCCTCATTGGCTTTTAACATATATGGCACATCTACTCCACGTTTGCGCAGAGCCTCCACGATCTGATCAGACTCAGCCTGTTTCACACGCGGATCATTTGCGCCCTGGACCACGAACAATGGGGCTTTCATCTGGTCGATATGGAACAGTGGTGAGACAGCTGTCAGCAGCTCCTTGTCTTTCTCCGGATCACCCATACGTTCATAGAACATGTTGCGCTCCGACTCCCAGTAAGGTGGCAGTGAATCCAGCAGCGTGAACAGATTGGATGGTCCAACATAGCTAATTCCTGCTGCATAGACTTCTGGTGTGAATGCCAGTCCTGCCAGAGCTGCATATCCACCATAAGATCCACCGTAGATAGCTACACGCTTCGCATCAACCGTTCCCTCTTCAACCAGCCAATTTACGCCGTCTGTGAGATCGTCCTGCATCGCTTTACCCCACTCTTTGTTGCCCGCATCCAGGAATTCCTTACCGTATCCAGTAGAGCCACGGAAATTCACCTGTAGTACGGCATAACCACGGCTTGCGAGAAATTGAATTTCGGGATTGAAGCCCCATGAGTCTCGGGCCCATGGTCCACCATGCGGAACAACAACCAGTGGCAATTTGGAAGCCTCGGCTCCTTGTGGGAGCGTCAGATAACCATGAAGGGTTAAACCATCACGTGACTTGTACGTAATGGGTTTTACATCCGACATTTTACTCTCATCAATCCAAGGTGCGGCGTCAGCTAATTTATCCAGCTTACCTGTCTTGGAATCGTAGAAGTAATACGTACCCATGGATTTGTCGCTATACGCAACGAACAGAACCTGACCTTCTTCACTTATGTTTGAAATGCTTACTTCTTTACCCGGAACTTTCGCCTGGATATCCTGCATCAATTTTTTGAAATCATTGTCGAAGTATTCATAGCTAACCTTGTCCGTCTCATAGACAGCTGCAAGGATTGTGCCTTTTTCTTTAGAAGGAACGAAAGTGGATATATCCACATCCTTGTTTTCATAGATGGTTTTTGTTACTTTTTTACTGCTTGGGCTGTATTCGACAATCGCTGTTTTATCCCGCTCCAGATTGGATACAGCATAGATGTTTTTGTTATCATACGTGAACATCACTGGAGCAAATGTTTCTCCGAGCTTGGTGGTCATCAAATTCTCAAATGGTTTATCTTCTGATTCACGATACATTAACGAAGAGACATTACCATCACTCGATATGGCCACACGGATTTTACCCTCATGGTCCGTAAGCCAGCCCGTAATATTGCCCGGGTTCTCTGCAGCAAGTACAGCCTCACCTGTCTTGATGTTAATCCGGTACACGTCAAAGATCCGTGGATCACGTTTGTTCATACCTACTAGAATTTCATCCGGAATATTCTCCAGGGAGTCTACCAGGATCGCTCTTGTATTTGGATATGGCGTCAGATCCTTGCTGTTCTTACCATCAATATCCGTTACATAAATATGATAGTTCTCGTCCCCTGCTTCATCATTTACATACAACAGCTTATCCTTTGTCGCCCATACAAATCCCGCTATACTGCGTTCTGTCTCACTCGTGATACGTACCGACTTGTCCTGACCATTCTCTTTCACTACGATATTCATTCGGTTGTTCCAAGGCTCCATGTAAGCCAGATGTTTACCATCCGGAGACATCTGGAATCCTGCTTGAGCCGGCTGTTTGAAGAAGTCTTCCAGAGGTGTTAGACCTTCTGACTGCACATCAAGTCCAAGAGCGAGGTACAGCGCATCAGCAAACTCACCATGGGTCACTGAATTTTTGGCGTTAAACGCACTGCCTTCAATAATAAAATGCTGCTTCAGACGAATCGCATCCTCCGTATGTACCTTCGGAATTTGCGCCATATCACTGTATACAACCTGAATGCCATTATCCTTTAGTTCAAATGCCCGAGTAAACAACGATGCCATCTGTGCTCTTGTGAGAGGTGCATCTGGTGCATATCCTTTGGCTTGCCCTTGAATAAGACCACTTTGCTTCAGTGCGTAAATGGCAGGAGCAGCTTCATCCTTAGCCAATACATCTGCAAAACCTGTAAGAGACGCTGGAGCATCCAGTTTAAGTACACGCTGCAGGATGATTGCGGCCTGAGCACGAGTAATTGGCGTTTGTGACTCTTTCATTCCATCTGTTGTGCCATCTATGTATCCCAGTTGCTGTAGTGTCTGTGTTGCCTTCGAAGCAATGGATTCAGCGACTGTCGCCGTAGGCTTCACCGATTCTGCTGCCTGGACCGCTGGTTGAATCAGAGCGATTGACATCGCCATGGTAAGCGTGAGAGCATACACTTTTTTACTCACTACGTTCAAGTTATTTCCCCCTTTAAAGTGAATTACACGATAATTTGGAATTATACGTAAATCATTTTACCATGATCCACCATAGGTTAACAGCGTAGAACACCCCTCGAATTTCCATCCCAGAGCATTGATTGTGTAACATGTCATGTAAATTTCAAATAACCCTTACTTTGAACCGGAAAATCCATAATTGAATAGCTTTCGTGTCTCGATAAAACGTCCCTCACGACTATCCGAACCCAGTACAACGGAGATCAGTCGCTTGCCATTTCGCTCAGCCGTTCCAACGAAGTGATAGCCAGAATCCTCATCATATCCGGTCTTCAATCCATCGTTTCCATCGTAAGCATAGGGTCCGCCAATAGAGGACAGCATCCAGTTGGTGTTGCTCATGTACATTCCTTTTTGGTGCATCGACACCTGCATTTGGCTGGAAACTCTCAATATTTCGGGGTAGTTATTCAGCAGATAACGTGCAAGCTTGCATGCATCTACGGCGGTCATTACGGTCTGCCCTTGTATTTCCTTCGGATGACTCGGACCAAGTAGTTTTTCACTTAAACCTGTTGCATTCGTAAACACCGTCTTGTCAGACAATCCGATCTCTGTTGCCTTCTGATTCATCTTTTGTGCAAAAGTCTGCTCTGTCCCACTGATATGTTCAGCCAGAGCAATAGCGGCATCATTCGCGGAATAGACGGCTACAATCTGGAATAGCTCCTGCACAGTGAATTGCTCCCCTTGTTTCAAACCCAGGTGGCTGCCACCTACTGAGCTTGCATACAAGCTTATATTAACAGGGTCGTCCCAACGCAACTCTCCGTTGATCACAGCCTCCATTACAAGTAGTTCTGTCATCAATTTGCTAATCCCTGCCGTTGCAATTTCTTCGGAACCGTTAAAGTTGATTAGAATCTGCTCAGAGTTCATATCCATTAATACAGCCGATTCAGCCTTAATCCCCGGTTTGCCCACCAGCATGTCCGGTTTTACACCCAAATATATAATAACCAGTAGAGCCAGCAGCATTCCTGCCCGTATCCACCATTTTTTCATCGGAAAATCACCTCTTACAGATATAGACGAAGTGAAGAGGCATTTTGTCTGCAATTTTTATAAAAAAAGTTAAATTTTTTTTATTTTTTTGTTACCAAAAAAAACATGGACCCCATACCCCCATGCCAGAGTGTACGGAATCCATGCTTTACAAGACTTTTTCTATTCATACCTAGAAGAATCTTTTCAATTAGATCTAGCAACCGAATTCTTAAAAGGACCCCAATCCTTATTGTTGCTAATGCTTTTTTATTACTCTGCTACAACCGCTTTATCTGCATTAACTTGAATGTCATTCAGATATAAACCTGTTCCGTCACCAATCGCATAGTTCATTACACGTTTGTTAACCGGTGCTACAACAGCACGGTACAATGTCGGGAATACAGGAACTTCATCAACCATGTACTGCTGCCATTGGTTGTAGATCTCTTTACGCTTGTCTACATCAAACGCTTCAGCAGATACACCTTGTGCGAGCAATTTGTCATTTTCTTCGCTAGAGAATCTGGAGAAGTTATACAGTGCATCACGGCCATACAGACCTGCTGGATCTACGTCAATACCTACGCCCCAAGCAGCTTGATATACATCAATATTTGGATCATCTTTACCTGTGTTACCTACACGGTCATAGAAATTGTTGAACTCAACCATTTCCAGGTTTACTTTCAGACCGATTGCTGCCCACGATTGAACATAGTAACGTGCCAGTGGTTCAGCTGTGTCGCCACCTGTCATCGATACAAAGTTAATTTCAAGTGGGGAACCGTCCGGTTTCGTACGGAATTCACCATCCAGTTTGTAACCTGCTTCATCCAACAATTTTTTCGCTGCTTCTGGGTCATATGCAACACCCGGATTGTTAGAATCATGGAATTCTGGGTGAGACGGCGGAATCAATGTTGTTGCATTCCAACGCAGACCGTTATAGAAACGTTTGCCCACTTGATCGTTATCTACAGCCATCCACATGGCTTTACGCAGATTCTTATCTCCCATTTTTGCTTCAGCATTTGTTACAACTTTGCCGTTGTCAGCATCCCATGTGCCCAGTTTGAAACCGATATAGGTGTAAGCACGATCGATTGCACCCAGGAATTCAACGTTGGACATATTGGCATTGTCTTTATATTGATCTGTCGGGAATGAATCCACGAGGTCTACCCCGCCAGATTTCAATTCTTGAACAACCGTTGTTGGGTTGATTACTTTCAAAGTCACTTTGTCCAGTTTTGGAGCTCCACGCCAGTAGTCATCGTTTTTAACGAAAGTTACAGACTCACCTGGAGTGATTGTTTCCACTTTAAATGCACCAAAACCGATTGGTTTTTCACGTACTTCTTTGGAAGAAGACATTTTCGCTACATCCATATCACCGAAGATATGTTTAGCCAGTGGATATGTCCATACGCCACCTGTCAGCAAGGAAGGTGTAGATTCCTTGTACGTAATGCTGATTTGTTTTTCGCTAAGAACCTTGATCCCAGAGATCGTTTTTGCTTTTCCAGCGTGATAATCATCCATACCTACTACACTTGTAAAGTTGGAATCGTAACGTGGACCATCATAAGCCTTGTTACCGATAACTTCATAAGCAAACTGCAAATCTTCAGCCGTTACAGGCTTGCCATCATGCCAGTTTACATTATCACGAATGGTCAGTGTGAACGTTTTGCCATCTTCCGATGTTTCATACGTTGCTGCACCATCATTGGTATATACATAGTCTTTGTCCCAAGTCAGCAAACCTTCGTCAAACCATTGCAGAACCATTGCATCCGGATTACCGGAGTAGAAGTTAAAATTCAATGTTCCTTCAAACGCAGTATCGGATACCAGTCCATATGTGATGGACCCACCCTCAATTGCAGTGCCTTCATTCGTTTTGACGTTGTTGAAATCTTCGATAGAGTAAACGCCCTCTTCTTTAGTAGGCTTCTCCTCTGTTTTCTTTTCCCCTGTGTTCGTAGAAGGCGTTGGTGTTGCCGCCTCTTTCTCCGAGCACGCCGCAAGCGCAAGTACGAAGACCAACATCATCGTGAAAAATAGTCCCCGTGAAAATAATCCCTTTTTCATGAACCTTTCCTCCCTTTTTTTAACCTCTTCTTTGTCTTGCATCAGTCGCACGCTTCAGGGCCTGTCCGACATTATTTATACTCAACATCAATACCAGAATAAGTACTGACGCAGGTAGCCATATCCACCATCTGTATTCCAGTGTTTGCGGATTACGAGCATAGCTTACGAGTGTTCCAAGACTGGGTGTACTTTCCGGGAATCCAAATCCCAAGAAGGACAGACCCGATTCGAGGCCAATGTTGGCAGCGAGATTCAACGTCATCGTTACGATGATGATGGAGCTAAGATTAGGAAGTACCTGTGAGAGCATAATCTTCAGATGGGACGAACCTAATGTTTTTGAAGCTTTTACATAGTCCAGTTCCCGTTCCTGTAATGCTTTGGAGCGGATCAACCTGGCAATCCCCATCCAGAGAAAAGCTGTCATGATTAATGAGAAAGATACAATATTATATTTGGGTACTGCAGTAACAAACGCGATTACAATCATCAGCATCGGAAGAATCATGAAGAAATCAACAACGCGCATAAACAAGTTATCGATCATTCCACCGAAGTAACCGGATAACAGACCAACCAGGATACCTATACAACCAGTCATTAAGGTGACGATAATACCAATGGTTAGAGAGTTACGTGTACCGATGATCAGTTGTCCGAAAACATCACGACCACCGTAATCAGTTCCCAGCCAATACTGCGCGGAAGGCGGCTCATACAAAGCAAATAAATCTACCTTAACAATTTCAGCTTGATCCAGGATCAAAGAAGTACCATAGACCAGCAGTATGACCAGTCCCAAAAATATGAGCGAGATTAGTGCCACCTTATCTCTGACAAGCTCCCGCCACAAGATACTCAAGCTGGAGGGGCTCTTATCAATCTTCTGTGAAGTTATAACGACATCATTGGCCTTGCTCATCTTATTTTCACCCCGAAATCTTCAAGTTCTTACTTGATCCGTATACGCGGATCAACAATACCCAGAATAATGTCAGACAGCAACGATCCTAGGATTGTAGCTATGCCATATAACAAGACGAGTGCAGTTACTACACTGAAATCCCGAAGAGAAATAGAATTCAGGAACAACTGTCCCATACCTGGATAACTGAATATGCTCTCAATGAAGATGGTACCTCCGATAAGTCCCGTAATCTCATAACCGAAAAATGCGGCGATCGGCAACAGGGAGTTTCTTAAAATATGTCTGTTGTATATCCGAGATTCCGAGGCGCCCTTGGCTCTCGCAGTAAGAACGAATTCCTTATGCTTGATATCGATAATTTCACTACGCAAGTATTGGACGGTAGATACCGTTGCAATTAATGCCATGGATAGTGACGGTAATAACAAATGATAGAATTTGCTTGTTATATAGCTGAATGTACCTGGTGTAAGTCCAGGTTCCACGCTTCCCCCGGTTGGGAACCAGCCAAAATGGAATCCAAAAATCCATAACATCACCAGTGCGAAGATAAACAACGGGGCTGCAAAGCCCAAGTAGGTGTAACCTGTGATCAACCGATCAGACCAGGTATCGTTGTAACGACCACTGATAATGCCAAGTGGAATGGCAATCAGATAAGTAAACACCAGTGTCGCCAGTGCAAGCCAGAACGTATTGGCTACACGCTGACCAATCAAATCAGATACTGGCATTTTGAACCGGAAAGATTGTCCGAAATCGCCTTGTACAGCATTTTTGATCCAATCCCAATACTGTACATACCATGGATTGTTTAATCCCAGTCGTTCCCGCTGTTCATCCAGCGCTTTTGGATCAATACTCGGATCGAGTAATCCGGTAAGTGCATCCCCAGGCATCGCCTTGGCCATCAGAAAGACCAACAGGCTAAGCAAAAAGATCTGAGGGATCATAATGATAATTCTGCGTACTATCGTTTTCCACATATGGTCTTCAACCTTTCTGAGGTAGAGCTACTCGGTGAGTATCGGAAATGGATTGGAGCGAGTATGCCAGCCCTTCCTCATCAAAGAAATTTCGGTATGAATTTTCATACTCGGATTTGACCTGCTGACGGAAGGCTACCATTTCTTCACGTTTGGTTGGGTCCATATCCGGAATGGCTGCAATTAAACGCTTGGTATAGATATGTTGTGGATTCTCAAAAATATCATCCGTTGTGCCTTGCTCCACATATCGACCTTTATACATAATTCCGATCTGATCACACATATGACGGATAATGCCGAGATCGTGACTGATGAACAGGTAGGTCAGATTCAGCTCTTTTTGAATTTCCTGCATGAAGTTGAGCACCTGGGCTTGTACAGATACATCGAGCGCAGATACTGGCTCATCTGCGATGATTAGCTTCGGCTTCAATGCAATCGCACGAGCGATGCCAATCCGTTGCCGCTGCCCCCCGGAAAACTCATGAGGATACTTATAGATCGATTCGGGACTCAATCCAACCTTCTCCAGAAGGTCTCGGACCTGGCGTTTCTCTTCCGTAGCTGTCAGCCGTTCATAATTACGGAGTGGCTCAGCAATGATGTCGATAACACGCTTCTTGGGATTTAACGAAGAGTACGGATCTTGAAAGATCATCTGCACATCACGCTGTAGTTGTCTATCTTTCCGCCGCTCTGTAGCCAGATCTCTTCCATCGAAAAGAATTTTCCCGGCCGTCACATGGTTTAAGCCAATAACGGCTCTACCCGTAGTCGTTTTGCCTGAGCCTGACTCACCTACAAGGCCGTACGTTTGACCCTGCTCAATGGAGAAGCTCACATCATCAACCGCTTTGATGTTACCAATTTCACGCTTGATCAACCCTCCGCGAATCGGAAAGTGAATTTTTAGTCCTTCTACTTCGAGTAATGCCATTATGTTATTCCTCCTCAGCTTGATCAGGGAAATGAAAGTGCTGATAACAGGTACACCGTACAAAGTGACCTGGCGCAATTTCATGCATCTGTGGGTTTTCTTCATGAGCCGAATCACTTATCCATGGAATTCGGGCCTTGAATCGGCACCCTTGGCGAGGAAGGTTTTTCAGTGAAGGAACAATGCCTTGAATGACATGAAGCTTCGATTTTTCTTCAGAAATGGTAGGAATAGAGTTTAGTAGAGAACGTGTATATGGATGCTTGGCATCCGTCATTAGAGTATAGATATCGGCAATCTCAACAATTTCACCTGCATACATAACTGCCACGCGATCAGCCATCTCGGCAACGACACCCAGATCATGCGTGATCAGGATGATTCCTGCGTTAATCTCGTTCTTCAATTCGCGGATAAGCTCCAGAATTTGTAGTTGGATTGTAACGTCAAGCGCTGTCGTTGGTTCATCGGCAATCAGCAATTCAGGTTTATTGGCAATCGCAATCGCGATAACAACTCTCTGTCTCATACCACCCGATAATTCGTGAGGATACTGCTTGTATAATTGTTCGGGACGCGGAATCCCTACTTGATTGAGTAAATCAATTACTTTGTCTTTCTTTTCTTTCGAAGATAGCTTGGGTTGATGCAGTGTCAGAATCTCTTCGATCTGTTCACCGATCAGCATCAGAGGATTTAATGCGGAAAGTGGGTCCTGAAAGATCATCCCCATCTCTTTACCGCGGAGTTTGTTTAACTTGTTGGGAGATATATTCGCTATATCCTGCCCTTTGTACAGAATTTCACCATCAATTTTGGCTTTGTTATGCAGGCCCATAATTGAAAAAGCAAAGGCACTTTTGCCTGATCCTGATTCTCCCACAATAGCCAATACTTCATTCTTTTTAACCGTAAGATTAACGTGATCAACTGCTGCATAATAGTCATCTTCAATTCTGAATGATGTAGTTAGATTTCTGACTTCCAATAGCTCTGTATTCAAATCAATCACCCTAACCCCATAATTTCTGCGGACTGTATTCATGTGTAGAAGAATGCATCCACTGTATATTTCCATGTTCTTGAAGATAACGAACGAAAGTGTATACAAAATACCAAATCATTAGGAGAATCTATTTTTTATACTGCTATTTAGACCGTTGGTCAATTAATACTGACAATTCCTAGCGGGATAATAAAGCAAAATAATTAATGTAATCATACGTGTAAATTTAGGTGACGTCAATGCTTATTTTGAGATTTATGGTATAAATGTTTTTTATAGCACAGTTCTGGGTATTAGTTATACTTTAAAGGGAATAGATCAAGGAATTTCAGAGCCAGTCAGATACTTTCAATGGTAGAGTTTGAAACTTAAATATACCGATTATCTAAATACATGACATTAGCATTACACAGTATGTGTAGTTAAATGTTATAAATATAGATATAACAAACTATTATGTTAGGTATGAGGGAATTGTAGAGGAAATATTTTATTTGGAAGTGAAATTGGTTTCTAGCCAAATTTTGTGCTTTTAGAGGTATGATTTAGATATTACTAAAGGATTGAAGTTAAATTTCTAGTTATTATAGTATAGTTTCATTTAATCGCTTATGTAAAGAACAAATTGTCATCTTTTATCATTTATTTTACAAAAGAAAGCAAAAAGCCCTGCAAAATGCAAGGCTTTTCTAATATTTATACATATAGATGTATATATAATATTGTAATTACTGCGTAACCGGAGGTCTTTTCCCACGCTTCAAATCGTTGATGCTTAATCCAAAGTCCATCTGCAAGTGAGGATAATCCGGAAAGTTATCCCAATCTCCTCCCCACGTAAACCCTAGTTCTTTGGCAAGTTCCACAACTTCCAGCCAATCTGGCTTTCCATTGCCGTTATCATCACGTTCCATATCCCACACTACATCTCCTTCAGGAGTCCGCAACGCAAAATCAATGGCTAAACCATAGTTGTGATAGGACTCTCCCCCTTTGGCGTTGGTAACGATATTTCCGGAAAGAGAGCGTCCTTGATTATAGAGGGCATCTTGTTCGTTTATGCTGCGAAAATCATGTGTAATCACGATTTCAATTCCTCGTCTAGCTGCCTTTCGAACCAACAACTTCTCACTTTCCGCGACTACCGGGTGAAGTCCAGTGATCGGCACTGCTTCTTGTACATTGGTCCGTGGCCAAATATCATAGGTACCTCCTTTTTGCTGTAACCATACATATATAATGGAAAGCAAAAACGTAGCTACGATCCAAAATCGCAGACTACTCTTGCGTCTCTGTTTTACTTTACGTTTGGATGTATTCATGCTCTCTCCTGATGGTGAAATCTTTATTCGTTTATACTCACGCTATCTGATATCAGCAATATAATAGACTCTATTATAAATCATTTACGCCTTAATTGCTTCTATCGCCGCAGCTCTTTGCGAAATCCAATTACCAGGAGAGAACCAACCTTAATTATTTTTAGATGCAAAAAAGCAGTCGGCTATAAGCCGACTGCTTTGTATCCATGCTGAGTAAGACTACTCAGTTGTGTATGGTAGCAATGCGATTTGACGGGAGCGTTTGATGGCAATCGTCAGCATGCGTTGATATTTAGCGCTAGTACCTGTTACACGGCGTGGCAAAATTTTTCCGCGCTCGCTGATAAATTTACGAAGCAAGTCCGTATCTTTATAATCGATGTGAGTAATTTTGTTAGCTGTGAAGAAGCACACTTTACGACGTTTATTACGGCCGCCACGACGTGCCGGTCTTTTATCGTTGTCTCCGCCTTCTCTTTGCTTGAAGCCCATGCTTTTCAGTCCTTTCCTATCATGTAACCCATATCTCATTAGAGTATCGGCTCACGTTAAAATGGCAAATCATCATCCGATATATCAATCGGTTTTCCGTCATCGGAAAAAGGATCCTGATTGTTGCTACGCGAATTATTGTTATTGTTCGCGCGCCCGCCGCCTCCGTAAGAAGGCTCTTCACGCATCGGTTGACCACCACCGCCGCCACCGTTATTATCACGGTTAGCTGACTCCAAGAAACGGACGTTATCGGCAATGACTTCGGTCACGTATACACGTTTTCCTTCGTTATTCTCGTAATTCCGTACTTGAATGCGTCCTTCGACTGCAGCTAGGCGTCCTTTGCGCAAATAGTTTGCACAAGTCTCAGCAAGCTGTCTCCAGGTTACGACCGGAATGAAATCCGCTTCCTTTTCTCCACCTTGGCTTGTAAACGGTCTGTCCACTGCCAAAGTAAATTGCGTAACTGCTACTCCAGCTGGAGTATAACGCAACTCAGGATCCCGGGTTAACCGGCCGATCAGAATGACACGGTTCAACAATGTAATCCCCTCCTTCAGAGCGTATTGGTGCATTGATCACGAGTTGTCTTAAGCAGACTTAACGTCGTTTGTAATGAGATAACGAATTACTTCGTCAGAAATCTTCATGAGACGCTCAAGTTCAGTAACTACTGCTGGTTCAGCAGTGAAGTGTACCAAAACATAAACACCATCACGGAATTTCTTGATCTCATACGCAAGACGGCGTTTACCCATAACGTCGTGAGCTGTAACTTCACCACCGCCGTTGGAGATGATGCCTTGGAATTTATCGACTGTAGCTTGAACAACTTCTTGCTCAACATCAGGACGAATAATGTACATCACTTCATATTTGCGCATAATTTTCACCTCCTTATGGACTCTGGCCCTCAATCTATGTTGAGAGCAAGGAACGAGCACAAACTCGAACTATATTAATATAACAAATATGATGTCTCAATGCAAGCAAACGTTCCCTCTTCTTAAAACACATGATCATAACTCCAATGGAGCACACTACAGAAGCAACATTGGAATCCATTACGCCGAGGAGGTTTTATCATGGGTGAAAGAACCGAGTTTGAACCAGGAGACAAAGCTCCAAACGATGGTGAGTACACCGAGGTTGGTGAGAAGAGCTTTCATACGGAGATTAACAATCCGAAACGGATAACCCTCCAAAAGGGTGAAGCTTTCCCTGAAACAAGCAATCAGAATCGCAAGTGGAAAAAGCTTACCAAAGCCCGCGTCCACTAAGCGTAAAGATTTTTTCAGACTGCTGTATATAAAACGTACTAATGCACATAATACAATCAGGCGATGCACGAGAGAGGTGTGGTTCCGTTGGACAACGAAGCCGAACATTCACTGTTGGAGATTCATCACGTAATTTAAGAAGCAAGATGGTTGTGTGTAAGGCCTTTGTCTGAAGCACGAGTATTGCTACTTGCAGTACACCAAGTTTCTGATCGTTACGACCGATTGTTTCCTAACAAACCGAATGCATCGCCGAATGAAGAGCCCTTAGGGGCTCTTTGTTTTTTCAATTAAGAAGAGTTATTAGACAACAATAAAAATAAGAAGACCTTCCAGCTGGAAGGTCTTCTTGCATGTATAGAACTCAACACACGTTGAGTAAGTTTTTCAATTACAATTACAAAGCAATATCTATTAGTGGCGGAAAGGGTGGGATTCGAACCCACGCACGCTGTGACACGCCTAACTGATTTCGAGTCAGCCCCCTTGGGCCTCTTGGGTACCTTTCCGCAGCAATAATGATTATAGCATGATCATTTACAGAACGCAATACTTAAGCTATGCCTACATGTAAACGTTATTATGGAGTGCGAAAAGAGTAAACATTAACCAATTTTTCATTAGGATTCAGACGAATCCTCTGTCGAACGAAGTACCTTTTTCATGTTTTTCTCGAATTTCGCTCTGGGAATTAATACGCTGTGTTTACATCCTACACACTTGATGCGAATATCCATGCCCATCCGAATAATCTCCATCTCATTGCTGCCACATGGATGCTGCTTCTTCATCTGCACAATGTCTCCAAGCTGGAAACTTTTACGCTCCACCTATGCCATCCCCCTCATCCTTCTCCTGAGCTGCTGCTTGCTCTAATGCTGCCTGATTGCTCATCTCATGATACTCCAGTGTTTTCTTCACATCACTCTGAATTTGACGCTCTACAGATGCCCTGGAGTTCGGCAAGCACTCAGCAACAATGCGAACCACATATTCCGAGGTAGACATCGACTGGATACCAAGCACGTCAGGTACTTTAACGATGTTCAGATCTCGATCCTCAATCCCAGTCAAAGCTCGTTTCACCAAGTGCACTGACTCGTCCAGGGTCTGTTCACCCTTCATGGGAATGTCCACAACTGCAAGGGAATTAGACATCGAGTAATTAGTTACACTTGCAATCGTACCATTTGGAATGATGTGCACCTCACCCTGCCAGCTAACCAGCTTGGTTGTTCTCAGGCCAATGACCTCAACCGTTCCTTTATAGGTACCTGTTTGAATAACATCGCCCACCGCGAATTGATCCTCCAATATAATGAAGAAACCCGTAATAACATCCTTCACCAATCCTTGGGCACCAAAACCGATAGCCAGTCCAAGTACTCCCGCACTCGCTAACAATGGTCCAACTTTCACGTTGATCTCAGATAACAGTAACAGAATCATAATGAAATTACATGTTATGGAGGTCGCATTTTTCATCAACTCTCCCACCGTTATAAATCTCCGCGGATTGACGCGAATCTTACCTTCCTGCTTACGTGCCATCGTGCGATCTATAATACGTGATACAATCTTAATCACAATACGCGTAATAATGAAAATAATAACGATGCGGATTGAGCTGAACAGAATATTAAACCACATATCTGCATCAGCGACTTTATCCCATAATTGGTCTGTCCAGCGAATGGCTCCCTTTATAGTCCTCCCTGGATCAGGCGAGGTCTCAGCAAACTTAAAAGGCAACATAGATCAAACCTCCTCTACATGGGTATGTTATCATAGCTGTCAGCGGTTTTGAAATAGAGGCCACGGATCTCCACAAATTCGTTACGAATGATTTGTCTCACTCTCTCCAGATCTTCTTTTGGAAACTGAATACATAGAGCACAGCCCGCTGTGATCTCTTTTGGTGTAGGAAATAAGTCGATCTCAATCTCGGCAAACTCCAGCAGCATTTCTGCCCGCAGCGCCTGCTGGGTGGAATCAAAAGCAATCAGCATCCAATCATCAATCCACTCGTCCATGTCCGGCTCCTTTCGTGATACATTCATTCCTTTGAAAAAGCTTGTCCCCACGAAGTATAAAACGTTCTATCCTTCCATATACTGTTACTACTATTCCAAGGGAAAGGATAGATCCTATGAATCCCATTTCGCATTCCTTCTCAGCTCAAGACATGGCCAGTTTGAAAATCCCACATACAGATCCAGGCATTCACTCAGCCATCATTCATCGTTTAATGTTTCATCTCTATAAAGCCCATTCTTTGCAAAATGTAGTTGTCGTCTGTATCGGTACAGATCGCTCTACTGGGGACTGCCTTGGCCCGCTCGTCGGCTCGTCACTTGCCAAGTGGGACAGCCCTCTATTCCATCTCTATGGCACATTGGATGAACCCGTACATGCAATGAACCTGCAGGACACCCTTCACAAAATACACACAACACATCACAACCCTTATGTGATCGGTATTGATGCCTGTCTCGGACAGTCTTCGAGTGTTGGATGTATCCAGGTCGTGAATGGACCGCTCAAACCAGGAGCGGGTGTAAATAAAGAATTACCGCCGGTCGGCGATATCCATCTTACAGGTATCGTTAACGTCGGCGGCTTTATGGAATACTTTGTTTTGCAGAACACACGTCTCAGTCTCGTCATGCGCATGTCCGAGATTATATCCAGCAGTCTCTACTCCGCCATTCGCGAATGGCATACCCGTTCTACTCTGCTTGCTGTGCCAGAGTAATGGCTTCCTTTTCCTCAGGGGAAAGAGTATACGTGGACTCTCCCCCTTTAAGAGGTTTAGCATATACATAGGAACCGTCTCGATTATAGATACCAGTCAGTACCATACCGTCCTGGCTATCGTTAACCATCGCCATGGAGAAACTCAGATCACTGCCAAGCTCCCCATAAGCGTTGTACCGTTTCACGCCCACTTTACCCTGGATGCGGGTCAGCTTCTGCATGACAGTCTTTAACTGATCCGTTTGCAGTGTATGCTCATCCTCAATGCTGTCCATCTGAATTTTCAGATTGATTAACAGCGACTCCAGATCTTCGACTCCACTGCCAGCCATCATGGCCTCATATTTCCGTTTAAACTTCCGTAGCTTTGCGCCTTGAGCAATACTTATGATAAGCAAAATCACCAAAAGTAATGCCATGCCGCCAATAATCCATATCAGCTGTTCCAGAATCAGCTCATTTAATTCAGCCATGTAGTGCAACTACCCCTCTGTTGGTTTGTTCAGGTTAACGTTTGTAGCTTCAAACGTACTCCACATCATCGATCCATTCAGCCAAGAAAAGCCATCCAACGCACTAATATAACCCTCAAGCTTACCCTTATTATTCACCAGATAACCCCTACGGTTAATCACTCGTTTTGGCTTCTTGCCTCTTTTGCTTTTTGCTTATTCAAGCGATTGAAATTCACATTTCATTAGGGTTGCTTCATACAGATTTGGATGCTGTTAATTCGATAACTGCTTCGATCAACGCATCGACATCTTCTCTTGATGTACTATATCCCACGCTCGCTCTGACAGCCCCACTTGCCGTTGTGCCAGCCGAATCATGGGCAAGTGGTGTGCAATGAAAACCTGAACGCACAGCGATGCCATAATTTCGGTCTAATTGAAAAGCGAGTTGGGCCGAATCATATCCTTCAACAGTAAAGGATAACAATCCGGTGCGCGGCTGTCCAATTTCAGGACCAAGCATTCGAATCCCCTGTACTGATGATAACCCATCCATCATATGCTGAGTCAAATCCCACTCCTGTTTGTATATGAATTCAGGCGTCAGTTCAAGCACATGCTGCACTCCGGCTGCTAGACCTGCTATACCCACGGTATTCGGCGTACCTGCCTCATAGCGATCAGGACGAACAAGTGGCTGCTCAATCGCCTCGGATTGGCTTCCTGTCCCTCCGTGAAGCAATGGTTGCACATCCAGCTCAGGAGCAATGTACAGCCCACCCGTTCCCTGCGGTCCCAACAGTCCTTTATGCCCGGGAAAGGCAAGCATATCGATGCCAAGCTGCTTCACATCCACAGGGATAATTCCAGCACTTTGAGCAGCGTCAACAAGCAAAGCCACCTGGTGTTTTTGACACATCAGTGCAATTTCACCAATGGGCAGAATACTCCCCAGCAGGTTCGAACTATGCGTGCAGACAACCAATCTTGTATTGGAACGAAACAAGCGTGCGAATTCGACCAGATCGATCTCCCCGGCTGCATTAACAGGCACATAATCAACCTCTACATTACGAGATCTGCGCATGTACTCCAAGGGCCGTCTTACTGAATTATGTTCAGCCATCGTAGCAATGGCGTGATCGCCTTCTCTTAACCACCCTTGAATAGCTAGATTCAAAGCTTCTGTGGTATTAGAACCCAGTGCAATATCATTGGCATTACGAACACCCAAAAGAGTGGATAACGCTTTTCTGGCACCAAATACAACTCGGCTCGCCTGTACAGCCATCCGATGACTTCCTCTGCCTGGGTTGGCCCCTGCCACATCCAGAGCCTGCATCATGGCTTCCCCGACAGCAGGTGGCTTAGGCCAAGATGTCGCTGCATGATCCAGATAGATAACTCCCTCCACCTCATGACCACCTCTGTCCCTAATTGATCGTTCTGTTTGGATGAAATCCCTATAAACAAACAATGACATATCGTTTCTCCATGGTACAGAGGCGATATGTCATCACATGAAAAAGCCCCGCATGTTGTTCATCGATCATGGAATTACGACTATTATTGCAACAGTTCCAACAGTCGCTCCAAATCTTGTTTGCTGTAGTAGTTGAGCTCAATTTTGCCTTTATCTTTGTTATGCTTAATTTTCACCGTTGTTTTGAACCGTTCACGTAAAGACTCTTCCAATGTATCAATAAATGGATCTTTTTTCTTCAACTTGGATTTGGCTTTCGCTTCACCCGTTTTGGAACGATCCAATTGTTGAACAGCCTCTTCCAGTTCACGTACACTCCACTGCTGATCAATAGTTTGTTTTGCCAGCTGCTTCACAAGGCTTTCATCCTTAACACCGACGATAGCACGTGCATGCCCCATTGACAATGTTCCACGTGAAACATGATCCTTCACTTCTTCCGGCAATGATAACAAACGTAGGAAGTTAGCGATGTGAGAACGTGACTTACCCACTTTTACGGAGAGCTCTTCTTGGGTTAATCCAAACTGGTCCATCAACCCCTGATAAGCAACTGCAACTTCCATCGCATTCAGATTTTCCCGCTGCAAGTTCTCGATTAAAGCAATCTCCATAACCTGCTGATCACTGAAATTACGAACTACGGCAGGCACAGTGGCATTACCGCAATATTGGGAAGCTCTGAAACGACGTTCACCAGCAATGATCTCATAACCTCTCAAAACAGGTCTTACAATAATAGGTTGTATAACACCATGTTGACGGATTGATTCAGCGAGTTCATGTATCGCATCCTCATCAAATACTTTACGAGGTTGGTAAGGGTTTGCCCGCAGTTGACTAATCGGGATTTCTACGACTTTATCATCGTCATTAATTGAAAGCGAAGGAATGAGGGCATCAAGACCTTTTCCAAGCCGCTTACTCATAAGAAATCACTTCCTTTGCGAGCTCTAAATAAACTTCAGCCCCTCGGGATCGAGGATCATACGTAATGATAGACTGACCATGAGAAGGTGCCTCACTAAGCCGCACATTGCGCGGAATAATGGTCTGATACACCTTTTGTTGAAAATACTTCTTCACTTCTTCAATCACTTGAATGCCCAGATTCGTACGAGCGTCGAACATCGTCAGCAATACCCCTTCAATCTGCAGGGATGTATTCAGATGTTTCTGCACCAAACGTACCGTGTTGAGCAATTGGCTCAACCCTTCGAGCGCATAATACTCACACTGAATCGGAATAATCACCGAATCTGAAGCTGTCAACGAGTTGATCGTTAACATGCCTAGAGAAGGTGGACAATCGATCAGTATGTAATCATAGTTTTTTTTCACCATGGCGAGTGATTTTTTCAGGCGAACTTCCCGTGATATCGTGGATACCAGTTCAATTTCGGCTCCGGCAAGCTGAATCGTTGCAGGTATGATATGAAGGCCTTCAATCTGAGTTTCCACAATCGCTTCCTGAGGGGGAACTTCATTAATGATGACATCATATATACAATTGGCCACATCTGCTTTGTTGATTCCGACTCCACTGGTTGTATTCCCCTGGGGGTCAATATCGACAAGCAATACCCTTTTCCCGAGCGAAGCCAGTCCTGCACCCAAGTTAACAGATGTCGTCGTTTTCCCCACACCGCCCTTTTGATTTGCTACGGCCATAATCTTAGACAATTACTTCACCTCAAATAAAATAGGAGTCTTTTCTTGTAGGTTGTGAGCTACAGTTAACAAAAAGCAGGTGGCTATTATCCACACAAACATCAACTACCGTTTCTTCATGGTGCTATTCTACGCTGTTCATGCCACTCTCAACTTTATAGACAGAAAAAGCGGCCCATTGCCGCCTTAAGCTTCAATTATTTGCGTTTCGGGATATGGATAACGATCTCGTAATGGTCCTCATGGTCCGCTTCCTTGGTTTTGATGTCTAGACCGGAGCCCGATACCATATCAATGGATTGACGAATCGTATTAAGTGCAAGTCTAACGTCCTTGGTGAATGAGACACGTTTGGATTTTTTGATCTTCGAGGATTCCTTGTAAAAGGCAACCCGCGCTTCCGTTTGTTTTACATTCAACTCTTTATCAATAATTTCGCCGAGCAATTTCATTTGCAACTCTTCCGTATCCAATGAAAGCAAAGCTCTGGCATGACGCTCCGAAATCTTACGTTCCATCAGCGCTGTCTTAATGCCATCTGGAAGCTGTAGCAACCGGATTTTGTTGGCGATCGTCGACTGGCTTTTGCCTAATCGCTGCGCAAGACTTTCCTGTGTAAGTTGGTGCAGGTCAATCAATTTCTGATAAGCAACAGCCTCTTCAATGGAAGTGAGTCCCTCACGCTGCAAGTTCTCGATCAATGCGATGGACGCTGCCTGAGAGTCGTTGAATTCACGTACAATGGCCGGGATATGATCCAAACCAAGTTTTCGAACTGCACGCCAGCGACGTTCCCCGGCGATAATCTCATATGATCCATTTCGTACGCGGACGACAATCGGTTGTATAACTCCATGTGTCTTGATCGTCTGCAACAACTCATCAATTTTATCATCATCAAAAATAGTACGGGGTTGATATGGGCTACTCACAATTTCATTGACCGGAATTTGTTTAATCTCATCTCCGTTATTGCGCTCCGCCAAACCAAACAACTTCGAAAATTGTTCTTTCATTCCGTATATTACCACCTAGTTTCGTAATAGCTCCCGCAAGGTGCAGGTGCTTCTTATTCAATATGCGACCTGTTCAAATGCTGTCGTTCTTCGAATAAGTTTTGCCTTCCATGACGCTTTCTGTAACCTATACATTAATGCTCAAAAAATCTATCTATACATATAATCTATGATCTCTGTAATCCAGGACCGGATACTTCTATTCTATCATCTTTTCTTCCATAATCCTATGTTTACCTATTCTTTAAACTCTCCTAATTTTCCTGCTTTTTCTTCATGAACATTAGCTATATGACTGCTTGTACACAATAAGATATAGAGAATCTATGTAGACAGGACCTGCTCATAGTAGCTACATTATGTACTCATTTGATACCATGTGAAAATGGTTTTTCAAAAGAATAACTCGGTGGCAGGAAAACCTCTTTCTTACGTATCTCCCTATTCTATAGCTACTACTATTGCCAATGTCCTTCCTCTATCCATAGGTCAATGACCATCATCCAAGAATAGCTTGAACAAGATCAATAGTTATTCATCAAGAAAACTTCTATTTCAAAATAAATATTATCGATTTCACTTTTCTCTGCTCAATGTAATCGTAATGCGGATGTTATCTATACCTAGATAAAAAATCAAAAAAACAAAAAGAGGATGTTTCACGTGAAACATCCTCTTTACTCTTATTCAAAGTTCTCCATTAAATAAACGAAGAATGATCATCTTACCTTTTTAATACATACGATGTTGCGCCAAGAACTATACCAAAGGTGTTTTTAATGGTGTCCCTGGTTTACGTGGATATTTAAAAGGTGTCTTATCAAACTTCTGAATCAGAATGATATGACGTGCCGACTCTTCAACCGGTAGCTGGAACGGATGAACTGCTTTTACCCGTCCTTTCAGCTGATTAAAGCTGAATTCAGCTTCCTTCATTTCTTCGCGCGGGTCTCCACCCTTCATTGCAGCGAATAATCCACTTTTGCGAACAAATGGCAGACAGAATTCGTTAAGCACTGCTAGCTTAGCAACTGCACGCGCAGTAACAAGGTCATAGCTGTCACGATATCCTTCTTTGCGTCCAAGTTCCTCCGCACGACCATGAATCAATTCTACATCGGTCAAGCCGAGCGTATCTACAAGATGCTGCAGAAAGCCAATACGTTTATTTAGCGAGTCAATGATCGTCAGCTTAATATGCGGGAAACAAATTTTAAGAGGTAGTCCTGGAAAACCTGCCCCTGAACCAATATCTGCGAGTTTGTTTACCTTAGACATATCTGTATAAAACGCCAGCGATACCGAATCATAGAAATGCTTTGTATATACTTGTTCACGTTCGGTGATCCCGGTTAAATTCATCTTTTCATTCCAAGCTACCAGCTCCTGAAAATACAACTCGAATTGCTCCAACTGGCGTTCATCTAGCTCCAGTCCATGTTTCTTCAGGCGCCGTTGTAGCTGCTGTTGAATATCGTCCATTATTGTCCCCTTGCTGCGGTTACACGGTTATAATGCTCCAGGTAAACCAGCAGAATGGAGATATCCGCAGGAGTAACCCCGGCAATACGGGACGCCTGTCCTATCGAGATTGGACGAATCTTAGCGAGCTTCTGCTTTGCTTCCATAGCAAGGCCATGAATTTCGTCATATATAATCGTGTCCGGAATTTTTTTCTTCTCCATTTTTTGCAAACGTTCCACGTGGATCAATTGTTTCTCAATATAACCCGCATATTTAATTTGAATTTCTACTTGCTCTTTCATGTCAGCAGTCAGTTCCACCTCAGAAGGTGAGATCTGCTCAATCCAGTCATACCCGATCTCTGGGCGGCGCATCAATGTAAGAAGTGTGCTGCCATCCTGAATCGGTGTGGAACCGATCTCTTCCAGCTTCGAATTTACTTCGACAGGGCGAACTTTAGCTGCCTTCAAACGAGCCACTTCCTGTTCAACTTTTGCCTTTTTGTCCAGGAATTTAGCGTAACGCTCATCGGGAATCAACCCAATATCGTGGCCAATTTCCGTCAAACGCATATCGGCATTATCATGACGAAGCAACAAACGGTATTCTGCACGGGAAGTCAGCAGACGATAAGGTTCATTCGTACCTTTTGTTACGAGATCATCAATCAGTACACCAATGTACCCTTGGGAGCGATCCAGTACGACAGGCTCTTTATCCTGTACTTTACGTGCAGCGTTGATACCGGCCATTACGCCTTGTCCTGCCGCTTCTTCGTACCCGGAGGTACCATTAATCTGCCCTGCTGTGAACAGACCTGGCAGACGTTTCGTTTCAAGTGAAGGCCACAGTTGTGTAGGCACCATCGCATCATATTCAATAGCGTAGCCGTTACGCATCATTTCTACTTTTTCCATGCCCGGAATTGAGCGAAGGACCGCCAATTGAACATCTTCTGGCAGACTGGTAGATAGACCTTGTACATAGTATTCCGATGTGTTTTTGCCTTCTGGCTCCAGGAAAATCTGATGCTTCGGCTTGTCGCTGAAACGCACAATTTTATCCTCGATCGAAGGGCAATAACGCGGTCCGGTACCTTCAATAACGCCTGAGAACATAGGTGCACGGTGGAGATTATCGTTAATAATCTGGTGTGTTTCCACAGACGTATACGTCAACCAGCAAGGCAGCTGCTCATTATCGGAAGATTCCGTTTCATAAGAAAAGAACTTCGGTTTATCATCACCTGGCTGAATTTCCGTTTTGCTAAAATCAATCGTATCCTTATGCACACGCGGTGGTGTACCTGTTTTAAAACGAACCAGGTCAAAACCAAGCTCACGCAGATGTTCGGATAACTTAAGGGAAGGCTGTTGATTATTCGGGCCACTCTCGTACATCAACTCACCCATAATTACTTTACCGCGCAGATACGTACCTGTTGTCAAAACAACAGCTTTGGCCCGGTACTCTGTACCCGTCTGAGTAACCACACCTACACACTGTCCGTCTTCAACGATCAGGCGATCAACCATACCTTGACGCATCGTCAGGTTGCGTTCATTCTCCATCGTTTCTTTCATCGTATGCTGATAAGAGAACTTATCGGCCTGAGCACGAAGCGCATGCACAGCAGGTCCTTTACCTGTGTTGAGCATTCGCATCTGAATAAAGGTCTTATCGATGTTCCGTCCCATCTCTCCACCAAGTGCATCAATCTCACGTACCACATGTCCTTTTGCCGGTCCCCCAATAGATGGGTTACAAGGCATGAAAGCCACCATATCCAGATTGATGGTAATCATCAGTGTTTTCGAACCCATACGGGCTGCAGCCAGTGCCGATTCCACACCAGCATGTCCTGCCCCAACGACGATTACATCATAACTGCCGCCATCAAAAGCCATTCCAGTTTACCTCCTTTTTGCCGCTGCACGCCTAAATTCATGCAAACGATCTATTTTCTGTAAAAATCATAATGAAACACGCTCCGCACTCTACGGAATGCATTTCGATCTATATTAAGCCATCAAGTCTATAGGTACTTCAGACATATTCGCGGATTCTTTGACCACCCACAGATGGACTTTATTATCATACTACTTTTCAGAGCCGGTATGTTTGTCAGGTGTTATTTTCCGAGGCAGAATTGAGAGAAAATTTGATCAATCAACGCATCATGCGCTGTATCGCCCACGATCTCACCCAGTTGCTCCCATGCCAGACGAACATCAATCTGGATCATATCAATAGGAATCAGCTGCTCTGCTGCTTCATAGGCATCAATGAGCGACTGCTTCGCTTTTTTGAGCAAAGCAATATGACGCACATTGCTGACATAGGTCAGGTCGGCCGATTCCAGCTTGCCACTGAAGAACAACGTCGAGATGGCATCTTCCAATCGGTCCACGCCCAGATCATCTTTCACCGACATCGGAACAAGCCGTTCCTCAGGGATATAACGAAGCAGCACTTCGCGGTCCGCCTGCGGCGCTAAGTCCATTTTATTCATAATAATAATTGATTGTCTACCGCGGATTTGTTCCAATAATTCAATCTCGTCCTGATGTAGTGGCTCCGCAGCATTGATAACCATCAATAACAGATCCGCCTCATTCACAGCAGAGCGAGAACGCTCCACCCCGATTCTTTCCACGACATCCATCGTTTCCCGAATACCTGCCGTATCGAGCAGCTTGAGCGGTATATTGTTAATCGTAACAAACTCCTCAATGACGTCACGCGTTGTACCTGGTATGTCCGTTACAATTGCCCGGTTGTCCTGGGCCAACGTATTGAGCAATGAAGATTTCCCTACGTTTGGCCGGCCTACGATAGCTGTTGTGATTCCTTCACGCAGTATCTTTCCTTGCTCTGCTGTTACCAGCAATTTATCGATTTCAGTCATCACCTGACTGGATTTTTCTTTAATAAATTCAGAGGTTAGTGACTCTACATCATGCTCAGGATAATCGATATTTACTTCGATGTGAGCAAGTGTCTCCACCAGCGTGTATCTTAGTTCGCGCAGCTTGGACGACAATTTGCCCTCTACTTGCTTGAGTGCAACGGAGAACGCCCGATCGGATTTGGAACGAATGAGATCCATAACCCCTTCCGCCTGGGATAGATCAATCCGTCCATTGAGAAAAGCACGCTTTGTGAACTCGCCGGGTTCAGCGAGACGAATATCGAGCTGCAACAACAGATCCATTACGCGCTTAACCGAAACCACTCCGCCATGAGCGCTAATCTCCACGACATCCTCTGTTGTGAAAGAACGTGGCGCACGCATCACCGTAACCAATACTTCCTCGATCTTCTCACCAGTCCCCGGATCTATAATATGACCGTAATGAACCGTGTGGGATGCTGCCTGTGTTAGTGGGGTTTTGCTGCGAAAAATCTTCTCCGTCTCCGACACCGCATCCGGGCCGCTCACCCGGATTACAGCGATACCCGCTTCTCCGACCGCTGTTGATATCGCTGTAATCGTATCACTAATCATCGTTATCTCTCCTTGCTCTATTTTAAAATTGCGCCCCTCGGGACGCCATATTAATTTCAATATATAGTTCAGTTGTTCAGTTGCAAAACGCTTCTTTTCGCATTATTCATATCTTGATATGGCTCTTAATGAAATCGCTCTTCCGTTTTGGAAAAGTACTTCTGTACGAAAAAAGCAATGGCTTCTGCACCGGGCAGGAAGCCATTGCGTCTTCAATTTCGTGTTATTTCGTCGTAATGACTACGCGCCGATTGGGCTCCTCGCCCTTGCTGTATGTCTTAATCTGCGAGTGATTTTGCAATTTCGCATGAATGACTTTGCGTTCGAGTGGCGGCATTGGCTCCAGCACAACTTCCTTGCCAGTGCGAATCGCCTGTCCAGCCAGACGTTCAGCCAGATCCTCCAGCGTCTTGCGTCGACGTTGACGGAAATTCTCTGCATCGAGTACGATGCGAACGAAGCTTTCCGAATAACGATTTGCTACAATGTTCGTCAAATATTGAAGGGCATCCAGCGTCTGTCCACGTCTGCCAATAATCATGCCCAGGTCTTCACCGGCAATATTGAAGATATGTCCATCACGCTGTTTTTTGATATGCACTTCAACATCCAGTCCCATACCTGCTGCCACTTCTTTTAAGAAAGCAGCCGCTTCCTCATAGGGATTTTTAGCAGCCACACCCTCAAGTGTTGCTTCAACCTGAGGTATATGTGCGGCCGGCTTGATCGGTTGTAAAACAGGTTCAGGCACAGGCAGAAGTTTCACTTCCACTTTAGCGGCCTTAACCCCGATCAAACCCAGGAATCCTTTTGACGGCTGCTCTAACACTTGTATCTCGACCTTGTCCCGGCTCACGCCAAGCTCAGCCAATCCTTGGTTTACAGCATCTTCAACGGTTTTTCCTGACGCAATGACTTTGGTCATTTCGATTTTTTGGCCCCTTTCGAACCTTTTCCAGAGACAGTTGCCTTGCCACCGTTTTTGCGTTTAGCTCCATTTCCATTTTTGGAAGAGCTGCTCTGCTTCACGTTGACCTCAGCCACGACTTTATCATTATTCCGGTAAAGGAAATAGTTTTGCACGATCGTGTAGATGTTACTGTAGAACCAGTACAGTGGCAATGCAGCCGGGAACTGATACGACATAACGAAGATCAATATCGGGTACACCCACAGCATGAATTGCATCGGTCCAACCTGTTGTGCAGGGTTCATGCGCATCATCATCCACGTTTGAACGAATGTAGTGATGGCAGCCAGCACTGGCAAAATAAACAGGTGATCCGGCGCTCCGAGTTGAAGCCACAAGAAATCATGTGTTCTCAGACTCGAGTTTCCGTAAATTGAGTTATAAAGTGCGATGTAAATCGGCATCTGAATGATAAGTGGCAGACAACCGGCCATCGGATTAACTTTGTTCTCCTGAAACAACTTCATTGTTTCTTGCTGAACTTTCTCAGGTGTATCTTTATACTTGGCTTGAATTTCTTTCAACTGCGGCTGAATAGCTTGCATCGCCTTGGAACTGCGAACCTGCTTCATTGTCAGCGGCAAGATTAACGTCCGTACAATTAACACCATCACAAGGACGGCCAGTCCATATTCACCGTTAAACCAGTTGGCGAATGTATCGAGCGCCAGTGAGAACCAATAAATAACATTGGCTTGCCAGAATGATCCGTTTTTTAGATCTTCCGTAGTAACCCCGGCTCCTTGTGGAGTACATCCGGCGAGTACAGTGACCATTGCAATGACTGCAATGAGGAGAATCCACTTCCCCTTTGATGTCTTCAATCGCGACACTTCATAACCCCTCTCTTAACCATTCCATTCCACCGTAAATCATACCATAATTAGGAGGACAAATAAACCGAAGCTTACCGCTTGCCCGACTTCAAAAGAGAGCCCTTGCGCATCGCATGCAACAGGCTTTTTTCCATATCCTTATAGGACATGTCCAATGCACCTTTTCTGACGATAAAGATCAGATCCATCTGCGTGACAATCTCTTTCTCATGATGACGTACAATTTCCTTAATCATGCGTCTCATCCGGTTGCGTACGACAGCGTTTCCGATTTTCTTGCTGCAGGATACACCCACTCGGAATTGTTCTGTATCTTTACGACGACAGCCGTACACCACAAACTGATGATTGGCAAACGATTTCCCATACCGGTATACGCGGCTAAAGTCCGCCCGGTTTCGTAAACGCAGTCTTTTATACACGGCGCTTCTCCTTGCTGTTTTCCACCAACATTATTGACGAATGCCTAATTACTGATTTAGTATAGGCTTTCTTGAATAACGATAAACCGTCTTGGCGGCAACTTCATTTGGGATGATTGTTGATCAGTCATTTCAACTGAGCAAACATTCATCCTTATATAAGGAACGTTTTCGAAAAAACGGACATCTCATTCATTGAACATAAATGTGTACTTATGCTTTTTCGCAGCCAATTCAGACCTGACCTTTACCAGCATCCAGTCTGAAATGACCTATTTAAGAAAAAAAAGACCACCTCGGTGGTCTTCACATGCATTTAAGCACTCAGGACTTTACGGCCTTTAAGGCGACGTGCAGCCAGAACTTTACGTCCGTTGCTCGTGCTCATTCTTTTCCGGAAACCATGAACTTTTTTACGTTTGCTAACGTTCGGTTTGAATGTAGGTCTCAATGTATTGCACCTCCTCACAAGGAAATACTTATGTGATGAATCACTTTCATCTTCACAGAAAACACCTTTATATATTTAACCATGAACACCTGGAAAAGTCAACTGCGAGCCTCTTGCCTCCTTTCTCCTTTTTAATGCCTATTCCACCCTACCTAAACGGCCATGGATTCGTACTCCTGTTTACTACCTTTTTAAAGCATCATTTAGAAGATCAAAAAGTTATCCCCAGTTCCGATTCATTCATCAAAAATCAGTTTTTACGGTTATCCACACCCCTCAACCCCCTTAATTCTTTCTTTAATTACCATTTCAAGTTATTCACATGTGGATAAGGAATATTTATCGATGACAGACTGTTTCATTGGCTCTACTTTTGGTTAATATTCCTACGTTTCTGAAGAACTTCAGTGGAGCAGCAATCCATTAGATAACCAATATTTTTTGGCTTTTAAAATGACATACTTTAAATTTAATGTATCCGCTTTATTCTATGGTTTACAAGTTTTCGAGAAAGGTGTAGGATAAAAAAATCACATCTTGTATACAAGTATACTTATGGGAAGCACAGTACCGATCCAAACTCATTTATAAGGAAGATAATTATTCCTCTAGCTCTTTGAAAAATCCATTTGAAGCAATATGACGTTCCTAAATTCAGCATACGCACAGAGCATACAGCCATTTATTCTCGTTATAAGGATTGGTGTAAAACGCTCAATCAGCAAATTAGTTGTGCTATGATCAGTATTGAACTGATTACTTATAATAGGAGCGTTAGCCATTATGCTGTTTCCTTCATCCTGGCTTCAGGGATCTTCCCGCGGGGAAGCCATTGCCTGCGAATTAAGACTACGGATCATTAGCGGAACCCTTCGTCCTGGCGAAATTTTGTCAGAAAATCGGATTGCCGCTGATTTTAACAGCAGTCGATCACCTGTACGTGAAGCGTTAAGAACACTGTCGAATGAAGGGCTCATTCGGTTGGAGCGTATGGGCGTGGTTGTCATTGGATTGAAAATTAAAGATGTCGAGGAATTATATGACGTACGTTTCCTGATTGAAAGTTTTGTGCAGCAGCGACTTGCGGGGGATGTACCAGAACAATTGATTACCCAGTTAAGCAATGTGATAGACAAAATGGACTTGGCTGGACGTCACCAAGATGCTGTTGAATTTGCGTATCAGGATCTTACCTTTCACGAGACTATTATCGAAGCCGCCCAGCATTCGCGTATTTTACATCTATGGAAAAGCATTCGTTATGTAGTCATGACGGTTATGCTGCTCACCACCCGCAGGGTTTTTATTCAGGGCGAGCAGAAAGTAAGCGCTGTAATAGGTAAACACCGCTTGCTGATTGAGGCACTTGAATCGGGTGATAAGACACGCATTCAATCTGGAGTTCGCACGTATTTTCAGGATTCAGGCAAGACGCTGCACGAAAGCTTTGATTCCTAATGACATGTAATGAAATTTTATTACATCACTTCATGGAATATCTGTGCAGGGGTTCGCAATCATATCTGTTGTGAATGATTGCCCTTCAACTTGTCGACAAGTATACAAAATGTGATTTGTTTCAATTTTTTGGGGCATATTAAGAGGGATTAAGCCGCCCGCGCTACATGAATTGTAAAGTGTCTTCCCTCCTCCTGATCATGGATCAGTTGTAAGCGTTATATATCAGAAAAAAAGGAGCATACCTCATGAGCACTCTTTTTGGGCTATCCCATAATGCAACGTTATTGGTCTGGACATTGATTGCGATTGTATTCCTGATCGTGTTGATCTCCAAATATAAATGGAATCCTTTCATTACCCTTTTAATATCTGCATTAATGCTTGGATTACTTACAGGCATGAAACCCGCGGACGTAATTACTTCCATTACGGGAGGACTTGGCGGCACACTCGGAACGATTGCCATCGTCATCGGCCTTGGTACCATGCTTGGTAAGATGATGGCTGAATCGGGCGGAGCCGAGCGTATTGCTACCACACTGGTAGATCGTTTCGGTGTGAAACGTGTGCACTGGGCGATGATGATTGTTGGATTTATTGTCGGTATTCCAGTTTTCTTCGAAGTCGGCGTTATTCTACTGATTCCGATCATTTTCACCGTTGCACGTAAAACCAATATGTCGCTGCTGCAGATCGGTATTCCGATTTTGGCAGGTCTCTCTACTGTACATGGTCTGGTTCCACCTCACCCGGCTCCCATGATTGCCATCGAAGCGTACAGCGCCGATTTGGGTAAGACGATCTTGTATTCCCTTATTGTAGGTATTCCGACTGCTATTATCGCTGGACCTCTGTTTGGTAAATTTATCGGTAAAAGAATACATACCGAACCACCTGCAGAGCTGGCTGAACAATTCGCTACGAAAAAAAGTAACAACTTGCCCGGTTTCGGCATAACCTTGTTTACCATTTTGCTGCCGGTCATTTTGATGCTCATTGGCTCCATCGCCAATATCGTAGATCCTGACGCCACAAGCGGATTTACCGTATTCTGTGAATTTATCGGCCATGAAATTATAGCTCTGCTGATCTCCGTTGTGTTCGCCCTCTTTTCACTCGGATTCTCACGCGGGTTCAACAAACATGACATCTCCCGCTTCACCAGTGAATGTCTGGCGCCTACGGCGACCATCATTCTCATCATTGGCGGTGGCGGTGCGTTCAAACAGGTGTTGATCAATAGTGGCGTAGGTAATGCCATTGCTGAGGTCGCCACACATGCCAACATTAACGTGATCCTGTTCGCCTGGCTTGTAGCCGCACTCATTCGGGTTGCTACCGGTTCAGCAACTGTGGCCATGACGACAGCAGCTGGTATTGTAGCTCCGGTCCTTGCACTAACGCCAGGTGCTAATATTGAACTTGTCGTACTCGCTACCGGTGCAGGTTCACTTGTACTTTCTCATGTGAACGACGCAGGCTTCTGGATGATCAAAGAATTCTTCAATATGAGTGTCTCGCAGACGCTGAAGACGTGGACCGTTATGGAAACACTATTATCTGTAGTTGGACTGATCTTTATTTTGCTGCTGAGTACAGTCGTATAAATTGACTACCTATATAGAAGAAGAAAATAAATCCACACCATTAGAGCTTTAATTTTATGGGTTCAAAAGAAAGAAGGTTTATGTAAAGTGAACAACTATATGATTGGTATGGATATCGGTACAACCAGTACCAAATCCGTACTCTTTACGGAACAGGGTGAAGTTGTAAGCACTTCGACTCAGGAATATCCTTTATACACCCCAGCTCCGGATGTCGCTGAGCAGGATCCAGAACAAATTGTTCAAGCTGCCCTTCGCTCCGTACGCGGCGTGATGGAGCAAAGTGGCGTAGCTGCGGAACAAATTATGTTCGTGTCCTGCAGCTCTGCCATGCACAGTGTTATTGCGATGGGACAAGATGGTATGCCCCTCACTCGCTGCATCACTTGGGCTGACAACCGGAGCGCCGCCTGGGCCGCCAAACTGCAAAAGAACGGAATCGGGCATCGTATCTATTTGCGAACAGGTACACCGATTCACCCCATGTCGCCACTGACCAAATTAATGTGGCTGCGCCATGATGAACCTGAACTTTTTCAACGTACCGCCAAATTTATCTCTATCAAAGAATATTTGTTCTTCCGTCTGTTCGGTCAATATGTCGTGGATCACTCCATCGCATCCTGTACCGGTATGCTCAATCTGGAACAACTGGATTGGGATGCCGAAGCACTTGAGGTTGCAGGCATTACACCTGACCATCTATCGCAGCTCGTACCGACCACACATACTATAGAGGGAATGGATCGTACATGGGCTGAAAAAATGGCTCTCTCCCCCTCTACTCCCTTCGTCATCGGTGCAAGTGACGGGGTATTGTCCAATCTCGGTGTGAACGCCATTGAGCCTGGCGTTGTTGCAGCAACGATCGGCACCAGCGGCGCGATTCGCACCGTCGTTGACCGTCCTGTTACCGATCCAAAAGGTAGAACGTTCTGTTATGCCCTCACCGAGAATCTTTGGGTGATCGGTGGACCTGTGAATAACGGTGGCATGCTTTTCCGCTGGGTACGGGATGAATTCGCTGCCTCAGAAGTGGAAACAGCCAAACGGCTCGGCATCAATTCCTATGATGTACTCACCAAGATTGCTGAACGCGTCAGCCCCGGTTCGGAAGGGCTTCTATTCCATCCGTACCTTTCAGGGGAACGCGCCCCTTTATGGAATCCGGACGCCCGAGGTTCCTTCTTTGGTTTGACCCTCCACCACCAGAAAGAGCATATGATCCGTTCCGTTTTGGAAGGGGTTATTTTCAATCTATATACGGTACTGCTGGCCATGGAAGAACAGATCGGACAACCTACCTCCATTCAGGCAACGGGTGGTTTCGCTCGTTCCCCGCTCTGGCGTCAGATGATGTCCGATATATTCAACCAGGAAGTCATTGTGCCCGAGAGCTTCGAAAGTTCCTGTCTGGGGGCCGTCGTGCTCGGTCTTTATGCTACAGGGCGAATTCAGTCGCTTCATGCTGTTTCATCTATGGTAGGTACAACGCACAAGCATACCCCTATCAAAGAACATGCATCGATCTACCAGGAGCTGCTCCCCATCTTTATTCGCATTTCGCGAAAATTGGAAGAAGAATATGCAGATATCGCGGAATTCCAACGTAAATTTTCCGCTCATAACGAGTAAATCATCCCTTTATAACCACCAACCAAAAAGAGGTTGTTCTCTTTGACCACCATTCCGGTCTTAAAGAACAACCTCTTTTTGGCATAAAACAAATCTGCTGCAATGAAGTCACATCCATCTCCAAGGTTTGCGCGCATATCCATCCTACCTCTTTTAGGAATAAATTCTACGTTCATTTCATACAAATCAGTAAACGCTCCTTCCGTTCAACAGGCCCTCTTCTTGATCTCCTCTGCCTTTGATTTTGTCGTTTCCTCAATTCCTCTCTTCGAAAAAGGAAAACGGGCATGGAGAGTCACTCTCCTGAAAATCCCCAAAACGGTAATTTTCACTTTACGGTTATCCACAGAGAGGTTATTCACAAACAGAGAATACTTTTACACACAATTCAGCATCATTTGACGAATAACCTGTGTATAAAATAATTTGGGTTTTTGGGTCATCTTGTCGAAAGTTAAACAATTTATAAACAATATATTGTGTTGTGATTAAAAATTATACACAAGTTATTGAATTTGTGGATAAAATCACGTGATACATTGAAATGCCGGGCTTCTTTTGCTATGATTGTATTACTTTTGGATGTGAATATGTGATCTGACCCATAATATTATCAACAGCCTGTGGATAAAGTTGTGAACAATTTTCCGTTGTTCATTCTTTTTTTGTTTTCGACCTGCGGGGGTTTGGGGATAAATTCAACAATATATCTCGTATTTCGACACTGCATCATGGCTTAAGCCACACTTGGAACATGTAAAAGGAGTGACAGTCTGTGGACAGCCATACTTCTGATTTATGGCAGCAAATTTTATCAATTATACAAAACAAGCTCAGCAAACCCAGCTTTGACACTTGGTTCAAAGCAACCAAAGCTACCAAGCTGAATGATCGTTCGATCGTCATATCCGCACCAACCACGTTTGCCGTCGAATGGCTGGAGAGCCGTTACACCAAACTGGTCGGATCGACGGTATATGAGCTGCTTGGCAAACAGGTCGATGTGAAATTTGTCATCGAGGAGAACAAGCCTGCTGAACCGGACCCTCAACTGCCAGCGCCAACGCCTACAGTTGTTCAGGAAGAAGCGGTACTCAGCATGCTCAATCCGAAATATACATTCGATACATTTGTCATTGGGCCGGGCAACCGTTTTGCCCACGCCGCATCGCTGGCGGTCGCTGAAGCGCCCGCCAAAGCATACAATCCTCTGTTTCTTTATGGAGGGGTAGGTCTCGGCAAAACTCACTTGATGCATGCGATCGGACATTACGTCCTGGAGCATGATCCGGGCAGCAAAGTTGTTTATTTGTCTTCTGAGAAATTCACAAACGAATTCATTAACTCGATCCGTGACAACCGCGGGGAGAGCTTCCGTAACAAATACCGTAGTGTCGATATTCTGCTCATTGATGATATTCAGTTCTTGGCTGGAAAAGAATCGACGCAAGAGGAATTTTTCCATACGTTTAATGCGCTGCATGAGGAACGGAAACAGATCATCATCTCCAGCGACAGACCGCCGAAGGAAATTCCGACCCTGGAAGAACGGCTTCGTTCCCGTTTTGAATGGGGGCTAATTACGGATATCCAGCCTCCTGATCTGGAGACACGGATTGCTATTTTGCGTAAAAAAGCTCGTGCGGAAAACCTCGATATTCCGAATGAGGCGATGATGTACATCGCCAACCAGATTGATACCAATATTCGTGAGCTGGAAGGGGCCCTGATTCGGGTTGTTGCCTATTCTTCGCTGACTAATCAAGATGTAACCACTCATCTAGCAGCTGAAGCACTGAAGGATATTATTCCTTCCAGTCGTCCGAAAATGATCACTATTCACGACATCCAACAAAAGGTCGGCGAGTATTACAGCCTTAAGCTTGAAGATTTCAAAGCACGGAAACGGACCAAGGCCGTTGCGTTCCCAAGACAGATTGCTATGTATCTCTCTCGTGAACTTACAGACTTTTCTCTGCCCAAAATCGGTGAAGCATTTGGAGGGCGAGATCATACCACCGTCATCCATGCGCACGAAAAGATCTCCCAGGCGATTAAAGTCGATCAGGATCTCTATAAAGTTATCAACAACTTAACCGAAAAAATTAAGAATCCAACCTGAATAAGTCCCAAGCCTGTGCACAACGTATACACATGTGGATAGGCTTGGGCTTATGGGTTTATACCCACTTATCCACATATTCAGTGCCCCTATTACTATTATTACTATAAAGATCTAAAAGATATCATCTCCAAATAAGCGATTTCGAAGCTCTGCCTTCGGCCTTTTGAAAAACACATTTCAACACCTCTACACCCAAAAAACCCGCTAGGAGTGAAACCATGAAAATCAGCATAATGAAAAGCTACTTGAACGAATCCATCCAGCAAGTATCCAAAGCCATCTCAAGCCGTACGACGATCCCAATTCTGAGCGGTATCAAATTCGACGTTAATCATCAAGGTGTGACGTTGACAGCAAGCGACACCGATATTTCAATTCAATCCTTCATCCCGCTTGAAGATGGTGATAAAAGTGTTGTTCAGGTGGAACAACCTGGTAGTGTTGTACTGCCAGCCAAGTTTTTTGTCGAGATCATCAAAAAGCTGCCTTCCCAAGAAGTGCACATGGAGGTAAAAGAGAACTTCAACACCTTTATCTCCGCAGGAGCTACCGAAATTCAACTGGTTGGTCTTGATCCAGAAGAATTCCCAGTATTGCCAAGCATCGAAGAGAACCAAACCGTCTCCATTCCAGGAGATTTGCTCAAAAATATGATTAAACAAACCGTATTCTCCATTTCCACACATGAAACTACGCCGATTTTGACAGGTGTACTCTGGAGTTTGGGTGACAATGAACTGAAATTTGTGGCAACTGACCGTCACCGTCTTGCTACTCGTTCAGCAATGCTGGATAATGCAGAAGGTGTGAGATTCAACAATGTGGTGATCTCGGGTAAAACGCTGAACGAACTCAGCAAAATCGTGCCCGATCAAAATACACTTGTGGATATCGTTGTCGCTGACAACCAGGTTTTGTTCAAAATCGACCGTGTTCTGTTCTATTCGCGCATTTTGGACGGAACTTATCCGGATACTTCTAGAATTATTCCGACTTCGTACAAAACAGAACTCGTTTTGGATACAAAAAAATTAAGTGAATCTATCGACCGGGCTTATTTGTTGTCGCGTGAAGAAAAAACAAACATTGTGCGGATGCAAACGATGGAATCCGGATCAATCGAAATTTCTTCAAGCTCTTCCGAGCTGGGAAAAGTAAGAGAAGAGATCGAACCTGCCGACTTTAACGGCGAACCACTGAAAATCTCGTTCAACTCCAAATATATGCTGGATGTGCTGAAAGTGGTGGAGAGTGAGCAGCTGATGATCGCTTTCACTGGTGTCATGAGCCCTATCATCCTGAAACCGCTGGACGACAGTCACAGCTTGTACGTCATATTGCCTTACCGGACGACCAACTAACGAGAGGAAGATCATAGTGAACCAAGTAGCGATTCGTACGGAATATATTAAGCTTGATCAATTTTTGAAACTGGCCGACTGCATCCCAACCGGAGGTATGGCCAAAGCATTGCTTCAGGATGGGCTTGTACGTGTGAATAAAGAGCCTGAGGAACGCCGGGGACGCAAGTTATACCCTGGGGATATCGTTGAGGTGGACGGAGAAGGTTCGTTCGAAGTTGTCGCACAATAAGAAGACCAGTTAGATCCTGCTGCCTCCTGACGGACGGGATAAAAGGGAGGATACCGCGTGTTTGTAAACAGCATAGATCTGCAGCAATTCCGTAATTATGAACATCTGAGACTAGATTCTTTTGGTCCTGTGAATCTTTTGATCGGGCAAAATGCCCAAGGCAAGACCAATCTTGCAGAAGCCATTTTTGTGCTTGCACTCACTAAGAGCCACCGTACATCCCGCGACAAGGAACTGATTCGTTTCGGTGAAGAACGTGCCAGGCTTGCAGCAGAGGTCGACAAAAAGTACGGATCGGTCAAGCTCGAGCTATCTTTGTCGCAACAAGGCAAAAAAGCAAAGATCAACGGACTGGAACAGCGAAAGCTGAGTGATTTTGTCGGAGCGCTTAATGTGGTGATGTTTGCACCGGAAGATCTTGAGATTGTCAAAGGCACACCGGGGGTCCGCCGCCGGTTTCTTGACATGGAGATTGGACAGGTGGCTCCAGGCTACCTGTATCATCTGCAGCAATATCAAAAAGTGCTCGTCCAGCGTAACAATTTGCTCAAGCAATTATGGGGGCAGAGCGCTTCAGCCCAGACCATGCTTGAGGTGTGGAATGAACAACTGGTGGAGCATGGTGTTAAAATCGTCAAAAAAAGGAAACAATTCATAAAGAAACTGCAAAAGTGGGCTGAAACAATTCATCAGGGCATCACCGGAGGCGGAGAAGTCCTGCGTCTGGCCTATCTTCCTTCCTTCAGCGAAGCCGCTGAGGAAGATGAAGCTGTCTTAATGGACCAATTTATGATAAAATTATCACAAATGAAAGAGCAGGAGATTCGCCGAGGCACAACGCTTAGTGGGCCGCATCGGGATGACCTGTCCTTTTTCATTAACGATCGGGAAGTACAAACGTATGGCTCGCAGGGGCAGCAGCGCACAACGGCGTTGTCCCTTAAACTTGCGGAAATTGAACTGATTCATGAAGAAATCGGAGAATATCCGGTCCTGCTGCTGGACGATGTACTGTCTGAACTGGATCCTTTTCGTCAGACGCAGCTGATCGAAACGTTCCAGAGCAAGGTGCAAACCTTTATTACGGCTACCGGAATCGAGAGCTTAAACGTTGACAAGCTCAAAGATGCCAGTATTTATCACGTTCATGCCGGACAGGTTGAACGCTAAGGAGTGAGGGCTTATGTACATTCATCTGGGCGGTGAGAAGATTATCCGATCTTCCGAATTGGTCGCTATTTTTGATATATCGATTGAAAAATCCTCAAAAATTTCCAAGCAGTATGTCACGCATGCCGAGCAGGAAAAAACAGTGGAGCATATTGGTGAAGAGGAAGCCAAGTCCATTGTCGTGACCAAAAACATTGTGTACTACTCGCCTATTTCCTCAGCTACGCTCAAGAAGCGAGCTCACATTTTTCCTGATCTCTAGCCTATCGGCGGTACGAGTTATTGTACCTTTTGCTGCTTGTCTTTATTTAGATTGCTTACTGGAATTAAGGGAATATGTTCATTTCAGCATGCATTCTTAGTTAACGCATATTTACGATATTGAATCTATAGAAGTAGGTGAAAGGCATGTCTATGAATCAACCGTCATATGGTGCAGATGAAATTCAGGTACTTGAAGGGCTGGAAGCCGTACGTAAACGTCCGGGGATGTATATTGGTTCCACCAGTGCCAAAGGTCTGCATCATCTCGTTTGGGAAGTAGTGGACAATAGTATTGACGAAGCACTCGCAGGTTATTGTGATCATATCGAAGTTACTATTCATGAAGATAACAGCGTCACTGTAGTCGATAACGGGCGGGGGATTCCTGTCGGCGAACATGCCAAAATGAAACGTCCTGCACTTGAGGTTGTAATGACTGTTCTGCATGCAGGCGGTAAATTTGGCGGTGGCGGGTACAAAGTATCCGGTGGTCTTCATGGTGTAGGTGTATCTGTCGTCAATGCTCTATCAGAGAAAGTTGTTGTTACAGTTAAGGTTGACGGCCATGTGTATCAACAGGAATACCGTCGGGGTGTTCCGCAGTATGATCTGAAAACGATCGGTACAACGGAGGAAACGGGAACAACGGTTACGTTCCATCCGGATCCGGAGATTTTCACGGAAACAAGAGTTTATGACTATGAAACTTTGCTGACTCGTATTCGTGAGCTCGCGTTCCTGAACAAGGGAATTGGTATGACTTTAACCGATGAACGTACAGGTGTAACCAACTCTTTCCTGTATGAGGGCGGTATTATCGAGTATGTCTCCTTCCTGAACCAGAAGCGTGAAGCACTGCATGAAAACCCGATTTATGTAGAAGGATCAAGAGACAACATTCAGGTGGAAGTTGCATTGCAATACAATGACAGCTACACCGAGAATATTTACTCGTTTGCCAACAACATCAACACACATGAGGGCGGAACGCACGAATCCGGATTCAAGAGTGCCCTTACCCGGATTATCAATGATTATGCGCGCAAAGCGGGCGTAATCAAAGACAGCACAGGTAATCTGTCCGGGGATGATGTACGTGAAGGTCTGACAGCGATTATCTCGGTCAAGATCCCTGAACCGCAATTTGAGGGACAGACCAAGACGAAGCTGGGTAACAGTGAAGTGCGCGGAATTGTCGAATCCCTGTTTGCTGAGAAGCTGCAGGAGTTCCTGGAAGAGAATCCTTCCGTATCCCGTCGCATTTTGGAAAAAGGACTGCAAGCTGCCCGTGCACGTGAAGCAGCTCGTAAAGCACGTGAACTGACGCGTCGTAAAGGTGCACTCGAAGTCAGCTCTTTGCCAGGTAAATTGGCCGACTGTTCATCCAAGGATGCTTCAATCAGCGAATTGTACATCGTCGAAGGTGACTCCGCCGGTGGATCAGCGAAGCAAGGACGAGATCGTCATTTCCAAGCGATTTTGCCTCTGCGTGGTAAGATTCTGAACGTGGAAAAAGCACGTCTTGACCGGATTTTGGGTAATGCGGAGATCAGAGCGATCATTACCGCAATGGGTACAGGAATTGGCGATGACTTCGATATTGCCAAAGCACGTTATCACAAAATCATTTTGATGACGGATGCCGACGTCGATGGCGCTCACATTCGGACATTGCTTCTGACATTCCTTTATCGCTATATGCGCAAAATCATTGAGGCTGGTTATGTATACATTGCCCAACCGCCATTGTTCAAGATTGAGCGCAATAAAGTAATTCGTTATGCTGGTTCCGAGAAGGAACGCGATGAAATTATCGCAACTCTCGGCGAAAATGCGAAATTCAATGTCCAGCGTTATAAAGGTCTCGGTGAGATGAATGCCGGACAATTATGGGAAACGACGATGGACCCTGAGAGCCGGACCATGCTTCAAGTATCGATCGGCGATGCTATGCTGGCCGATGCCATGTTCGACACCCTGATGGGGGATAATGTTGAACCTCGTCGTGACTTTATTCAGGAAAATGCAAAATACGTGAAAAACCTCGACATCTAACGATATTCGAAGAGGCGCCTGCGAGGGCGCCTCTTTTACATTATGGGATTATAGCATAGAGATTTTAGGTTGGACTCTGGAGTGCCTGTTACCGATGTGTGCGGCTTTTGGTAGAGGAGGCCTGGGCTTTGGGAGAGGTACGAGATGTTTTCCCTTTTTTGGAGGGTAATCTGCCGTATGCTCTCGCATAACGCTTGATCTTTCGGTACGTTTCCTTATCAGGCAATAGGCCAAAAGCATAGATACCCGGCAATGTGTTGACTTCAATAATCCATGGCCGTCCATCTTCGTCCAGTGCGATATCGATACCAATCTCTTTGAGTCTTGGAAATGACTTCTGTAGCTGTACCGCTGTATGAATGCCTAAACGATATAGCTCACTGCGTAGTTGCTGGAACCGCTCCTGGTCAAAATGAGGACGTACCAACTCATTAAAGGTGGCCAATCGTCCGCCGCCATGAATGTTGGTAATGATTTTGCCCGGTGCAGCAACTCTCCCCAGGATACCTGTCGTTTCCCAATTGCGTTGTAGATTTTTCTGCGTCAGTACCCGCAGGTCAAAAGGCAACCCATCATGTTTCATCAGCGGAATGCCTTGCTGAATGATGTAGTCGCGCTTCTGGATACGTTCAGTGAGCGCCAGATCCAGCTCATCGAGGGAATGGAAGTGTTTCTCCTCCGTCCCATATCGAAGTTCATACGTTGTCAGGGGGACTTCAGCAGAGATCTCGGCACCGACTTCAGCTGTGGAAGGGAAGAGTGGATCAGCAGAGATTTCTGATGTGTTTGCATCGGTAATCGGGTGTGGATTCATACGGATGGTTTTTACCCGCATGACGCCATTGCCGTAGGTTCCCCGATCCGGTTTGATATAGTTTGACTCGAATAATTCAGTCATCCGTTCCAGGGTCTGGCGATTATATTGTCGTGTTACCGGTATATATCCATTCACATTACGGCTGCGTTGTAACACAGCTGTCTTGGTCCATTTGCTGGAGACACGCTGGATGCCCAAGAGCCATCAGTCCTTTCGTGTTTTAATGGGGTTTATAAGAGTGGCAGACGCGGAGAAATCAAAGGACAAGAGATGATTTCAGTGGTATAATAGAGAAATATGGCGTTTTGTGCGGTTTTGTTGCACAGATGTAGTTTGATCGTAGAACGGGAACGGTCTAAGCCTGAATATACACAGTACAATTGCCGCTTTTTCTAGCATTGTATGTGTAAATGGGGAGGAAGGCAGGGCGAACCCCCAGACTCTCTAAAGTTCCCGGAAGAAAGGCTATTGCCCAGCGGACGTTTAATTGTTTACCTTTTGTGAAAGTAATATAATAAAGAGTAGCGTCCTTGTGCGGTTTTAGCCTTGTTAGGCTCTTCACATATAATTAATTTTCGAATGATTGAATGGAATGTTTGTTGAAGGACAAGAAGGAGGTCCAGCATGGCGGAAGAAATGAACTCGCAGGTTAAAGATCGGGATATTGGCGTCGAGATGCGTGAATCGTTTATGGATTATGCGATGAGCATTATTGTGAGCCGTGCCTTACCTGACGTGCGTGACGGATTGAAGCCGGTTCACCGGCGTATTCTGTACGCAATGTCCGAGCTAGGCATGACACCCGATAAACCACATAAAAAATCAGCCAGAATCGTCGGCGAAGTTATCGGTAAGTATCACCCACACGGTGACTCTGCCGTATATGAAACGATGGTACGGATGGCACAGGACTTCTCCCTGCGCTACATGCACGTAGATGGACATGGTAACTTTGGATCGGTGGATGGCGATATGGCAGCAGCCATGCGTTATACGGAAGCCCGGTTGTCCAAGATTGCAATGGAAATGCTCAGAGACATCAACAAGGATACGATTGACTTCCAGCCGAACTATGACGGTGAAGAAAGTGAACCTGTCGTTCTGCCAGCTCGTTTCCCTAACTTGCTTGTCAATGGTGTCGGCGGGATTGCGGTAGGTATGGCGACCAACATTCCTCCTCATAACCTGGGAGAGGTAATCGACGGCGTACAGGCCATGATCAAAAATCCGGATATCACTTCCATGGAGTTGATGGATTATATTCAAGGGCCAGACTTCCCAACTTCCGGTTATATTTTGGGACGTTCCGGAATTCGCCAGGCGTATCAAACCGGACGTGGTTCAGTAACGATGCGGGCCAAAACCAACATCGAAGAAAACAACAACAAAGCACGGATTATTGTTACGGAACTTCCTTATCAGGTGAACAAGGCAAGACTCGTTGAGAAAATTGCTGAGTTGGTACGTGATAAAAAGATTGATGGTATTACGGATCTCCGTGATGAGTCTGACCGTAACGGTATGCGGATTGTGATTGAGCTTCGCAGAGACGTGAACCCGGGTGTAGTGCTGAACAACCTGTACAAGCATACAGCGATGCAGTCCACCTTTGGGATTAACATGCTCGCGATTGTAAATAAAGAACCTAAGATTCTGAATCTGCGTGAAGTGTTGTATCACTACTTGCAGCATCAGATTGAGGTTATACGTAGACGTACACAGTTCGAACTGAAAAAAGCGGAAGCACGCGCGCACATTCTGGAAGGCTTGCGTATCGCGCTGGATCATATCGACGAAATTATTGCGTTGATCCGTTCATCCAGCAATACAGATGCAGCCAGAGAAGGTCTGATCGAGCGTTTCTCACTCAGTCATGATCAGGCTCAAGCTATCCTCGATATGCGTCTGCAACGCCTGACAGGTCTGGAACGTGAGCGCATCGAAAATGAGTATAACGAACTGATGGTCAAAATTAAGGAATATCGTGAAATTTTGGCCAACGAGCACCTGGTGCTCGAAATTATCAGCACGGAGCTGCAAGAAATCCGTGATCGCTTCAGCGATGATCGTCGTACCGAAATCACTGTAGGTGAAGAGAGCATTCTGGACGAGGATCTGATTCCGCGTGAAGAGGTTATCATCACTATTACCCATACAGGCTATGTGAAACGTCTGCCGGTATCCACATACCGCAGTCAGAAGCGTGGCGGACGTGGGGTTGTGGGAATGGACACCAAAGATACCGACTTTGTTGAGCATCTGTTTGTGACCAACTCTCACAATTACCTCATGTTCTTTACCGACAAAGGTAAAGTGTACCGTCTCAAAGCTTATGAGATTCCAGAGCTTGGACGTACAGCACGGGGAACGCCGATTATCAATCTGATTCAGATCGAGCAGGGTGAATCGGTTAATGCCGTGATTCCAGTTCAGGAATTCGAAAGTGACAAGTATCTGTTCTTTGCTACCCGTCAAGGGGTTGTGAAGAAGACACCACTTGAGGATTACACCAATATTCGTAAAGGCGGTCTGATCGGGATCTCCCTGCGTGATGATGATGCCCTTATTGATGTTAAGCTGACAGACGGACTTCAAGAGATCATTATGGGTACAGCTCACGGGATGTCCATCCGATTCTCGGAAGGAAATGTTCGTTCCATGGGACGGAGTGCAACCGGGGTTAAAGGGATTACACTGGATGAGCAGGATGTCGTAATCGGTATGGACGTTGTTGACCAGGAACTGGATGTTCTGATTGTTACAGCCAAAGGTTACGGTAAACGTACGCCTGTCAGCGATTATCGGATGCAGACTCGTGGCGGTAAAGGGATTAAAACCATTAACGTCACAGATAAGAACGGTGCGGTAGTCAGCCTGAAAATGGTTAAGACAGAAGAAGATCTGATGATCATCACTTCCAGCGGTACGTTAATTCGGATGAGTATGGAAGGCATATCCACTATGGGTCGATACACGCAAGGCGTGAAGCTGATTCATATTCGCGATGAAGATGCCGTAGCTACAGTCAGCCGAATTGACAAGAATGAGGAAGAACCAGATGACGAAGAATTGATTGAAGGTGCAGAAGCTGCTGATTCTGAAGGTTTAGAGTCAACTCTTGATGAGGACGCGGTTTCCGATGCTGAAGTTGAGGGCGATGATTCAGGTTCTGAAGCATAGAATCAATTTTCTATAACGAAAATCATTTCATGATTACAATGAAATTGGAGGGCTCCCATATGGGGGCCCTTTGTTATTTTCACAGCTCCAGGACCATTCTCCTCGAAATCTGGGATGTACAGCCTGATTTTTGAGTAATATAATGGGAATTAACGTGAAAAACCGGGACTATGGTCTTGATATCATTATAGAAGAACGATGAGTGAGGGGAATAAACATGGGATTAATCACCCTGTCTGAAGTCAAACCAGGACTTAAACTGGGAAATGACGTGCAAACGCTTCGTGGCAATGTTCTGTTTCAGAAGGGCAAAGTCATTCTGCCCAAAGATGTGGAAGTACTCAGAGCCTTTATGATTCATCAAGTGGACATCGAGCAAGAAAGAACAGGGACAAGCACTTCAGGTTCTAAGGCTTCGTCGGCCTCTTCAGTCCATGTAGCTAATGAGAAGAACGGAGAGCGAGCAGGGAAAGGCAGCAGCGCAGTCTCAGCACCCGTCTTACCGTCTCTGCATGAAGAGTATGAAAAGATGGTAGGACTGACCAAAAAGGCTTTTCTATCCTCCCTGGCGGCTGAATTACCTGTATATGAGTTGCGTACACAGCTGGAAGCATTGTTTGTTCATCTTAAACAGTATAATGTGCTTACCTTCAGTCCACGAGTGATGCAAGAACATGATTATGTGTATCATCATGCCGTCTTGAGTGCCATTACATCTTATCAGTTGGCCCAGTGGATGGATCTGCCGTCCAAAGACTGGATGCAGGTAGCTTTTGCAGGATTGTTCCATGATATTGGTAATAACAAAGTGGACCCACAGATCCTTCATAAACCCTCTACGTTAACTGCGTCAGAGCAGGCAGAGATCCGACAGCATACGAAATATGGCTATCAGGTACTAAAACAGGCGAAGGCCATCAATGAGGGAGCTAGACTTGCAGCATTGCAGCATCATGAAAAAGTGGATGGGTCGGGTTACCCGCTGCAGCTCAGCGGCACGCAGATTCATATCTATGCCAAGATTGTAGCTATCGCTGATATCTTCCACGCCATGACTCTGGAGAAGATCTATCGTAAGGCACAGTCACCGTACCTGGTACTTGAACAAATTCAGAGCGAGGCTTTTGGCAAATTGGATCCTGCCATCGTAAATGTATTCGTTCAGCGTTCCACACAGATCCATAACGGTATCCGAGTGAAGCTTAGCAATAATCAAATTGGTGAGATCATATTCTCTGATCGGGATCATCCTACACGGCCGATGGTATCGGTAGAAGGAACAATCATCAATCTGATGCAGCAAAGGCAGCTACATATTCAGGAAGTCATTGGCTAGTTCAATCTTCAATTCATATAGAAGAACAGGGTCTTTCCAATATAGAGAGGCTCTTTTTTAGAGAACTTAAAGTAAAAGATAACTTTATTGAAAATAAAGCTTGCGTTCCGAATCTGTACATGGTATATTCTAATTCCGGCCAAGAAAACACGAGAAACACGGTGCGGCAAGCAAATGAAATAAGCTTCGAAAGAAACTTAAAAAAAGAGCTTGCAAAGTTGGTTCGGATGTGATAAGATATAAAAGTTGCTGAAGTGAACAATACACGGCAGTGAAACAAGTTTGATCTTTGAAAACTGAACAACGAGTGAGTAACGATCTTGCTTGCAAGATCGACGCTGAGAAATCGGTACACGTCTTCGGACTGTATGATTTCAAAGCAAAATAAATGAGATTTTTAATCTCGTCAGTTTCAAAATGAGCTTATCGCTCTTTTCAATACTTTAATGGAGAGTTTGATCCTGGCTCAGGACGAACGCTGGCGGCATGCCTAATACATGCAAGTCGAGCGGACTTGA
>NZ_FRDO01000017.1:0-9821 GCF_900143165.1 Paenibacillus sp. ov031
CTATTCGGTATTAGCTACCGTTTCCGGTAGTTGTCCCAAACTTGAGGGCAGGTTGCCTACGTGTTACTCACCCGTCCGCCGCTAACCATCAGAGAAGCAAGCTTCTTTTCAAGTCCGCTCGACTTGCATGTATTAGGCATGCCGCCAGCGTTCGTCCTGAGCCAGGATCAAACTCTCCAATAAAGTATTGAAAAGAGCGATAAGCTCATTTTGAAACTGACGAGATTAAAAATCTCATTTATTTCGCTTCGAAATCATACAGTCCGAAGACGTGTACCGATTTCTCAGCGTCGATCTTGCAAGCAAGATCGTTACTCACTCGTTGTTCAGTTTTCAAAGATCAAACTTGTTTTCGTTGCCATCGTTGTTCTCTTCAGCAACTCTTATATATTATCACGTCCGAACCAACTTTGCAAGCTCTTTTTTTTAAGTTTCTTTCGAAGCTTATTTCATTCGCTTGCCGCACCGTGTTTCTCGTGTTTTCTTGGCCGGATTAATAATATATCATGTTCTAATACTAATTACAACCCATATTATAAATTAATTTTATTTCAATATATTTAGTTGATCTACTTTCCTATTATAAATGTCTCCAGCGGTTGTTAAGTTAACGGAATCTACGGAACCGCTCTATGCGTTCTATGGGATAGCCTATACTGGCTGTAATCCTAACGCCTAAGCTCAAATGAACATTTTGTCTTGTAGGGCCAGAAAACTTTTCTTCATTAATGTCACTACTAATTAAGTTAGCTTCATCTATTATACTGTTGTCTTTCATTACAGTAATAGGATATCGTTCATTGATCTTTTCGTATTCGCCAAGTCTCGTTTAGAGTCATTTTTGCGTATTAATGTATTTCGTATATGCGCATATCTTTATTTCAACATAAATCCCTCACCCCTTTATGTATATACAAGTTAGGCACAATTCACTTTTTAAAATGAAGGGTCCTTATTCCTTTTGGCATTTAATTTCCCCAATCTTCAAAGAAATTACCGTTATAGATTTGCGCATTTTTTAATAATGAACACAATAATGAAAGAAATGAGAAAAATTCTGAAAACCTTGGTACTAAAGCATCATTTTCATTCAAAAACTAACATTAGTCTAACCCTATTACGATATATCACATGGATACGAAGCACCATACGTAGAGCGAACACGCATCCAGATGGTCATAATTAGAAAAAGGAGTGAACTATGTTGTTAAATAAGATAAGGTGGAGTACTCTTCCCTTCTTTGCTAAAAATCTCGTTATTTCATTCGGCAGTATTATGTTGATTGGGGTTATCCTCATTACTGCGGGATATCAACTGCAAAAGAATATTCTGAGTCAACAATTGTACGAGCAGGCTGAAGTTACAACACAGAAATGGTTTGATGATCTGGATACAGACAAAGTAATTGAAGCAGTAAAAGAGAAAAGTTATTCTGGACCTGTTCAGAAAGAATTAAGAGAATACCTGGATTCCATCCACGAGCTATATCCCAATATTGCACAAGCCTATATCTTCGGCACTGAACTGAAGGAAGGAAATCAGACGTCCATCATTGCGATTCCTACTAATTTGTTGGGGCCTTTTGAAGAAAGCAATATGGCAGCAGGTTCAATGTATCCATTACCACAGAAAAATGTTATAGCTCTTGAAGGTATGAAAAACGACGAGGAGCCCGCATTAAGCAGTTTTTATACGGACGAATACGGTACTTGGACTACAATTATGTACCCTATCAAAAATGCCGAAGGAAAAATGTACGCCGCACTTTACTTCGACGTTGATGCAAACGCAGTTCCAAAAGGACTTCATAAGCTGATTACATACAGTAGTATTTTCCTTATCGGTTTCCTGGTCCTGTTTATGGTACTGCAGTTTATTCTATTAAAGAAAACACTTAAGCCAATCCGTGACCTTATGAAGGGTATTGAGACTGCAAGCGCAGGCAATCTGGATGTAACCATCCAAACCGGACGGGATGATCTGGGAATTATCAATGAAAAATTCAATACGATGATTCAGCGATTCAATGACACGATGTTCAAAGTCCAAACGACATCTTATCATCTCTCTGACTCATCCAAGAAATTATTAGATATTTCCGAGAAAAATAACGATAATATCCAGATGATCAGCAGCAATATTCGGGACATCTCTCACGGCCTTCGCTCCCAGGATCAGGCGAGCGTGGAAAGTGCCCGAGCAATGACAGAAATGTCTACCGTTGTGCAGACGATTGCCAGCAGTTCTGCAGATGTAGCGGATGAGGCATTAAGCATGGAACAACGTTCCAATACAGGTCATGAGATTATGCAACAAGTGGTTGAGCAGATGAGACTCATCTCTGGTGCGGTGAAGCACACGTCGGAATCGATACAGTCTTTGGAAAGCCGCTCCAACGAAATTAGCAGCATCGTAAATATGATTACACAGATTGCAGATCAGACTAATTTGCTCGCCCTCAATGCTTCCATTGAGGCGGCTCGTGTAGGTGAGGAAGGAAAAGGGTTTGCGGTTGTCGCAGGAGAAGTCCGCAAGCTCGCTGAACAGTCCCAGGATTCTGCCAAACAAATCCGTACCTTAATTGACGGCATTCAGCGCGATATCCTTCAATCTGCCGAAGCTATGCAGCTTGGCTCCCAAGAAGTGGTGAAGGGATCTCAGGTCACTATGGAGACGGGGCAATTTTTTGAAGATATTTTGACAGCTACGAACAAAGTCGCTAACCAAATTCAGGATATCTCCAGTTCTACCGAAGAAATATCCGCCAGCACACAGGAAATGTCCGCTACTGCGGATGAGTTGTCTGCGAGCGTCAGCAAAGCAGCACATAGCAGCAAACAGATTGAGCAATCCATTGCCGAACAGGAATCATCCATGGCCTCCATTGTTGCTGCCTCTGATGAACTTTCGGCTGTATCGGGCCAATTGCAAGAACTGATCTCCTTCTTCAAAGTAAGAGCTAAATAGAGCTGAATACCAAGTAAACAATAAGAACGTTAATAACAAAAAAACCGAGATGCTTGAGGGTAATTCCTGCGTCTTGGTTTTTTGTTATTCGTTTAATATGATGCGCTTGCGATGAAATAAAAAAGAGACCATCCCTGTATTCAGGTCAGTTCCCTTCTCTACTCTATCTCGTGCCCATTTAAACGGACTTGTCACTTGAAGTTTCGGAGCCATCTTCTTTCATTCAAGCTGCTATATAATAGACTGTATTACAGATTTAAGAGATCTTATCCAGATATCGGGTGGGCAGATCTCTTATACCTTTATAACTTCACCTTTTATTTTCCTTGTAGGTACTTGTATATCTCTGATACTCTTTCTTTACCCGATCATATCGACCCTCACCCGTATAGAACACGATCTCTACAAAATGATCCTGTGCTTCTAAAATGGTGTGTAGCTGGACAATCTTACGTTTATTTACTACTTGGTACCCTTCCATCTGAATCCCCTTCAAACCATTGATTTCAACAGACGTGCGTTCTGGAACGAGAATGGAGTTCTCTGGATCAGCATACATTTCAGCGACATAACGTCCATACTCCTCTAACGTTAGATCGGAATCAGATTCTTCCTTTGGTTCGAGATATATCGACATGTAATCATTGTTTGCCTGCAGAGAGATATCCAGATCTGAACCCCGTAATTCAAAATCTTGAACTTCCCAATTAGATGGAGTACGGATCTGGAATTGAGAATATTTTCCTTGATGCGATGTAAGATCGGTCGATGAAAGGACAAGGTCTGATGGTTCATCATTCAATATCCCAAATTGTTGAGACATTTTTTCGAAAAATTCCCGGTCTGCTAACGTAAATTCATACATCGATGTATATGTAATGATATAAAAATGGTAGTTACTTTCTAGGTATGCTGTAATGTACCCGAATTGATTCCTCTCATAACTGGTTCTTCCTTCTTTTACGTAAGCCTTCTTTTTATCAATAGTTAGATTGCTGGTTCTGATGATCTCATCTTTCTTTCTCTTTGGGCCTTGTGTGGATTCAATATTTTTCTTGTGGATTGCCATGTAATCGGTCAATGACGTATCCGGTAAGTAGTCTGCCCGGTTCACTCGGTCGATTCGGATGGACTTCGTTCGATCCACTAGCGCTAACTTCAATAGTGATGGATTAGTAAGTTCTGTTGAAACCTTCCAATCCGAAGAGAGGGTTATCTCCACTTCCTTGTTCTTAGAAAAAATTGTTACAGGTGTTTCATTAACCGTCTTTTCCGAAGAAATGGATTTGGAAACCGCAGGAGTATTGGGAATACCCGACGAAGAACTGCACGCAGTAAGCGTAACAACCATAAAGAGATTAATTGTGTGTATCATTCTTTTATTGGACAATGACAAATCTCCTTTGTTCTAGGTAGTATATCGACACCACACAGGGGTAATTTACCATTTATATCGGCAATTTGGATATCACTTATTAGGCTCTGTTAAGCATAATTTTTTTAACGCATCAAGCCAAAAAAAAGAGAGCTGCCCTGTTTCAGGTCAGATCTCTTCTCCAACTTATCTCGTGCCCACTTACTGGGACTTGTCACTTGGCGTTTCGGCATCGGTTTTATTCTTTGTGCCTTTACTTTTATAAGGCTTTGGGGCACTTTTCGCCCGGTTAGCGGCGGCTTGCCAACGGTTCCAGCCTTTTTTGCCAGTACCACGGCCGGTACCGCCTTTTCCTTTTGCTTTGCTCATGTTATCACTCCAATAATCCTGTATATGCTTAAAAATGACCGTCCTCGGTAACTTATTATGCAACCCAGCCCATCTTCTTCACTTCCAGCTTTCTTATTATAACAAAAATTGACGTCTTTACGTTCATTTCCATAAATCATTGTATTGTTATTCTGTTATGAAAGCGGTATAGTGGACATAATTGAAAGAGGAAGCTGTGTCTTCTTCGGGATTGTTACTGGTAAGCAGGCGATACCCAAACAAAAGGCTGTCTAATAAGCCTTTGTTTGGGTTTTTTGTTATTATTACGAGCTATTGAGGTGAACACATACATGATCATCCGACAGATTTTCAACAACAACGTCATTCGCGCCGAGAATCAGGTAGGCCAAGAGTTTGTTGTCATCGGCAACGGTCTGGGCTTCAAGAAGAAGAATGGACAGCCCGTGGATGAGGATAAAATCGAGAAAACCTTTGTGCTGAAATCGGATAAAATACCGCAAAAATTGATTGACCTGATCGGTGAAACATCGGTTGAATATTTAAAATTAGCTGACGAAATTGTAGGCCATGCCAAAAAGGAAATGGGCGATATTTTTAGTGATAATATCTATATATCGTTAATTGATCATATTCAATTCGCCATTACAAGGTACCGCAAATCCGTCGGACTGAAGAATTCCCTTTTGTGGCAAATCAAGAAGTTTTACAAAAAGGAATTTGGGATTGGCATGAATGCAGTAGATCTGATTCAGGAACAATTCGGCATCCAAATGGATGAGCATGAGGCCAGCTTTATTGCCATGCATTTTGTCAACGCTCGCCAAGATGGTCAGGGTATGAAACAAACGGTTGAAATTACCGAGGTTATTGATGATATTTTCAACATTGTCACCAATCATTACCACATCGCCCTGGATGAAAATTCATTTAATTATTCCCGGTTTATTACCCATCTGCAATACTTTGTGCAGAGAATGCTGAGTAATGAACAGGAGCAATTTGCATCGGGTGATAACTTCCTGTATGAGCAGGTTAAAGACAAATATGCCAAGGCTTTTCAGTGTACACAACTGATTAATCAATACCTTGAAGAGAAGTTTGAAAGCGCCATGTCCATTGATGAAAAAGTGTATTTGACGATCCATATTCACCGTGTCACTTCCCGTAACGAAATGCTGGACGCTGAATAAAAAAAGCTTGCAAACGATTTCGGCGTCATTTATAGTAGGTCTCACAACTTAACGACAAGGATTGTTACTGGTAAAGCAGGCGATACCTAAATGATTGGCAACGGGTCATCTTTCCGATGATCATAGCCATTCGTTTAGGTATTTTTTTGTTTTCAGGCAATCTTAACAACAAAGGAGAATGAACATGGATCATAAAAAAATGGGGGATGACATCGTTCGTCTCGTCGGCGGAGAAGCCAATATCAATGGTCTTGTCCACTGTGCAACCCGGCTGAGATTCGATCTAAAGGATTCGAAAAAGGCTGAACGCGAAACGCTCGAGAAACACGATGGTATCATTACCGTTGTCGAAAGCGGCGGACAGTTCCAGGTCGTCATTGGCAGCAATGTGGCTCATGTATATGCAGAGATCATGAAGAACAGAGATTTTGGAGGGGATTCTTCCTCATCTGCTGAGTCCACAGGAGAAAAAACATCGGTTTTATCCAAAGTTTTTGAAATTATATCCGGAAGTTTCTCACCTTTAATCCCGGCCATGGCAGGATCAGGTATGTTAAAAGCTTTGTTGACTGTCCTGACTATGCTTGGATGGATGTCTGATACAAGTGACACGTACCTGATTCTATCTGCTGCCGGGAACGCAGTCTTTTATTTCTTGCCTATCTTCCTCGGTATCACACTTGGTATGAAACTGAAAGCCAATCCTTATGTAGCCGGTGTAATTGGTGCCGCTCTGATGGAGCCGAACTTTACCGGACTGATGGATAAAGGCTCGGATGTATCGTTCCTCGGCATACCCGTTGTCATGATGAATTATTCAGCCAGCGTGTTCCCGATCTTCATATCGATCAGCATCTACGCTGTACTCGACAAACTACTGAAGAAAATCATTTTGAAAGATCTGCAATTGTTCCTGGTACCGATGATTGCTCTGATGATTATGGTTCCTTTGTCCGCAATGGCCTTCGGACCATTCGGCACCACGGTAGGTGACTGGATCTCCTCCGGCGTAACTTGGCTTATTGGTGTCAGCGGCATTTTGTCAGGAGTTGTACTGGGTGGATTCATGACCTTCATGGTTGTCTTCGGACTCCACTGGGGTTTCACACCAATCACGATTCAGAATATCGGGGTTGGCGGCGATCCGATTGAAGCCATGGCAGCTGCAGCTGTGTTTGCACAAATCGGTGTAGCATTTGGTATTTTCCTGAAAGCCAAAAAGAACAAAACCCTGCGAACCCTTGCAGGTTCCACCAGCCTTACCGGTTTACTTGCAGGTGTCACTGAACCGATCGTATACGGTCTGATCTTGCGTTATAAACGAGTGATTCCTATCGTTGTCATTGCAGGTGCGATCGGCGGTGCCATTAATGGTCACTTTGGCGTTAAAATGACTGCTTATGTGTTCCACAATATATTTGCCATTCCTGTCTATACACCAACGGTTGTCTACGTGATTGCGATTGCCTGCTCCTTTGCTGTAGCAGCGATATTGACCGTGATGTTCGGATATGAAAGCAAAACCAAAGACACAGCTTCCGAAAAAAATGAATCTGTCTCCAATACATCGACTGAAAGTACACCGGAAGAACTTCCTGTCGTACCTGAGACAAAAACAACTGAAATCAAAAAGGAACAAATTTATAGTCCTCTTACAGGTAAAGCTGTAGCCTTGAGCACCATTAACGACCCTGCTTTCTCAACAGGTGCCATGGGCAAAGGATTGGCGATTGTTCCTGAGATTGGTGAAGTCGTCGCTCCCGTGGATGGCGTTGTAACTTCACTCTTCCCAACTGGACATGCCATTGGATTAACGACCAACGCAGGTACCGAGATTTTGATTCACATTGGTATTAACACGGTGGCGCTGAAGGGAAAACATTTCAATCCTGTCGTTCAGGAAGGCGATATCGTTAGACAAGGCGATCTGTTGATCCAATTTGAAATCGATAAAATTAAAGAGGCCGGATACGAAACCGTGACTCCTGTCATTGTTACTCTCACGCAGCAGGAAGTGGATGTATTCGAAACGACTCAAGAGCATGTACAGAAAAACGATGTCCTGCTGACTTTGGTTGTCTAACTCTTGTCTAACTCAACTTATATCATATGTATTCAATTTAGGAGGAACTAACAATGAAGCATACTCAACTTAAACCATTTCCTAAAGATTTCTTCTGGGGAGGATCAACCTCCGCCTATCAAATTGAGGGAGCCTGGGATGAAGATGGCAAAGGCCCTTCTGTCATCGACATGGGCAATCATGTGGAAGGCGTAACCGACTTCAAGGTAACCAGTGATCACTATCATATGTACAAAGAAGATGTGGCCCTGATGGCCGAAATGGGCTTCAAAGCCTACCGTTTCTCCATCGCCTGGACTCGCATCTATCCGCAAGGAGCAGGTGAAGTAAATCCAAAGGGACTGGCATTTTATGATTCCTTGATTGATGAGTTGATTAAATACGGTATTGAGCCCATTGTGACCATGTATCACTTTGATCTTCCTTATGCGCTTGAAGAAAAAGGGGGCTGGTCCAACCGTGCAACGATAGATGCCTTTGAACAATATGCCAAAACACTTTATGAAAACTACGGTGACCGGGTCAAATATTGGCTGACCATCAATGAACAAAATATGCTAATCCTTCACCCCGGCTCTCTGGGTACCCTGGATACAACACTTGTTGATCCACAAAAAACTCTGTATCAGCAAAATCACCACATGCTGGTCGCTCAAGCCAAAGCCATGGTTCTGTGTCATGAGATGCTGCCTGAAGCCAAAATCGGCCCAGCTCCCAATATCGGTGTTATCTATCCCGCGAGCTCCAAACCGGAAGATACGCTCGCTGCTGATAACTATGCTGCCATTCGCAACTGGCTCTATCTCGATATGGCGGTATATGGACGCTACAATCATATTGCCTGGAGTTATCTCGAAGAAAAAGGATATACCCCTGTTATTGAAGATGGAGACATGGACATCCTGGCTCAAGGAAACCCTGACTTTATCGCTTTTAACTACTATACATCACAGACCGTTGGTGAAAGCTTGAATGATGGCAATGACTTCTCCCATACAGGAGACCAGCATGAAATCGTCGGGGAGCCAGGAGCTTACAGAGGATCTGTAAATCCAAATCTGCAAAAGACTGAATTTGGTTGGGAAATTGATCCCGTTGGTTTCCGCTCAACGCTGCGCCAGATCTATTCCCGTTATCATCTGCCATTGATCGTTACCGAGAATGGTCTGGGTGCATTTGATAAACTGGAGGAAGGCGACGTGATCAACGACCCTTACCGCATCGAGTTTTTCAATAAACATATCGAGCAGATTCAATTGGCTATTACAGACGGTGTAGATGTATTCGGCTTCTGCCCTTGGTCTGCGATTGATCTGGTCAGCACACATCAGGGATCAAGCAAACGTTATGGATTCATCTACGTGGATCGGGAAGAATTCGATATCAAGGAATTAAGACGTATCCGCAAACAGAGCTTCCACTGGTATCAAAAACTGATTGAAACCAATGGAGAAGTCCGTTAATACTGTAAAATAAAAAGCCAGTCGTTTACACATGAACTGCACCCCATTTGTTAGACACGACTAACAATGGAGGTGCAGTTTTTTTGCCTAAATTCAGTTTAGATGAGAAATTGAAAGCCATTCATAGATATCAGAATGGTACTGAAGGAGTCAAAAGTATTGCAAAATCATTACGGATAAATCATGAAACTTTACGTATGTGGATTAGGCAATACGAATATCACGGCGTCAAAGCTTTTGAAAAGAGCTATACAGCTTACACTAAGACATTTAAACTAGACGTACTCACCTATATAAACGAGAATGGGACGTCTCCAAATGAAGCTGCGGTCATTTTCAATATACCCTCTCCTAGGATTATTAGAAAATGGCGTATTCAATTCAATGAGGA
>NZ_FRDO01000011.1:0-143806 GCF_900143165.1 Paenibacillus sp. ov031
CACCATGTAATCCTGGAGGATTAGCGAAGCGGCCAAACGCATCAGACTGTAAATCTGCTCCCGTACGGGTTCGGTGGTTCGAATCCATCATCCTCCACCAGTTTTTCGAGTCATTAGCTCAGTTGGTAGAGCACCTGACTTTTAATCAGGGTGTCGAAGGTTCGAGCCCTTCATGACTCATCTTTTGAAAAAGAGTGATTGATCATTAATTTGATTAATCACTCTTTTTTGTTATAGATAAATAAATTAATAATGTGGAAACTCTGATAAAGACTGAAAAAGGCGATGCTGCGCAAGATATGATAAAATAATAGAAAAAAGCAGAGTGGTGGCGTTCATTATATGAAGCTCATACCTGATCTAAAAAAACAAATCGAAGCAATTATAGGTACTACATTGGACGAATCCGTGATAACTATAGAAGAATGGAATCAATATGGATTGAGCTCAGCTCACCGTATAACTGTTCCAGTGGCTCATAATACTCTTACAAAAGAGGCCGAAGGTTTCTTACGTGATGATGAGAAGATGGATGGTTTAGCAAAGGATGTAAGCAGTTGGCGTACAGAAGACCATATATATTTTAAAATCGGGATGAACGAGGAAGAAGGTACTGTTTTATATTGGGGATGCTCTGTTGACGCCGTTACGCTGGAAGTACAGCGTTTAATTGAACTTCTCATTAGTAGTCATAGGGAATCGTTAGATGAAGAACAGCCTGTGATATATGAAAACGATAGAGAACAACAGCTTGCTGAATTGGGACAGTGGCTTCGGAAACAGGTTGAGCAAAGAGTTCAGCAGGAACCTATACCGGATCATTTTTCATTGGATGGAGAATTGAACACAGAGAAAATCCCATTTTTGCTGCAATGTGAGACACCTGATGCTCATCGTATTCGTTCGAAGGAATTGAACAAGTTACTCGAAAGTTACTTCGGTGAAGAGATTATACTGATTCCTGTGGGAGCGCAGGAGTGGGTGTTTCTGGGTGATGAACAGATTGTCACAGGCGAAGCTGAAGAGGATACGACGGAAGCCAGAAAAGATTTGTTGAATGCCTTCTGTCAGGGGCTCTACGAATTGGTAGCCAGTGAATGGGCGGGTGTATTTCATTTGTCTGCATCCTTACCGTGTATCCCTGCAAAACAGCTATCTTCTGTCACGGCACTTCTTCAAGAGAGTGTTCACTTGGGCAGAGCTTTCCATGTCGTGCAACACATTCATCTTCCTTGGGATCTGCACCTTGAGCGTTTGGTAGATAGTATTCCTGTGCAACAGCGACTTCGTTTTATACAGGAAACGGGGAAAGGCACTGTGTTGTTTAGTGATAGTGAAACACTGGCTACAATGGAGACCTTCTTCAATCTCGATTGTAATGTCAGCGAGACGGCAAAGCGACTCTTTATTCATCGAAATACCTTGGTATATCGTTTGGATAAGATCAAACAGGAGATTGGATATGATGTTAGAAACTTCGAAAGTGCTGTTCTGGTGCGACTTTTATTGCTTATGTACAAAGTGACGAAAAAGCTTTGATATTTTTGTGCAGTTTGCGAATAGTCAAACATCATGCAAATGGGTTAATATAAAACTACAAAATGTATTCGATTACAAAATGATCTCTGAGGAGGCAACAATCATGGCTGGTGTACGTTTAGAGCATATTTTCAAAAAATACCCGGGTTCTGATAAAGCAACAGTAGTTGATATTAACCTGGACATTAAAGATAAAGAGTTTCTGGTACTGGTAGGTCCGTCCGGTTGTGGTAAATCAACAACACTGCGTATGATCGCAGGCCTTGAGGAAATTTCTGAAGGTAAACTCTATATCGGTGACCGCGTCGTTAATGATGTTGCTCCTAAAGACCGCGATATCGCGATGGTATTCCAATCCTATGCCTTGTATCCGCATATGAGCGTATACCAAAACATGGCGTTTGGTCTGAAATTGCGTAAAGTGAAAAAAGATGAGATCGACAAACGTGTACGTGAAGCAGCTAGAATCCTGGATATCGAGCATTTGCTTGAGCGTAAACCTAAGGCATTGTCCGGTGGTCAACGTCAGCGTGTCGCTCTGGGACGTGCGATCGTCCGTGATCCACAAGTGTTCTTGATGGATGAGCCTCTCTCCAACTTGGATGCAAAATTGCGTGGTCAAATGCGTGCTGAGATCACTAAACTTGCGAAACGTTTGGAAACAACCGTTATCTACGTAACGCATGACCAGATCGAAGCAATGACAATGGGTGATCGAATCGTTGTTATGAAGGATGGTATCATCCAACAAGCTGCTTCTCCGGAAGAGCTTTACAACCTCCCTGCTAATCTGTTCGTAGCTGGTTTCATCGGTTCCCCGACAATGAACTTTATCTCGGGTAAATTGGCTGAGCAAGGTGCTAGCATGCATTTCGTAGCTCCTGGTGTGGACGTTGAAATCCCACAAGGTAAAGCACAAGTGCTGAAATCAAGAGGATACATTGGTAAAGAAGTCATTCTGGGTGTTCGTCCAGAAGACATTCACGAAGAGCCAGTATTCCTGGAAGCATCCCCGAACTCTGTATTCTCTACACACGTAGACGTAACAGAGAACCTGGGTCACGAAATGCTCCTCTACTTGAGCGGTGTAGGTAACGACACTACAATCGCACGTGTAGACGGACGTTCCAACACTCGTGATGGTTCTACAGTTAAAATGGCAATTGACATGAACAAAGTTCATATCTTTGACAAAGAGACTGAAGCAAACGTTCTTCTTCAAGACTAATAGTACTGAGATTCATCGGTAACGATAGAATCTATCAGTTAACGCAATCATACATTGTAATCTGAGCCCCTTCCGTTATTGCTGGAAGGGGCTTTTTTACTCATACACGGGTGGAAGCCAAGATTGCATTCATCCCGGAATTCATTTAAGATTATTTGAAGGTTAGATGCTGTAACAAACAACATGAATGCGCTATTAATGCAATGGAATGACGCTAATGCTGATGTACATAGAGGGCAGCGAATGCTGAAAGGAAGAGACAAATGGCGAAAAAAGTGAAAGTATCTGAATTGGTACAACAATTCCAGTTGGAGGTTGTTTCTGGATCTCACGGACTGAAGAGAGTCATTACTGTAGACGATTTGAACCGTCCTGGCCTGGAAATGGCCGGTTATTTTGAATATCATCCACAAGAACGGGTACAGCTGCTTGGTAGAACAGAGCTGGCCTTTTTTGCAATGTTGCCAGAAGATGAGCGCCGTGATCGGATGCAACGCCTTTGTACGGAAGAAACGCCATGTATTGTAGTAACCCGTGGACTTGAAGTGCCACAGGAACTGATTGACATCAGTGAAGAACAGAACCTTGCTGTGCTTCGCAGCAACATGGCTACAACGATTCTGTCCAGCCGGATTACTGGATTTCTGGAGAAGAAACTGGCGCCTACAGCAACGATTCACGGTGTACTCTGTGATGTGTATGGAGTAGGGATGTTAATCACCGGAAGCAGTGGCATTGGTAAGAGTGAAACTGCACTGGAACTGGTAAAACGTGGTCACCGATTGATCGCCGATGATGCGGTAGAAATTCGTCAGACATCAGACTTCCAGCTGCACGGAACTGCGCCAGAATTGATCCGTCACCTGCTTGAGATCCGTGGTGTCGGGATCATCAACGTAATGACATTGTTCGGTGCGGGTGCGGTTCGTAATAACAAACGGATTACACTGGTTGTTCGTCTGGAAGCTTGGCAGCAGGATAAACAATATGATCGTCTTGGCCTGGATGAAGAGACGACACGCATCATTGACACAGATGTACCGCTTGTAACGATTCCTGTTCGTCCGGGGCGGAACTTGGCTGTTATCATTGAAGTAGCGGGAATGAACTATCGCTTGAAACAGATGGGGCTGAATGCTGCGTTGCAATTTACGAACAAGCTGACAGCAACGATCTCTGAAGATATGGAAGACATGGACTAAGAAGAGAAGGATCTATTATATGATTAAAGGCCAATTGTTGATGTGTTTTACTCCTTTATAGAGCGTTGGAGACATACAGCAGTTGGTCATGCTTGTGAATGAGTCAATTTATAGGAGTGTGAATGAATGGATACATTATTACTGTTGAACCCGATAGCGTTCTCCATCGGAGCGTTAAAGGTTCACTGGTACGGGCTTATTCTCGGTACAGCGGCACTTGTAGGTTTGCTGCTCGTCATCCGGGAAGGCAAACGATATAACATTCCGCAGGAAGTGTTCATGGACATGGTTCTGCTTGGTGTGCCTTCTGCCATTATCGGTGCCCGCATATACTACGTGGCATTTCGATGGGACGATTATAAGGATAATTTCTGGGATGTCTTTAAAATATGGAATGGTGGTATCGCCATATATGGCGCACTGATTGGTGCGATCATATGTGCAGTCATTTTCTTCCGTCGTAAAGGGTATAATTTCTGGCGTATGGCCGACATCTGTGCACCTGGATTGATCGTTGGACAAATGATCGGACGCTGGGGTAACTTTGTAAATCAGGAGGCCTATGGCGGTCCTGTAGAAGAATCATTTTTGAGAGACAAGCTTCATTTGCCAGACTTTATCGTTAATCAGATGAACGTGGAAGGTGTATTCCATCATCCTGCATTTTTGTATGAATCGATGTGGAGTCTTGTTGGTCTGATCATCTTGCTGGTGCTTCGTCGTCAGAAGTTCTTGCGTGCTGGTGAGCTGTTTATGTCCTATTTTATCTGGTACTCAATCGGTCGATTCTTTATCGAAGCGCTGCGTACCGACAGTCTGGGATTCCAGGCTCCGCAATGGGTTGCCTCCATGGTTAATGGATTATGGTCACCGATGACAGCTATGGGCTTCGAGCAAGGATATCTTGATCCAGCCTACGGTAACGTAAGAATTTCGCAGCTGCTGGCTATTGGGATCATTGTTGTTGCGGTAGTCTTCATCGTCGTGAGAAGAATGACAGGCAAGGCAGATGTACGTTATAGCGATCCGATTGTATCTTCCAAGGTTCCTTCAGAATCATCGGATGATATGGTGCAAACAGGCCCGGTTGCAGGCAAAGAGGACACGGTAACTCCAGTCTCGACCAAAGAGGATCTGAAGCAAGCTGAAGAGAAAAAGGAGTAATGCAACATGATTGACACGGTTTTGTTTGATCTGGATGGAACGATTATCGACACGAATGAACTAATTATTAACTCTTTCCTTCATGTAATGGAGGATTTGCAGTTATCTACCCCTTGGACACGCGAACAGATCATTCCTCATATGGGAGGAACACTGGAGAATCAGATGCGTACGTTTTCTGGGAAAGAGGATGTTGCGGAGTATGTCAAAGGATATCGGGCGTACAACGACGTTCATCATGAGGCGATGGTTCAGCCGTTTCCTCACGTGATTGAAGTCGTTGAGGCTCTTCATGAGGCAGGAATTGTGATGGGTGTTGTCACGACGAAGATTCGTCCATCTACTCTTAAAGTGCTGGAGCGTTTCGACCTGTTGAAGTATATGAAATCGATTGTGACAGTTACCGACGTAACCAATCCCAAACCGCATGCTGAACCGGTGCTAAAGGCGATCGAAGAGTTAGGTGCAGATCCTTCCAAAACATTAATGGTGGGTGACAGCCCAGTCGATATTCAATCGGCACAGAACGCGGGTGCGCTTGCGGCAGGCGTAGCCTGGTCCCTTAAGGGAGAGGCGGTATTGAGCGGCTATAACCCGGATTACATTTTGCACGACATGAAGGACTTGCTTAAGCTGATTGAAACGGAACGTTCATGAGAAAAGTAACCCGCTATCCCGTAGAAGGTCATAACGCACTTTGGCATATCTACAAGACAGTGAGTCCGTGGAAAGGCGTGCGTAATTTTATCTGGATTCAGTTGTCACGGTACTGCCCGATTCTATCGGTCAAGAACTGGATCTATCGTCGCATGCTTGGCATGAAGGTGGGTAAACATACGGCATTTGGTTTGATGGTGATGGTTGATGTGTTCTTTCCGGAGAAAATTACGGTAGGCGAAAATTCCGTGATTGGTTACAACACCACGATCTTGGCTCACGAGTATCTTATTAAAGAGTACAGACTCGGTGAGGTGATTATTGGGGAAAATGTATTGATCGGTGCTAATTCAACCATCCTGCCGGGTGTGACCATTGGAGACGGTGCGGTAGTAGCAGCAGGAGCAGTTGTTCATAAGGATGTAGCTCCGGGGGCTTTTGTAGGAGGGAATCCACTTCGTGATCTGTCTCGCTCGAATGCTTCGGCGGAGGAGATTGTCTTAAAGGCTGATGAAAACAAATGATTTTGGGAGACGGCCTACGGACATATCTGAAAAGATCACCAACAAAGGATACGAAAATTAACCTGAATGGATTCAGTCAGGGGAAGAGCAATAAGTCGAACGGACTGGAATAAGGAAGCTGCTGATGGCAGCTTTTTTCGTATACAAATAATTAGACTCATGTTCAGCAATGGGATCAAAATGGAGGATGTAGTACAAGCAACCCAAAGGGGCCGTATTGTTGACGATGGATAGTCATTCATGTTATCATATCCCATATCCTTTAGTTTGTTAGCACTTTACCATGTTAAAGAAACAAGATGGAAGTTAACTATAATTAAGCATAAATGAACACGTACTAAACATTTTCTAAAGGCTGCCTGGCAGCAACGATAAAAATTCAGGTTCAAGATAGAATGGGGATTTACACTACATAAATCCTGTTGAAATAGAACGTCTACCAATCTTAAATTACTGACTCGGGGTGAATAATACCAATGTCCAAACCAAAAGGCTTTGAAAAACCGACAGGTTTTCGTGACTATACACCACATGTTGTGACCAAGCTGCGAACGATTGAGCGGAATGTACTGGAATGCATGGAACGCTGGGGTTACCGTCAAATCATTACGCCAACGATTGAATACTACGATACCGTAGGTGTAGCTAGTTCCACATCGGATCGCAAGCTGTTTAAATTATTGAACAGTCGCGGGACTACGCTCGTACTAAGATCAGATTTGACAGCTCCGATTGCACGGGTGGTCTCTTCTCTATTAAAGGATGAGGAGCTTCCTCTGCGTTTGTCCTATCATGCGAATGTGTTTCGTTCCATTGAAGAGGAAGCAGGACGTGAGGCGGAATTTTTCCAGACAGGTGTAGAGCTTGTCGGTGATGATTCGCCAGAAGCAGATGCAGAAGTTGTAGCACTTGCGATTGCTTCTTTGCAGGCAGCGGGTGTGTCTTCCTTTAAAATTGCGATGGGTCATATGGGATTTCTGAACGGGTTACTGGAAGAAGTCATTCCGGGTCAAACGGTACAACAGGAACAGTTGAAAGAAGGATTGCTGGGACGTGATTATGTCGGCTATCGCCAATCCATTGAAGCATTGAATCTGGAACCGAAACTGAAGGAGCAGCTTGAAGCTATTTTGCGTCTGCGTGGCGGTAAAGAAGTATGTACACACGCAGCAGAGCTGAGTTCAAGTACTGAAGCAGCACAGTCCATTGCACATCTCTGTGCAGTATTCGAAGTGTTGGAAGCGTACGGTGTTTCTGAGCATGTGCTGATTGATCTGACGATGATTGGTGATTTCTCCTATTATACAGGCATGACGTTTGAAGGGTATGCGGCAGAGCTTGGATCCCCGGTATGCAGTGGCGGACGATATGATAATCTGTTACAGCAGTTTGGCCGTTCATTACCGGCTACAGGATTTGCACTCAAAACAAACCGTATTATCGATGGTGTTCATGGAATTACGATGGAAGAGAAGAAGCCTGTACTTATTCAATATACTTCGGAACACCGGGCTGAGGCTCTAACAGAGGCGGCGAGACTACGCAGCATTGGTCAGAATGTAGTAACATACCTCCTTCCTAAAGATGGGGCAGAGGCTCTAACAGGCAACAAGTCAATCCAGGCTGAGCAGGTTATCACGTACGGGCATGAAAATGGAGGGGGACGCTGAGATGTCGGATATTTTGAAGGTAGCTATGCCGAAGGGCCGAATCTATAAGAAAGCCTCCAAACTGTTCCGTGAAGCAGGGCTTGATATTCCGGAAGACGTGGACGATACGCGCAAGCTGGTCATCGAAGTGCCGGAAGCGGGGATGGAGTTCATCATGGCGAAGCCCGTAGACGTGCCAACGTATGTGGAGTATGGAGTAGCGGATATTGGCATAGTGGGTAAAGACGTTCTGCTTGAGGAAAATCGGGACGTATACGAATTGTTGAACTTGGGTATCGCCCAGTGCCGCATGTCTGTTATTGGACTACCGGACTGGACACCTGGCATTCAGCAGCGAGTGGCAACAAAGTACCCGAGAATCGCTTCCCAATATTTCCGCGAGCAAGGACAGCAGGTGGAAGTAATCAAACTGAACGGGTCCATCGAACTGGCGCCGCTGATCGGTCTGGCAGATCGAATCGTCGATCTGGTGGAGACTGGTCAGACGTTGCGTGAGAATGGACTCGTGGAGATGACGGGTATTCTGGATATCACAAGCCGCCTTATTGCCAATCGGGTCAGTTATCGGATGAAGAATGCACGGATTCAAGCATTATGCGATGCTCTCCAACAGGTCATTCCAGCCTCGAATGAGGTGTCTTCGGGGATCTTTCGGGGATAAATCTAGCATGTAAGATGGAGCAGAAGTAACTAATCGATGATTGATCATATAGCATAAACGGATATTAGAGGTATCACAGGTTATACAGGGATAGGGAGGTTGTACTCATGAAAATTGTACCTGCACGGGAGTTTGATTTGAAGCGGGAAGTGGAATACGGTACACCTGAGCAAAATGAAGCGGTACGGCGCATTGTCAGCGACATTCGCCGGGAAGGAGATGCGGCACTGTTGCGTTACACAGAGCAGCTGGATCGCACGAAGCTGACGGCTGCGGAGCTTCGCGTGCCGCAGGAAGAGCTGCAAGCAGCCTATGCAGCTGTGGAGCCTTCCTTCGTGACGGCGATCCGTCAGGCCGCCGCTAACATTCGTGCGTTTCATGAGAAGCAGAAGCGCAACTCATGGATGGATTGGCAGCCGGACGGCAGTCTGCTGGGCCAGGTAATCCGACCGCTGAAGCGGGTCGGCGTTTATGTACCTGGCGGCAAAGCAGCGTACCCTTCGTCGGTGCTGATGAATGTGATTCCGGCACAGGTGGCTGGCGTGCCGGAGATTGTTTTGGTGACGCCGCCGTCAACAAATGGCGGTGAAGGTATTAACCCGTACATTCTCGTGGCTGCTGCGGAAGCAGGCGTGAGCGAAATGTACCGAGTTGGCGGCGCTCAGGCAATCGCCGCCCTCGCCTATGGCACGGAGAGTATTGCCCCGGTCGACAAGATCTGTGGACCGGGCAATATTTACGTGGCGCTCGCGAAGCGTGAGGTTTATGGCGCAGTCGATATCGATAGTATCGCCGGGCCGAGTGAGATTGTGGTGCTCGCCGATGATACGGCGAATCCGGTATATGTCGCCGCCGACTTGTTGTCGCAGGCGGAGCACGACGAGATGGCATCGGCCATTCTCGTCACAACCTCGGCCGTGCTGGCGGAAGCCGTGCAGGCCGAAGTGCGGCAGCAGCTAGAAGTGCTGCCGCGGCGTGATATCGCTGCTGCTTCCGTGGAGCAGTATGGCGCAATTATTGTGGTCGATTCCATCGATGAGGGAATCGATGTGGTGAACCGGCTCGCACCGGAGCATCTGGAGATCATGGTGCAGGAGCCCATGGCTTACGCTGGCCGGATTGAGAATGCCGGAGCGATCTTCCTCGGCCCGTATAGCTCGGAGCCGGTAGGGGATTATTTTGCGGGACCGAATCATATTATTCCGACAAATGGAACGGCACGATTCAGCTCACCTGTGGATGTGGATGATTTTATCAAAAAATCAAGTTTGATCTATTACAGCAAGGAAGCGTTGCTCCAAAATGGAGCGGCTATTATAGAGCTGGCCCGGCATGAAGGGCTCGAAGGACACGCCCGTGCGATCGCTGTACGGTTAGAACAGGAAGGAAAGGCGGAATCGGATAATGGATAAGCAGAATAATGGTTTGGACCTTCAGAATAAGGGTGCTGTACGTCAGGCAGAGGTAGACCGCAAAACAAATGAAACGAACATTCAGCTTTCTTTTGCCGTAGATGGAACCGGGCAATCCGAGATTGAAACGGACGTACCTTTCCTGAATCATATGCTCGATCTGTTCACAAAGCATGGACAATTCGATCTGAACGTACAGGCGCGCGGCGATGTTGATATTGATGACCACCACACGGTGGAGGATATCGGAATCTGTCTGGGACAGACCCTTCGTGAAGCATTGGGTGACAAGCGGGGCATCAAACGTTATGCGAGTGTTTTTGTGCCTATGGATGAGGCTCTCGCTCAGGTAGTCATCGATGTCAGCAACCGCCCTCACTTTGAGTACCGCGCACAATACCCATCTCAGCAAGTGGGCAGCTTCTCAACCGAGCTGGTACATGAGTTCCTGTGGAAACTGGCGCTGGAAGCGCGCATTACATTGCACGTTATCGTGCACTACGGACAAAATACACACCACATGATCGAGGCGATCTTCAAAGCATTGGGACGTGCACTGGACGAGGCAACAACGATTGATCCACGTGTAACGGGTGTGCCTTCCACGAAGGGAGTGCTGTAGACGATGGCGATTGCAATTGTCGATTATGGTATGGGGAACCTGCACAGCGTCGGCAAAGCGGTCGAACGTCTTGGCTACGAAGCGCTGGTCACAGGTGACCGGGATGCGATTCTTGGTGCAGATGGTGTGATATTGCCAGGTGTAGGTGCATTTGGCGATGCCATGGTGCACTTGAGAGAGAGTGGCTTGGACGCTGTGGTGAAGGAAGCGGCAGCTGGACCAACACCGCTGCTCGGGATCTGTCTGGGCATGCAGCTGTTGTTCAGCTCAAGTGAGGAGCATGGCGAGCATGAAGGATTGAATATTTTGCCGGGTAAAGTGGTGCGATTTGCACCGGGAGAACTAAAGGTTCCACATATGGGCTGGAATCGATTGCAGTTCCTGCACCCGGAAAATCCGCTATTCGCGGGGCTTGAGGCAAGTCATGTCTATTTTGTCCATTCATATCATGCACGTACGGACGTAGAGAGCGATCTATTGGCAGTAACGGATTACGGACATCCGGTTACGGCGATTGTTGGCAGAGGCTCCAATTTCGGTATGCAGTTCCACCCGGAGAAGAGCGGAGAGCTGGGTATGAAGCTGCTTGGAAACTTCCTGGCGTTGACTGGATCAAAGGCGTAATCATAATCAGCGATCATATGATTTTTTAATTCCATCCTTATAAAATAATACGTAGCTAATCTTATATAGAGCACAAATATGAATATATTCAGGAGGCCTTGTATGTCATCTTTTATCATATATCCGGCAATTGATATCCGGGACGGCAAATGTGTAAGACTTGTGCAGGGAGATTACAATCAGGAGACGGTATATAACGATGACCCGGTTCAAGTTGCTCTTTCCTGGGAGAAGCAAGGTGGTACATACGTTCATCTGGTGGATCTGGACGGTGCAAAAGCAGGTCATCCCGTGAATGATGAGCTGATCGGGCGTATTGCTTCGGCCGTGAACGTGCCTGTTCAGGTCGGTGGAGGTCTTCGTACAGTGGCTGATGTAGAACGTTTGTTGGGTCTCGGTGTAAGTCGTCTTATTATCGGGACAGCCGCTATTGAAGATCGCGCTTTTACAGAAGAAGTACTGGGACGGTATGGAGACAAAGTAGCTATTGGCATTGATGCACGCAATGGCTATGTGGCGACACGCGGGTGGCTGGAGACATCGGAAGTTCAAGCTGAGGTACTGGCGAAGGAGCTGGCGGCATTTGGTGCCGAAACCTTCATCTTCACAGACATCTCCCGTGATGGCATGATGCAGGGTCCTAACGTGGAAGCGATCGTGTCTCTTGCGAAGGCGAGTGGCCGTACGGTGATTGCTTCCGGGGGAGTTAGTGTCATGGATGATCTGCTTCGTTTAAGCAAGCATGCGGAAGATGGTGTCGGAGGAGCAATCGTAGGTAAAGCGCTGTATACTGGTAGTATTGATCTTTCCGAAGCGGTACGTGCGGTAAATAAATAATAGCGATACTATATAGGCTCAAATAAACATTGGCACGATAACGGAGAGGACAGAAATAACCTGAAGAAGTGAAAGGTTCGCCTTTATCCCCGGATTTTCCCTTTAAAAAAGGATCAAAAAATCTGGGGATAACAGCGCTCGTAAGGTTGTTCTGTCATCGGAGTGGCTAGTGTGAATATTCTAAGTTGAACTTATACAGGTATGCGATCATCAGGAGAGAGGAAGAGGAGCATGCTGGCAAAAAGAATCATTCCTTGTCTGGACGTGAAGGACGGCCGGGTTGTCAAAGGCGTTAACTTCGTCAATCTCCGCGATGCGGGTGATCCGGTGGAGCTGGCGGCGCTGTATGACCGCGAGGGTGCGGACGAACTGGTGTTTCTCGATATCTCCGCTTCGGTGGAAGGCCGCGAAACGATGGAAGAAGTGGTGCGACAAACCGCAGGCGAGATCGCCATTCCTTTTACCGTAGGTGGAGGGATCTCCAAGGTGGAAGACATGAAGCGCATTCTGCGTGCAGGAGCGGACAAGATTGCGGTAAATACGGCAGCTGTGCTTAATCCTCAGCTGATTGCAGACGGAGCACGTCGCTTTGGTTCCCAGTGTATCGTCGTTGCAATAGACGCCAAGTATAATGAGGCTTGGGGCGAATGGGAAGTGTACACGCATGGTGGACGTAAACCTTCAGGAATTAAGGCGCTTGATTGGGTTAAACAGGCGGAGACCTTAGGCGCTGGCGAAATTCTGCTGACAAGCATGGACGCGGACGGAACGAAGGACGGATTCGATCTGAAGCTGACTGCAGCGGTATCCGAATCGGTACGTATTCCGGTCATTGCTTCAGGCGGTGCAGGCAAGGAATCCCATTTCTATGATGTCTTCACTACAGGCAAAGCGGACGCAGGTCTAGCAGCAACGATATTCCATTACAAAGAAATCGCCGTTCCGGCGTTAAAACAACATTTGAGAGAGCAAGGGGTGGAGATCCGTGACTAATGTAAGCAATGAGATTAAGGAGCAGTTATCCTTGGAGCAGGTTGTGGAACACATTCGCTGGAGCGATGGTTTGGTACCTGCCATTGTGCAGGATGCAGAGACACGTCAAGTTCTGATGATGGCTTATATGAATCGGGAATCCCTAAAATTGTCGCTGGAATCCGGTGAAACGTGGTTCTGGTCACGCTCGCGTCAAGAGCTGTGGCACAAGGGCGCAACTTCAGGTAACGTACAGACGATTACTTCATTGAAATACGATTGTGATGGTGACACCTTGCTGGTTGAAGTGAAGCCGAACGGACCTGCTTGCCACACCGGAGCAGTGACGTGTTTCCATAATGAAATCGTGGGCTTGCCAGAGCAATCAGCAAATCAGACTTCAGGTGATTCTATTGCAACGACTGCAAGTGCCAGCTCCGAAAGCCGTTTTGAAGTACTGGCTGAACTGGAATCGGTCATTGCAGAGCGTGAACGTGAGCGTCCGGAAGGTGCATATACGACGTACCTGTTCGATAAAGGCGTTGATAAAATTCTGAAAAAAATCGGTGAAGAAGCGTCCGAGACGATCATTGCCGCCAAAAATAAAGACAATGACGAGCTTCGTCTTGAGGTCAGTGACCTGATGTACCACTTGCTCGTTCTGTTGCAAGAGCGCAAGCTGCCGCTGGATGACATTATGTCAGAGCTGAGCCGTCGCCACGAGCGGCCTCGCCGCGATTAGGAGGCGAGCCTGTGCTAATAGACTATCATACACACCATGAGCGGTGTGGTCATGCGGTTGGCAAGCTGGAGGCTTATGTGCAGCGTGGGGTGGAGATTGGCTTGTCGCAGATTGGGCTGTCGGATCACATGCCTTTGCTGCATGTAGACCCTGCTCACTATTATCCTGAGATGGCAATGCCTATGGACGAGCTGCCGCGTTACGTGGAAGAGTGTTTCTCTCTGAAAGAGCGCTACCGTGGTCAGATTGATGTGCGTGTCGGCCTCGAAGGCGACTATATCGAAGGCTGGGAGACAGAAATTCGGGCCATTATTGAGCGGTATCCATGGGACTATGTGATTGGATCGGTTCATTTTCTCGGGGAATGGGACATTACGGATTTTCGCCAGACCCATCATTGGGAAGGGAAAGACGTACTAGAAGTCTATCGTCAGTACTATGATGCTGTGAGCAAAGCGGCAGCGACGGGAATGTACGATATTATGGGTCATACAGATGTGATCAAGCGCTTTGGCTTCACTCCGGCACCAGAGCAGACTGAAGAGCGTATAGATCTGGAGAATGCGGCGCTGCAAGCTATCGCAAAAAGTGGCTGTGCTATGGAGCTCAATGCATCAGGATTATCGAAGCCATGCGCAGAGATGTTCCCTGGTCGCCGGATGTTAACGGAGGCCATTCGATTGGGAATTCCGCTGACCCTTGGCTCCGATGCACATGATCCGCTGAAGCTAGGCGATTATCTGCCTGAGGCCGAGGCGCTCTTGCGTGAGCTGGGCTGTACGGAGGTAGCCGTTTTTGAAGGTCGACAGCGCTCGTTCCTTTCTTTAAATGTATAAGGTAGTGGAGTATAATGAGGGTAGGAAATAACCTTTTTAGAGGTAGTTCAAAAAAGTCCGCTTTTGATTACGAAGGATGCCTAATGGCATCATCAGCGTCGAAGCTGGAATTCAGCCGAAATGTTCGTTGCTCACGTAGTTTTGCCTACGCTCCGCTACTCCATTTCTAGCTTTATCCCATCTTCTCGGTACTGAAAACGGGTCTTTTTGAACATTCACTTTTAGACTGATAAAGGATTATATTGGGACTTCAACCCTCGGGAGGGCATTATGCAGCATTCGTTACGTATTTTTTCCGGTTCATCGAACCCTAAGCTGGCAGAACAGGTATGCGACAAGCTGGGTGTACAACTAGGCAAGATCAAACTGTCCCGGTTCAAGAGCGGAGAAATATACGTTCACTACGAAGAGACGATCCGCAACTGTGATGTATTTCTGATACAATCATTATCTCATCCGATCAATGAGTTGTTCGTAGAACTGCTCGTCATGATTGATGCAGCCAAAAGGGCTTCTGCGCGTACGGTAAATATTATTGTTCCTTATTACGGATATGCCCGTCAGGAACGCAAGTCTGCTCCGCGTGAGCCGATCTCGGCCAAGATGGTTGCGGATGTGTTAACTACTGCTGGGGCAAACCGGGTAGTTACCATTGATCTGCATGCAGCGGCAATTCAAGGATTTTTCAATATTCCTGTGGATCACATGACATCATTGGATCTCATCAGTGATTATTTGCTGAGTAAAGGGATTGAAAACCCGGTAGTTGTCTCCCCTGATGCGGGACGAGCCTCGATGGCAGAGAAACTGGCGAATCGTCTGGATTCACCTTTTGCCATTATGATCAAGAAGCGGCCAAGCCACAATGAATCGATTATTACGCACGTTATTGGGGATGTTGAAGGTCGAACTCCAATTATTATTGAGGATCTGATCGATACCGGAACGACAATTCTCAATGTTGTTGAAGGATTGAAGGAGCGAGGCTCCAAAAACGTATATGTATGTGCAACACATGGTCTGTTCTCGGACGGAGCTCTAAGTAAACTTAATCACCCGTCTATAGCCGAGGTGGTGGTCACAGACTCCATCGCACTGCCGGATGATCACCCAGAATGCTTCAAAGTGTTGCCCGTAGCTCCAATGCTTGCACGTGCTGTTCGCATTATTGTGGATGGCGGCTCCATGGCGACGTTGTTTAAAGATTCAGGGATTTAATCATGCAGCACAGATCTGTGCGAATCCAGGTGTATTGTACCGTGTTTGAGTGGTTTGCTGCTCAGCACGGTTTTTGTTTTTTTATGATGGATTAGGGTAAAGATGCGGATGAGTTAAGGAGAAGGAGGGAATCGATTACTGATTTGCTGCCTGGGGGCTTGTGCTATAATAACTTAAAATTGATTTTATGGCTGCGTATATAGGGAATTCAATCCCAGAGATGTAACTGATGTGATGAACAGTAGAACCACGGCTATTATACAACGGTGTCGTGGAGTGAGGAGTGGGGTCTATTGTCCCGGACTTGGTATTATCGTTTACTGTTTTCTTATTTTCCTATTTTCTTTCTTACCATGACCGTACTCATTTTTATCGCTTTTGTTTTCATTAATGACATCTCCAGGGAAGAAACAAGGAAAGCAGACCGTATCTCCTCCAGCTATTTGGTGGACAGTCTGGACCGGACGATCCGGGATATTGAGTTGTCGGTTATGGAAGCGGTGCAGAGTGAGCAGGCCTATAAGTACTATTTTAATAGCCAGAACCAGGTGGGCAAAGAGACCGTGTATAGCATTGCTCAAAACTTGCGTGAGCTGACGAGTTCCAACCCTTGGATCCAATCCATTTATTTGTATGACAAGAAAAATGAAAGCGTTTTAACATCAAGCGGCTCTAAGGAGGTAGATAGCTTTTCAGACAAGGCATGGATCGACCGAATCGACTCTGGTTCTCTTACTTCAGGCTGGCAGCCTGTCAGGGAATACGATGCAGGAGTTAATCAGCGTACGCCTATTCGGGTGTTGACGGTAGATAAGGATATGCCCTTGCCATTTGGCTCTGATGGGGTGCTTGTCATTAATATCAAGATGAGTAGCATCGAGCAGAGCATTGATAGTATGGTTAATGGACAGCTTTCTTTCATGAGCATTCTTGACCGTGGCGGTCAGGTTGTGTACGATGCGCATTCAGATCGTGAAGGTGCTGTAGAAGGCCAAGAGCTGAACACCCTTTCGCTGGAAAGATTGGGTTGGACGATCTCCAGTGGGATCAAGGAGGGAAACTTATATGGTTGGGTCTCGGTGGTTTCCTATGTATGGGTGATTATTGCGGTTGTTACCGTCATTTGTGCAATCGTCTATATTATCTATATCACTCGTCGCAACTATAAACCCATTCAGATTATTATGAATCGGATTGAAGCCCATCAGATTCGGGTGCTGGAGCAATCGGGCTCACGGACCGATGAGATGAAATTGATTGATGGCGTGTTAGAAAACCTGATTAACCATATGATGGATTCGGACAAAAAGAGCAGAGAAAACGTGCTGCTGCAGCGCAGCAAACTTTTTAACGATCTGCTGAATGGGGAGAATCTGGATCATGCGGTAGAGCGATTAAAGGATCTTTCCCCGTTAACTGGCGTGGATACTTCGTCATGCTTCGCTGTTGTGGTTGGCGAAATCAACCGATATGAGAAAGGATTCCAGGAACGGTTTACGAGAGGCGAGCAGAATACACTCAAATTTGCGTTAATGAATGTGCTGCAGGAGCTCTCACGCGATGCGGGTATGCAATGCTGGACCGAATGGGTCAGCTCAGATCAGATTGCGATCCTTTTCCTGTCCACAGACGGTAACGCGGATATGACGGAGCAAATTCGCTTAGTTGCGGAGGAATGCCGATCCTGGGTTGAGCAGAATCTGCGTATATCATTGAGTTTCGGTATCGGACCGATCGCGGAGGGCATCAAGGCTATTCGTGAATCATACGTAGCGGCTGAGACTGTGATGCACCGCAGATTGCTGAGAGATGGTGATATCGCTCTGGCCGGGTATGGAGAAACCCAGCAGCAGTTGCTTGATACCTATACCTATTTGCAGATGATTGCTGATTTTGTTAAACGGTTTCGGATGTCGAGCAGTCAGTGGCGTGATCAACTGGAGGAGATCTTCGCGGCTTTTGAACGTGATAAGCTGCCAGATGATGAGATTCACTCCTTGATTCAGGCGATGCTACAGATGCTCAGCCGGGAAGTAGCGGTCATGTCCGAACAGCTGCAGGAGAAATTATCGGAGGAAAACATAAACAAGTGGTTGATGCTGATGAAAGAAGCGGAGACACTTGAAGGTGTCAAAGACATTCTGTTTGATGACCTGACGGACTTGTTCAGAACTTATGTGTCGGTAACTGAAACCAAGAGCTACAAAGCGATGGTCAATGAAATGAAAAACTATATCGAGGAACAGTTTGCGAATCCTGATCTTTCGCTGAAACATCTGAGCGATCGATTCCAGATTACCGGCAAACATGCAAGTTATTTGTTCAAGACAGAGTTCAATATGAAGTTTGTAGACTTTCTTACAGAATTGCGGATGAAGGAAACGGAGCGTCTTCTGCGGAGTACGGATCTTTCCCTACAGGACATTGCCTTGAAGGTGGGGTATGCCAATGGAATTACCTTGGGACGTGTATTTAAACGGGTTGAGGGTATTACACCGGGAGACTATCGCCGTATGAAACGTGAACATCACGATTCCGAGTCGTAATTCAAAGGCTCATGCTACGTATTATACCGTGCTAAGCACAGGGTGGAATTCATGCAGGTTTTTCTCAGGAGAAGCCATGTAGGAGTCCGCCTTTTTTGCTGCTAGTGTAAACCTATATTCCGTCTTGGAAGCTTGCGCTTATGCAAGAAATCCTTGATTTACGCCTGTTTTCGGGTCCTTTACGAATATAGTCAGTCTGCGAAAATAGTCGCTCGGGATAAACCATTATCCTTATGTAAGCGTTTCCGAAACGAGTTTATTGCCAGAGCGCGGAAAGATGTGGAATACTCTGGGCAAGCTTTAAACATTCACGCAATGCTAAGGAGATGACAAAATGACAGGAAAAGCAACCAAAGGGAGTCTAAAGAAATGGATGGGATTGGCGCTTACTATGGTAATGGGAGTTTCCTTGCTAGCCGGCTGTTCATCTGCATCGAATCAGGAATCAGAAGGCAGTGCATCAGGCAATGGCGAGCGTGTCACTTTAAAAGTGGAGGTGTTTGACCGCGGGAATAGTCCTTCACCTTATACCATTACGAATAACTATTTGTCCAAACTGATCCAGGAACGGTTCGGCGATCCGAATAACATTGATATACAATTCGTACCGATTCAGCGCTCGGAGGAAGTAACCAAGCTGAATGTCCTAATGGCGAGTAATACGGATGTTCCGGATATTGTATTTGTTTATGACTCAAGTGTATTTTATCGTTACGCCGAACAAGGCGGTCTGACTGATGTGGGAGAGTTGATTGATCAATACGGACCTAACCTGAAAAAATTCCTTGGCGAGGACACCCTTAAGTTTGGTCAATTAGAGGGCCAGCAGTTCGCAGTTCCTGGCAAACGTGCCATCACAGGCAGATATAGCTCTTATATTCGTCAGGATTGGCTGGATAAACTGGGATTGCCAGTACCGAAGACGACGGATGAATTGTATACCACTTTGAAAGCATTTAAAGATAAAGACCCTGGTGGACTTGGCAGCAAAAACATTCCAATGGGAATGGCACTGGCGCCAGCTCAGTTCGAAACGCTGATCTACTCATTCATCAAGCCGATCAGCGGAGATCTGACTTATGCACAACGTTATGAATTGCCTCTCCATGAGGGCTTCAAGGATGCCATGAAGTTCATGAACAAGCTGTACAATGAAGGCTTGATCAGCAAGGACTTCAGTTTGGATGAAGATAAGGCCCAACTGGTGAAGGATGTACAGAACGGAAACATCGGCTACTGGTCTGAGGATGTCGACGCTATTTTCTATGCAGATGGCACTCTGGATAACTTGCTTAAAAATACGCAGGGCAGTAAAGTGCTTCCGGTTGATGCGTACACCAACGCAAACGTAGACAACAAACATATCAAATCCCGTTACGGTTCAAACGGCATGTACATCATGATTCCGAAGAGCAGCAAACGTTCGGTGGAAGCAATCAAATATTTGGATTGGATGGCATCAGACAATAACCTGATTGATATTTACAGCGGCGTGGAAGGAGAGAACTACGATCTGGTAGACGGAATTCCTGTTGTCAAAGAGGATGCTTCACAGGAAGCGAAGGATCGTCTGTTCAACGCAGGGGATACAGCTATTATCTCAAATGGTAAAAATATCGGTGATCAGGCTACCAACGAAAAAGCATGGATCATGGGCTTCCCGCAAAATAATCAGGAGATGCTTAAACAGTCGATTGATATTGCTAACACCGATACGGTAGGACCCATCATTTTTGACAAACCGATTCAGGCAGAGATGAAGTACAGCACGGCGCTCAAAGATAAGCTTAATGTCATTATCGTAAAAACAGCAATGGCTAAACCGGAAGAATTCGACGCAGTGTATGAACGGGAAATGAATGATTTCATGTCCCTGGGCGGCACAGAATTGAAGAAGGAACTGGATCAAGCGGTTCAGGAGCTTGCTGCGAAGTAGCAGTCGGAGATATGTGTGAACGTACGAATCCAAAGTAATCCAACTTACACAAGCTTGATATCGGATCATTTATGAAGGGACTTGTGCCGTCGGCTGAGGTTAAGGCGGCACAGTGTTTCTTCGTTGTTAGGAGGAGACCGACTTGACCGCATACTTGAAGAGGTATTGGCAATTATACGCGTTGATTTCACTGCCCCTCATCTATTTCGTGGTGTTTCGCTACGGACCGATGTATGGCGTTCAGATCGCATTTAAAGATTTTAATCTTTTTCAAGGTATTAACGGCAGTGAGTGGATCGGTTTTGATGCCTTTCGCGAGGTATTCGGGATGCGAGATTTCTACACCACGTTGCGCAACACCTTTATGCTGAATTTTCTTGATCTGATCGTTTCGTTTCCTGCTCCCATTATATTAGCCATCATGCTCTATGAAATCCGGTTTAAATGGTTTCAAAAAATATCGCAGACGATTCTGTATATCCCTCATTTTATTTCGTGGGTCATTATTGGGGGAATTGTGTACCAGTTATTCGGCAACCAATCCGGTATGGTAAACGGTGTACTTGAAAGTATGGGCTTAAATCCGATTCCATTTTTGACGGAGAAAAACCCGTGGCTTGTGACCTACCTGTTCACAGGTGTCTGGCAAAGTGCAGGCTGGGGAACTATTCTATATCTGGCTGCGCTGACGGGTGTTAATAAGGAATTGTTCGAAGCGGCAGAGATTGATGGAGCGACACGGCTGAAGAAAATCTGGCATATAACCCTGCCAAGCATCAAGCCTACTATTGTTACTCTGCTCATTCTTAATTTGGGACATATGGTCAGCATCGGATTTGATCGTCCTTATATTATCGGGAACACGGCAGTACGTGAATATTCTGATGTGCTCAGTACCTTTGTATACCGGGTCGGGCTGGAATCGGGACAATATACGCTGGCAACCGTCGTTGGACTGTTCCAGGCAGTCGTGGGACTTATATTTGTACTCGGTTCGAACTATATATCGAAAAAGACAACAGGTGAAGGAATTCTTTAAAAGAACAGAAGGTACGCTTAGCTGCTTTATATGTATACCATCAGTAAAGGAGTTGTGCGCATATGAGTGAACGCACCTCAAACCGGATTTTTGATACCGTTATCATTCTATTTATTAGCTTGTTCGTCGTGTTCTGTCTCGCTCCGTTTCTGCACACGATTGCCATATCATTAAGCTCCAATCGTGCCATTACATCGGGTGAAGTCACCATTTTTCCTAAGGAGTTCAATTGGGATGCGTATGTTAAGGTGTTCTCCGATCATTCGATGCTGTATTCCTTGGGATATACGACCCTGTTAACGATTGTGACAACGGTGTTATGCATGGTGTTCACAATCGCAGCTGCATACCCGTTGACCAAGAAAAAAATGAAGGGCCGCAAGCTCTTCATGTACGTGATCATCATTACGATGTTCTTTAGCGGGGGGATCATTCCCGAGTACTTGCTCATTCGTGACCTGCACTTGCTTAATTCGCCGTGGGCGCTAATTCTGCCAGGTCTGGTCAGTCCATTTAACCTGATTATCCTGATCTCCTTTTTCAATGGTATACCAGAAAGTCTAGAGGAGTCCGCTGAAATTGATGGCAGTTCACATCTGCACACACTGTTGAAAATCATATTACCGCTGTCGATGCCAGTCATGGCAACTTTGGCGTTGTTCTATGCTGTTGGACGCTGGAATGGCTTCCAGGATTCCCTGATGTACATTAATGATCCTAAGCTGTATCCACTTCAGCTTAAACTGTTCCAAATGGTGCAAAACAACATGGTGAGTGAGCTCACACAGATGGAAGGTGCCAACCGCGCTCCATTAACCCCGGAAAGTCTCAAGGCGGCCACCGTTATTTTTGCAACCGTACCGATTCTGCTCGTCTATCCATGGCTGCAAAAATATTTTGTTAGCGGTGCCATGCTTGGAGCTGTTAAGGGCTGATCATAGGTTTTCTTAAGCCAATCGTGATTAACCAGATGACAAGAATTATTGCGCCGAATATTCCGTTCATCGGCATTTGTTTGGAGGGACTGGACATGTACAGACAACTGGTGGAAAGCAATGACAGAGCAGTGCAAAAAGGGATATCGCGGCAAGTGCTTGATCCGGACAGCCGCTATTATGGAGGAACGATTGACCCCTCTACAGGTATCGCCTGGGTCAACCATACGACCGGAACACCTACGGACATGTGTTACTGGGGAGCAGCACTCGCCAATCCGGATTCGATCTATTATCGGGATGAAGATCTGTTAAATCGTCTGCAGCTTGCATCGGAGTACGTACTCCGTAATCAGCATAAAGATGGCTCCATCTCCCCCGGTTGGACCAATTCCCATTCTCCGCCGGATACCGCATTTCTTGTCGTGGGATATGCCCAGTTATATCAACTTCTTCAGCAGCAAGACTGGGAGCCATTGCAACCTGTGCTGGACAATATGCGCCTGTTTCTGGAACGAACTATTCCAGTCTTGCTGACTGGAGGCTGTCATACGCCGAATCATCGCTGGGTGCTATGCGCGGCGCTCGGTTTCCTGCATCAATTGTTTGACCTGGAGGAAGCTGTGCAGCGTGCAGAGCAGTGGCTGGCTGAAGGTATGGATATTACGCCTGATGGGGAGTGGACTGAACGAAGCAACGGAATCTACAGCGCGGTTAGCGACATCATGCTGATTCATGCGGCACGCCTGTTGAACCGTCCCGAATTGCTGGACCCGGTGAGACTCAATCTTCGTATGATGGTGTATCTTGTACATCCAACAGGTGAGGTTGTTACAGAATACTCAGGTCGCCAGGATCTGGGGAGCGTGCATGATTTATCACCGTATTACTTGCCGTATGCCATTATGGCTCGGTTGGACGGTGATCCGATCTTTGCCGGCATGGCCGATTGGGCTGGAGAAATGTTAACAGATCCCGGCGTCTGCTCGGTCAATGCGCTCGTTCGGCTGCTGCTGGAGCCTGAGCTTCAGCAGCAGGCTGGTAAGGCACGGGAACAGCTGCCTGAGCGGTACGAGATCATACTGAACGAACGATTTGTGCGGGAGGGCTATTTACAGCGAATGGATTCGGCAGGTCATCATGGACACATCTCGCACAGCCGGTTGCATACGGACTTCGGCGCACCTGTAGCACGTATTCGTTCAGGTAATACAAGTGCGACTGTAATGACGGAGGTGCCTTCATTCTTTGCCCTTCGTCATGGCGCCGTACGTCTGCTGGCCGTTCAGTTGGCCTCCTATTTTAATCCAGGGTATGTGCCGATGCAGCATATGTCTCGATTGCCAGCAGGTTACCGTCTGACGGGCGAACAGAGGAAAGGCTATTACGGCCCGATCCCGGATAGCCAACTGCCTGAGACGGCGGGAACAGCTATCAGTCCGTGGTATTTGTTGCCCCATCAGAGTCGAGATCTCACCCATGAACAGACGTTCCTTGTACAGACGGAAGTATTAAGAACGGAAAATGGCTGGACCCTGAAGCTGGCGGGAGAGCAGCCGGAGCAGCTTATGGTGCAGCTGTCTTTCGTGTTCGGCAGCGAGGGCGAACTTTCCCAGGGGGAATTGCTTGAGACAGATGAAGGCCATTATCTGTGGAAGAGCGGCACATTGCGTTATTCCTGTGGAGATGACTGGATTGAGCTGACCGGAGGCGAGGTAGGGCATTTGGCAGCAACTGTACGTGAGGCAAAGCTGCCAAATAAGTGTAAGGTTGTACTGGTTAACTTTATGACCCCTTTCCACAAGACAGTTCATATCTCTCTTTCGCCATCCATGGCGTTGAAGCTGTAATTCTGATGAATCTCTCTATAAGGAAGAGTACATGAAGCAAAAAGATGACATTTCATTCGAAAGGGATGAGGGGGTGTCATCTTTTTTTGCGTATTTTTGGCATAAACGACATGAAACTACATATTGAGAAGTGGGCCTTAAGATGTGGTATACTGGAGAGTATGAATGAAAGCAAAGAGGAGGTGCCTTGGAAGATGAAGGGCAAGCTACTGCGGGCTGAGGGACACCTTGCCAATGTAATACCGATTCACTTGGATGCTTCTTTCTTTTTTGAGAGAGCTGTCCGCTCGCTGGACCGTAATCACGTCGACAAGGCATTAAAATATTTTCGTAAAGCTGTTGAATATGAGCCGGAAAATCCGGTGAATCATTGTAATATGGCGGGTATATTATCAGAGAAGGGGGATTACGAGGCTTCCAATGCCGTTCTTGCGCATGTGCTCGACGTGGTAGATCCGTCCATGACGGAATGTTATTTCTACATGGCGAACAATTATGCGAATATGGATCGGTTTGAAGAAGCTGAGCAAGCGCTTGTTACGTATTTGGAGGAGGATACCCAAGGTCAGTTTATGACGGAAGCCGAAGAGATGATGGAGCTTCTGTACTACGAGCTGGATCGACCAGCCAAACTGAACCGGATCAAATCACGTAAAGGTGTCGTTGAACACGATCAGGCGCGGGAATTGTTGGAACAAGGGAAGTTTGCACAGGCGGCTGAGCTGCTGGAAGGCATGTCACCCGAGTATCCTGATTATTTGGCTGCTCGCAACAACTTGGCGCTTGCCTATTATTATATGGGGCTGTTTCCCAAGGCGAAAGAGACGATTGCCGAGGTACTGGAGCAGGAGCCTGGTAATTTGCATGCACTGTGTAATCTGGCGATCTTTCATCAGAACGAGAATCGAGCCGACCAAGTGCTGCTTCTGATCAAAAAATTGCGTGTCATCGTGCCTTTCCAGCACGAACAGGTCTACAAACTGGCTACCACGATGGGTATCCTAGGTCAACATGATACGGCTTATGTACATTTCCGTCGCCTGTTGAAGGATGAAGAAACCGCTGCGGACCCAGCTCTCGCACATTATGCAGCAGTCGCAGCTTATAATACCGAACGTTACGATTCCGCTGAACGTCTGTGGCGTCATGTAGGCAAGCTGGATCCAGGTTCGGAAGTATCCCGGTACTATCTGTCGGGTCTTGAGGCTGTGAGACAGGGAGAGAAAGATCCGGAGAAACTAAGTTATCACTATCATCTGCCATTTGACGAGCAATTCAGACAATGGGAGAACTATGGCAACGGCATACCTGAAGAGATGAAAAATGATCCCTTGATCCGTTCCTCTTTCTTCTGGGCGTTGCGACATGGGGATCGGGCAACTAAGCTCCAGGTCATTCATGCTCTTGGCATGATTGGTGATTACGAGGTGCAGCAGGCGCTGCAATCCTTTATCGAGGAACCTGGTGAAGATCAGGATCTGGTGGAAGCCGCTCGTTCCGTATTAAACGGTCTTGGTTCAGAAGGAACTAAGCAGGATGATTCTCCTGTTCTGCGACCGCTAACTGCGTTGAGCAAACGCACTATTCCGAAGATCGAGTCGATGACGGAACAAACGGAGACGAAAGCTTCTTCGCATTGGCAGGCGGTCGTGGACCGTGCGTTACAGATGTCTGAAGCCAAAGCCGAATTGCAGCAAGAAATGGAGCGGTTGTGGACCGACTATGTATCTCGCGTACACCTGGAGGTGCCTGGCACGAAGCAAATTGAAGGCTTGGCTGCGGGATTGGAATATCTGGCTGCTAAAATTCATAGTCGTCCAGTGACCTACCAAAGCATAGCCGACCGGTATGGCATATCAGCTGCCACAGTCAGCAAATATGCACGGCAAATCAATAAAGTGTGCAATTCCAACCCACCGGTCCAGTAAATGTTCCTTGAAATTCTCGCTTTGGAATAGACTTCATTGCGTGAAGGATACATAAGCCTGGAAAACGGGTAAACTTAACGAATAGGTCTCGACATGCCTGTAGGATATCATCATAGCAAGTTAATCGCCACTCAACACACTCTCAACCTTATTAAGGAGGCTGTATCTATATGTCTAAATACAGAACGATTGTGATCGGAACCGGACCTGCGGGTCTGACAGCAGCGATATATCTGGCTCGTGCTAATCTTAACCCACTGGTTATCGAAGGTCTTCAGCCGGGTGGTCAATTGACGACGACAACGGAAGTTGAGAATTTCCCTGGTTTTCCGCAAGGCATTATGGGTCCGGAACTGATGGACAATATGCGCAAGCAAGCGGAGCGTTTTGGAGCTGAGTTCAAAAATGGTTGGGTGGAAGAAGTGGATTTCAGTAAACCGCCCTTCAAGGTTAAAGTTGGAGGCATCGGTGAACTGGAAGCCGAATCAATCATTATCTCTACCGGTGCATCGGCCCGTTATCTCGGTATTCCCGGAGAGCAGGAGAATGTGGGACGTGGGGTAAGTACATGTGCCACCTGTGACGGATTCTTTTTCCGTGGTAAAAAGATCGTCGTTGTTGGCGGTGGAGACTCCGCGATGGAGGAAGCCAGCTTCCTGACCCGTTTTGCAACAGACGTTACCTTGGTTCACCGCCGGGACGAATTACGTGCATCGAAAATTATGCAGGATCGGGCTCGCAGCAACGAGAAGGTGAAATGGGCTTTGAACCGTACACCGCTCGAAGTTGTGCCTGAGGCTCTTGGTGTTAAAGGGCTTAAGGTACGTAATAACGAGACTGGACAGGAAGAATTGCTTGAAGCCGATGGCGTATTCATTGCCATTGGACATACACCGAATACGGGTTTCCTGAGCAACCAGATTACTTTGGATGAACACGGCTATGTTGTCGTTAAACCGGGTACAACCGAGACCAACATTCCGGGTGTGTTCGCCTGTGGTGATGTTCAGGATACGAAGTATCGTCAGGCCATTACAGCAGCAGGTTCAGGGTGTATGGCCGCAATGGACTGCGAGAAATTCCTTGAAGGCAGTATTGTGCATGACTGGAGCGAAACACTGGATAAGTAAGCATGAAAAGGGTATGGTTTGGCATAAATTAAGTAGAAGAGACAACGGGAAGTCTCATAATGTGAGAAGCCGGAAGGCTTCTCTTTTTTTGAAACCAAAGTGGGCATGAGATCGTATACATAATGGGCATATTAGCTGTGAGGTGAAGACTTTGGGGGAAATGATAAAAGATTGGTTACAGAATGCAACAGTGCGGCGATTTTTGATCCTGCTGTTGTTTTGTTTGGTTCTATTCAGCATGGGGAGTATGCTGCACATGATTTTGCTGTTATTCCTGGTGACCTATGTCATGAACAGGTTGCAGCATTTTATCACAGAGAAGTTGAATCGTTTATTTCCGGTTAACTATAAAGTTGTAGTCATCCTGCTCTATCTTATCGTTATTGCAGCCATTGTACTGGGCATCTCCAAGTATTCACCACGAATTGTGGATCAGGTCGTTCAGTTAACGAATGAGATCATGAAATTTCTTGATACCGCTGACGGAGATAATTTTGCTTCCAAAATTGCCGGTTATCTTCAATCGTTCGATATCAAAAACTATACCAACGATGCATTGAAGTATATTTTTGCGTTAAGCAAATGGTTGGAGTTCATTCTGTTGGTTATCATCCTGAGTCTGTTCTTCTTGTTGCAGAAGCGGGAGATTTCCAAGTTTACCTCCAAGTTCAAAACAAGCAAAATCGGCTGGTTCTATAATGAAGTGGCCTATCTCGGAGATAAGTTTGTATCTTCTTTTGGTAAAGTAATCGAGGCACAATTGATGATAGCTGTGTTTAATACGGCTTTGACGATTCTGGGATTATGGATACTTGGTTTCCCGTACTTGTTCGCCTTGACCATTCTGGTGTTCATGCTGAGTCTGGTACCCGTTGCGGGGGTTATCATCTCACTAGTTCCGCTGTGTCTGATCGGTTATCAACTGGGAGGATTACAACTCAGCGTGATCGTGATTATTATGATCATCATCATTCATGCGCTGGAAACGTATTTCCTGAATCCGAAGCTGATGGCTCACAAAACCAAATTGCCGATGTTCTACACGTTTATCGTACTGATTCTGTCTCAACATTTCTTGGGGATCTGGGGGCTTATCATCGGTATACCGATCTTTGTCTTCCTGCTCGATATTCTGGACGTCAACAAGATGGAAAAAACGGAAGAGCCCGTACGTGTGGAAACGAAGCTGTGACCAGTAGCTGAATAGCTGCTGAAGGTATAGGTTTAGGTAATGTTCATAAAAGTAGAGAAACGCCTCCTGTTATGGGAAGGCGTTTTTTGCGCCGTTAGGCTAAGGGTTGCAACAACTGAACCACGAGTGAACTTATCTTGAATCACGTCTGTTCTATAAGATATTTCCATCTTACCGAACTGTCTGAGACGTGATTAGTAAGGATTGTCATGAAATTCAGATGACAATTGTCATCTTTTACGCATGGAACGAGTGGATATGCAATATCATGAGTTGAGGCTTCCTCCTCTATGGAGGAAGGAATGAAGCCTGCGTTTTTAATAGAGACAAATAAGGTTGTATACGTATTCAAAAATAGCCTGTGATGTTGTTCACAATAGCGAGGAAGCTAATCACAGCAAAGGTCTTATCGTCTTGACCCAGGCGTATCCTTCAATTATAGTTGGTACGTAGGATTAAACTATTATAGATAGATAAAGGTGGCTTGTAGCATGTCTGAGAAAATCTACGTTGGGGTCGATCTCGGCGGAACAGCAATCAAGGTCGGTATATGTGATGAACACGGTCAGCTTATGCATACGTATGAAGGACCGACTGAAGTGGATAAGGGCGTTGACACGGTCATTGCCAACATCGAGAAGTATGTCCGTCATATCGTTGCTGAATCGCCTTACAGCTGGGAACAGCTTGAAGGTGTAGGAGCAGGAGTGGCTGGGTTCACCAATGTACGCGAGGGAATTATCGTTCTTGCCCCTAACATTGGATTTCGGAATGTAGCCATTCGTTCGATTTTGGAAGAACGTCTGGGCAAGCCAGTCAAAATAGATAACGATGCAAACGTGGCTGCACTGGGTGAAGCTTGGGCAGGTGCTGGCAAGGGTGTGGACAACTGTGTATGTTATACGCTTGGTACAGGCGTTGGTGGCGGACTGATCTTGAACGGCAAGATCTATCAAGGTTTCTCCGGTATGGCTGGTGAGCTTGGTCATGTCAGTGTTGTTCCTGATCTGGAAGCCATTCAGTGCGGATGCGGCAAAATGGGATGCGTGGAAACTGTATCTTCAGCAACCGGAATTATTCGTATGGCCAAAGACGCTGTAGAGCGTGGAGATCATACATCACTGGCACTCGTGGACAAGATTGCAGCTAAAGAAGTATTTGATGCAGCTAAGGAGGGCGATGAAGTTGCTCTTCGTATCGTCAATCGTGCAGCGTTCTATCTGGGCAAATCAATGGCGGCTGTAGCGGCTGTGATTAACCCTGAGATGTTCATTATCGGTGGCGGTGTATCCAAAGCGGGTAATATTTTGTTTGATGAAGTACGGACTGTATTTGCGAAACTGACACCTGAACCGCTGCAAGAAGGGGTTAAGATTCTTGAAGCAACGCTTGGCAATAATGCAGGTATTGTTGGCGCGGCAGGTCTTCTCTTGCGTTCCTAGTAACCTCGTAACAGTATAATCCGACAGCAATATGATAAGGAGGGGACATTTATGCTTGAAGGTGAAGTTTCACCGGGCACAGGCGCCACGCTCATTATCATTACGGGCATGTCCGGAGCAGGCAAGACGATTGCAGTACAAAGCCTGGAGGATCTTGGTTTCTTCTGTGTGGATAATCTTCCACCGGTATTGATTCCAAAATTTGCGGAGTTGATTGAGCAATCGAACGGCAAAATTGGCAAGGTCGCACTGGTTATCGACCTTCGCGGTCGTGAGTTCTTTACGGCTTTGTCCGAGTCACTGAACTATATTAAAGATCATTTTACCATTCATTGTGAAATATTATTCCTGGACGCGACAGACTCTGTATTAGTCCAGCGCTATAAGGAGAGCAGGCGCAGACATCCACTGGCTCCTGAGGGCATGCCGCTGGACGGCATCCGGCTGGAACGTAAGATGCTGGAGGAACTCAAAAATTCCGCTACTCAGGTATTGAATACCAGTACGATGAAGCCTGCTCAACTGAAAGAGCGCATCATATCCCGCTTTTCTCATCTGGAAAGCCATATGCTGTCGGTAAATATTACGTCGTTTGGGTTCAAATACGGTATTCCTATCGATGCGGATCTGGTGTTTGATGTTCGTTTCTTGCCAAATCCGCATTATATTGAACATTTACGTCCGAATACCGGACAGAATAGTGATGTATATGAATATGTTATGAAATGGCCGGAGACGCAGGCGTTTCTGACCAAGCTGCTGGATATGCTGCATTTTCTGATTCCGCAATACCGGAAGGAAGGCAAAAGCCAGGTTATTATTGGAATCGGCTGTACCGGAGGCAAGCATCGTTCGGTAGCAATATCGGAATATTTGGGCAAAATGTTGGGAAGCAGCGAAACTGAGGCTGTCACCGTGAGCCATCGCGACGCCGACCGGGACCGTCATTGAAGAGGGTGAAGGGATGAAAGAAGCCGGACCACGAAGAGAACGTCCGAGAATAGTAGTCATGGGCGGCGGAACCGGATTATCCGTGATGCTGCGCGGTTTGAAGGAAAAGCCGCTGGACATCACGGCCATCGTGACGGTGGCGGATGACGGAGGAAGTTCGGGCATCCTGCGTAATGAGTTGCAAATGCCGCCTCCGGGCGACATTCGTAACGTACTCACGGCGCTAGCAGATGTAGAACCGTTGTTGTCGGATATGCTGAACTATCGCTTCAATACAGGCGCGGGGCTTGCAGGCCACAGCCTGGGTAACTTGATTTTGGCTGCAATGACGGATATATCGGGCGACTTTGTGACCGCTGTGCGGGAACTTAGCCGCGTGTTTGCCGTTCGGGGTGAGGTATTACCCGCAGCCGGGCAGGCCGTTATACTGCATGCAGAGATGGAGGACGGATCGATTGTTACGGGCGAGTCCAAGATCCCTGAAGCTGGCTTACGGATCAAACGCGTTTTCCTTGAACCGGATCACGTGGAGCCGTTGCCAGAGGCTGTTGAGGCTATTCGTCAGGCAGACGCCATCCTGATTGGACCAGGTAGTCTCTACACGAGCATTCTGCCCAATCTGCTTGTACCTAAGCTGGCTGAAGCTGTCGTTGAAGCTGACGCAGTAAAAATGTTTATTTGTAATGTGATGACACAGCCAGGAGAGACGGATAATTACACGGTGAGTGACCACCTCAAGGCGGTACATGAGCATGTAGGACAACAAATTTTCGACTATGTCATTGTAAATAATGGTGATATTCCGCTGCAGGTGCAGAATAAGTATGCGGAAAAAGGAGCTAAACCAGTTGTGCTGGATATGAATGTGCTGAAGAGTGCCGGCTATCAAGTGGTTGCGGATACGTTGGTCCTATTCCGGACTTATCTGCGTCATGATGCCGACAAGCTGAGCCATCACATCTATCAACTTGTACAAAATTGGATGTTACGGAAGAGGTGAAGTCCCATGTCGTTTGCAGCACAGACCAAAAAAGAACTAACGATGATCGAAAGCGAACCGTGCTGCGAAAAGGCGGAACTTTCAGCCCTCATCCGTATGCTTGGTGCGGTGCAGTTATCGAATAAAAAAGTCATCTTGGATATTTCGACGGAGAATGCCGCCATTGCAAGACGGGCATACTCTCTGCTTAAAAAGCATTTTCAAGTGCATACGGAATTGCTTGTCCGCAAAAAAATGCGGCTGAAAAAGAACAATGTATATATTGTTCGGATTCCAACCATGGTACAGGTGATTTTAAAAGATCTGTACATTGTTTCCGAAGGATTTCTGTTTACTCCTGGGATCAGTGGAGAGCTGTTCAAAAATAACTGCTGTAAACGTGCTTATCTTCGAGGAGCATTTATGGCAGGAGGCTCAGTCAACAATCCTGAAGGTTCATCCTACCACCTGGAGATTGCATCCATGTACGAGGAGCACTGTCAGGCCCTGGTGGACCTGGCGAATGAATTTCATCTCAATGCCCGGTGTATAGAACGCAAAAAAGGATTCATCCTATACATTAAGGAAGGCGAGAAAATCATTGAACTGCTCAGTATCATTGGTGCACATCAGGCCCTTTTCAAGTTCGAGGATGTGCGTATCATGCGAGATATGCGTAATTCCGTCAACCGAATCGTCAATTGTGAGACGGCGAACCTGAACAAAACGATTGGAGCAGCCGTCAGACAGATCGATAACATCAGATTGTTGCAAAAGGAAGTTGGTCTGGAGTCGTTGCCCGAAAAGCTTCGTGAAGTGGCTGAAGTCAGACTTGCCCATCCGGATATCAACTTGAAGGAAGTAGGCGAACTGCTTAAGGGTACAGTAAGTAAGTCCGGGGTGAATCACCGGCTTCGCAAGATTGATGAGTTGGCAGAGAAGGTTCGTACCGAGCGTTATGGTTAAATGAAGGGTAGGGCTGCTAGCAAAACTGACTGCTTTGGTTTTCGCCTAAAGGTCAACTTAAAGTCAGCCTGTAAAGATCTTGGAGAGCTGCTCAGGTGTAATGAGGTGATGTAAAAAGGCTAAAATGGGTCATAATAATGACATCCAATCACCCTGAGTTTTTTCTTCTAGTGTCCTGCTCTGGTTATATGGTATAATGTTATAAATATAATTGTGTATTTAATGTCCAGATTTCATAATAGGGGGTAAGTTTCCATGACAAAGCACCCGGTAGTTGTCCGTTTGAAAACGGGTCTCCATGCCAGACCTGCGGCACTGTTCGTTCAAGAAGCGAATAAGTACTCATCTGAAGTGTTCGTCGAGAAGGACGACAAAAAAGTAAATGCAAAAAGTATCATGGGGATCATGAGCCTTGCAATCAGTACTGGTACGGAAATCCAGATTAGTGCAGAAGGCGCGGATGCCGAACAGGCTGTAAACGCTTTAGTTAGTCTGGTAAGCAAGGAAGAGCTTGAGAACCAATAAGATATGATTTGAACTCAATGAAGAAGTCCCGAAAGGGGCTTTTTTGCGTTTTATGACTGTCAAGTGCAACATTATGGAATTAAGCCCGTCTGTTAGGTATCAAATCGATTTGAGTTTGAGATGTTAAAACTTAAGGAGGCTAAAGTGATGGGTAAATTATGGATGAAACCGCTGGGCGCGGTGATGGTCGCAGGTACATTGCTAGTAGGAGGTACTGCGTGGGTGGCACCAAGTAACTACGCATATGCTGCTGAGGTACAGGGGGTACAGCAAAACGTGATTAACGTTGTGGGTACAGGTGAGATTCAGGTGAAGCCTGACATCGCTTATCTTTCCATTGGAGTGAACAGTACGGCAGATACCGCAGCCTCTGCGCAAAAAGCGAATGCAGCGAAAATTCAAAAGGTTAGCAATCTGCTGAAAAGTACGTGGAAAATCAGTGCGGATGATATTCAAACCAGCCAGTTCTACGTACAGCCTGACTACACGTATAGTGAAAAAGACGGACAGAAGATCAAAGGGTACACAGCTCATCACACATTGACTGTAACTTACCGGGAGATGGACAAGATTGGTGAACTCCTGGATGCTGCATCCCAAGCTGGTGCCAACAATATTGAAAATGTACGTTTTACGGTAGAAAAACCAGAGAGCTTTGAAGCTCAAGTGATTGAAAAAGCTGTTGCCAATGCTGATGTGAAAGCTGGAGCTATTGCAAAAGCGGTTAAACGTCAACTGGGTGCTGTTCTGTCTGTGAGCCAAGGTGACGCGAATGTACCTGTATTCTATGCAAGTGAGGCTTTGATGTCCAAGTCGTTAGCTGATTCTGCTGGTAGCACACAAATTGAAACAGGACAGGTTAAAGTAAGTACTACGTTGAATATTACTTATGAAATGAAATAAGTGAAATAAATAAGGCTGGATGTCCGTTAAAGATATGCTTGAGCGGGCGAAAGGCAATAATGACAAAGACGTTGTCCATCGGACAGCGTCTTTTTTGTTATAAAGGCGCACTTTGATGAAGTTTGGAAAGAAGAGGTGAAATATGACGAAATGAATTGCTGGTTTTTGGTATCTTTTTTGTCCATTTGTTCGTAACAAAACCTTCATTATAGACATCTGGATCGAACAACATTGTAACTGGAGCTGTAAACCTTTCCGCAATTGGGTTAATTATAATAAAGAGGTGAGCGTATGAGGCATACGATCAAATCAGGATACATACGCAATGACACTCAAATTTGAATTCGAGAGAGGAGTTTTATATATGACATCATGGAAAAAATGGACTAGTGCACTACTGGCGGCAGGAATTATTGTGGGGAGCGGGGCTGTATGGCAGGATAGTTCTGTACAGGCAGCTTCAGTATCCACGAAAGTGACAACACCTACTGAGGTAACTCTGAAGTCGGGAGGCAAAACTCTTACTCAAAAAGGGCTCCTTCAAGGTGGCTCCACTTGGGTATCGCTTACCGCAGTGAAAGATGTTGCAGGTGGAAGCTTGAAATATGATGCAAAGGCTAAGGAGTACTCCTTAACGGCAGCTAATAATACGATGACCATCAGCCTGATTGATGGGGCACCGAGTGTTAGAATTAATAACTACTATCCACAAGTGGAAGCGAAGCTGATCAATGGCCGATTGTATATTCCGTTTTCTGCAATGAGAGATTATTTGGGTGTTCAGGGCAACTGGGATGGCAAAGCCAAGACACTGACGCTGAGCAAAGTGAAGCAAAATAGCGTGACAGTCAAAGCGGCAACAGTGAAAGTCAGCATCAAGAACGCTGAAGTCGATATTCAATATCCTCAGGTTAGCGGACTGGCTAACGATAAAGCAGAAGCAGCTATCAACAAGGTGCTGAAAGATGAAGTCGATGCTTTTGTAGCAGATTTCAAAAAACAAACTAAGGAATTTGGTGACGCAGCAGCGAACCGTCCATATGCATTTGAGAGTTCTTATGTCGTGACATACAACGAAAATGGTGTGCTTGGACTCATTACGCAAAGTTATCAGGACTATGCAGGTGCACATGGCATGACGTTCCGTTCAGGTCACACCTTTGCTCTGGATTCCGGCAAGGAATTGAGTCTGGATGATGTAATTCAAAATAACAAAACTGTGCGTCAGACAGTAAGCAAAAAAGTTGGAGATCAGCTTAAAGCTAGCGGTGGTTACCTTGAAGGCTATAAAGGTCTGAATAAAGATCAGGATTTCTATGTAACACCAACAGGTGTAGTTGTATTCTTCCAGTTGTATGAGTATACAGCTTATGCGGAAGGCTTCCCAGAATTCCCGTTCACATACAAAGAGTTGCTTCCTAAAGGCACAGAGCCGTTCAGTGGCTTAACAGCAGACAAGTAAAGTATTAGAATTTCATTTCGTTGAAATGATGGCTAATAGCGTATGCGTAGCTCGGTTCGTAAATGTAACTTTAGTATTAGTCTTGGGCTTATTGCAAACGTAACGCTAAGAGAGTTAAAGTGAATCAATTAAATATGTATCATGCACTTTTAAATTATCTTCAAAAAAAGGACGCCCTCGTCATATTGACGAGAGCGTCCTTTTTTCATATAGCCCACTCAACTGGGCGTTGCCGTTTGAGTGGGCTATATGGTATATCCGTTTAATTGGCGATTCGCCTCGGCTTAGATGCCTTGGGAACCTACGTTTTCAATAACTTTATCGATGATACCGTAATCGGCAGCTTCAGCAGCACTCATAAAGTAGTCACGATCTGTATCTTTCTCGATACGCTCCAGCGGTTGGCCTGAACGCTCAGCGATGATGCGGTTCAAAGTATCACGCATTTTCAGGATGCGGCGGGCACGAATTTCGATGTCCGAAGCTTGACCTTGCGCACCACCAAGTGGTTGGTGAATCATGATTTCGCTGTTAGGCAATGCAAAACGTTTACCTTTGGCACCTGCGTTCAACAGGAATGCACCCATCGAAGCCGCCATACCTACACAGATGGTAGATACATCCGGTTTGATGAATTGCATAGTATCGTAAATCGCCATACCGGCCGTAATGGATCCGCCTGGGCTATTGATGTATAAGTGAATGTCTTTCTCCGGATCTTCCGCAGCTAGGAACAACATCTGTGCCATGATGGCATTCGCCACAACGTCATTTACATCACTGCCAAGGAAGATGATACGATCCTTCAGCAATCTGGAATAGATGTCATAGGCGCGCTCACCGCGGTTGCTCTGTTCAACGACCATTGGAATATAACTCACGTGAAAAACCTCCTCGGAAATGTAAATGTTAAATTGGTGTTTATATATAAACTGTTACCGTATTACCCACATCATAAACAATTTCAAACAAAAAGTCAAAGAAAGTCAAACTAAGTTTTAAAAAAAAGAAACCTATTCGGTTTCATTGGTTAAGAGTGTTATGAGCTACTAATTAAGAATGGCGCGCCCGCCAAGAATCGAACTTGGATCTCAGGCTTCGGAGGCCTACGTCATATCCATTGGACCACGGGCGCACATTGATTATTGCTGCAAACATAGTTGCATAAAAGCAGTTTTGTAATAGAAGCTTCAAATATGTGACAGCAATAATGATTATAGCTCATGAGTAATTTAATTGCAAGCTGATGTTCGCTGTTTTGGTTTGGATTACCCTAAAATTGATCATGATGAAAATAAGTGGATAAAGAGCGCAAATAGGTAAATGCTAAAAGAGGTTTTGGACATGCCATATGAAAAACCATAGCAAGCAATATGTAGATGAGAATTTTACTTTGCTTCTATATATGGTGTCGAACAGGTTGTTCTCGATCATAGTAGATTGACATTGTGAAAATAGGCGCGTACAAACGCCTGAAACGTGTCGAATTAACGCTTCGAAACACTTGCATGTCACGTCAGTTTTAGGTAGAATAGACGTGGGACTTAAAAAGTTAACCCGGGACGTTTTGGGGCCATGAAAGAGAGCTTGGAACGAGAAGCTTGCGGGAGTGGAAAGCATGCGAACGATTTTAGAAGTGCAAAAGCAGCTTCTGCCTGATCTCATGGATGTCTTGAAGAAGAGGTATACGATTCTGCACCAGATCATGTTATCGGATGTGATCGGACGAAGAACGTTAGCTAATTCCATGCAGATGACCGAGCGGGTTCTGAGGGCTGAGACCGATTTGTTAAAGGCTCAGGGACTTATTGAAATTGACAGTGCAGGGATGAAGATCAGTGAGGCAGGGCATGAATTGCTGCAGCAGTTGGAACCCGTCGCCAAAGAGCTGTTCGGATTATCCGAACTGGAAGAGCGCATCAAGCAAGCCTACGGTCTGCAAAAGGTAGTTGTGGTTCCTGGTGATTCGGACATTTCTCCATTTGCCAAACGGGAACTGGGTAGAGCCGGAGCGAAGGCTCTGGGTAATATTATGACTGATAACGATGTTGTCGCCGTAACTGGCGGTTCAACAACGGCTGGAGTTGCAGAGCAACTGACTCCGCCAACATCGCTGAAAGGTGTCTGGTTTGTGCCGGCACGCGGTGGGCTGGGAGAAAGCCTCGAAATTCAGGCCAATACGATTGCATCCACGATGGCAAAACGGGTAGGGGCCCAATACAAACTCCTGCATGTACCGGATTTGCTTAGTGATCATGCTTACGAATCACTAATCCAGGACCCAAGTGTTCAGGAGATTCTGCAGCTGATTCGAAAATCGCGGATCGTCATTCATGGAATCGGTGATGCCGTAGAGATGGCACGGCGCCGTAAACTTGCGACAGAGATCATAGATGAACTTCAGGCGCAAGGGGCCGTATCTGAATCCTTCGGTTATTACTTTAATGATCAGGGTGAGGTGGTACACACCATGCTTACGCTGGGCATGCGACTTCAGGATATTGAACGAACCGATGTCGTGATCGGAATTGCAGGTGGCAAAAGCAAAGCTGCTGCTATACACTCCGTGCTGCGATTTGGCCAGGAAGATATTCTGATTATTGACGAGGCTGCTGCCGAAGTCATCGTTGCCGAAATGGAATAAGAGTTTACTTTTCACCACAACCATTGTTGTCTTGACGGACTTCACGGTCTGTCTTGAATATATAAGTTTCATAAAAAAAATTAATCAAAACTTGGGAGGAACTTACTCATGATTAAAGTAGGTATTAACGGTTTTGGACGTATTGGACGCTTGGCATTCCGCCGTATTCAAAATGTAGAGGGCATTGAAGTAGTAGCAATCAACGACTTGACTGATGCTAAAATGCTGGCTCATTTGCTCAAATATGATACAACTCAAGGTCGCTTCGATGGCGATGTTGAAGTACACGATGGCTTCTTCAAAGTGAACGGTAAAGAAGTTAAAGTATTGGCTAACCGTAACCCAGAAGAACTTCCTTGGGGCGACCTGGGCGTAGATATCGTTCTGGAATGTACTGGTTTCTTCACAACTAAAGAAGCAGCTGAGAAACACTTGAAAGGTGGAGCTAAGAAAGTTGTTATCTCCGCACCAGCTACTGGCGACATGAAAACCATCGTTTACAACGTAAACCATGAAATCCTCGACGGTACTGAAACTGTAATCTCCGGCGCATCTTGCACAACAAACTGCCTGGCACCTATGGCAAAAACTCTGCAAGACAAATTCGGAATCGTTCAAGGTTTGATGACTACAATTCACGCTTACACTGGCGACCAAAACACATTGGATGCTCCACACCCTAAAGGTGACTTCCGTCGTGCTCGCGCAGCAGCTGAAAACATCATCCCTAACACAACTGGTGCTGCTAAAGCAATCGGTTTGGTTATTCCAGAACTGCAAGGTAAACTCGACGGTGCAGCTCAACGTGTACCAGTAGCTACTGGTTCCCTGACTGAGCTCGTAACTGTATTGGGTAAAAAAGTTACTGCTGAAGAAGTTAACGCAGTAATGAAAGAAGCTTCCGATCCACAAACTTTCGGATACACTGAAGACGAAATCGTATCTTCCGATATCCAAGGTATCACTTTCGGTTCCCTGTTTGATGCAACTCAAACTAAAGTTCTGACTGTTGGCGACCAACAATTGGTTAAAACTGTAGCTTGGTATGACAATGAAATGTCCTACACTGCTCAACTGGTTCGCACTTTGGAGCACTTTGCAAAAATGATTAAGTAATATCTGCAATAACATAGAGCGGAAACAGATGCTATTGTTTCCGCTCTTTATATATCAACATTTTGCAAATTTCTCAAAAACACCAGGATTGACAAGGGATTTCAGCTCTTGATTGGTCCACCAAATACATGGGTGCGGAGGAAATACAGATGAACAAAAAAAGTGTACGCGATATCGAATTGACAGGAAAACGGGCTTTTGTCCGTGTAGATTTTAATGTGCCGCTCGAAGATGGTAAAATTACAGATGACAAACGTATTCGTGCCACGCTTCCTACGATCAACTACTTGATCGAAAAAGGCGCTAAAGTTATTTTGGCAAGCCACATGGGCCGTCCAAAAGGCGAAGTGGTTGAATCCATGCGTTTGACTCCAGCTGCTGAGCGTTTGTCCGAATTGCTCGGTAAAAAAGTCGTTAAAGCGGATGATTCCGTTGGCGAAACAGTAAAAGCTCAAATCGCTGAACTGAACAATGGCGACGTATTGTTGCTTGAGAACGTTCGTTTCCACGCAGGCGAAGAGAAAAACGATCCTGAATTGGCAAAACAATTTGCTGAACTGGCTGACGTATTCGTTAACGATGCATTCGGCGCAGCTCACAGAGCACACGCTTCGACAGAAGGTATCGCTCATTTGTTGCCAGCAGTATCCGGTCTATTGATGGAGAAAGAACTTGAAGTGTTGGGCAAAGCAATCTCCAACCCTGAGCGTCCTTTCACAGCAATCATCGGTGGTTCCAAAGTTAAAGACAAAATCGATGTGATCGACAACCTGTTGAACATTGCAGACAACGTAATCATCGGTGGCGGCCTGACTTACACGTTCTTCAAAGCACAAGGACATGAAATCGGACAATCTCTGTTGGATGATTCCAAACTGGACGTTGCTCTTGGTTTCATTGAAAAAGCGAAAAAATTGGGCAAAAACTTCTACCTGCCGGTAGATATCGTTGTATCTGACGACTTCAGTGCAAGTGCAAACACACAAATCGTTGGTATCGACGGCATCCCTGCAGACTGGGAAGGCGTGGACATCGGACCGAAAACTCGTGCAATCTATGCTGAAGTGATCAAAAACTCCAAGCTGGTTGTATGGAACGGACCAATGGGCGTATTCGAAATTGAGCCTTTCTCTAACGGTACACGTGAGGTTGCTGAAGCTTGTGCAGAGACAGAAGCATACACCATCATTGGTGGTGGTGACTCCGCAGCAGCAGCTGAGAAGTTCAAATTGGCTGACAAAATGGACCACATCTCTACAGGTGGCGGTGCATCGCTCGAGTTCATGGAAGGCAAAGTGCTTCCTGGCGTAGTTGCATTGAACGACAAGTAAGCTTTAAGCTATAGCATGAAGGAGTTGAAAACCATGAGAACACCGATTATCGCAGGTAACTGGAAAATGTTCAAAACGGTTTCCGAATCCAATGACTTCATTCAGGAAGTTAAAGGAAAAGCGGAAGTTGAAGGCGTAGAGACTGTTATTTGCGCACCGTTTACGAATCTGCCATCCCTGGTAGAAGCCGTTAAAGGCACAAACATCAAAATTGGTGCACAAAATCTTCATTTTGAAGACAACGGTGCATTCACAGGTGAAATCAGCGGCGTGATGCTGAAAGACCTGGGTGTGGATTACGTCATTATTGGTCACTCGGAGCGCCGTCAATATTTTGCGGAAACCGATGAGACTGTCAATAAAAAGTTGCATGCAGCATTCCGTCACGGATTGACTCCAATCTTTTGTCTTGGTGAGACGCTTGAAGAGCGCGAAGCTGATCAAACGAAAGACGTGTGCAAAGTGCAAACGGAAGCTGCTTTTGCAGGTCTGTCCGCAGATCAGGCAGCACAAGTGGTTATCGCTTATGAGCCAATCTGGGCGATTGGTACAGGCAAATCCTCCACTTCCCAAGATGCGAATGAAGTTATTGCTTACATTCGTACGCTGGTGAAGGATCTGTACGACCAAAAGGTAGCAGATGCAGTTCGTATTCAATACGGCGGCAGTGTTAAACCTGAGAACGTAACAGAATACCTCGGACAAAGCGACATCGACGGCGCGCTTGTTGGCGGTGCCAGCTTGCAGCCGGCTTCGTTCATCGCGCTTGTTGAGGGGGCGAAGTAATGACAGCTCCAAAACCTGTAGCACTGATCATTATGGACGGCTTTGGTCTTCGTAACACGGTGGAAGGCAACGCGGTAGCGCAAGCCAAGAAACCGAACTATGACCGTTTTATGAGCCAATTCCCACACACAACTCTCACTGCTTGCGGTGAAGCGGTAGGTTTGCCTGAAGGGCAAATGGGGAACTCCGAGGTAGGTCACCTGAATATTGGTGCCGGCCGGATCGTATACCAGGATTTGACTCGTATCTCCAAATCGATTCGTGACGGTGAATTTTACGACAATGAGACACTCGTTAAAGCTGTTCGCGAAGCGAAACAAAGCGGTAAAAAGCTTCACTTGTATGGTTTGTTGTCCGATGGCGGCGTACATAGTCACATCGACCACTTGTTCGCTATGCTGGATCTCGCCAAAAAAGAAGGAATGAATGACGTATACATTCATGCTTTCATGGATGGCCGTGATGTTATGCCAGATAGCGGTAAAGAGTTCATGCAGAAGCTGATTGCCAAAATCGAGGAAGTCGGTGTAGGACAAATCGCAACGGTTCAAGGTCGCTACTATGCGATGGACCGTGACAAACGTTGGGAACGTGTTGAGAAATCATATCGTGCCATCGTTTATGGTGATGGACCAAAATACACTGATCCACTCAAAGCAGTTGAAGAATCGTATGAAAAATCCGTATTTGACGAATTCGTTGAACCAACGGTTATCGTTAAAGCGGATGGCCAGCCGGTAGGTTTGGTGGAGAGCGGCGATTCCGTCATTTTCCTCAACTTCCGTCCTGACCGTGCGATCCAACTGTCGCAAGTATTCACGAACCAGGATTTCCGTGGTTTCGACCGCGGTCCGAAGTTCCCTGTGGGCTTGCACTTCGTGTGCCTGACCTTGTTCAGCGAGACCGTTGAAGGTTATGTGGCTTACTCGCCTAAAAACCTCGACAACACGCTGGGTGAAGTTCTGGTACAGAACAACAAGAAACAATTACGTATTGCAGAAACCGAGAAATACCCGCACGTAACCTTCTTCTTCAGCGGCGGCCGTGATGTTGAGCTTCCGGGCGAAACACGTGTGCTGATCAACTCACCAAAAGTTGCAACGTACGACTTGCAGCCGGAGATGAGCGCGTATGAAGTAGCTGACGCATGTGTTCGTGAGATTGAAGCAGACAAACATGACGCCATCATTCTGAACTTCGCTAACCCTGATATGGTTGGACACTCCGGCATGCTGGAGCCTACCATTAAGGCAGTAGAAGTAACAGACGAATGCATGGGCCGTGTTGTGGATGCAGTTCTCGCTAAAGGCGGCGTTGTGCTGATTACTGCGGATCATGGTAACGCGGATATGGTGTTCGATGAGCAAGGACGTCCGTTCACTGCTCACACAACGAACCCGGTTCCACTCATCGTTACAGATGCTAACGTTACCCTGCGTGAAGGCGGAATCCTCGCGGATATCGCTCCAACGATTCTTGACCTGATGCAATTGCCTAAACCGGCTGAAATGACAGGTACATCTGTCATCGCTACCGGTAAATAATATAATTTTAATAGGTTATTGAATAAGGCCTAAGTTGAACCTTAACGAAGCGGGCAGAACCGATCTGTAGAAGCGAAGCGTTCGCCTTTATCACATGATTTCAACTTATAAAAACAATTTCAAAGAAATCAGGGGATAACAGCGATCGGAAGACGGTACTGCATGCGGAGTGGCCTGGTGAAACTCAACTATTCTGAACGTATTAAAATAAAATTCCAAATTAAAAGGAGATTATCACTCATGACTATTATTTCTGACGTGTACGCTCGCGAAGTCCTCGACTCCCGCGGTAACCCTACAGTTGAAGTTGAAGTATACCTGGAGTCCGGCGCAATCGGACGCGCAATCGTTCCATCTGGTGCATCTACTGGTGCCCACGAAGCTGTTGAGCTTCGCGATGGCGACAAATCCCGTTACCTGGGTAAAGGCGTTCTGCAAGCTGTTAAAAACGTAAACGAAACAATCGCTCCAGAAGTAATCGGTATGGATGCATTGGATCAACTGGGTATCGACAAATTGATGATTACTTTGGATGGTACGCCAAACAAAGGTAAACTGGGTGCTAACGCAATCCTGGCTGTATCCATGGCTGTAGCTCGCGCAGCTGCTGACGCTTTGGATCTACCATTGTACGTTTACCTGGGCGGATTCAACGCTAAAGTACTGCCAGTACCAATGATGAACATCATCAATGGTGGTGAGCATGCTGACAACAACATCGATGTTCAAGAGTTCATGGTTCTTCCAGTTGGAGCACCAAGCTTCAAAGAAGCTCTTCGCGTAGGTGCGGAAATCTTCCACAACCTGAAATCCGTACTAAGCTCCAAAGGCCTGAACACAGCTGTTGGTGACGAAGGCGGCTTCGCACCGAACCTTGGTTCTAACGAAGAAGCAATCACTACAATCATCGAAGCGATTGAAAAAGCAGGTTACAAACCAGGCGTTGACGTATTCCTGGGTATGGACGTAGCTTCCACTGAGTTCTACAAAGATGGTAAGTACACACTTGCTGGCGAAGGTAAATCTTACACTTCCGCTGAGTATGTTGACCTTCTGGCTTCATGGGTTGAGAAATACCCAATCATCACAATCGAAGACGGTATGTCCGAAGATGACTGGGATGGTTGGAAATTGCTCACTGAGAAATTGGGAGACAAAGTACAACTCGTTGGTGATGACCTGTTCGTAACGAACACAGAGCGTCTGGGTAGAGGTATCGAACAAGGTATCGGTAACTCCATCCTGATCAAAGTTAACCAAATCGGTACATTGACTGAAACATTCGATGCAATCGAAATGGCTAAACGTGCAGGATACACTGCTGTAATCTCTCACCGTTCCGGTGAGTCCGAAGACAGCACAATCGCTGACATCGCTGTTGCAACAAACGCGGGTCAAATTAAAACGGGTGCTCCTTCCCGTACAGACCGTATCGCGAAGTACAACCAATTGCTCCGCATCGAGGATCAACTGGGCGAACTGGCTCAATACAATGGTCTCAAAGGTTTCTACAACCTCAAAAAATAAGTTGTCTTACGACAACTCATGGGCAAGCCGGGTAACCGGCTTGTCTTTTTTATTAAGTTGATTTTAATTACTAAAGAAGATTAAAAGGGTTGAAAATGTTGGCTATATCTCAGTAATTGAGGAAATGCCACTACTTGTATCACGTTAATAGCTGTGTTACAATTAAAGTAACTGTTTTTATGGTGAGATGTTATGCCCACATGGGTAGGAGGTGGAAAGAATGGATATTGCTTTGAAATTGCTGCTCGTGGTGTTTTCGATCGGTCTAATCACTGTAGTATTGCTGCAGCACGGGAAAAGCGCTGGTTTGGCGGGTGCCATCTCCGGTGGTGCGGAACATCTTTTCGGTAAAACGAAAGCGCGCGGACTGGATCTTTTCCTGCAACGTGCAACAGTTGTACTGGGTGCAGGATTCTTCATTTTGTCTATCATCGTTACTGTTGTCTCCAAGTAAGAGTTGGAGTGCCTTATGTAACGCGATAGTTTCGAGCAGGAACGCTTGAATGATTAACCTTCGTTTCGAGAAGAAACGGAGGTTTTTTAATAAATTCATTCATGACCAGTCTTTTCCAATGAACTACATGATTCTGATCTTCGATTTCTTCTCACTTCCGTTCGGTAACCTTCCTACATATTCGCCCTGTTCTGGGCCGATTCTTTTCTGTCTTTTCGAGAGCAAAACACATGTAGCATAAATGCTGTTATGATGCATGAAAGCGCGGTTATGCAAGGGGCCATGCATGCTTGGTTTATTTTGCAGGGTACGGATGCGCCGGATTGAATTCGTGTATACTAGGGTATGAGATAGTGAGGCCTGAGTTAATTGGTTTTTCTATTTGTAAGGTTTCTGATACATAGAGAGATGAGACAAGATTACACTTTTATGTTTCCCGAGGTGAATATTAATGATAACAGAACAACAATTGCTCGACTTTATGCGGGATACCGCTTATAAACCGATGACTTATCAGGAACTGGAACAGCACTTCGAGATTGAAGACGCGGCTGATTTCAAAGCCTTTTTAATTATGCTTAATACGTTGGAGGAATCCGGCAAAGTCTTGCTGACTCGCAATAACCGCTACGGCATGCCAGAACGTATGGATTTGGTGCGCGGACGTTTGCAGGCTCATGCGAAGGGGTTTGCTTTCCTCATCCCTGAGGATCGGGAACACCCGGATGTGTACATCCATGCCAATGATATGAAAAGCGCGATGAACGGAGATACGGTATTTGTTAAAGTGACTTCTCAAGGTCCTTCCGGTGGGCGTTTGGAGGGCGAGATTGTCCGTATTGTTACCCGTGCGGTCACGCAAGTGGTCGGTGTATTCCAAAGCCACGAGGTTTATGGCTTCGTCATTCCGGACGATAAGCGGATTAACCGGGATATCTTCATCCCACGGACGAACTTTAATGGAGCTGTTGATGGGCAAAAAGTTGTTGCGAAAATCGTCAGCTATCCAGAGGGCCGGGCAGCAGCAGAAGGTGAAGTGATCGAGATTCTCGGTCATAAGGATGAACCGGGCATTGATATTTTGTCAGTGATCCGTAAACATCAGCTGCCTGAAGCTTTCCCGGATGAAGTGGTGGAAGAATCCGAAAAAGCACCGGATGCCATTACGGAAGAAGAAATTATCCAGCAAGGTCGCCGCGATCTGCGTGGGTTGAATATCGTTACGATTGATGGCGAAGACGCGAAGGATCTCGATGACGCTGTCAATGTGGAGAAACTACCTAACGGTAACTATCGTCTGGGCGTTCATATTGCCGATGTAGGCTATTATGTGCAGGAGAACTCCAAGCTGGACCAGGAAGCGTACAATCGGGGATGCAGCGTGTATCTGGTGGACCGTGTTATTCCGATGCTTCCGCAACGGTTGTCCAACGGGATCTGTAGTTTGAACCCGCAGGTAGACCGCTTGACCCTGTCTTGTGAGATGGAGTTCAACGACCAGATGAAGGTTGTGAAACACGACATTTTCACAAGTGTTATCAAGACCAAAGAGCGGATGACGTATTCCAACGTTCGTAAAATTCTTGAAGGTGAAGAGCCTGAATTGTTGGAGCGTTACAAGGACCTAGTGGATGATTTCCACTTGATGAAAGAGATTGCTTTGAAGCTTCGTGCGATGCGTATGCGCCGCGGTGCGGTTGACTTTGATTTTGAAGAATCCAAAATCATCGTGGATGAAGAATGCAAACCAGTCGATATCGTGAAACGGGAGCGTTCGATTGCGGAGCAAATCATTGAGGAATTCATGCTGGCAGCCAATGAAACGGTAGCAGAGCATTTCCACTGGTTGAAGGTTCCGTTCATTTATCGTGTGCATGAAGATCCAGATCAGGAAAAACTGCAAAATTTTCTCGCCTTTGCGGCGAATTTCGGACACCACGTCAAAGGACGTGGCAACGCGATTCATCCACGGGCGCTTCAATCCCTTCTTGAGGATATCAAAGAAACGAAAGAACAAACCGTTATTAGTACAATGATGCTGCGTTCCATGAAACAGGCCAAGTATGATTCCGAGATGTCCGGTCACTTTGGTCTGGCAGCAGAGTTCTACAGTCACTTCACATCACCGATCCGTCGTTATCCCGACCTCGTCATTCACCGTGTTATTCGGGAAGTGATTGAGAACAATGGAGCTTTGCCTGAGAAACGTCAGGAGTATTTGGCTGGACGTATGGCCGATATTGCGCAACAGTCTTCGGAGCGCGAGCGTGTGGCGGTTGAAGCTGAGCGGGATACAGAGAAAATGAAGAAAGCCGAGTATATGCTTGATAAGGTCGGTGAAGAGTTCGAAGGCATGATCAGCAGTGTTACCAGCTTCGGTATGTTCATTGAACTGGAAAATACGGTAGAAGGTCTGATTCGCCTGAGTGCGCTCACAGACGACTATTACCATTTTGACGATCAACATATGGCTTTGATTGGCGAACGTACCTCCAAAGTCTTCCGCATCGGTGATGAGGTGAAGATTCGAGTGGCGCGTGTGAGCATGGAAGAGTACACGATTGACTTTGAAATGGTTGATATGAAACCTCGCGGCGAACGTCCAGGTAGCTTCAGCGGTGGACGTGGTGGTAAAGGTGGACGTCCTGCTGGTGGCGGAGCACGCGGTGGTGCGAAGAGTGGTTCCGGTGGATTCAGTGGCTCGCGTGGTGGTAAAGGCGCCCCAACTGGTGCTGGAGGCAGCCGTGGGGGCAGATCTGCCGATGAGAGCAGCAAAGGCGGACGTGGCGGTCGTAGCGGAGCTTCGAACACAGCAGGAAGCGCGGGTGGCAAAGGTGGCGGCAAACCGAGAGGTGAGCGTCGTGCTGGAGATATCGGCGGATCAGCGGGTCGGAGCAAGGGAGCGGTAAGCTTTGGTTTTGGCTCGGGCAAAGGTGGTTATAGCTCTACCGCAGGTGGCCAGGAAGGCACTTCAGCTAGTGGACAAGGGAATGCTCTGAACAGCGGCAGCAGTCGCGGTGAAGGTAGCTTCAAATCCGGTAAAGGCGGAGGTAAAGGTGGCAAAGGCGGTAGTGGACGCAAAAACACCTCACCTAGCGGTGTGTTTATCGGAGAAGGAGCTACACCGGGTGGTGTTCAGGAAGGCGGCGCACCACGCCGTAAGCGCAAGAAGAGTAAAGGCGCACCAGCCAACGGAACGGCGGCTTTTGTACGGAAGAAGAAAAAGTAATCGCGTTTCGCTGAGCATGAAATGAGTGTAATGGGAAGGGGCGGCGCAGACCGCCTCTTTCTTGATTTTAACAGCGGTCCTTGCTACAATTAAGGTCTGGCATGTGGTACCTGAGAAAATGTATGGTGCGCTGCTGTAGAGCATAGGTACCGGCTTATTTTACGGAGAAGGAGTGAGGACATGGGCAAGAATGATGGACAGAGTAAAGTGCTTGCACAGAATAAAAAGGCTTCCCATGACTACTTCATTGAAGATACGTATGAAGCGGGCATGGTGCTTACCGGAACGGAGATTAAATCTCTTCGTAACGGCCGTGCGAATATTGGCGATGCTTTTGCCACGATTCGGAACGGTGAGATTCATATTCACAATATGCATATTAGTCCTTTTGAACAAGGGAACCGTCATAATCCAATTGATCCAACACGTACACGCAAACTGCTGATGCATAAAGTGCAGATCCACAAGCTGCTAGGGTTGTCGAAGCAAGAGGGATACAGCATTGTACCGCTGAAGATCTATATTCGTAACGGGTATGCGAAGCTATTGCTCGGACTGGGTAAAGGTAAGAAGCAGTATGATAAACGGGAGTCTGCAGCAAAACGCGATGCACAACGTGATATTCAGCGGGTACTGCGCGAGAAGCAGAAGGTGGCTCGTTGATTGGGTTGCTATGTGTTGGCATGGTAAGTTAGTTAGTGATAAGCGCGTCATGTTAGAAATAAGGATCTCAAGGTTTGCCCGTAATTGGGTGGAGCTTGAGATTTTTTGTTTTGATTAGAGGTTTCTTGTTAAAGGGGAAGCGGTGTAATGAGTTTGGCGCAACACGCTCATTTGCCGTGCGCCAGTCAGATTATTGTGCCGGTTATGATATGAGATACACCAGTTGTTGCCACGTATCCTGTCTATTAAGATGTTAGGTTAGTACAAGTTAAAACTGTATGGTTTATTGGCAAGGTTGATGGAGTAAGTTTGCAGATGGCTGCGTAGTTTGTTCGGATCGTGGGTAAGATAGTTAAGTGGAACTGTTTGTGAATCGTTGGCATTGGGTACTCAACTTTACTTCCCTTGAGGGACGCGGTATAATATGTAGACGCTTGAGCCTCATATGTGTGTTGGTTAAACTTGCACAGTTGCTCAGTCTGCTGGAACGTCTTCCAGCAATCTGTACTATATCGGTGATTGTTCCTGTGTTATGATGTTCTTGTAGCAGACAGGAATGCCGAGTTTGAAAGAAGCATCTTTTTACCTTGGAGGAAAAAGATGTGCAGCACCTTTGCTCCGTATTCACGGATTAATCCTGGAGCCCTTCTTATATGAGGGGGCGTTTATGGATTCGACGGGGATAGTTCGAGCATGGGTAGCGGGTAGTGGGGACGCGTCCGCTTCATCAACGCTAAAGCCTATTAAACGGCAAACAACAAACAAACTACGCTTTCGCAGCCTAAGAAACTGTGTGCGTGCTTCTAACCTGCATCGCCCATGTGACAGGATTAGGGGCTAACAAGTAGTGGGATACGCTGTCACATCTCCGCCTGGGGTGTGCTGAAGAAGACAATCAGGCTGACCCAACGTATAGCCGGTTACAGGGCGATACTCGGGTGACATCAAAACTGTGACTACACCCGTAGAAGCTTATGTGTCGTTATCTTCGGACAGGGGTTCGACTCCCCTCGCCTCCATTAGAGTCAAGTCAAAAGCCATCAACCAGTGTTCTGGTTGGTGGTTTTTCTGTTTATGATATAATAAGCATAAATTTAAATTGGTTTTTTTAAATAAATTTATAGTACATACCTACGCAAAGAGATGGATGATAAAGTCATATCAATCGGGTTAATTCTGATGGGATTCTATAAGAAGTTAATTTTATTGAAGGGAATGTTAAATAAGTGAAAAAAAAGTTTTAGTCATTACTGGCACCATTATATTGTTTATATCACTTATTATTGGAGTATCTATTGCTTGGAAAAGTAATATGGATTTAAAATTTGAAGAGGAAAATGAAATTACTGAAATCAGTCCTAATACATCTAAGGAAACACAAACACTAACTTGGGATTTGATGGGTGATCAAGTAGACCCTGTGAAAGATTATTTTGTTTCAATAGGGTATCCACACATTAAACTTAATGTAAAAAATACAGGAGTACACTCTTTTAGAGTAGAGGTAAAGCACAACATTAAGAATACAGTTATTTTTGATGAGAACGTTACAGCAGGAGCAACAGTAGAATTAGTAAATAATGATCATATGCCGCTCGTTCCTTCAGGTGCCTATACAGTAACTATTTATGGTGGATTAGGATTACCCAAAGGACAAGTTCTTCTTACACAATCAAAGGAACCACTCTAAAAGATTGTGATCCTGTATTTTTAACATACAGATTAATATGTGGATATCCTATCTGTATTGTCCAATCACCATTAGGGTCAGCAGTAGTGTTTTTTAATAAATCCAATTCGAAGTTTTTATTTTGGATTGCATAAGGAGTAAATACATTATCCTCAGTCCCTACCTCAGATAATGCATTTTCATTTGCTGTTTGATGGCATTAGCTTTAAAAGTTCTGTATCTAATGGATATAACCTTGTATTGTTTGATGCTAATGTTTGTAAATATACAAGTGAAGAATCAGATGTTTTGTTATGTGAAGAGGTGAAGTACAGTATTCGCGGAATTAATGAGGATGTGGTATTTGACGAACAAGATTTTGAGGAGTATTAATTGTATTACGGGGCGATACTCGGGTGACATCAAAACTGTGACTACACCCGTAGAAGCTTATGTGTCGTTATCTTCGGACAGGGGTTCGACTCCCCTCGCCTCCATTAGAGTAAGTAAAAACCATCAACCAGTTGTTCTGGTTGGTGGTTTTTCAGTTTTTAATATAATAACCTTAACAATAATAAAAACGGAGGTGGTCAAGACGTTTGGAGATCGAAAACAGCTCCAGGAAATTTTAAAAAAAGTAAATCAACATGCACGAAGCAAACCAAAGGTGCTATCACTAGATTCTAGTATTTTTTAAGTGCGTCAATCATTAGTTTCCAAAAACCGTCTACATCAAGTTCTAAACCAAACTTAGCATTAACTTTTCTACCAGTAACCCCGTGCAGATCAACAAGGGTTGTTCCCGCGGTATACTCACCTTTCGTTTCCACGACAATATTCACATCTTTAGTCTTGAACAATTCTGGTGCCACACAATAGGCCACAGTTAAGACATCGTGTACCGGTGCCCCATCAAAATCGAACATTTCTTTATAGGTCGATGCAAAAAATACTAGTAGTTCGCCCACTATTTTAGCGACATGGTTATCGATTTTATTTACTTCGTCGATGACTTCTTTGGTCGCCAAGGCTTGATGTGTAATATCCAGTCCCATTACTACGGTTGGAATACCGCTATCAAAAACTTTTTTTGCGGCTTCTGGATCAGCCCAAATATTAAACTCAGCAGTTGGTGTCCAGTTGCCGATAGTTCCGCCGCCCATGAGTACAATTTCATCAATATTGCTTTTTATTTCCGGTGCTTTTGTTAATGCTAACGCAATATTGGTTAACGGTCCTGTTGGAAGAAGGGTAACTGGCTCTGTCGACTCTTTTACAAGTCTAATAATGGTATCAACGCCATGTTCTTCGCTCCAGCTGCGGGAAGGTTCAGGAAACTTAGGACCATCCAAGCCTGACTCCCCATGAATGCCAGGAGCATTTTCACGTAATCGGACCAAAGGCTCACTGGCACCTTTTGAAACCACAACATCATTTAACGAAATCAAATCACAAATTTGTAAAGCATTTTGAGTCGTTTTTTCAATTTCTGCATTTCCGGAAACTGTTGTAATCGCTAGAATCTCCAATTCCGGTTGTGCAGCAGCTAAAATAATCGCAATGGCGTCATCATGTCCTGGATCACAATCCATAATCACTTTTCTTGTTGTCATTATATTTCACCTCTACATTTTATTTACATGACAAGTCCCATCATTGTGCCTGAAATAACAGATGCTAATGTTGAACCTAACAGCAATTTAAGAGCAAACTTCGCAACATGGTCTCCTTGCTTGTCGCTGATCGATTTGATTGATCCGGAGATGATGCCTAGCGTTCCGAAATTTGCGAAACTAACTAAATAAACAGATATAATAGCGACCGTTTTCGAGGAGAATTGGTTCGACATATCACCAAAGCTCAACATAGCAACAAATTCATTCGTAATCAGTTTGGTAGCCATAATTCCGCCTGCTTGTACAGCTTCTGTCCACGGAACTCCCATTAAGAAGGCGATTGGCGCAAAAATATAACCAATTACCGTAACGAATGAAACGTGTAATGCGCTTTGGAAAATCACATTGACCAGCTCCATCAGGGAGATAAATCCGAGCAGCATGGCACCAACAATAATGGCGATTTTAAAACCATCGATTACGCTTTCCCCAACCATTCGGAAGAATGGTAGCCGTTCTTTTTCCTCAATTTCAACTAAGTCCTCATCCTCATCCAGATCATATGGATTAATTATATTGGCAACGATAAGAGCGCTGAAAATATTCAATACAACAGCCGTTACAACAAACTTGGGCTCCAGCATATTGGCGTATGCTCCAACCATCGCCATGCTTATTGCACTCATTGCAGATGTACAAATCGTATATAATCTTTCTTTGGACAGATGAGGGATTTGTTTGAGAATGGTTAAAAATACTTCCGGTTGTCCAAGTGCAGATGTAGATATGGCAAAATAACTTTCAAGTCTGCCCATTCCCGTTATTTTGCTTAGAAACAGACCTAAATATTTAATGAGGAAAGGCAATACTTTGATATAATTCAGAATTCCAATCAATACAGACATGAACACAAGAGGCATTAACACGCCAAGGAAAAACGGGACTTGACCTTCATTCGCCAAGCCGCCAAATACAAACTGTATTCCCGCATTGGCAATCCCCATCAGCTTTTCAAACAACAAGCCCACTTTTGTAATCGCAATGATCCCTATACTCGTGTTCATCATAGAGTAAACCAAAAGGATCTGTATGACCAACATGATCAGAACACAGTTGTATTTTATTTTTTTGCGATTGTTGCTTACTGCAAAACCAATAATAAAAACAAGAAGAAGGCCAGTTAGTAAGAAAACAAAATTCATGTATATCTCCTCCATGTTAATGCCAATGTCTCATGCAAGATTGACTTGTCTGTCCACAAGATAATTAACAGCCAATGTACACCTCCTAATAATTATAAACAAATGTTTATATATAAAACATATGTTTAGTATACGCTTTCATTTTATTGTGTCAATACACAAAATTAAATCATGATGCTAGAGATCCATAACAATCCATAACAAATGGCTAAATTTCGCATGGCACGACTGCATGAATTCATTTGAAGGTAATTTTAGTTGTATAATGAATACGACAGACAAACACGCGGTTGTATTGAGGAATATAAGAAGAAATGAGGTTACTTCGTGGATAAAGAAAAACAAATTTTAGACTATATAAAAATGAATCCTTATATATCTCAACAAGAGTTATCCGCTAAGGTTGGTTTATCCCGTCCGACGGTTGCCAATTATATTGCCAGCTTGACCAGACGCGGTGAAATCAAGGGACGGGCTTATATTTTACGGGAAGACTCGTCGGTTGTTTGTATTGGAGGGGCCAACATAGACAAGAAAGCGCGATCCAATCAGATGATCAGTTATTCTTCATCCAATCCGGTAAAAATCAATGAATCCTGCGGCGGCGCAGCACGCAACGTTGCTGAAAATTTAAGTCGGCTCAATTGTAATACTTCCATTATGACTTGTGTTGGAGACGATAAAGAAGGCGACTGGATCCTAAATGAAATAAAGAGCCAAGGTGTTGATGTTAGTCAAGTTTGGGTGTTGCCAACTGAACGGACGGGGATTTTCATCACTCTTCTGGATCCAACCGGTGAGAGCGTGGTCTCGATGGATGATATGCAAATATATGAAAAAATGACGACGTCCATGTTTGAGGAGAAGTGGTCCTACATCGTTTCCTCGCAAGCCGTTTTTATGGATACGAATATTCCTAAGGAATGTATCAGCTATATCATTAAACGTTGTGCCGATGAACATATTCCTTTGTACATAGATCCTACATCTGCAGCCAAGGCGCAAAAACTTCCATTTCGTCTCGACGGAGTAGAACTGTTGCTCCCCAACCGAGTTGAAGCAGAGGTGCTTGCCGACATGAGAATTGACTCAATTGAGGATTGCCAGATCGCGTGTGAAAAAATAAGAGAACGTGGCGTTAAACAAGTAATGATTACGCTTGGCGATCAGGGGGCGTATTATTCTTCCTCGGAGGAATCTGGACATTTACCTGCTATCCAGACGGATATTGTGGATACCACAGGGGTTGGTGACGCGTTTTCTTCTTGTGCCATATATGGAATCATGAACAATGAATCGCTTCATAGCGCGTGCCAGCTGGGACTTGCCGGTGCTGTTCTTACCCTTCAAACGGAAGAATCGATTTGCACATCTTTAAAACCTGAAAAAATACATGAAGTCGTACAGGTATATTCACGATAATATTTACTTCTTCGCTACATTAAATGGGCGATGTCTATGGCGAGTCAAATAGGACCATGCTTTTAACCATAACTATGTAGGCGATCCCCATGCCTCCACCAAACTTTGAAAAAAGCGACCGTATTAGGTCGCTTTTTTGCTTTTCCGTAATCTGTCGGGGATGGTGAAATCGTGTGGTTGAGGCAACATCAAATAAACTGGCATCTATAAGGTCAAAAAAGGGCCAATCCCAAGTGACCTCTTGCACAGGTATGAGGTGAACGAGTGCGGCAGTGCAATCTACGCAAAGATTCCATCGTCAATGACAGTAAATCTTTTAATAGTATTAATTATTAAAAAGTGGTTCCGTTCGAAGCAAATAGTTACCCCTTACCTCTGCAGCCCAATAAGCAAAGACCTCTCTCCATTGAACACTGTTAAAGAAATCGTCTACGGATTGGTTGTCGGAATCCCAGTCAACAAATATGTTGAGAGGTGTGATTCCTCCAGCCCAAATTCCATTACTGACGTCCGTTCCCTTCTCTCTCACTAATAAGATTGGAATGCCGAATTGAAAGGCCATGGCAGGCTCAATTTGAGAAAAGGTCGATCCTTCCCAGAACGGAGTGGTCGTTGGGGGCTCTCCTACATTGGATTCAAGAATTTGAACAAAAAATCTGCGGAAGTTGATCGCGAGCAGACCATAGCTTGAAAAAACCAGGCGTCGTATATTCGTTAGAATGTTTTCCGGGTATTGTTCACTAACGGGCAATGTGCGGGGAAAGAGCAATGCATCTTCAATTTCCCTAATCAGACGGTTCAAAAATTGCTCTTGCGGGCCATTTACCGTGTTGGTTGTACTCAAAAATATAGGAATACGAAAAGCACGGTCTACACATGCATCGATAGCGGATGTTTTGTCCTTTTCATTATGAATGGCCTTATTTGGATTTAAGGAAGAGGTTCTTAAATTACCGCGGACGGGAGGAAGCTCCGTTACCATGCTTACGGGGGAAAGCTTTTTCATGGCAATAGGCTGAGTCTTAGCCTTATTTTTTGTATTACTCAATGTTCACATCTCCAATGCAAGAGTCTGGTTTATATTTAGCCCAGTCTATGCACATTAGCCCATTTATGTGACGTGATACTCATGAGCGGGGGCAAGTACCCTTTACCCATCAACCGATTACTGTATTATTTTGAAATTTTACTTCGTACTAGAATGTAATTTATAATAATAAGTTAATATAAACCGCGTCAGGAGGATACAATGGACTTTATCAAAAATCAACTAGACGGAACTGGCATGAGTGAACAAACCATTGGATATCTTTCGAATTTGATCATGGTGGTATTTATAGCTGTGGTCTCCATACTGGCCAATTTTATAGCCAAAAAAATCGTACTGAAGATTATTATCCAAATCATCAACAACAATCGGTACACGTGGGATAAAATCATTGTGGAGAAAAAAGTGTTCCACAACCTCTCGCATCTGGTACCGGCAATTATCATTTATTATTCTGCGTATGTCTTCCCGTCCTATCAAGCTTTGATTGAAAAAGCAGCTTTAACTTATATGATCGTCATAACCATCACGGTATTAAATGCGCTGCTTAATGCCTTTGATACCATATATCGTTCCTATGAAGTCTCCAAGATCAGACCCATTAAGGGATACATTCAGGTAGCCAAGATCATTCTTTTCATCATTGGAGGCATTATCGTCATCTCGAGCCTCATTGGTCAGAATCCGTTGATTATTCTCAGTGGACTCGGCGCTTTATCTGCCGTTCTGATGCTCGTCTTCAAGGACTCCATATTGGGACTGGTGGCAGGCGTGCAATTATCATCGAATGACATGGTGCGTGTCGGTGACTGGATTGAAATGCCCAAATATAATGCAGACGGCGACGTCATCGATATTACATTAAACACGGTGAAGGTTATGAATTTCGATAAAACGATCACGATGATTCCGAGCTACGCGCTCATCTCGGATTCTTTCAAAAATTGGAGAGGCATGCAGGTATCCGGTGGTAGAAGGATTAAGCGAAGCGTCTATATCGATACAAGCAGCATAAGCTTCTGCACCAAGGAAATGATTGGGGAATTTCAGAAGATCCACTATCTTACGGACTATCTCGAGACAAAATTAAATGAAATTAACGAATACAATATGGAACATCACATTAATACGGAAAGTATTGTGAATGGTAGACAGCTTACGAATGTGGGTGTATTCAGAGAATATATCCATCAATATTTGAGGAATCATCCGAAAATTCATAAGGATATGACATTGATTGTGAGACAGTTAGCGCCGGGAGATAACGGACTACCTCTTGAAATCTATGCATTCAGCAATGATATCACCTGGGGTGTGTATGAATCGGTTCAAGCGGATATTTTTGACCACATCTTCGCGGTTGCGCCGACATTTGGCCTTCGTGCCTTCCAAAATCCAACAGGACATGATATCGTGCAACTAAAAGAAAGCCCCCAATATTCGAGAGGATATTGAGATCTGTTATTTACCTGATCCAAAATGAATATGAACAGAGAGAGCACCGTAAAGGTGCTTTTTTTGTTCAAAAAGTGACATATACACTATTTACAAAATTGGAAATAATTAATAGTATATTCATATGGGCATGATTTCCAGATTTTATTTTACACGTATCGTATCTTGAAGCTAGAAATAAAATGTCCCGCTTTGAAGATTGGAAAATTTAATGGAGGTGAATTTCGTGGCACGTGTATTAGTTGTAATGATGCCTGCAGAAGGGCATATCAATCCGACGCTCGGAATAATTAAGGAACTGATAGAGAACGGAGATGAAGTCGTCTACTGTTGTACGGAAAAATATCGGACGAAGATTGAAGCGTTAGGCGCACAATTTAAAGCGTACTCCTTCAACGAGGCAAGCCTGCTCAACAACCCAGATATGAAGCCATTTGAAATCAAGCACCCTTACCAATTTTTATATATGGTTTTGAAAAAAATTATTCAGCGGTTTATTCCGGATGTTCTGAATCTGATCGAAAATGAAACCTACGATTATTTAATTTTTGACTCCATAATAGGCTGGGGAGGACAAATTTTAGGTGAAAAGCTGGGTATACCAGCGGTATGCTCAACCACAACTTTTGTTTTTGTGGAGCCTCTCGGATCAGGTAATCAAAATCAACTGAAGGATGACGATGAGGAGGTTAAGGAGCTATATAACAGCATCATCGAGATGTCCCAGCAACTAGCTTCTCAGTTCAATGTAGCTGTTCCTTCTCTAGCGGATCTTTCAGGGCACCCAGGACAACTGAAGATTGTTTATACAAGCCGTTATTTTCAACCCATGGGGGACAAGCTGGATGACAGCTTTGTGTTCACTGGGCCATCTATTACACCCCGCAAGGATGCACCATCCTTTGCAAAGGAATCTCTGCAAGCCGTTTATAAACAGGCGGTTTATATTTCGATGGGAACCATTTTAAATAAAGATCTTGATTTTTATAAGCTGTGCTTTACGGCTTTTGGTGATTTGCCTGTGCAGTTTATATTGTCTTCAGGGAAGGATACTGATTTGGAGCCCATTGCTGATCTTATTCCTGACAACTTCATCATCAGACCCTATCTCCCACAATTGGAAGTGCTGCAGGGTGTAGATGCTTTTCTGACACATGCGGGCATGAACAGTGCAAGTGAAGCTTTGTATTATAATGTACCGTTGGTTATGCTCCCGTTAACCTCGGATCAGCCACGTGTAGCAGGCCGGGTGCAGGAGCTCGGAGCAGGTGTCATCGTGGATAAAAATAACCTTACACCTGACGTACTGAGAACCGCGGTGTTAGAAGTGCTCGGTAATGCCTCCTACAAGGAACATGCTGAGGTTATTGGGAAAACGTTACGCGATGCTGGTGGGTACAAGCAAGCTGCTATCGCCATTCAGAACTTTATGGGCCAGCGGTCGTTATCGGCCACGCCCATCTCTTCGCTTGAATAAAGAGGCGACTTGCCTCTATTAAAATTAGACGAGAAAGCCACCACCCCGTTAACGGGGTGGTGGCTTATATTTGATTCATCCGCGTATGGAGGGGTAGAATAAACGGAGAGGGCATATCACCTTTTCCATATCGTTTTAGTATATCTTTCGCAAAGGAGAGTTTACAGATGAATCATACAATTCCGGAATATATGTTGAATGATGGCTTAAAGGTACCTGCCATTGGCTTTGGTACCTATAGCTTAAAAGGAGAAAAAGGTGTTAAATCCATAGCGTCCGCGATGGATGCAGGTTACCGACTAATTGATACAGCGTATAACTATGAGAACGAGGCGACTGTTGGGAAGGCCATTAAACAGAGCTCCGTTTCCAGAGAAGACCTGCTCATTTCATCTAAACTGCCAGGGCGTTACCATGCCTTTGAAAAGGCGATTGTAGCCATCCAAGAATCTCTATACAGAGCAGATCTTGATTATTATGATCTATATCTGATTCACTGGCCAAATCCCAAGCAGGATATGTATGTGGAAGCGTGGCAGGCACTCATTGAGGCGAAGAAACGCGGATATATCCGTTCAATCGGAGTTAGCAATTTCCTTCCGGAACACAATGAACGCCTGATTAAGGAGACCGGAGTAGCGCCAAGTCTGAATCAGATTGAACTGCATCCATTCTTTGATCAAGCGGATCAGCGGGAGAAGGATTCGCAGCATGGCATTGTTAACGAATCGTGGAGTCCGATTGGTCGTGGCAATGATGCTGTACAAGATATCGTAAAAGATGAGCAGATCCTTCGTATTGCCGAGGCTCATGGCAAAACGGGTACGCAGGTTATTTTGCGCTGGCATACCCAGCTTGGGTCAATTCCGATCCCTAAAGCAGGCTCGCTTCAACACCAGCAAGAGAATATCGATATTTTTGATTTCGAGCTGAGCGAGAAGGAAATGGAAGTCATTTCTTCTTATAATCGTAAAGATGGACGGTTGTGGAATCAGGACCCGAGTGAATACGAAGAATTTTAAAAGGCTTATCATAAAAAGTTCGATTCACCTTACGGTGGGTAGAATGGTATAAAATAAATATGGCCTCCTAATCTACAGGAATGTAAATTAGGAGGCTTTTTGATGTATTTTTTTACAAACGTTTCATCACTTTCATGCTCACCGTTCAATCTGGATATATGATCTTGATCTCTTGCATTCATGTGCAAATCCTGCGCTGCACAAGGAAATATCAAATTTTGGATATGTCGGCAAGAATGGAGGATAGCCAATATAGCGGGCAAACGGTAACTTTATGGAGAGCGATGAGAGGGCTGCTTATCCACGATACAAATTCAATGGGGGGACGTGAAGTGATGAAAAGGTCATGGAGAAAACGACTGACAATTGGAATCTGCCTAATGATGAGCATTGCTGCTCTTGGGGGCTGTTCAGGAGACAACGGAAGTGCAGGTGAAGCAGGAGGAGATGGACCTACCCCCATTTCAATCTGGATGTCGATGAATACCAATGCTTCCATCACACTCAAAAGCATGAATGAAATCACGGCGATTAAGGAATGGGAGAAGAAAACCAATACCAAAATCGAATTCCAGCATCCCGCTGTGGGTGCCGAGACCGAACAGTTCAATGTCATGATTGCCTCGAATCAGCTGCCTGATGCCATGTTTGTCAATGGAGATTACGCCAAGCTATTCAATGATGGTATCATCATTCGACTTAACGATCTTATTGATGAATACGCTCCCAATTTGAAAAAGATCCTGGACGACAATCCCGAGGTTGCCAAACAGTTAAAAGCCGACAACGGAGATATCTATGCGATACCGCATCTGCGGCTGGGGGAATACAAAACCTTCGGCGGTACGTTCATCCGTCAGGATTGGTTGGATGAGCTGAAGCTGGAGAAACCGGAAACGATTGAGGAATGGGAAACGGTACTCAAGGCCTTCAAGGAGAAAAAAGGCGTAGCAGCGCCGCTATTGTTTGGTGCACCACCCAAAATGAGCACGATGGGACCAGCCGCACCGACATATCTGGAGGCTTACGGCATCACTAATAATACGTTTATGAAAGATGGCAAGGTGGTCTATGGACCAATCGAGCCAGAATATAAGGAATTTCTAACCATGTTCCATCGCTGGTATCAGGAGGGATTGGTTGATCCCGATTTTGCTACCAATGACCAGAAAACATACGACGCCAAAATTTTGAGCAGTCAAGCTGGTGCATTTTTCACCTTCATCGGTGGAGGTGTAGGCCGCTACCTGCCCGCTCTGCAGGAAACGGATCCGAACGCCAACCTGACAGCCACTCAATATCCAGTGCTGAATAAGGGTGATGAACCACTGTTTACCGGACGTTCCTGGGAGTGGAGCAGTAGCGGCGTTGTGCTCACCAATAGCAACAAACATCCGGAGGAAACGGTCAAAGCACTCGATTATTTCTTCAGTGAAGAAGGACATATGCTCAAAAATTTCGGTATGGAGGGCCTCACCTTTACGATGAAGGACGGTTACCCGACCTATACTGATGAGATTTTGAAAAATCCAGACGGTCTGTCGGTTGCTCAGGCCATGGCCAAACATTTTATTGCGAACTATCCCTTCGTGGGGGAGGATGACGATAGGTACAACGAGCAATATTATCAGCTCCAACAGCAGAAGGATGCGGCGGTTCTGTTCTCCAAATACAGCGAGAATACACTGAAGGTGGGCCTTCCTCCAACCAGTCTGACAACAGAAGAATCTACGGAGTACAGCAAGATCATGAGTGATATTGGAACCTACCGGGACGAGATGTTCGTCAAATTTGTCATTGGGGTTGAGCCGATTGAGAACTTTGACAAGTTTGTGGATCAGATCAACAAGTTTAACGTGAAACGGGCTGTTGAAATTCAGCAAGCTGCCCTGGACCGTTATAAAGCCAGATAAGGAAGAGATGTCCACGGTGGTGTAGCCGTTTTACGACTTTGCTGCCGTGGATGCCCTCTTTGGAATGAAAAAGGAAGGGGATGAAAGAGTTGTCGCACAAGCTTTCCTTGTTATGGCTCAATTACAAAAAGAATAAAGCCATCTATTGGATGGCTCTTCCCGTCGTTTTATATTTTCTCGTCTTCAAATACCTGCCGATGTACGGAGCCATCATTGCGTTCAAAGACTACTCGGTGGGCAAAGGCATATGGGGCAGTGATTGGGTCGGATTGCAGCATTTTCGTGATTTCTTTAAGAGCTATTATTTCTGGCGAATTCTGAAGAATACTCTTTTGCTAAGCTTTTATCAGCTGTTGTTCGGTTTTCCGGCTCCCATTCTTCTTGCTCTTCTGCTTAACGAGCTCAGACATGAAATCTTCAAACGTACGGTGCAGACGATCTCGTATATTCCTCACTTTATTTCCATTGTTGTCATCTGTGGCATGATTGTTGATTTCTCATCTCGTGATGGACTGTTTAACACCATCATTGGCTATTTTGGTGGACAGAGCAGCGCGCTTCTCAGCGATCCGGCCAATTTCCGTACCATTTATACCGCCTCATCGATCTGGCAGGAGCTCGGCTTCTCCAGCATCATTTATTTGGCTGCACTTAGCGGCATTAACCCTGAGCTCTACGATGCTGCCAACGTGGACGGAGCGAGTCGGCTTCGCCAGGTGTGGCATATCACGCTTCCCGGCATCATTCCGATGATTATGATCCTCCTCATACTCCGCATTGGTGGACTGATGGAGATTGGGTTCGAGAAAATTATTCTGCTCTATAATCCGAATGTGTATGATACGGCAGATGTGATCTCGACGTTTGTCTACCGCAAAGGGATTAGTGAAAGTGCCGAGTTCAGCTATACCACCGCGGTGGGTCTCTTCCAGTCGGTCATCAACTTTACGCTGCTAATAGGTGCCAATCGCCTGTCCAAGGCGATATCCAATACCAAGCTGTTCTAGCCAAGAACGAGGTGAAGGGAGGGATTTCTTTGCGAATGAAAAGGTCCATTGGAGAGCGTCTGTTTGGCGGTGCCAACGCGATTCTGATGACAGGGCTAATTATCGTAACCTTGTATCCACTGCTGCATGTGCTAAATGCATCGCTTAGCGACTCAGGTCAACTCATGGCCCATAGAGGCCTGCTGCTTTTCCCCAAAGGGATTACGATGGAGAGCTACAAGCTGGTGCTGAGCAACCCCAACATCCTATCCGGATACAGGAACACGATATTCATTGTGGTGGTGGGCACGGCGCTTAATCTGCTGTTCACCATTCTGGGGGCGTACACGTTGTCCCGCAAAAGCTTTATGCTCCGCAATCCGATTATGCTGGCGATTGTATTTACGATGTTTTTTAACGGCGGAATTATACCGTCTTATCTTTTGATCAATAACACGCTTCATATGGGCAACAGCCTCTGGGCTCTGATTGTACCTGGTCTAATCAGCAGCTATAATCTGATTATTATGCGAACTTCCTTTGCGGAAATCTCGGAAAGTCTACTAGAATCGGCCCGTATAGACGGGGCGGGAGAGATGCTCATTCTGTGGCGGATCGTCGTACCATTGTCCATGCCCGTTATTGCGGTGATGATTCTCTTTTACGGCGTCGGTCACTGGAATTCATGGTTCAGTGCGATCTTGTATATTCGGGACCGGAACCTGTTTCCACTTCAACTGGTGCTGCGAGAAATTCTGATTCAGAACAGTACAGACTCGATGACCACAGGAGCGACCGCTATGGACAAAGAGGCCATCGGGGAAAGTGTGAAATACGCAACCGTCATGGTAGCCACCCTGCCTATATTGTTCATCTATCCGTTTCTGCAGAAATACTTTGTTAAAGGTGTTATGATCGGAGCAATCAAAGAATAGAGTTGCCTTATCAAGCCATACCAAATAACAAACGGTGAGGAGGAGACGCATGAAGAGAAAAAGCATCCTGTTATCCTGGGGCATTTCTTACATGGTCATTCTGCTCATACCGATTGTGATCGGTGCTGCTGTTTTTGCCGAGTCTCGCATGTTGCTTGAGGAAGAAGTTAATCGTTCCAACATGGTGCTGTTATCTCAGGTACAGGAAACCATTGATAACCAGATTGGTGATATTGGCAGCATTAGCAATCAATTAATGGCTGACTCTCAACTCATGAGCTTCATTAATCATGCATCTGAACAGGATGCCCGCTGGAGAGTCATGGGGATTGATCTGATCAAAAACCTGAAATCTACACGCGTCGGAAACGGCTTGATTAGTGAACTATACATTTATATCAAACAACCCGATATCGCGTTGTCCTCGTCTTCACTTATTCAAAAAAATTATTTATATGACATGTTCTATCAGGGCACCAATGTAACCGAGGAAGCTTGGACCCGGCTTATGCATGATTCCGGTAAGAGCATGTACCGAAAGATGGAGGTTCGGAGTGAAGATCGACGGATTGAAGACACGCTTGTCTATATTCAGCCGTTTCCTATTCAGAATGGCGCTGACAGCCCTGCGACCTTCGTTGTTAGCCTGGACCCTAACCGATTCCAGCAAGCCATTGATAACGTACGTTTGGAAAAAGAGAGCACCGTGTTCATTCTAGATCACGACGGTCAAACGTTATTTTCTACCGGATCACTTGAAACCCCTTACATAAGTGGGGAAGGTCTTAACCTTTTCAATGATGCTGGGAAAAGAACGGAAACGATCGATTGGAACGGAGAATCCGTGACCATATCGCAGATTTCTTCTAAGATCCAGGACTGGAAGTATGTATCCATCATACCTACCCGAATCTATGCCAAGAAGCTGACGGTTATCCGCGATATTACGCTTGGAGGCGTTGCTGCAGGGCTTATCCTTGGCGGGGTGGCAGCCTGGTGGTTCACTAGACGGAATTACCGTCCGCTGGGACGGATCATGAACATTATCTCGGATAAGGTTAAATGGAAACTGGAACAGCCGGACGATGAATATGGTATTTTGCAATCTGTTCTGATGCAAGCCTGGGAAGAGCAGGATCAATTTGCGAACAGGCTTAAGGATCAGCAAAGCGTTATACGGAGCAGTCTGCTCTCCAAGTTGATGAAGGGTAGGGTACAGGTGGGTGAGGAGTTTGCTTCGACCTTGGAACGTTCAGGTATTCGATTCGAGACGGAGTCGTTTGCTGTATTGCTCCTGCACATTGAGGATGTTGAAGGGCTGTTTCGTTCCAGAGTACGTGAGCAGGACCAGGAGGAGAAGCATCAATTTGTGCATCTGATTCTGACCAATGTGCTGGAGGAGATGATCGGCTCAATCGGTCATGTATACTCTGCGGACATTGATGGAAGAATTGCGTTCCTGATCAATATTCGGGAGTGTGAGGAGGATACCAGTCATCGGTTAATTCGTGCAGTCGAAGAAGCCCAGCGTTTCATCGGCTCCCGATTCTGCGTGTACTTCACTGTTGGCGTTAGCCATGTTCATCACCGTATTGGGGAAATCGCGGATTGTTTCCGGGAATCGGAAGAAGCGCTGGAATACAGGCTGATTCTGGGGATCGGTCAAATTATTGATCCGAACCGGATTCGTAGGCCTAAGGAGGAGCTGTATTACCCTCTTGATCTGGAGAGACAGCTCATCAATTATATTGCTACTGGAAATTATGCCCGTTCCACGGAAGTGATGAATGAGATTCTCATGACTAATTTTGCGGGAGAGCCCTTGTCTGTTGAACTGGCTCGCTGTCTGATGTTTGAGTTGATCGGTACCTTTCTGAAAGCTACGGAGCAGATCAAGACGGACGACCAGAACGAGATGACGCAGCGCAACGATCTGATTCGGCAATTGTTTGCATGTGAGACCTTTGAGGAGATTGAGTCCGAATTGCTTCGGATACTGGAGACGGTATGCCAGACGGTGCATGAGCGCAAGCGGTCCCGCAGTGAGGAATTGAGGGATCAACTGGTGGAATTCATTCATGAGAGTTATGCAGATGTCAATCTGGGCTTGACCCATTTATCCGAGCGCTTTCGGTTTCATCCAACCTATGTCTCAAAGTACTTCAAGGAACAGACCGGAGTCAACGTGATCGATTACATCAACCAATATCGAATTGAGCAATCCAAGAAAATTCTACAGGCAGAGGAACTGACGATCCAGGACGTATCCGAGCGGGTGGGTTTCCTGAACAGCAATTCGTTCATTCGTGTTTTCAAGAAATATGAGGGGATCACTCCCGGTCAATATAAGCAAAATAGCAGACTTGTCCAGCAAGAGGCTTGAAGAATATGACTTGTCTAGAGGAGGAACTGTTCCATGTGGAAAAAAGCTATTGAAGATGCACTCCATGTCACTCGGCATAATATAGATCGATTCGAAGGACGCTTTCCCCATGTTAGTAATGGGGATGAGCATTATGTGCTTAACGATAATACGGAGTGGACGGCAGGGTTCTGGTCAGGCATCCTGTGGTTATGCACGGAGTATACTCAGGACCCGAGGTTTCGTGAGGCTGCCGTGAATAGCGTCGATAACTTCCGTCGGCGAATGGAACAGAAAATTATTTTCGATCATCATGATATTGGCTTCCTTTATTCGTTGTCTTCTAAGGCACAATGGATTGTGGAGCATGACGTCGCTGCAAGGGAACTCACGCTGGAGGCAGCCGATATGCTGATGAAACGCTGGCGGGAGGATGCTGGACTGATTCAGGCCTGGGGGCGGAAAGGTGATGTGAATAACGGAGGGCGAATTATTATCGATTGCCTGCTCAATCTTCCACTGCTGTTCTGGGCGTATGAGCAGACCAATAACGAGGAGTATCGCCGCGTTGCCGAACTGCATGCACTGAAAAGCCGCCGCTTCCTCGTTCGTGGAGACGACTCAAGTTATCATACCTTTTATTTTGACCAGGCTACCGGAGAGGCTATTCGAGGCGGTACGCATCAAGGCTACAATGATGGCTCTACCTGGACTCGCGGACAGGCATGGGGAATATACGGATTTGCACTGTGCAGCCGCTATCTGCAAAGTACAGAGATGCTGGAGACAGCCAAACGTCTTGCCCGTTATTTCCTTGCCCATCTTCCGGAGGACGAAGTAGCGTATTGGGATTTTGATGCCCCGCAGACGCCTGAACCGAAACGGGACAGTTCTGCATCGGCTATTGTTGCCTGTGGTCTGCTAGAAATTGCCGGACGGCTTGATGAAGCCGATCCTGAGCGGGAGGCTTTTCGGAAAGCAGCGGAATCGTCCATGAAATCCTTATTTAATCATTATTCCACGCAGGGCTCGGATACAGCGGAGGGTCTGCTGAAGCATGGTTCATACTCCGTAAGAGGTGGAGATTCACCTGATGATTACACGATCTGGGGCGATTATTTTTATCTTGAGGCGCTGATGCGTCTGGAAAGAGGTATTCCTGGATATTGGTACGATCGATAAGGTGACTCCTTATATACATTAGTTTTTTTGTTGTATCAACTTGTGAAGTAAGATTAAGGGTCAGTATAATGTTATCTATTGAGAGTATTGGGCCAAACATTTATATTCTGGTGGGTTTCATCGTCCATGCTCCAGAAGGGGGATGTTTTCTTGAAAGTTCTTGAAACAGATCGGTTAAACCTTCGTTGGCTGTCACCGGATGATGGGGAGTTTATGCTTGAGCTTTTGAATGATCCTTCCTGGCTGGAGTTCATTGGCGACAGAGGTGTGAGAACCGTGGAAGGCGCACGTGAATATATCCTGAATGGCCCAGTCGAGATGTACAACCGCTTAGGGTTCGGGCTGTTCTTGACGGAGCGGAAAGCGGATGGTGTTCCGGTCGGGATTTGTGGGCTGATCAAACGAGATTCTTTGGAAGATGTGGACATCGGGTATGCTTTTCTTCCACAGTTCTGGGGGAATGGATATGCGTACGAGTCGGCTGCGGCAACATTGGACCATGGAAGAACGGTGCTGGGCTTCGATCGGATCGTGGCGATCTCTTCATCAAATAATCAAAAATCTGCAAAGCTTCTTGAAAAACTGGGATTAAAATTTGAAAAAATGATCCGGTTTTCGGATGATGCAGAAGAGCTAAGATTGTATGGTTCAGATAAATAACGAAATTGGGCTTGGATGATGAGTCTCCATTTCAATATTAATATAAATATATAAAAGGGGATGTCCCATAAGTCATGAACATGACGAGGACATCCTTTTTAGCTTATTACTATTTAACGAAACGAGCACATGTTATTAGCTGCAATTTCCATAAGTCTACGATTTGGTTTAACGAATGATAGAGATGTTATTTCTCCAAATCTCTATATCGTAGATTGATGAGGATACAAACGTTTTTGTTTCCGTTGTTCCTCCAGAAGTTGCATCATCCATTGCTGAATGTTCATCGTCTGCGCAGTGGCATAGGCGGAATGGGCGAGATTGCAGGTCTCCAGCGGGTCATCTGTCAAGTTGTACAATTCATATTCATCCTGTACCGGCTCTGTTTTCGTTAACGTTACACATTGTCCTGAAGCGGGCTTTCCAACGGGCTGTGTGATGACATCTTTTACCCCAGGCTGACTCCAAAATTGAGTATTGTCAAAATACCGGGAAAATTTCCAGATTTCCGGTTTGTTGTTTTTATAAAGGGTGGTAATTACGGTTTCGATATGGTTGGGTTGTACCACAGACGAATAGGGCATGCCTAATGGATTGGTTTGGTGCTGACCACGTGTGACATCATCGTCCGTCATAAAATAGACCGGTTGCTGGGTCAGCGCCGGATTATTATTTCCATAAACAAGAGGCGTGAGATCACGTCCTACCAAATGGCGGGCTTCACTGAAATTCTTTTGCAATCGTCCATGGATTTCGGAAACGTTAATATTGGCCAGACCCAGCATGGTTGGCAGCAGATCGACATGACTTGTCAGGCTATGCACATGTTGTTGCTCGGGAAACAGTTGTTTATTGTGAATCAAAAAAGGAACATGAAGGTATTCCTCATAGGCACAGTACCATTTTTGATGAAGATTGCCGTGAGCGCCCAACAGGTCGCCATGATCCGATGTGAAAATAACAATGGTATTGTCATAGAAGGAGGAGCGCGTAAGAGCCTCATACACTTTGAACATTTGGCAATCCGCATTTTTTTGCAATTGGTAATATAGCTGGCGGTAGAAGCTCTGATTGGTGATAGGCTGTAAAGCTCTTGGATACAAGTCTCGGTAATTTGCCTGACAACGTGGTTTGGTACCCAGCCACTCGTGTATTGTCGGGGGAGCGTCGACTGCGGGCATCGGATCTACCTCGAATTTGAAATCGGGTAGGCGCGCGGCGAGATCACCATATAACGTAATATCATGGGGGTTCACAAAGGAAGAGACAATGAGCCAGGGCTCGACTTGTTGGTGTTCATTCTTCCTGCGATCAAGGGACTCAATGAGATGAACTGTTTCGGCGGCGTATACCTCATCCCGTCCACTTAAGCCAAAAGCGGCGGAGGAAGCGGAGTTTCGAGGGTTTCTGCCTATGGGATCAGGGCCGATCCAATCGGAGAATCCGAAGTCCTCCAAACGACTCGCGTGAAGGTACAGGCTTTCCAACTGGGGTTCAGGAACCCCGGTCAGGGGGTGGTAACTGGGAACGCTTTGGTGGATGCCGGGAGAGATGATATCCGCATTGGATATATGCCATTTTCCCTTATAGTACGTCTGGTATCCTGCTGCTCGGAAGTAATTGCCCATCGTAGGCACCGTATTAGGATTCAGCCAGAACATGTCAGAGTCATACGATTCCTTGGCAATGCCGACAGTCTGACTGACACCGTGCAGTGATGGATACTGACCTGTGAAAATGGTAGCCCGGCTGGGACAGCAGGCGGTTGTTCCGATATAATGCCGATGGAATTCCATACTATGAGACTTTAAACGTTCCTGGGTAATCAGATTTTCTCTACGCCATGCCTGTATTTCTTTACTCTCATATACAGGAGGATAACGCTCTTCATCTACAAGAATGACGAGAAAGTTGGGTTTCTCCATAGTAGAAGATGGCAGGGAAGTATTGTTCACGGAGTTCATACACCCTCAATCGTTTTTTACTTTAAGGTATGTGATGATGATTACGAAAAGTCCATATCCACTGACTGCGCTTGTACACAAAACGACCGTTTCCCAGTAGAAGAATGGGGAACGGTCGTTACTGTATATATCTCTTGGATTACTTTAAATTTGCGTTTTGGGCGCAAGTTCAATGGCGGAACGGATGGCGGCCAGCATGCTTTTGTCATCGGCGATGTTTTTGCCTGCGATGTCAAAGGCTGTTCCATGGTCTACAGAAGTACGGATAATGCCGCCTTTGAGACCCACCGTAATGTTCACGCCTTCTTCAATGCCCATGACCTTAATTGGTGCATGTCCTTGATCGTGATAACAAGCCACAACGATATCAAAATCGCCACGGCCAGCGCGGAAGAATAACGTGTCCGCCGGAAGTGGACCAACGACGTTAATGCCTTCCTTTTGCGCACGTTCGATGCCGGGCTGTAGTTTTTCTTCCTCTTCACCATTACCGAACAGTCCGTTCTCACCTGCATGCGGGTTAATACCGCAAACAGCTACACGCGGATTTTCGAAGCCAGCTTTTTTCAAAGTATCATGAGCCAGTTTAACCACAGTGTATGTTCTTTCCGGGTTGATGCTGGCAATGGCATCAATCAGACCCATATGCGTCGTAAGGTGAATCACTCGCAGATTGGGTGTAGTCAGCATCATGGAGAAATCCTCGGTATCGGTCAAATCAGCCAAAATCTCGGTGTGACCTGGATACAAGTGCCCACCTAGGTGCAGGGCTTCCTTGTTCAGAGGCGCCGTGCAGATGGAGTGAATTTGCTGTTTTTTCGCCAGATCAATGGCTTTCGCCAGAAACTGAAATGCTGCATCTCCCGCAACGGAAGATACTTTTCCATATTCCAGATCTGCAGGAATGAGATTCAGATCAATAATGTCCACAGTACCGAATTCATACTTGGCTTCGGATGGTTCATGAATGGCATTTACTTTCAGGCTCGATCCGATGACAGGCAGGACACGCTCCAATATTTTTGCATCGCCAATGACGAGTGGATTGCAATTGTTGTAGACCTCCTGATGGCCCAATGCTTTCATAATGATCTCGGGTCCAATACCTGCTGCATCGCCCATTGTAATTCCTACGGTTGGTTTCATATGGTAACTCCTCCTTTTAATTTCTCAATGGCATGGATGAAGACGTCGGGCTTGCCGAACCCGCCCGCTTTGGTAATCACGTGCAGATCCTCAATTCCAATAAATTTCGATATCGGTACACCAATTTCAAGCTCATCAAGCAGCTCAAAACCGCTGATATTCCACTTCATACAGATTTGCTTAGCTGTATCTCCGCCCGTCATGGATACACCTTTGAAATACCCATTCTCCAGCAGCTTGGCGCAGATTTCACCTATGGCCCGTACAATTTCATTGCTGACCTCGGTGTGATTAAGTCCTCTGACTTCACCCTTAGCACGTGCTAGCTCAATATCTACCTGTTCGGCGGTTGAATAGAGGACAACGTCATTGCCCTCTACGGCTTTGGCCATCACTTCCTCATACACACGATCGATTTCTTGCTCACGATCTGCTGCACCCGATACGGCTTTGAACGAGTGGAACGGGATGGATGATACGTCGGTTTTCTGTAGCAACAGCTTGAGCTGCTCACGAGAGTTTTTGTTCACACTCCCTACAACGGTGAGGATCGGACCTGGGTTTGCCGGAATGGTCAATTCCGCAGATTTGGCTCCCAAGCCGTAATGAGTGGGAAGGTAGTTCGCAATTCCCGCCGATCCTGCCCAGGCAAATGAATAATCAAGCTTGCTGGTGATGCTTAGAACCTGCTCCAAATGCTGTTCATCTGTCGAGTCGACGAGGATATAGGGAATGCCGTTTGCCTTAAAGGTTTCCAGTTGCGTCTTCATATGATCTGTACCCGATTCAAGATCACTCACCGTAATCTCGCCCACTTCATACTTGGTCTGAAGCTTGAGCAAATCCGGAAGATATGAAAGAGTGACAGGTGTCTTCGGATCATTCGCAATCTCGGTATCGGCTAGTGGAACCCCGTTCAGATAATGCGTGCCATTAAGAATGGTGCGATTGTTCTTGGGATAGCCTGGGGCGATCATCATAAAATCGGGCTTGACCACATCATACAAAGCGTCGATCTCGATCCCGATGTTTCCGCGCATGGTTGAATCCATTTTTTTGAAAATGGTGCCAAATCCGTTCTTTAACAGCAGTTCGGCTGCTCGACTAACCCGCTGATATGCATCCTCCGGTGTGATGGAACGGCTGTCGGTATCAAACACGACCGCATCGTAATTACGAATGTTATCTTCGTCCATGTTGAATAGTACGCTTGTCTTTAATCCATGACGGGCAAGCTGCACCCCGCTGTCATTGGCGCCGGTCAAATCATCTGCAATAATGGCTAATTTCATGCAGTCATCCCTCCTTGAAAATCAAAATTAAATATAAGTCCGGTCAGCTAAATTCAATGCATTTATGTGGACGGTCTTTGATTGTATTTCTCGACACCGCCTGATTTCTCCAGCCTTTTGGAGAGGAATCCGATGAAGATCGGCAGTAGAATGGCAGTCGTCACAACACTCGCAGCAATTTGTACTGTAGCAATCTCGGCAATCGGAGCAAATGAAGCATTGGCAGCCACGATGGCAGCAGGTGTACCTACAGCGTTACCGGCTGTGGAACCTTCCGAAGCTCCGACAATGGGATTCCAGCCAATGGCTTTGAAGAGCAGGTAGCCGACGCCGCCAGTAATCAATACAGTAATTACACCCAGCATGATGCCGCTAAGTCCGCCTTGAATGATGGACGAGAAGTTGATGCCCATACCGAGTGAAAAGGCGAAGAATGGAACGAGCTTGTCACTGCCTTTGTGCAGCCAATCAGCAAGGTTACGATCCAGGTTACCGATAACAACACCGACGATCAGTGGAAGCAGTACGGCTACAAAAGCCATCGGGGAGAACATGCCGTTGGCAAAGCCCATCGCACCGAAAATGGAAAGAGCAACCATGGTGAGGAACGGTCCGTCGCTGAGTGCGAGGAACGGATAAGCCGCTTTGTCATCTTCTTTGCCGTATTGTCCAGCCAGCGCGATGTACAGTCCACCATTGGAATTCGTCATTGCAGCGATAATAGCAAGCGGCGCCAAACCAAGGAATAAACCATTGGAATCCGCAAAATAGATGGCGATCAAACCTAATACTGCACCAACTGCCCACTTGAACACAAGCAAGGTAACGCCTTTACCAACCGAAGAACCGGCCGTCTTGAACGTAATTTGCGTACCAGCAATCAACAGGAACAGGGCGATCAATGTGCTTGAGCTATTTACGAACAGGGCTTCCGTGAAACCCCCGATTCGCAAAGCATTCGGAAAGAATGTGTTAATGGTTGCACCGAGCAACAGGGGAACAACCATCATACCGCCAGGAATACGATCTAATGTTGCTTTAATGTTCATAGTAGTGGCTCCTTATGAAGTAATCGTTTTTATAAAGCGTTTGCAGGGATTATGTTATCTCATATTGTTTATTTTAGCAACACTTAATTATTGTAAATTTTAAGTAATAGTTATAAGTGTTTAATTATGCAACACATATAATCGTAAAAAAAGCGTAAACCTAAAGTTACTCTTTAAGTTTACGCCATAACGTGGCACGGTTAATCCCTAAGCGTTCGGCCGCCTTGGATTGATTATTGTTTTCCTCATGTAGAACGAGTTGAATAATCTCTTTTTCGATCTCTTTCAGCGTACCACTGAGTTTCATCGTATTGGATGAGGGTTGTTCACCGAGCAGATGTGATAAGGTCTCGGCTGAGATCACGTAGTCCTGTTCATTCAGTGCAGCCTGTTTGATTAGATGTCTCAACTGGTTTACAGTCATATGCGGAACTTGATCCTTAACTAGCTGCAACGCGTCCTCTTTCATCTTCACCGCAACTGTCCCATACTTCTGGTAGTAATCGCTGAGGAAGTGCTGGATCAGTGGCGCAAGATCCTCCTGCCTGTCCACAAGGCTCGGCATAATGATCGTATTCAGCTCGACATCCAGCGTTTTATTAGGATTCAATCCCTGTTCCCCCAGGATGAATACCCCGATCTGCCTCTGTAGACAGGTCTGAATGAATGAGATCAACTCCTCATCTTTCGAACCATTTTCCAAAAGATTAATTTCTACGTTTCGCACTTTGGAAAGTGGAATTTTGTGCAAATGTCCTGGAGGAACCTGGGCAAGATCGATTTGGAGCATCAGCCCACCGCTGGAGTACATTTGATGAATATGTTTTACCAGAAAAGACTTGCCCGAATCCGCTTCGCCTAGCAGATAAATGGGTTCATGGTTTTCGTAAAGCGCCCGGATATTCTTCAATACGGCCTGCATGGCAGGGGATTCGGCAACAATCGGCTCCATGGATATATCGGTATATGCCGTTATGCCGAATTGTGCAAAAGCATAGGGCTGTCCTTTTTCAAGGGAGTATACTTTATAGGTTTTTTTACTTAACGTCGTTTCGTAGGCCGTCACCGTAAGCTGGTAATCATCCACGATGAACACATTTTGAACTTGGGATTGATGGAAATCCAGGTTGGTATTGGTGAGGTAAATCTGATTATCGGTAAGCGGATTCTGCTCAAAATCAGTTAAATTCTCGAATACAACTTCGTTCTGGTCGTCCAAGATCATGAGATTTGGATGCTCCTGGGTAACCAGGTTGTTCAGTATGATGGATATCGCGTGATTTTTGCTCAAGTACCGATATACCAACTGTGCATCTTCAAGCGCTCTGAGAATGGATTCCTTGCCAGACTGGATCAGCAATCCTTCCATTCCATAGGTTTTGGCTGTATTCACGGTGATAACATCGCCAACAATCTGACGATACCCTGACGCTTTCAGCTCCAGCAGCAGCCTTGCCACATCCTCCGAGCTGCGTATGGTATATACCTTTAAAGGCAGTTCCATCAGATCGATAATCGACTGTGCCCCTGAAGTAATATTGGCAAAGCCAACGATAGCGGTTTGGCCGTTGAACTGGCTCGCCAGCGTTAGCGAACGAATCATGTCATATCCGGATAACTGCACATCAATGACGGGAATGGTTACGGCTTCCTTGATTAGTTGTGCAGTACCGCCGCGGCTAATCATAATCTCCGCTCCGTTTCGTTCAGCCTGGGCCGCCAATTCGGCGCCTTTCATCAGGTCGCCCACCTCATATTGAATGGCTAACTGGGGAAATAGCGGAATGCACTCTTCTATAATAGTGGTCATGGATTCGTAAGGAGCGATAATATGAACTCGTGTACGCATAATTTTCCTGCCTTTTATAAAAATCATTCATGGTTCCTGCCGGTACATCAGACCAGAGGGCTTTCCTTATTATAGCCAACTTGCAGAGGAATGGCATCCCTGGCTCCTGACGGATTCAGTTATGCTGACAAGCAAACAGATTATCTGGATGTACTCTCCTCCTTGGAAGTGTGATAAAGATGACGGAATACCATATTCGGATTTTTCAAACGGGAAGCACAACTGGCGCAGATTGCCGCATACGTTCATGCTAATTTTGACGTCGATCTGCTGGATGTCTTCTTCACAGCGGTGGAGAGCCTTCCCGTGGAATCCTAGTAAAGTATACGTCTATGAACACATGTTATAATAATTGGAAATGGGACAGAATGTTGGGGGAATGTAATGAAAATTGTACAACGAATGGGTTATGGTGTCTTGGCTTTAATGGGTATCCTGCTTTTGTTCATAGCGATTAGTTTCACGAATCATACAATTAAACTAAAGAAAGAATCGGCTATACTATCACCCCCAGGTGTAATGGTTGATGTTAATAATCACCCAATGCATGTCTATACAGAAGGTTCCGGAGAACATACACTGGTCTTTATGTCAGGTGGGGGCACATCTTCTCCTGTATTGGATTTCAAGGCGCTCTATTCCAGATTGTCGGATCAATACAAGATTGCTGTTGTTGAGAAGGCAGGCTACGGTTTCAGTCCAACGGCAAAGGCCCCCCGTGATATCAATACGATGTTGGAAGAAACCAGAGCAGCTCTGACGTTAGCGGGAGAAACACCGCCCTATGTGTTGTTTCCGCATTCCATGTCGGGTATAGAAGCACTATATTGGGCACAAATGTATCCAAACGAAGTTGAGGCTATTAATGGTCTTGATCCTGCTATTCCAGAAGTTTATGAAAAGTATCCTCTACCTTCAGCTGGTATGATGAGCCTTACAAGCCTAGGAGCTCGTGTCGGAATAACCCGTTTTTTCCCCGACATCGTTAACTCGTCCGCTGCAATTGAAGAGAAGAGGTTGTCCTCCCAAGAGGAGGAGATCTATAGGGCATTATTTTATAAGAAAACGCAGACACTGAACATGAATGAAGAAGTTAAAATGATTAGGAATAATGCATCACAAGTTTTAGAACGAGGTATTCCGGATGTGCCCATGTATTTTTTTATATCGAATGGAGAGGAATTACCTGTCGAGAATTGGCGAAATTACTTAGTGAAGTATGTTGAGTCTGTGAAGAATGGGCGCTATCTGTTGTTACATAACGGTCATTACGTTCATGATACTGATCCGGATCTAATTGCAGAGGAAAGTATCAAATTTATAGAAGAACTGTGAATGATGAAAAGGAAATCACTGATTTCGGAAGAGGTTTTAGTTAATGAGGCGACGCCATAGGCGATCGTCTTTTCTTTTATAATGTAAGGAGATTGTGTCACGCTTGGATTACTTCAGATTTATGGTTGCAGTGGCAGTAAATGAAACCTTCATCCCCATATTCATGTATTATAGTACATATGAACTGATCGAAGGAGGAACGAATGATGGGAATCTTATCGAGGTTTAGGGACGTGATGAAAGCGAATATGAACCATGCGCTGGCTCGGTCGCAAGATCCGGAGAAGACGGTGAATGAATATATGCGGAGCTTGAGCAGTGATTTGGGTCAGGTGAAGGCAGAGACGGCTGCGGTTCTCTCGGATGAGAGCCGGGCGAAGAGGGCTTTGGACGAATGCAGTGCAGAGATTAAGAAATTACAGCGGTATGCAGAGAAATCTGCGGAGTCTGGTGATGAAGCCAAGGCACGTGGTTTTTTGGAAAAGAAGGCAGAGCAGGCTAAGAAACGGAATGAATTACAAGCTGCCTATGATCGGGCTTCTGCCAAAGCCAAAATGATGAAGCATATGCACGAGAAGCTGGTGGCGGATATGGGGCAATTGGAAGCTCGGCATACGGAGCTGAAGGGCAGAATGGCGGCTGCCAATGCGCAACAACAGGCCAATGAACGGAACGCCTCCGCCGCCAATGCGAATGCTGCTTTGAAGGCGATGGAAGACAAAGCGAATCAGGCACTTAATGAAGCTGAGGCTTTGGCTGAACTGCGTGCTGGGGCACAGGAAGATGATCTGGATGTGCTAATTGCGCAGTTGGAGCAGCAAATGAATGCCGATGCGGGTAATAATGCACAGGTGACGCCGAGTCCAGAGGAAGAGCTTGCAGCAATTCAGAAGAAATTGGAAGATAAATAACGATATATGATGTAATACATTTCGTTAAACATTGAGGTGAGCAAATGCCGGTAATCGAGTACAAGTGTCCCAACTGCGGCAGTGGAATGCTTTTTGATAGTGCAACTGGAGCGTTATCCTGCCCCAGCTGCGGACGACAGGATAACATCGAACAGATCCCCGATCCGCTGAAGAAACAGGTGTTCACGGAGAATGAGGTCAAGGAGTATCACTGTAACAGCTGCGGCGCCGATATTGTGACTGAGCCGGAGACAAGTGCAACGACATGCAGCTTCTGTGGAGCTGCCGTTGTTCTGAGTGATCGACTGACGGGAGATCTGGCACCGGCCATGGTCTTACCCTTTTCGATCAGTAAGGATGAGGCCAAGCAGGCGTTCAAAAAGTGGTGCAGAAACGGCTTGCTGACACCTAGCGGATTCATGACGGCTGACCGAGTCAAGAGCATTACCGGGATATATGTGCCTTTCTGGTTATATGAGTTACATAACAAAATCGAAGTTCATGGCCGTGGCACAAAGATCAGAACTTACACGCAGGGTGATTACCATTACACGGAAACGCAGCATTTCGATATTTACCGGAGAATCCGGCTGAATTATGTGAATCTGCCCATTGATGCATCGGAGAAAATGAAAGATGAACTGATGGATAAGCTGGAGCCATTTCCTTATAACCAGTTAAAGCTTTTCAAAACACCGTATCTCGCCGGGTATATTGCGGAAAAATATAGTTATACCGATGAGGAACTATACCCGCGCGCCAAGGAAAAAACGAGCTCTTATATCGATTCTTATATTGCATCAACGGTTTCTGGTTATAACAGTGTTAGTTACACGGACAAACAGATTGATACTACGTTAAAAAATGCAGACTATGTGCTGCTCCCAGTATGGATGGTTTACTATGACTACAATCGTTCGCAGTATACCTTTGCCATGAATGGACAGACGGGTAAAGTGGTTGGTAAACCGCCTATTAGCAAAGCTAAAGTTGCCGGATGGTTCGCAGGTATTTCAGCCGTTTCTTTGTTGTCATTGAAACTGGTCTCCTGGATGATGGGAGGTGGATTCCTGTGAGGGAAAGAAAACATCTGGCATGGATGGCAGCACTCATTTTATTGGTGATTACCCTCGTGTCTCCATTGATTCCAATGTCAGTTGTATCGGCAGCAGACAGCAAGAACCTGATTTACGATGAAGCTAATCTGCTGAACGAGCAGGAGAAAGGTGAACTGAACGCATTGGCGAATGAGTATGGGGCGGAGAGGCAGACGGATTTTGTTATTCTGACAACGAATAATACACAGAATCAGGATGTACAGCTGCTGACAGAGGATTTCTATGATGAGCACGCTCTTGGGTATGACAAAGCGAATGGAAATGCGGTCATTCTGACGATGGACATGAATAATCGGGAAGTGTATTTGGCTGGATTCTATAAAGCTGAAGATTATCTGGACAACGGTCGGCTGCAATCAATCCGAAGCAGGATTACCTCTGAATTATCTAGTGGGGATTACAAACTCGCTTTTGAGAAATATATTAAGCTTTCCTATAAATATATGGGGTATGAACCTGGTGTGAACCCGAACAATATTTTATTTAACGGTTGGTTCCAATTAGGAGTATCGGTATTAATAGGAGGCGTTGTTGTTGGGATTATGACTTACCGTTCTGGCGGACGTGTGACGGTCAATCGGGCGACCTATGAAGATTCAAGTACTTCCAGTGTAATCGATCGTCAGGATCGGTATATTCGTACTACTGTAACCAAACGCAAAATTGAGAAGAACAACAATAACGGTGGCGGAGGTGGCGGTGGGGGCGGAGGTACCAGCCGAGGCGGTCATTCGCACAGTGGTAGTAGAGGATCTTTCTAGCAGGAAAAACAACAACTCAACTTATGTCATGATGATGCAAAATGCTTACTATAGAAGGGATGGGAACGAGTATGGGATTTTTCAAAAATCAATTTTCGAATGTGGTGGAATGGGAAGAGTTCAGAGATGATATGATTTTCTGGAAGTGGAGTAACCGTGAGATCAAGAAGGGAAGTAAATTGATTATCCGTTCGGGGCAGGATGCGATCTTCCTGAATAACGGCAAGGTGGAAGGGATTTTTGAGGACGAAGGGTCGTTTAATATCGATTCCGAGATCATTCCGTTTCTGTCTACCTTAAAAGGCTTCAAGTTCGGATTCAACAGCGGCATGCGGGTCGAAGTGCTGTTTGTGAATACGAAGGAGTTTACGGTTCGATGGGGTACGCAAAGTCCGGTATTAATTCCAACTCCTCAACTTCCAGGTGGAATGCCGGTTCGTGCGAATGGTACGTTTAATTTTAAAGTGAGTGACTATGTTACATTGATCGATAAAATCGCGGGTATCAAGCAGAGCTATCTGGTCGAGGATGTCAAAATCCGGATTACGTCTGTGCTGGATCAGTTGCTAATGAAATGGATTAGCCGTGAGGGTAAGGACATGTTCAACCTGCAGGCGAATGCCTCGGATATTGCCAAAGGTATTCAGGAAGATCTGGATATGCAAATGATGGACATCGGAATCGGAATTACAGGCTTCCAGGTGATGAGCTTCAATTATCCGCAGGAGATCCAGGATATGATTACGAAGACTGCTTCACATGAAATGATCGGCAATTTGCAAAAATATCAGCAGGTCAGCATGACTGATGGTATCTCATCCGGTAAAGTTAAGGGTGGCGGCGCTGCTTCGGATATGGCGGGCATGATGATGGGCATGAACATGGCGAATGAAATGATGAAGAACATGAATCAGAATCAGAACAACCAGAATCAGAATTCGGATCAAAAGCCTGCGGCTAATCAAAACAGCGATGCAGGTGCATCTTCTTCATCTGGAGACCATAAAAAGCCGAATTTCTGTCCGAACTGTGGCGCTAAGAATGAAGGAGCAAACTTCTGTCCAAACTGTGGTCAGAAGTTGGGTTAACCTATATCTAAAATATAAGAAGGGCTTACTCTAAGGTCAAACTTTGGAGTAGGCCCTTTTTTTTCATTCTATTTTAAATGGTAGAAAACGGTTGACAACGGAGCATAAATCATTTATCTTTAAACTAAGATATTTAATTTGAATATAAAATACACTCAAAAAAACAAATATCTTAATTCCGATTACGAGGAGAGATCAAGATGATGATTCCAACATTGACCAGAATAAATGAACTTTCAAGAAAAGCCAACGCGGCAGGATTGACGGAGATGGAGAAAGCAGAACAAATTCGTCTGCGCCAGGAATATCTGCAAACCTTTCGCGGTTCGATCAATGATATTCTGCTGAATGTAACCATCTATGATCCGAACGGCGACGACGTCACTCCGGATAAACTGAAACAGGAACAGGCCCAACAAAATAATAACTGAATCAGCTCGGTTAAATATCTTAATATTAAGATAATATAAATGATCTATAAACCTAGGAGGAAATGATGATGACCATTCAAACTGCAGGTATTCACCATATTACAGCTTTTGCGGGAGATCCACAGGCTAATGTCGACTTTTATGCTGGAGTTCTGGGACTTCGGCTTGTGAAAAAAACGATCAACTTCGATGCACCGGATGTGTACCATCTGTACTTTGGGGATGAGAACGGAAGTCCGGGTACCATTATCACATTCTTCCCATCAGCCGGATCACCGCGAGGCAAAATTGGTGGCGGTCAGGTCGGCATCACCTCATATGTGATTCCACCTGGGACTATTGGCTTCTGGCAGGATCGGCTGGAGCAGTATAACATTGAGGTAACCAAAACAAGTCGTTTTAACGAAGAGCTGCTGCAATTCGAAGACAGTGAGGGCTTGCGTCTGGAACTGGTTGAACGTGAAGAGGGCCCAGCCAGCACCTGGGTGCATGAAGGCATTCCAGCGGACAAAGCCATCAAAGGATTTGGAGGTGCCGTGCTGTTCAGCGTCAATCCGCAGAGAACGATGGATGCGCTGGACAAAATACTCGGATTCACCAAAGTAGATGAAGATGAGGAGTATGTACGTTTCCGGTCCTTCGGAGATATCGGCAATATCGTGGATGTTCCTGTCACCCGGATGGCTTTGGGGGCAGGCGGAGCAGGGACGGTCCACCATATTGCGTGGCGTGCCAAAGATTTTGCAGAACACGAGCAGTGGAGAGAAGCTGTACAACAGTACGGCTATCAGCCAACCCCAGTTCGGGACCGTCAATATTTTAACGCAATCTATTTCAGAGAAGCTGGCGGAATCTTGTTCGAAATTGCTACCGATCCTCCTGGATTCGCGAAAGATGAGCCAGCGGAGTCGCTCGGACAGAAACTCATGCTGCCTGAGTGGTTTGAGCCATATCGTGCCCAAATTGAAGGCAATTTGCAGCCGATCCAAGTAAGAACGTTAGAGCCTTCGCATTCTATGATGGCACGTTAAAGAAGGGCCAGAACAAGCAATCTTTTTGATATGAATTCAACTAAAGGAGCATTGAAGGATGATGGAGAAAAAGGTTACCTGGCTGGAGCTGTTCTATGATTTGCTTTTTGTAGCAGCGGTCTCCAAAGCGGGACATGTCCTGCTGCATGCCGAACACGGCGTGATTTCCTTTGAATATCTGATGAAATTTGTTTTGATTTTTATTCCTGTCTGGTGGGCATGGGTCGGTCAGACCCTATTTATTAACCGTTATGGTCAGGACATTTTCATCCATCGAGTCTTTCTTATCCTTCAACTCCTGTCTGTTCTGGTGATGACGGCGAGTCTCTCGGTTGATTTTGATCAATACTATCTTCCTTTCTTTGCCGGTTATATTGGTTCAAGGGCATTGACTGCCATTCAATATTTTATGATTCATAATTCCAAAAGCGAACATCAACAAAAAGCCGCTCGTTATCTGGGTGTATGCTTCATCATCGGCATATTGATCTCAACAGGTTCCCTGTTCTTTGATTCATGGCTGCGATATGCGATTTTGTACGTGGGAATTGCCGTGGATATCATTCTCCCGCTCATCGGACGCAAAAATCTGGTGAAGGTTCCGATACACACGCATCATTTATTGGAACGTTTCGCTCTGTTCACGCTTATCCTGCTTGGTGAGTCAGTCGTCAGCATCATTGCAGTGCTGCAAATGGATCACTGGGATGTACGATCTGTTCTGTTCGCGGCGTTTACATCCATATTCGTGATTGCGATGTGGTGGCAGTATTTTGATAATGTTGAGAAAAAGGTCAGCAAAGAAATTCAGACCGCCGGGCAAGCGATCATATACGGCCATCTGTTCATCTATATATCCATGAGCATGATTGCCGCTTCTATTCAACTTTTATACCTGAATGAACTACATTATGGTTTCATGTTGGCCTTTGTATTTGGCTCGGTTCTGCTGTATTTTCTGTCCACCTCGCTGGTGTTCCACCGATACAGACATGCTCATCTGCGGCTCCGTCCGCGTCACTTGGTGTTTATGCTGGGGATCATGGCGGTGTTTATCGTTGTGGATTTGATTTATCGCGTGCCTAATTATGCAATCGTGGGAGAGAACATGGTGTTCTTCCTTGTCTACGCCAAATTAACGACCTAATGCATAGGTCACACAAGAATAAAAAGTCACGGACGAATGACGTTCGTGGCTTTTTTAGTTGAATCATCGTAAAATCATGTCCACTGTGAGAAAAAACGTTTAACCTGATTTATTTTCTACTATAGAATCTGTTAATATGAGACTAGATACAAGTGAATCTACCAGATTAACGAATATACATAGTGATTCGTGGAGATGGAGATGACAATCAGGAGGGAAATCATTGAGCACACATCAAATCGGAGTTCCATTGGAAGGGTTTGCAGAGTTTAGCCGCACGGTTGCCGCTGAAGGCGCAGTGCTTTTGAAGAACGAAGGACAAGCTCTTCCGATTCGAAAAGACGAAAACGTTTCAGTGTTTGGACGGATTCAAGTCAACTATTATCGCAGTGGTACAGGCTCAGGCGGCAGCGTTCATGTGGCGTATACTACCAATTTGTTGGATGGTCTTCGCAGCGAAAAAGGATTTAAAGTTAATGAAGAATTGGCAGCTGTCTATGAAAAATGGATTGAGGATAACCCGTTTGATGACGGTGGAAAAGTATGGGCGGCAGAGCCTTGGAATCAGAAAGAAATGCCTTTAACGGATGAAGTGGTATCCCAAGCCAGAAGTAAATCCAGCAAAGCAATCGTGGTGATTGGACGAACAGCAGGCGAAGATCAGGATAATCTGGATGCACCAGGCAGCTACCGGTTGACGGAAGATGAGAAAGCGATGCTGAAGCAGGTCACGAATCATTTTGAACAAACGATCGTCGTGTTGAATGTATCGAACATCATGGACATGAGCTGGTTGAATGATGAAAGTTACGTTCATCCGATCCAAAGTGTCATTTACTCGTGGCATGGCGGTATGGAGGGTGGTAATGCGATCGCCGATGTACTGGCCGGAGACGTTACACCAAGTGGTAAATTGACCGATACGATTGCGTATTCCATTGAAGATTATCCTTCCACAAGCAATTACGGGAATGAGTTTAAGAACCTTTATCAAGAAGATATCTACGTAGGCTACCGTTATTTCGAAACGTTTCGACCTGAAAAAGTACAATTTGAATTTGGATACGGCTTGTCCTATACCACGTTCACAACCAAGGCAGAAGACGCAAAATGGATCTCCCAAGACGGAGAAAATAGCATTAAGGTGAATGTAACCGTAACCAATACGGGCACGACCTATGCCGGTAAAGAAGTAGTGCAGATCTATTATGAAGCCCCACAAGGTCAATTAGGGAAACCTGCAAAAGCTCTGGTGGCATTCGGCAAAACGAATCTGCTTCAGCCAGGTGAGTCTCAGCGCCTGACCGTGAGCTTCCCTGTGGATTCCATGGCTTCCTATGATGATGCTGGCGTAACAGGACATGCATCGGCGTATGTACTTGAGCCAGGAACATATCGTTTGTACGTAGGAACCAGTGTCAAAAATGTGGAGCATGTCAGCATTGATGGCCAAGATGGCTACGTCGTAGAAACGATTCAACTCGTGGAACAGCTCCAGGAGGCAATGGCACCGACTGAAGGCTTTACGAGAATGAAGCCGGGAGCGCGCAAAGAAGACGGATCTTACGAGCTGATTTTTGCAGATGTACCGACGCGCCAAGTATCCATGGCTGAACGAATTGAACAATGCTTACCGCAAACGCTGGAGCAAACGGGCAATCAGGGCTACAAGCTGAGAGATGTGAAGGATGGCAAAGTCAGCCTGGAAGCATTTATTGCCCAACTGAGTGATCAGGATCTGGCAGCCATTGTAAGAGGCGAAGGTATGAGCAGCCCGCTCGTTACATCGGGTACAGCTTCCGCATTTGGCGGCGTGAGTGACAGTCTGTTCAATTACGGAATCCCTGTTGCATGTACTGCAGATGGTCCATCCGGTATTCGTATGGATAGCGGGGAGAAGGCTACACAAGTTTCCATTGGAACTTTGCTGGCCGCAACATGGAATGCAGAACTCGTCGAAGAGCTGTATGTGATGGAAGGTCAGGAATTGCTGAGAAATCAGGTGGATGCATTGCTCGGGCCTGGATTGAATATTCGCCGGAGTCCGATGAATGGACGTAACTTTGAGTATTTCTCAGAAGATCCGTTGATTTCTGGTGTATTTGCTGCTGCTTGCACAAAAGGAATCATGAAGGGTGGCTCTAATGCTACACTGAAACATTTCGCCTGCAACAATCAGGAGAAACATCGCAGTAAAGTGGATGCTGTTGTATCTGAACGTGCATTGCGTGAGATCTATCTGAAAGGGTTCGAGATTGCCGTGAAAGAAGGCGGTGCGAACTCGATCATGACCTCCTACAATCCGATTAATGGACATTGGGCGGCTTCGAACTACGATCTGAACACGACCATTCTTCGTGGGGAGTGGGGCTTCCAAGGTATCGTGATGACCGACTGGTGGGCTATTATGAACGATGGCGTTGAAGGTGGACCAGCAGATCGGAAAAACACCAACTGGATGGTTCGCGCTCAAAACGATCTGTACATGGTTGTACCTAACTATGGCGCAGAAATCAACGGCTGGGATGATAACACGATCGAATCTCTGGAAAATGGGACGTTGACACGCGGAGAGCTTCAGCGCTCGGCTATGAATATTTGTGAGTTCATCATGAATGCACCTGTCTTCTCCAGAAAACATGAGATTGTAGAGAATGTCGCTTCATTCCAAGCGAATGCTTCACTTTCCTCAGAGCAGGCACAAGTGCTGGCTAATGATGCACAGGTCAAACCCGCTGTGGGCGAACCTGTCTACATGAAAGTGGATGAAGCAGGTCAATATCGGATTATTGTACAGATCATGTCTCCTGAGCCGGAACTGGCTCAAAGTGCATGTAATGTGATTCTCAATGATCAATTGATGACGACCATTCAAACCAATGGTACTGAAGGTAAGTGGATCAGACAGAAACTTGTCAAAGTGGAGCTGGAAGCAGGCTTGTACGAATTGAAGCTGGACTTCACCAAACCGGGTCTGCAGATCGACTGGATCGAATTCAAACAAGTGTAACGCAGGATCGTCTGATCTGTTGTAACTGAACATGACGACTGTTATGATTGTGTTATGAGATCCGGAATTTCTGAACAATCTGGTCAGGAGTGTTGCGAAGGATGAGAAGGTATAATTTTTGGAGCCCCATTCTGCTGATTGCGGTTGCGCTGATTGTCAGAGGCCTGGTTACCAATCTGGGCGTTCTGTTCGGCATGTCGCATGATGCAGCAAGTAATATCGCAATTGTTGCCATGTTGATTGCTGCACTGATCATGTTTAATCGAATGACAAAGGCAAAGCGAAAATGAACATAATAATATTCGATATTGATCAAGAGAGAGGCACCCTTAGGGGTGTCTTTTTTGTGTATTGACGTTTCATTCATAACGTCTTAGACTGTTTATGAATAAAACAATAACATTTTTATAATAACGAAAATAACAAATGTGATTACTCCAATGGCTAACCCATCATTTTCCGAAAGGAGACCCATTCATGAAGGTTATGGCGGCATGGTTTGCAGGCAAGCATGAAAAGGCAATGGATGTGGTGAGCAGGATGTGGGGACAGCAGGAGGGTTCGTGGATCGTTCCGCTGAGATTGGTAGAGTCTTCGTGGCACAGGGATCGAATTGCAATCAGGCAGCTGACTTTCAACGACAGATGAACATAATTAAGGACCGCTGGAGATGCTGTGCTCTGTCGGTCCTTTATGGCATTTGACGGAAAGCGGACAGAGAACCGCATGAGAGGAGAGGAATCCAGTAAATACAACCGATTGGGTGAAGGCAGCAGCACAGGTCGTGCCATCAGAACGTCAGCTGAAATGGCAGGAGATGGAGTTCTATGCATTTATTCATTTTACCATGAATACTTTTACAGATCAGGAGTGGGGAACGGGAAATGAAGATCCCGATATCTTTAACCCTTCTCATCTGAGTGCCCGGCAATGGGTTCAGGCGTGCAAATCTGCCGGTATGACCGGATTAATTCTCACATGCAAGCATCACGACGGGTTTTGTTTGTGGCCAAGCCAGTACACGAAACATACGGTAGCCGCCAGCCCTTGGCGAAATGGTGCGGGTGATCTGGTGAAAGAAGTTGCCGATGCCTGCCGTGAAGGCGGGTTGAAGTTCGGTATCTATCTGTCTCCTTGGGACCGTCATGAAGCATCCTACGGAGATTCAGAGCGATACAACGAATTTTTCGAAAATCAGCTGCGTGAGCTGTTAACCCAATATGGTGAAATTTTCTGCGTGTGGTTCGACGGAGCTTGCGGAGAGGGGCCGAATGGGAAAAGGCAGGTCTACGATTGGGATTCCTATTATGCGCTGATCCGGGAGTTGCAGCCAGAGGCTGTAATCTCGGTATGTGGACCGGATGTTCGCTGGTGCGGCAATGAGGCAGGTCATACCCGGACTTCGGAATGGAGCGTCGTACCTGCCTACTTGCAAGATAATGAGAAGATCCAGGAGCAATCGCAGCAGGTGGATGATGGTGAGTTTGCCAGCAGAATTAATACACAGGATGCCGATTTGGGGAGTCGGGAAGTGATCCGGCAGCATGAGGGCAAGCTCATCTGGTATCCCGCAGAAGTGAATACATCCATCCGTCCGGGTTGGTTCTATCATGCAAGCGAGGACGATCAAGTCAAATCGCTGGAGGAACTGCTTGGCATCTATGATGGAGCGGTTGGCGGCAACGCCAATTTTCTACTAAACCTTCCACCAGATCGACGCGGCCTTATTCACGAACAGGATGTTGAGCGGCTGCAGCAGCTCGGAGACTTTTTGTGCGGTACTTATCGGCAAAGTTTGGCTGTTGGGGCGAGAATTCACGCATCGGATACCATGGGTGATGAACATGTGGCTACCCAGGTATTGCTTGAGGAATCTGATACGTTCTGGTGCCCATCTGAAGGAGCTGAACTGGCTTGGCTGGAGATAGAACTGCCGGAGGAAAAGCAGTTCGACCGAGTCGTTCTCATGGAGCATATCCGTTCAGGCCAACGAATTGAGCGGTTTACGCTGGAGGCAAAGGGTGAGGGTGGGGATTGGCAGGAGCTGTATCGCGGCACGATTGTTGGTCACAAACAAATCTGTAGTTTCGAACCTTTTACCGCCAGAACTATTCGTCTGGCCATTCATGAATCCAGATGGTATCCAACGTTGTCCTGGCTGGGTGTATATCTGAGCAAACAAGAGGTGCATGAAGCTGGCGATTGAGCCGTAACATTTGTAGATAAGCCGATTTTGGATTCATCCCATGGAAAATAGAGTAGCAAACGATTATTGGTAATTGTATGATCTTATGGAAAAAGGTATATGTAAGGTAGAGCCACACACCAGCAGGAGAGGATGAGAGGATATGAAAGTAGGACTCAGCACATACAGTCTGCAACAGGCATTGGATGCCAAGGAACTGACTGTACCCGACGCCATCCGTTACATCGCCGAGCAGGGCGGAGAACATGTGGAGATTGTTCCGATCGGGTACAGCCTGATCGACCAACCGGAATTAATTAACCAGATTCGAGAGGCTGCGCAAGACGTGGGAATTGATATTTCCAATTACGCAATAGGTGCCAACTTCGTTACAGGAGAAGGCCCGGATGCACTTGAAAATGAGATTGCTGCTGTCATGAAGCATGTGGATGTCGCTGCCGCACTTGGCGTTACGAGAATGCGCCATGATGTTGCGTTTCGTCCTGCACAGGAGGGCACTGTCGCTCAGTTTGAGGCGGATCTGCCTGTTCTGGTGAAGGCCTGTCAGCGAATTGCCGATTACGCAGCGAGTCACGGCATTACCACAAGTGTGGAGAATCATGGTTACTATGTGCAGTCCAGTGAGCGAGTCCGGCGGTTGGTGCATGAGACGGCACGTGAGAACTTCAAGACAACGCTGGATATCGGCAACTTCCTGTGTGTGGATGAAGACCCGGTTAGCGCTGTTAAAAACAACATTCCTTATGCATCCATGGTGCACGCCAAAGATTTCTATCGGAGACCTTCCTACCGTAATCCCGGAGAGGGCTGGTTCCAGACCGCACACGGCAATTACCTGCGCGGAGCGATTGTGGGTCACGGGGATATCGACATGCCGGAAGTATTCCGTGTGTTGAAGCAGTCCGGTTACGACGGATACATCTCTGTAGAATTTGAAGGTATGGAAAATTGCAAAACAGCATCCCGAATCGCGATGGATAACGTCCGCCGCTTCTGGGAGGAAGTATAAGCAGCTACTTACTACTATATAAGTGGAATCAATTTTTATATGTAAGGCTGAAGTAACAGAGGTGAAGTTTGGAACTGTAGGAGCGGTAGCGTCCGCCTTTGTCTGCGGATTTCAACTGCTGAGAGCAGTTGATACAAGAAATCTGTAGACAACAGCGGCCGAAAGTCCAAACATTCACCGTAGTTACGTTAAGCCGATTATCATATGTTTTGAATCAACTGATATGACCATCATTCAACTTATTATGGAGGGAAAATCCATGTCCAAACTTAAAATTGCCGTTATCGGTGCAGGTTCAATTTCCGATTTTCATTTACAAGCGTATGACAGTAATCCCGAAGTTGAAATATACGCTATATGCGACCTGAATGAAGCACGTGCCCAGGAAGCGGCGAAAAAATATAACGCTACCCATGTATTCACCGATTATAAGGAACTCCTGGCACTACCTGAAATCCATTCGGTGAGCATCTGTACCTGGAATGATACACATGCCGAGATCAGCATTGCTGCTCTGGATGCTGGTAAAAACGTACTTTGCGAGAAGCCGCTCTGTCAGACGGTAGAAGATGCGTTGGAAGTGGAGAAGGCTGTTCATCGCAGTGGAAAGCTGCTTCAAGTTGGCTTTGTGCGCCGTTATAGCGACAATGCGCAGATCCTGAAGAAGTTCATTGATGAAGGTGAGCTGGGAGAGATCTATTATGCCAAGGCATCCTGTCTACGGCGTTTGGGCAATCCGGGCGGATGGTTTGCGGATGTGGAACGTTCTGGCGGCGGCCCGTTGATTGATATTGGCGTGCACATTATTGATATCTCCTGGTACCTGATGGGCAAACCGAAAGTGAAAACCGTTTCTGCGAATGTCTCCAATCGATTGGGTAACCGTGCCAATATCCGTAATTTGTCATTTTACCAGGCTGCGGATTATGATGCGAACAAAAACACCGTGGAGGATATGGCTAATGCGTTGATTCGTTTCGAGAACGGGGCAAGCCTGCTGGTGGATGTAAGCTTCACACTGCACGCGAAGCAGGATGAAACTTCGGTCAGACTCTATGGCGATAAAGGTGGCGCTGAACTGGAACCGGAAATTTCACTGATCGGTGAGAAATTCGATACCATTTTGAACATGACGCCGCAGGTGGATTTCAAATCCCTTGATTTCGCAGGTTCATTCCGTAATGAAGTCAATCATTTTATCGACAGTGCCCAAGGGCGCAAAGAGACACTAAGCCCCGTTGAGGATGGCGTTGAAATCATGAAAATCCTTTGTGCCATCTACAAGTCCGCACGTGAAGGACGCGAAATTTCACTGTAAATATGGTGTTGCAATCCGAAAATGGCAACACCGCTCGAAGTAGTGAGGTCTAACAAGTCTATACTTGTTGAACCAAACATTTCGCCAAAACGGACTTAGAACCATTCTGAAGAATGCACTGCTACCGAAATGACTGGGCTTAATATGTCTTTCTTAGTTGAACGAAACATTTACACAATAACGGAGAGGGCAGAACGAATCTGAAGAAGCGAAGCGCTCGCCTTTATCCCCGGATTTTCCCCTTAGGAAAGGAATCAAAAAATTCTGGGGATAACAGCGATCGGAAGATTGTTTTGACCGCGTAGTGACCTGTGTAAAGCTACATTTTCAACGTATGACATCCAATCCGAAGGAGATGAACGGGATGAGCGAAACCAAAGATACGGTGCTGGAACAGGAAGAACAGGTCGTCGAAGCTGGGGTGCATAACTTTAGCAAAGAAGAGGAATGGGTGAAGCCTGAAGATCCGTTGCTGAATGAACGCCTGGAGTGGTTCAAGGATCAGAAGCTGGGGCTGATGATGCATTGGGGTCCCTATTCCCAACTTGGACTCGTGGAGTCCTGGGCGCTAAGTGATGAGGATGGCGATTGGTCGCGCAATGATATCGACTGGACTGACGACATGGAGCATTTCAAGCAAGAATACTTTGATCTCAACAAAACCTTCAATCCCATTCGCTTTCAGCCTGAAGAGTGGGCACAGATGGCCGCTGATAACGGGTTCAAATATTTCCTGTTCACCACCAAACATCATGATGGTTTCTGCATGTGGGATACACATACCACCGATTATCGCATCACGGGCAAGGATACTCCTTTTCACACTCATAAGTATGCGGACATTTGCCGTGCGCTTTTTGACGCTTTTCGTGCCAAGGGTCTTGGCATCTCGGCTTACTTCTCCAAAGCGGACTGGCATACGCCATACTACTGGACACCTGGCATGGAGCGGGGAAGCCATATGTGGCGTGGACCATCCTATGACCCGAAAGCGTATCCATGGCTGTGGGAGAAATTCGTGGAGTTCACGCATGAGCAAATTATGGAACTGCTGACCAACTACGGACGAATCGAATGTCTGTGGCTGGATGCAGGCTGGGTACGTGAAGGACGCCACGGTCAGGATATTCGATTGGGCGAAGTGGTGGAGCGGGCGCGTCAGACAACACAGCCGTGGCTCCTCGCAGCAGATCGCACAGTAGGCGGACCGTATGAGAATATCGTAACTCCGGAACAGACCATCCCTGAGCATCCAATGAATATTCCTTGGGAGAGCTGCATCACGGTGGGCAATTCCTTTGCGTTTGGATATGATGATCAGTATAAATCAGCAAGACAGCTGGCGCATATTCTGCTTGAGGTAGTATCCAAAGGTGGTAACCTTGCGCTGAATGTGGGGCCACAACCGGACGGGCGTCTTCCAAAAGGGGCAGTGCGAAGTATTAAAGCCCTCGGAGAATGGATCGGTACTCACGGGGAGGGCATCTATGGTACGCGGATTTGCGGACCATACTTCACAGGAGAGTGGGCCTTTACACGTAAGGAAGATCTCAACGTATCGTATGCCTTCCGTCTGTACAGAAGCGAGAACGAGGCAGTACAATCACAGGTAATCATTCCATATATGGAAAAGGTGGAGCGAATTGAATTCGTCGGCACAGATGATGTGCTGTCATTCCAACGGACAGAAGATGGACTTGCTGTAGAGTTGCCGCAAGCGGTAGTTACAGAAGTAGCACCTATCACGCTGACGTTCAGATTGTTCACAAACCAATAAATCTATACTTCAAATCCCGGGGGACTTTTAAAGTCCCCCGGGATTTTTTGGGTTGGTGATTTTTGCGATATACCTATCCTAAAGGACGATTTTTCCTTGTCCGGCAAGGGTTTTGGGAATAAGGAGAGGTGGGAGAAAATTGCAAATTGATAAAAGAACACCGCTCAAGGTACTATCGATTTAAGAAAGCGTTACCTGACATTAATCTTCACACGGATGACGCTAATACAGAAAAATGAGTCAAAGAAAAGGATGTTTAAGGGATGTAAATGTAATGTATTATTACACTTAAGGTGTAGAAGGAGTGACGCGAATGAGTCGAGCTACGGAAAGCATACCTGCACCGGTGGAGCTCCAGCAAGGAAGGAATGACGCAGAACCCAAGCGACAGCATCCATTTATCAGAAGCCTCAAAAAGCATTGGGAGCTCTATCTACTGGTGCTTCCTCCCGTATTGTATCTATTGATCTTCAAGTACATTCCAATGGTCGGTGTACAGATTGCCTTCAAAGACTTCAGTGTCGTCAAAGGAATCTGGGGCAGCCCATGGGTTGGACTGAAACACTTTGAGGCCTTTTTTGAATCCCCAAACTTCTGGCTGCTGATCAAAAATACGATTGGGATCAGTTTCTACTCGTTACTCGCCGGATTTCCCATTCCGATCCTGCTGGCGCTCGCGCTGAATGAGATCCGAACAGGTTACTTTAAAAAGACCGTCCAGATGGTCACGTACGCTCCGCATTTTATCTCCACAGTCGTTATGGTATCCATTATCATTCTGATGCTGTCACCGCATGTGGGTGTTGTAGACAAGCTATTTACCTTCCTGGGTTTCCCGATGACCAACTTTATGGGCATTCCCGAATACTTCAAATCCATCTATGTGTGGTCGGGTGTCTGGCAAGGCATGGGCTATTCATCGATCATTTATATCGCGGCTCTCGCTGGGGTTGATCCATCCCTCTATGAGGCAGCGAAGATGGACGGCGCTTCAAGGCTCCGGAAAATTTGGCATATCGATCTTCCAACGCTCGTACCGGTCACCGTCATCATGCTGATTCTTAGCTTGGGCAGCATTATGGGCGTGGGCTTTGAAAAAATATATCTAATGCAGAATCCGCTCAACACGAGTGCATCGGAAGTCATCTCCACGTATGTGTACAAGGTCGGTCTGATCGGGGCCAACTTCAGCTTCTCCTCGGCGGTAGGATTGTTCAACTCCGTTATCAACCTGATTCTACTGGTTATCGTCAACGGCATTTCCCGCAAAGTATCCCAGAACAGCTTGTGGTAAAGGAGGAGCTCATCCATGTTCAACCTGATGAATCGTAACCGGATCAAGGACCCGCTCGGTGACCGTATCTTCATGACATTCAACTATATCTTTCTGTTCGCCATACTTCTAACAGTGTTTTACCCGCTCTTGTATATCATCAGTTCTTCGTTCAGCTCCTCACGTGCCGTTACATCCGGTCAGGTGTGGCTGTTCCCGGTAGACTTTAACATCAAGGCCTATATCTCCATTTTCAAAAGCCAGCAGCTCATGCTTGGTTTCTACAACACGATCATCTATACCGTTGTAGGCACATTTATCAATGTGGCGCTAACGGTCATGCTCGCGTATCCGCTATCGCGCAAGTCGTTTTACGGACGGGGTGCCATCATTATTTTCATGATGATCACGATGTTCTTTGATGGCGGTCTGATTCCAACCTATCTCTTGATGAAAGACCTTCATCTGCTGGATACACGCTGGGCGATGTGGCTGCCAGGGGCGCTCGCAGTGTTCCAAGTTATCGTAGCGAGAACCTTCTTCCAATCTTCCATCCCGGAAGAGCTGGGGGAGGCGGCGGAAATGGACGGATGTCGGGACATCCGGTATTTGATCAGCGTAGTTCTTCCGTTATCAAAGCCGATTCTGGCGGTCATGACCCTGATGTATGCGGTGGGCCACTGGAATGCGTACTTTGATGCCCTGATCTATCTTCGTTCCGAGAAGCTGTTCCCACTCCAGTATGTGCTGCGCAATCTACTAATTCTAAACGCCGCAGACCCAGCAATGTTGGCCAATACGAGCCAGCAGCTAAGAGATCAGGGGTTCGAACAGGTCCTAAAATACGCACTGATCGTAGTTGCCAGCATTCCTATTCTCATCATGTACCCGTTTGTGCAGAAGCATTTTGTTAAAGGGGTTATGGTTGGCTCGCTCAAAGGATGATCTTTGTCATCTGCGTCCGTTACGTCACTTGAAAGGAGGTGGGGGAACACTCCGGCTTCCGGGATAAGGTTTAACACGAGTACGTAATCAGAATGTTATGCCGTTTTCAACAAAAAGGAGGAGTCAGATTGAAAAAATCTTGGATTTCGATGTTGTTTCTGGTCTTTGCTTCGATGGCTTTGTTGTCCGCATGTGGTTCATCCGAGGATGCGGGTACAGGGAGCGACGGTAGCGGGGAGAGCGGTGGCCCGGTAACGATGACCTTCTTTGCCCCCCAAGGTAAAGCGTCCATGGAAGAAAATGAGTTCACCAAATTTATCGAAGACAAGTTCGATGTTACCCTAAAATGGGATCTGGCCCCGACGGACGCTCTGCAAGACCGCAGACAGTTGCTGCTGGCGAGTGGGGATTATCCCGAAGTGTTCCTCCATGGCAAGTTCACGACCTCAGACCTTCAAACGTACGGAAAACAGGGCGTGTTCCTCCCGCTGCAGGATCTGATCAAGCAGTACGGTCCGAACCTGTCCAAGATGATGGAGGAGAAGCCGTACTTCAAAGAAGCGGTAACTGCGCCGGATGGCAACATCTACGCTCTGCCGATTTTCAATGAATGTTACCACTGTACGTATGCACAGAAATACTGGATTAACACCGAGTGGCTGGACAATCTGGGTCTCAAAATGCCTACCACGACCGATGAACTCTACACGGTTCTGAAGGCGTTCAAGGAACAAGACCCGAATGGCAACGGCAAAGCTGATGAGATTCCACTCACGGGTGCACCCAACAAGTACGTGTGGAACGGCAACATCGATGCCTATTTAATGAACAGCTTTATCTATAATGACAACGATAAATATCTGATCGTGAATGATGGCAAGGTTGATTTTGCAGCGAATAAGGAAGAGTGGAAAAAAGGGCTGGAGTACATGCATAAGCTGTATGCAGAAGGCCTGATTGACCCGGCTTCCTTCACACAGAACGATCAGGCAATCGGGCAGTTGGGTAACAAGGAAGGTGATGAGGTGGTCGGCTCTATAACGACAGCGCTGGTCAGTTACCTCGTGAACACGTATGACAAAGATATCACCCGCCACCAGCACTGGGACATCGTGCCTCCGCTGAAAGGGCCGGATGGTGTGCAGACGACAGGTGCTACGCAAAGCGTAGGTGAGTTTGAGTTCGCCATCACCAATAAAGCGACCGAAGCACAACAGATCGCTGCGATCAAAATTGTAGATTATATGTTCAGTGAAGAAGGCGCTTTATATGCAGAGTACGGGCCGACCGAAGGAAAGGGCTGGAAGAAGGCGGATGCCGATGAGAAAAACATCAATGGTGAGCCTGCCAAATACAGCTACTACAACCTGCCTGAGCGTGACCCAAATGTTGTAGTCAACGAGAGTTGGTCACAGATCGGAGCACATGACTTGTCCAATACGTTCCGGAATCTTTTTGCAGAAGGTCAGAACCCACTGGAAGCGGAGGGTTACGGTACACGTCTAGCGCAAGCAACCAATGTATATGAACCTTATGCGCCAAAAGAAGTCTATCCTGCGAACGTATTTATCCGGCCTGAAGATACAGAAACCGCTGCGCAGCTCACGACAGCCGTCAAGGATTACGTGATGACCAATATGGCTCAATTCATTATCGGCAGCAAGAGCATCGATAAGGAATGGGACGCGTACGTGAAAGGTTTTGATGGTCTGGGACTCAGCAATTACCTTGAGATTTACCAGCGTGCGATTGAGAAGAATCAATAAAGCTTGATGGATTCATGAATGAGGCTGTCCCGATGCCAACACAGGAATCGGGACGGTCTTCTCCTTTTGACAACCCCACTTCATCCGATATAATTTACTGAATATTTATGGAAAATTAGCGACCAGATTGGCGTGGTTGTCATTCCAGCTTATGCAAAATGCTCATGCGTATAAACAGTGGTGGGGGGCCTCGGAGATGAACAACAGTTGGTTTAGACGTTTGCTGCTATCGTATTTGCCTGTTTTTTTTATCATCACCACAATCCTGTTTATCATTTTCTTTCAGGTATTCAATGAACAGAACCGGAGAGAAGCACTCAAGGCCAATGAATTTCTGGCGTCACAGGTAACGCAATATTTGGACAATTCACTACGTTCCATCGACTTCAAGGTGCTGCGTGATATTTTGACCAATCCCAACCTGAAAAATTATTATTCGGTAACCGGAAGCGAGGATGTGTATGCCGGAATTCAAGCAGTCCAGGTTATTGATGAATTAAAAATAGAGTATCCGCTGATTGATTCCATATATCTGGTGAGATACAACGACGATACGGTATTCAGCAACGGCAAGGCAGTGCCGATTGAGGAATTCCCGGATGCAGCGTTTATTAAAGACAGTCGTGCTGCGGCAACGCAAAAGTGGGTGGGGGCGAGATCCTTTAAGGCATTTCCGACAGAGGAAGGAAAACAGGTCATTACACTCATTCGCGGTGTCGGAAACGGCACGGGTCTTGTGGTTGTTAACGTCGATCTGCCGACCTTGCAGAAATCCATCATGCAGATGTATGACCCTGAATTCACCTTCGTGAATATCTTCAATCGCTCCGGTGGCAATCTGTGGGACGGAGGAATTCAGGATGGAATTACGGCGGTTTCTCCCACAACAGACTCAGGTGAAGTATTCTCCGAGTTTACATCCAGCTACAGCGGCTGGAAGGTACAGACGGGACTGAATAATGGCAAGATCGTCAAATTTGCCCTGAAATTTTATAATATCTGGTTTGTTTTTGCCGTTGCAGTTGTCCTGATTGGTGTGGTGTGGGTGATCTATGTGACACGGAGAAATTACAAGCCCATCCAGCAGATTGTCACGTTGATTGAGACGGTGGCTTCGCAGAAACAGTCAGGGGCGGGTTATACGAAGGATAACGAGTTCCGTTTTATCCAGACTACGCTGGAGCGAATGATTGATCAAACCAAGCAATATCAGGAGGAGCATGAAGAGAACCTGATTTTGCAGAAGAAATATTTCTTTCAGGAGCTGCTGGAGGGTACGCGGGACTTTACTGGAAATGAACTGACAGCGGAGATGAGCAGGTTCAAGCTCCCGCAGTTAGAGGATCGATGGGCTGTAATGGTGGTGGAGATTGATCAGTATTCACGGTTCATGGAGGAGTACCACAATCAGGATCAATCCCTTCTGAAATTCGTGTTATCCAGCATTCTGCAGGAGAGTGCAAGGCACGAGGGCACCGAAGTGTGGGCAGAGTGGATATCGGATCAGCGTCTGTATGCCATACTCTGGATTCCCGAAATGGAGAAAGGTGAGGAAACCGAGCAGAGACTGCTCTCCGGTTATCTTGACAGGGTTGGGCAGTATTTGAACTTCACCGTAACCATTGGTATTGGAAGAGTGGCAGTGGATGTCCGTGGTCTGAGAGCTTCGCTGAAGGAGGCGGTGCATGCCTTGGAATACAAGGCTGTGCTCGGCATGAATCGGATCATTCCATGCGGGGAGGTACCGAGCTCAACCAATGATGTGTATGAGTTCCTGAAGACGATCTCTTTGCTGGTGCAGGCGATGCGACTCTCGGAAGATGTGTGGGAGAAGCATTTTGATCGCTTGTTCGAACAGATCCATGAATCCGTGCTCTCCCGCCAGGAGATTATGAATACGGTCCAATTGCTGTTCCAGCACTATAACCGGGAGTTCGCAGAACTTCCACGAGAGTATCAGGAGCGATGGGCATCTGTATTTACACCACTTCTTCCTAGGTTGGAAGGTTGGGAGACGTTGGATGATTTACGCGCGCTGTGCTGGGAGGGTTTCCGTGAGCTGGCTGATGAGATGCAGACGCTTCATTGCTCCAGAAAACATCGATCTCATATTCTTGAAATTCGCAAGTATATTGAACAGAACTACAACAACCCCGAGTTGTCGCTGAATTATCTAAGTGATCTATTTGATATCAATCCGAAATATTTAAGCAAGCTGTTTAAGGACGAAATTGGTGAGAAGTTCGTGGATCTTCTGATTAGTCACCGTATTGAGAAGGCGAAGCAGCTCATGCTGGAGACGGATAAGGCCATTCAGGAGATCAGTGAGGAAGTTGGGTATACGAATTACAATTCCTTCAATCGGGCGTTCAAGAATGTGGTGGGTGTAGCGCCTAGCGACTACCGAAAAGCCATGTGAGCCCATGCACCAGACTAAGCCGAACTCATAAGGAGAATGTGCATATGGACTATAAAGATGTTTCGCTTCCCATTCAGGAGCGGACCCAAGATCTGCTCGGACGGATGACCACGGAGGAGAAGATAGGACAGCTGATCCAGCCGATGGGGTGGAAGACTTATGTTAAGGAAGCAGATGGTACGGTTCAGGTTACAGATGAGTTTAAAAAGGACATCGCAGAGGGCGGGATTGGGTCGTTGTATGGAGCACTTCGTGCTGATCCCTGGACGGAAGTGACGCTGGAGACTGGCCTGACCCCTAGGCAAGGAGCTGTTGCCACTAATGAAATTCAGCGGTATGCCATGGAGAACTCCCGGCTGGGAATTCCCATTTTGTTCGGGGAAGAGTGTTCTCACGGGCATATGGCCATTGGGGCAACTGTATTCCCGGTGCCGTTAGCAATAGGAAGTGCTTGGAACACGGAATTGTACCGCAAGATGTGTGAAGCGACTGCTGTGGAGACTCGGAGCCAGGGAGGAGCGGCAACATATTCTCCTGTGCTTGATGTCGTACGGGACCCGAGATGGGGACGGACGGAGGAATGTTTTGCCGAAGATCCATACCTGATCGGTGAACTGGCGGTTGAAGCGATAAAAGGTTTACAGGGTGACCGGCTCGATTCTAATCGGACGATTGTGGCGACACTCAAACATTTTGCAGCCTATGGCAGCTCGGAGGGTGGGCGCAATGCTGCTCCGGTGCATATGGGACTGCGAGAGCTGCACGAGGTGGATCTGCTGCCGTTCAAGAAAGCAGTGGAAGCCGGAGCATGTTCTGTCATGACAGCGTATAACGAGATTGATGGTGTGCCTTGTACGTCGAGTTCGTATCTGCTGAATGATCTCCTGCGCGAGCAATGGGGGTTTGACGGATTTGTCATTACTGACTTTGGTGCAATTCAGATGCTCGTCAATGGACACAACACCGCGAAGAACGGGGAGCAGGGCGTCGCTCAGTCGCTTAAGGCAGGGGTGGATATGGAAATGTCCGGGTACATGTACCGTAAGCATCTCGGGCAGGCCCTGTCGCAAGGATTAATTGAAGAGCAGGATCTGGATACAGCGGTAAGGCGGGTGCTGGAGATGAAGTTCAGACTGGGCTTATTCGAACAACCTTTCGTTGATCCTGACTTTGCAGAGCAGGTGATCGGATGTGAAGAACATATTCAGCTGGCGAGAAAAGTCGCGCAAGAGGGAATCATTTTACTCAAAAATGAAGACAACACCCTTCCGCTCGGTAAAACAGGTACAAAACTGGCGGTCATTGGCCCAAATGCGAACCACGTCTACAACCAGCTTGGCGACTACACCTCGCCGCAGCCGAGAGGACAGATCGTTACGGTGCTGGATGGGATTACGCGCAAGCTTGGTGCTGAAACCGGAAAGGTGCTGTACGCACCAGGCTGCCGGATCAAAGGGGATTCCAGAGAGGGCTTTGCGCAAGCGCTCGCCTGTGCTGAAGAAGCAGACACCATCATTATGGTGATGGGAGGGTCAAGTAGCCGGGATTTTGGCGAAGGGACCATTGATCTGCGGACGGGGGCATCCGTTGTTACGGATGATCCATGGAACGATATGGAGTGCGGCGAGGGGATAGACCGCTCGTCTCTGAACCTGATGGGTGTTCAATTGGAACTGGTGCAGGAAGTACATAAGCTGGGGAAACCGGTTATTGTCGTATATATTAACGGCCGGCCGATTGCTGAATCATGGATTGATGAGCATGCCCATGCCATTGTGGAAGCGTGGTATCCGGGGCAGGAGGGAGGCAACGCTATTGCAGATATTCTGTTCGGTGATGTGAATCCATCTGGTCGTCTTACCGTCTCCATTCCCAAGCATGTAGGTCAGCTTCCGGTCAGCTACAATGCCAAACGCACTCGGGGTAAGCGATATCTGGAGATCGATCTGGTACCACAATATCCGTTCGGCTTTGGGCTGAGTTATACAGAATTTAAGTACGAGAATGTAAGAGTTGTGCCGGAAGTGATCGGACCAGACGATGAAGCAGAGGTGCAGGTAGAGGTCACAAATACGGGAGTGGTTGCGGGAAATGAGGTGGTGCAGCTGTATATTACGGATGTATCGGCTTCGGTCACCCGAGCCGAAATTTCGCTGAAGGGTTTCCGTAAAATTCATCTAGAGCCGGGACAGACCCAGACGGTGACGTTCCCTGTGCAAAAAGAACATCTGGAGCTGATCGACTCCAGTCTTCAGCCTGTTGTGGAGCCTGGTGAATTCAGACTGATGGTTGGCAGCAGCTCCAGAGACTGGACTGCTTGTAGTTTACACATCCAGAAGGTGGGGGTGGAGGTATGATTCGAATTCAGCGATTCATTCAGGATCTGGCTCAGCAGCAATGGAAGGATACCCTTGAGCTTCCAGAGTGGCAGATGCAGAAGACCAAGTATATCCGGCCAGGGGTATATGAGAATGAACAGGAGAATGCGGCTGTTCAAAGCTTGAATCCGCTCCATAGCAACCATGGAACGACTTATTTTCTGAGCAAAACCGTAAAGATTCCGGCTAATTGGGAGGAAGATGTGGTCGGATTGATCTTCGAGGCCGGGGGTGAAGGGCTGCTAAGGGTAAATGGCATGCCTTATCACGGACTGGACCGTAATCATGGGTATGTACCGTTACCGAAGAGCCGTGTGGGAACTACGCCTTTGCTGGAGATTGAGCTATATGATCCCATACCGGAACCACATGACCCCTTGAATCGACAGGCGGTCATCCAGCCGCCAATTCAGGGCATCCGAGCCGCTTTGGTTCGTGTTAATTCGCCTTTACAGAGTCTAATGTATAGCATTACGGTACTTGCAGAATCACTCAGAGCATTGCCGGAGAAAGACTTAAAGCGCACCCGTCTTATCCGGGATATTCATCAGGTGATGGATAAGATGTACAACGAGCCGGAGCGCTGGAGTGAAGCGGCGTGGGTGCAGCATTGGGAAGAATGGCTCGCACAGTCGGTGCAGGAGGAAGACCCGGAAGAGTACCGGGACGGATTCATGCATCTGGTTGGGCAGTCCCATATCGATATTGCCTGGCTGTGGCCTGTGCGTGAGACCGTGCGCAAGTCCAGCCGCACCTTCTCCACGATGTGTACTTTGATGGATGAGTATCCGGAGTTCGTGTATTCGCAGAGTCAACCACAGCTGTATGCATTCGTGAAAGAGCACTATCCAGAGCTGTACGAACGCATCAAAGCCCGAATTGCCGAAGGCCGCTGGGAACTAGTTGGTGGCATGTGGGTAGAGCCTGATCTGAACATTCCGAGTGGCGAATCGCTGGTGCGGCAGATCTTATACGGGCAGAACTTTTATCAGGAGGAGTTCGGCAAGCGTTCAAACATCGAGTGGCTTCCTGACACGTTTGGCTACTGTGCTTCGCTGCCACAACTGCTCAAGCTGGCTGATATTCCTTATTTTATGACCACTAAGCTCAATTGGAATGATACCAACGTTTTCCCGTATGATCTGTTCCACTGGGTGGGCATTGACGGCACCTCGGTGCTTGCGTATCTCAATCATGGAGTGAATGAACATACCCGGCCCAAAGATGTCGATGAGCACTGGCAATCCTACAAGCAGAAGGATGTACACCCCGAGCAAATGCTGCTTTATGGGCATGGCGATGGTGGAGGTGGGGTAACGAACGAAATGGTTGCATTCGCAGAGCGATCCCATTTCATGGTTGGGCAGCCCATTAGCAATTTTAGTACAGCAGGCGCGTTTTTCGAGGAAATTTCGAACAACAATCCTAAGCTGCCCCAATGGCATGGCGACTTATATCTGGAACTGCACCGTGGAACCTATACAACCCATGCGCGCAACAAACGGAGCAATCGCAAAGCGGAGGTGTTGTATCGGGAAGCGGAAATCTGGGGGCAGTTTGCCGGAGTTGAAGCAGCTCAGTCGAAAAGTGATCTGGATGAAGGCTGGAAGCTGATTATGCTGAATCAATTCCATGATATTATCCCGGGCACGTCCATTCCCGAAGTATACGTAACATCTATGGAAGAGTATACGAAAGTATTCGCTCTGGGGACATCGGCTATGGATGGTACTCTTGGCCGTATTGAGGACCGCATTGCGACAGATGGCTTCGACGGTCTGCCCTATGTTGTATTTAATAGTCTGGGCTGGGAGCGGGGAGAAGTCGTTACGATTACAGGCGACGAGAAACTGAGCGGTATAGCAGCGTTTGACCATCAGGGTAATCGTCTGCCGAGTGACCTTGAGGCAAATGGAGACGCACTGACCTTGTCAGTCTATGTCCGATCTATTCCGGCCTTTGGATATACAACGTTATGGCTACGCCATGAACCGGATGCCAATCTTCCTGCATTGAAGCAGGATGAATCCTTTCCTTCTGTCTGGGAAACGGACTTTTACACGCTTGAGTTTAACGATGTAGGAGAGATCACCAGATGGTATGACAAATCCATGCAACGGGAGTGGCTGAAGCCGGGCGATAAAGCGAATGAGTTACAGTTTTTCCATGACAGGCCAACGTATTGGGATGCTTGGGATATTGATCCGCGGTTTGAATCGCAGCGAGCAGGAGTGGCAGAGCTGATCTCCAAAGAAGTAGTACAGCGTGGAGTAACGCAGGATATCCTTCGGTTTCACTGGAAGTTAAACGAATCGGAGATTCACCAGGATATTATCCTGTATCGTCATCAGCGACGTGTTGATTTCAAGACAAAGGTGAACTGGGCGGAGAGCCATAAGCTGCTTAAAGTGGCTTTTCCCGTTGATTTGGTATCAGCGAAAGCTACCTATGAAATCCCGTTTGGTGCGCTGGAGCGCCCTACTCATAACAACACCAGTTGGGAGCAAGCCCAGTTTGAAGTGTGTGGTCACCGCTGGGCGGATATCTCTGAGGGCAACAGTGGTGTAAGCCTGCTGAACGATTGTAAATATGGATATGACATCAAGGATCAGACGATCCGTCTTTCCCTGCTCCGTGCTCCTAAATGGCCGGATGAACATGCTGACCGGGGTGAGCATGAATTCACGTATTCCCTGCTGCCGCATCAGGGAGATTGGCGGGAAGCGGGTGTGGTACGACGTGCGATGGAACTGAACTACCCGGTTCGGGTTGTTGCAAGTGAACGACACTCTGGCACATTGCCAGCAGAGCACAGCTGGGTTCATTTCCATAGTGAACATGTCATTCTGGATACGATTAAGGCTTCCGAAGACGGTACGGGAACGGTACTTCGTTTCTATGAGTCATCTGGTGGAAGAGAAACGGTTGAGATTCAATGGGCTGACGCGCGTATACAGACGTCTGTAGTCAATCTGTTGGAGGATGATATTAGACCACTAGCTTGTCATGAAGGGAATTTTGAGCTGACGTTCAAGCCATATGAAATTCAAACCGTGAAGCTGGTCTCAGCAGATTAGTCTCAAGAAACCGGATAAGAAATGATCGGAGAAAAAGGAGTGACCGGGTAGGGGTCGAAAATTGTATAGAGCATTCCGTCCATCATGAAGGCTCACCAGGAATGAAAAATCAAATACCGATTTAACGGGAGGGTATGGCATGAAATTAACAAACAAGATTGGCGTGATCGTGGATAGCTTCGGTGTAGGTGTACGTGAAGGATTAAGCAAAGCGAAGGATGTAGGTGCAGAAGGCGTACAGATCTATGCAGTCCATGGAGAGATGGACCCTGAGAACCTCTCTCCGACAGCTCGCAAGGAGTTAAGAAGTTATATCGATTCTCTTGGTCTTGAAATTTCTGCCCTGGTTGGCGATTTGGGTGGTCACGGGTTTCAGGTCAAGGAAGATAATCCGTGGAAAGTAGAGAAGTCCAAGCGCATCGTGGATCTTGCTTTGGATCTAGGTACAAATATCGTCACAACACATATCGGTATTGTTCCGCACGATCCTTCCTCCGAAGTGTATGCCACACTGCATGCCGCATGTGAGGAACTGGGGCAATACGCCAAAAGCGCAGGAGCCTACTTCGCGATTGAGACGGGACCGGAAACGGCAGCAGACCTGAAAGGATTTCTGGATACCCTGTCGACTAACGGGGTTTCAGTGAATTTTGACCCGGCGAACATGGTGATGGTTACCGGAGATGACCCTGCACGAGGTGTTCATCTGCTCAAGGATTATATTGTGCATACCCATGTGAAAGATGGTGTGCGCCTGAAGGAAGTAGACCCGAGGGACGTATACGGTGCAGTAGGATATGCGCCTATGGATCATGAGAAAATTGCCGAAATGGTCTCTTCCGGAACATTCTTCCGTGAGGTACCGCTGGGCGAGGGCAGTGTGGATTTTGACGCATACTTTGCAGCCCTTCGGGATATTGGCTACAAAGGTTATCTGACGATTGAACGCGAGGTAGGCGACCAGCCGGAACAGGACATTCGCAAAGCGGTTAAATTTATCCAACAATACCGATAGGGAGCTGAGCAGATGAAGGTGGGCCTGAGTACGTATAGCTTGTTGAACGATCTGAATTCAGGTGAAATGACGGTTCTGGATATCATCGACTGGATTGCTGCGAATGGTGGCGAGCATATGGAGATGGTTCCGTATGGCTACACCGTGGAGGACAATCCTGATCTCGCCGACGCCATTCGGGAGCGGGCTGCTTCTGCGGGTATTGAGCTGTCCAACTATTCGATGCCTGCGAATTTCGTACAGGAGACGGAAGAAGCTTTTGAAAAAGAGATAGCTCGGGTCAAAAGACATGTCGATGTTGTACACCGGATGGGTGTAAAGCATATGCGTCATGACGTAACGGCGTTTACTTTGCCTAAGGAGAAAATGACCATTGCCTGGTTTGAGGAAAATTTGCCGCTGATGGTGAAGGGAAGCCAGATCATTGCTGATTATGCTGCACAGTTTGGCATTACAACAACCATTGAGAATCACGGCTTCAGTGTGCAGGCCAGTGATCGTGTGCAGCGTGTGCTTCATGCTGTAGATCGTCCCAACTTCAAAACGACACTCGATATTGGCAACTTCATGTGCGTGGATGAGAATCCGATTATCGGGGTCATGAAAAATCTGCCGTACGCTTCTCTGGTCCACTTCAAAGACTTTTATTTCCGCCCTTATGATGAGCATCCGGGTGAAGGGGAATGGTTCACAACCGCTTACGGCAACTTCCTGCGCGGTGCCATTGTTGGGCAAGGCGATATTCCAATTCGCAAAATTGTGAGGCTGATCAAAGACTCCGGTTATGATGGTAACATTACGATTGAGTTTGAGGGCATGGAGGAATGCAAATCTGCTTCCAAAATCGCCATGAGCAACCTGCGCCGCTTCTGGGAAGAGGCTTAGGGCAATCATTTAGTTTTACATTGTGGGGCCACTTTAAGGAAGTGGCTCTTTTTGCACTTCTTATGTTGGAAAATATACTCGTCTTTGTGTTAAATAAGTCATTATTCAGGGATGCCCAGTCCCGTGATTATGATAAAGTATAATAAAGCGAAGCGCTTTCATATTTTCTAATCAAGATAATTATAAATAATATTAATAGAAATGGAGAATGTAGATGACGAACTTATCGCTCGAAATTCAAAATGCGGACGGTGTGGTGCTCGAAACGCGGACGGACAGTGAACAAGTAAATCTTGTGTACAGACTGGCTTATGGATCAGGGGACAGTATCGTTCTAAGAAGCTCTGATGTAAACGTATATCTGATCATCCAGCTGGAGGATTCCATGAACCCGGCTTTCGTTTATTTTACAGGTGAGGAGTATCGTTATGCCATTCCTTTTGACGAGAAACGAGTGTCCTATTCACCAAAGTCATTTACGGGTGACAAGCATGTTCTACATGCTCGGTTGGCTACACGTGAAGAGATTGAGGCATATAAAAATGTAGCGCTGAATCCTTATGATCAGCATGGAAACGAAAGCTGTTTTCCCCATGCCTCCGCCAACGTGGAAACCCGTGGAGAGTCCGTATTTGCAGCACGTAACGCCATTAATGGCAACAGCGCCAATGATTCACATGGCGAGTGGCCTTACGAATCTTGGGGGATCAACCAGCGGGATGATGCTGCCATTACAGTCAACTTTGGACGTACGGTGTCTATCGACAAAGTAGTCCTGACCTTGCGTGCAGATTTTCCCCACGATAACTTCTGGGAGCGGGTTACTCTTACCTTTTCCGATGGCAGCTCCGAGCAGGCCAGTTTGATCCAAACTCATAAACCACAAACGATCGAAATTCAGTCGAAGGACGTGGAATGGGTAACGTTAAGCGAACTGATTAAGTCGTCAGATCCCTCTCCATTCCCGGCATTAAGTCAGTTCGAGGTGTTTGGTCGCGAAGCCTAAATTCATTAACATTAATTGGTTCTCGATAAGGATTAAGTTACGATCATCACAAGTATGGTATAATAGATCTATTCAGCCTGGAAAATGACTGGCTATGGATAGGGGAGATCACTGATCTATGCAGGTATTCGAGGACTGGAACCAGAAAGTGAAAAAAACGTTTAATGCTACGAATCCCGAGGTTGTATTGACGGTATCTGAAGCAGGGAGTTTGCTCGGTCTGACCAAAGATCAGATGAAACTTTATGTAGACAAGAATAAACTAACTAAGGTCCCGATCATGAGAAGTGTTCACCGATACCTCTTGTTGAAAAGTGAAATAGATAGCATCGTAAAAACGCGCTAACCTCATAGGATCGACCGCAGCCATTTTACCGACAGGATTCGGGAGAGTGGTTTTTTTTTGGAGATAGGAGGAACAGACCATGCTGAGCAAACTCTCGAGAGGGCTATACCATTGGGTGAATTGGAAATGGGTGGTGGCTTCAGTTGTTATTTTTGCATGCTTTATTGCATTCATTCTTCCCTGGCAGGCGGCGAAGTCGGAAGAAGTAACAGGAAGTGGAGAATCACCGGATACATCCTTCCTGTATTCGGCAAATGATCTCTACCAGATGGCTGAACAATATGGCGAAGAAGGGCGTAGCGCTTATATCCAGGCACGTTTTACATTTGATCTCGTCTGGCCGATCGTTTATCTGTTCCTGTTGTTGGTTTTGTTGTCTATTCTGTATCGAGTGATTCCGCCAGAGAATCGCTGGCGAAGGCTTAATTTGCTTCCAGTTGGAGGATGGGCCTTAGATATGCTTGAAAATGCAGGTGCCTCCTTGACGATGTATCGTTATCCTGTACATACTCCCGTGGTAGCAGAATTGACTCCGATTTTTACTCTGCTGAAATGGTGTCTCATCTCTGCCAGTTTTGCTGCGCTGGTACCGGGTATTATCCTAACAATCTTTCATTTCGCTCGCACAAACCGGGGATAAAATAAGGAATACAGGACAATCCTACCACTGGATGATTTTTGTGCCCCAGTACTGCTGGAAGTGGAATGATAGTGGTCAGAGCTCCTTTGGAGAGGGGAATTTGTTCTTAGAGGAGCCTGTGGAAATACCTTCTTGTCAATGGACAACCTATTCGTATATACTCTTGTCGCAAGTGGCAGGAATGGTTCAATTACATGATATCAAGGAGATGAAGCACGAATGGCGATTAGCTTGAATGTGTATCTTGTAACGGATGGTAACGGACGTGAAGCAGTAGAATTTTACAAAAAGGCATTTGGAGCGGAAGTGCTGGCTCTCCAGACATTTGGCGATGGTCCTTCCAACCCAGACCACCCCGTACCTCCCGAAGCGAAAGACCGCATCATGCATGCTTCTTTGCAGATTGGCAGTTCTGTACTGATGTTATCCGATACATTCCCTGGCATGCCTTATATTGTGGGTAATCATGTGAATGTTACGGTGAACACGGATACTGCGGATGAAGCCAAAGCAATTTTCAACCAGTTGCAAGACGGTGGTGAAGTGAAAATGCCGATCCAGGAAACATTTTGGAGTCCAGCCTACGGCATGGTTATCGATAAATTTGGCGTTCAGTTCCAGATCAGCTGTACAGCAGCCAACCATCAGTAAAATGTAAGTTAGTGTCTCTGACATAAAAGATAAAACTACAAAACCTCCAGGACATGAGTAACGTGTCTGGAGGTTTTTTTGTGACTCCTGCAAGGAGTGTGTATACTTGCTAATCTAAAAATTAGACTTCTTTCTGAATCTTGGAAGGATTATTGATTTTGTAGGGAACAGGGTTCTTGGTCAGCTTTTTCTTGATAATCTTTGCTTCAAAAGTAAGCACATCGCCAACCTCAAGCTCCTGCTTCTTGATCGTGGCACTGTGGCTGGACCAGGCTTCGCCAACGTCAATAACTTCGGGCTCGGTGATCGTAAGAGCTTCATAGATAATGACTTCATCATCATTGTCGGAGAAATGGTTAGGCACGGTCGTAAATTCCTTCACAACAGCGGACATTTTCACTTTACCCTCCGGCAATTCAATCTTAAGCGATTTAGCTTTACCTGCGGTTTTTGCCTTTGGTTTAGCAGCACTGCTTGTTGCGTTAGCGGGTCCAACATACTCTTCCACCAGACCATCAGGGTCGCCTTTTAGCTCGGAGGAGGTATCATCGTTATCCGTGTCCACATCCAGTTCGGAATCAAAGTCACTCATACCGGATGGAATCTTATCCGAATAGGAAGCAGTAACAGGATCTTGTGCAGCATCAGAGCTAGGGAGCTCTTCTAAGTTGGTTGTAGCGACTGGTTCATTAGATTTGTCCTTTGCCGTACCCGCTCCAACCGGACTTTTTACATTATAGCTGGACGCCTGCATTTCTTTCAGATAAGACGGATGAATGCAGTGTTTCTGGTTATTGTCCAATTGAATGACTGCTGCCATATGATCGACAAAGCCAATGATGGTGCAAGGCATATTCAGCCCATTCCCTTTATAATAGAACGTTTTGACCTTCGTTGCTTTTTCCGAAAGCAAGCCCCATTCCTGGCACTTCTCAATCAACTCGTCCTCGTTCTCCAAAGCGGTATAATACTGCGGTTCGATCATAAAAGCATATGCCATAACGAATTTCCGCCTTTCCAATCATATCTTCATGTTCATCGTTGCCAAATTACACTCAGTGTATCACAAAAGTGGACTCTTCGATGAGGAATATAAAAGCGCCTGCGTAGGCGCCTATGGTATAATTTTGGTAGACAACGGGTGGGCATTACCGTAATGAAGTCATAAACAAAAACCCACCGTTAAACAGGTTGAACTCCTGCGGTGGGATTTGCTCTGCATCTGAACAGACGTGCGCCGTAAGAGGATTTCACCTCTACATGTTGTCTATTCTTATGTTATCATAGCCATTTTATACAGGCAAATGAGTGACTGTTCCTACATTAAAATTAATATTTTTTTATGAATATCTTCAAGGAGGATGATCTCCATGGACAAAAAAGTGAATCCTCAAACTCTTTGGCTTGGGGTGGGTATTGCCATTGGAACGAGTATTGGCGTGGCAACAAACCAGATCGCTCTGGGGGTTGCCTTTGGTGTGGCAATGGGCGTCGTGGTTGGATCTGCCGTTAGCAAACGTGCAGGCTCGGGGCTGGATGATATGCTGAGTGAACATGTCAAGGAATTGTATAAGCAGGAGGAATGGGAAGAGGTACTTGAGCGGTCGCAGGATCATCCGGTCCTGCTTCTGAAACACAGTACGACTTGTCCAGTCAGTGCGAGGGCATACAGGGAGTTTATGGCCTTTGTGGGCTCGAATGCATCAGATCCCGGCCAGAAGATGGAGTACCGGATCGTCAAAGTCATCGAAAGCCGCTCGCTTTCCCGCCGCATTGCGGAAGATACCGAGGTTCACCATGAATCGCCGCAAGTCCTGCTGCTGGACGGCGGCCAAGTTATTCAACATACGTCACACGGGAAAATTACCCGGAAGAGACTGCTGCAATGGGCCCAGAATCCGTTTGGATAAAGGGCACCCAACATACATAGACCCGCTTCCTTCAGCTAATCGCTGAGTGGAACGGGTCTTTTTTACGCTTTTTTTACACCCTGGAGGGTATTTCTTTACCCCCTTTTTACAGCGTTTCGTATTACGATTTCATATGTAGAAGGTTGCAAGAACGGTAGAGAGAGGGAGGGGAGCACATGGTGAATGATGCCACGATAATTGGGCTGGTCGTGCTGTTGTTTGTGGTGTTCTGGGGCTTTGTAAAATTTTGTGAGAAGGCATGAATGCATAGGGCATGAAAGGGGAGAAGCCGTATGATCGTCATCGGCATGATTGTGCTCGCACTGGTAGTCTATCTTGGTTACGTGCTAGTGAGGCCGGAGAAGTTCTGATGGTCGCTTGGGGCACGAAACCAGAAGCACTCGGATCGTCGATTTTAGGGAGGAAATGCGGATATGAGTAGCGGTTTATTACAAGTGGCGGTGACGCTGCTGATCATCATACTATTGGTGAAGCCAGTAGGGAGTTATCTGGTGAAGGTGTTTGACGGCAAACGAACAGGACTGGATCGGATATTTGGCGGGCCTGAGCGATTGCTGTATCGATTGATGGGGGTGAAGGAGAACGAGTCGATGGGTTGGAAAAAGTACCTGTCAGCCGTGCTCATCTCAAACTTCGTCATGCTGTTATTAATGTTTCTGGTGCTGCGGCTGCAAAAGTATTTGCCACTCAACCCGGATGGCATCGGTAATATGCCTGCGGCACAGGCCTTTAATACAGCTGCATCGTTCATGACCAACACGAACTGGCAGTCTTACACGGGTGAGAATGCCCTGTCGTATCTGTCGCAGATGCTGGCCGTGACGTTTCCAATGTTCACCTCAGCCGCGACCGGCTTCGCGGTCGCTATTGCCTTCATTCGCGGCCTGGTGGGCCGACGGGATGAACTGGGGAACTTCTACGTCGACGTGGTACGGTCGATTACGAGAATCTTTTTGCCGCTGAGCTTCATTGTGGCGTTGTTCCTCGTATTCCAGGGTGTGCCGCAGACACTGGCGGGAGCGGTGAACGCAACCACACTGGACGGGGCACAGCAGACGATTAGCCGCGGGCTGGTCGCTTCGCTGGAGTCGATCAAACACTTGGGTACCAATGGTGGAGGCTGGTTCGGAACCAATGCAGCGCATCCATTTGAGAACCCCACAGCGTTGTCGAACCTGGTGCATATCGTCTGCATGATGCTGCTTCCTACTGCGCTGGTTTATGCCTTCGGCATCATGGTGAACAACCGGAAGCAGGGCTGGACGCTGTTTGCGGCTATGAGTTTACTTTTCCTCGTGATGCTGACCACGGTATTTGTTTCGGAATATCGCGGTGTGCCAGCGCTGGATGCGGTGGGAATCCAAGGTAATATGGAAGGCAAGGAAGTCAGGTTTGGGGTATCCGAATCGGCGCTTTTCACAGCGGTGACTACAGCAGCTACAACCGGGTCGGTGAACAATATGCATGAGTCGCTTACCCCGCTTGGTGGCATGGTTGCACTGGCCGAGATGATGCTCAACAACGTATTCGGCGGTAAAGGGGTAGGTTTGCTCAACGGATTGCTCTATGTGATTCTGGCCGTGTTTATCTGTGGGTTGATGGTTGGGCGGACCCCTGAATTTCTTGGCAAAAAAATTGAGGGTAAGGAAGTGAAGCTCGCGTCTATCGCGCTGCTTGTTCATCCTTTGATTATTCTGGCTCCGACCGCGCTGGCGCTTATGCGTCCTGAGTCTGTCGCTTCAATTTCGAATTCAGGCATGCATGGTCTGACCGAAGTGTTATATGCCTTTGCATCCGGAGCCGCCAATAATGGATCGGCGTTTGCCGGGCTGAATGCTAACACGGACTTTTACAACATCGCCATTGGTGTGGTGATGCTGCTCGGAAGATACATTTCCATGATCGCGATGCTCGCCATTGCCGGATCACTGGCCACCAAACGAATGGTTCCCGTAACAACGGGTACACTGCGTACGCATACGCCTCTTTTTGCAGGTATTCTGGTGATGATGATTGTGGTAGTAGGGGCGTTGACGTTCTTCCCATCACTGGCGCTTGGACCAATCGCAGAACATCTGGCGATGATCCGATGATGAACGGCACGGTGATCGGATATGGGAATAGGAGCAAGGACGTAAAGTGCGGAGGTGGATTATCACAATGAATGTAGTAGAACGAAAGAAGGAGCAGACGGTGGAAGGATTAGACAGAGGCACGATCAGAACCCAGGGTAAAGGAACGAGAGGTACGGGTACGGATCCCGGTACGCCCAAAAGAAGCAAAACATTAAGTCGGGATATTCTGCTCCAGGCATCTCTGGATGCCTTCAAGAAACTGAACCCGGTCGTCATGATCAAAAATCCGGTGATGTTTATCGTCGAAGTCGGCACACTCATCACATTGCTGTTATGTATCAATCCGGATCTATTTGTTGCATCCGAGGCAGGGCGAGGGTACAACATCGCGGTGTTTCTCATCCTGTTGTTCACGTTGCTGTTTGCCAACTTTGCTGAAGCACTGGCAGAGGGACGGGGTAAAGCTCAGGCAGATACGCTGCGCAAGACGAAATCGGACACGACTGCAAAGCTAGTACAGAAAGACGGGACCATTAAGCAAGTGTCTTCGACCCAGTTGAAAAAAGGAGATATCGTCCGTGTAGAAGCAGGCGAACTGATTCCCACGGACGGTGAGATTATTGAAGGGCTGGCCTCTATCGACGAGTCCGCTATTACCGGGGAATCGGCTCCCGTAATCAAGGAGGCGGGCGGTGACTTTTCCTCCGTTACCGGAGGCACGCGGGTTACTTCTGACTATATTGTGATGCGTGTGCAGACCGATCCGGGGGAGTCGTTCCTCGACCGAATGATCTCACTCGTTGAAGGTGCACAGCGCCAGAAAACGCCGAATGAAATTGCGCTGACAACACTGCTCGCCGTGTTGACGCTGATATTTCTGATTGTCATCATGACCATGGTGCCAATGGCGAATTATTTGGGCATCCGGCTTGATCTGGCTACCCTTATCGCGTTGCTTGTCTGTCTGATTCCGACGACGATCGGCGGGTTGTTATCCGCGATTGGTATTGCCGGGATGGACCGTGTCACGCAGTTCAACGTACTCGCCATGTCGGGTAAAGCGGTGGAAGCGGCAGGGGATATTGATACGCTGATTCTGGACAAAACCGGAACAATTACGTACGGCAACCGCATGGCCTCGGAGTTTATTCCCGTTCAGGGCGTATCTGCACAAGAGATGACCCGGGCTGCGCTGCAAGCTTCCGTAGTGGATGAGACACCAGAGGGACGCTCGGTCGTCGAATTGGCTGGTAAGCAGGGGGAGAACTGGGCGGAGACAGAATATGCAGATGCAGAACATGTGAACTTCACCGCAGAGACCCGCATGTCGGGTCTGAATCTAAGCGGTGGGAAGCAGATTCGCAAAGGTGCGGTGGATGCAATCAAACGCCATATTTCCTCCCGTGGAGGACGGATACCCGGCGATTTGGACGATATAGCTAACCGAATTGCAAAGGCTGGGGGTACACCGCTTGCTGTTGCGATTGATGACCAGATTTATGGTGTGATCTATTTGAAAGATACGGTGAAGCCGGGGCTGAAAGAGAAGTTTGCGGAGATGCGAGCCATGGGTATCAAGACGATCATGTGTACAGGGGATAACCCCCTGACGGCGGCGACCATTGCGCTGGAAGCGGGCGTGGATGATTTTATTGCCGAGGCCAAGCCGGAAGACAAGATTAACGCGATCAAAAAAGAGCAGCAGGAGGGTAAGCTCGTCGCCATGACCGGCGACGGCACCAACGATGCTCCTGCTCTAGCGCAGGCCGATGTCGGCCTCGCGATGAATTCGGGCACCATGGCGGCCAAGGAAGCGGCCAACATGATCGATCTGGATTCCGACCCGACCAAGCTGTTGTCGGTGGTCTCCATTGGCAAGCAGCTGCTCATTACCCGCGGCGCACTGACGACCTTTTCGATATCCAATGATATTGCCAAGTATTTCGCCATCATTCCGGCCATGTTTATTCTAGCCATGCCGCAGCTTCAGGCACTCAATATTATGAATCTCGCTTCACCGCAGTCCGCAATTTTGTCAGCGCTGATCTTCAACGCCATCATTATCCCACTGCTAATCCCAATCGCCATGCGGGGTGTGAAATATCGGGCTATGTCCGCGGAGCGGCTGCTTGGACGAAATGTGTTCATCTATGGTGTGGGCGGTGTAATTGTTCCGTTTATCGGTATTAAGCTGATTGATCTGGTCCTGTCGGGGCTTATTTAACTAAGTATTTAAAAAGAAGCCTTGATTTACACGACAACGAAGAGTGCAGAACCAATCTGAAGAAACGAAGTGTTCGCCTTTATCCCCGGATTTTATCCCTTGGAAAAGGGAATCAAAAAAAATCTGGGGATAACAGCGATCGTAGGATGGTGCTGCAATCGGAGTGAACCAGTGTAACACGTATAGGTTGAGTTTTTACAATAACAAATCAGGATGTGATTCATATGAAACAGGTACTGCCCGCCATTCGGTTGTCTGTCGTACTTATGCTAATTTGCGGTATTATCTACCCGCTTGTTACAACCGGAGTGGCGCAGCTGCTCTTCTCAAATCAGGCGAACGGCAGTCTGATCACACAAGGCGGGAAAACCATCGGTTCGTCTCTGCTGGCGCAGGAAGTAAAATCGCCGGGGCTGTTCCAGCCCCGGGCATCGAACGCTAATTATGATGGAACTGCTTCGGCAGGTTCCAATCGCGCCGTGGCCTCGGAGGCGTATATTGTTGAAATGAAGGAAAAGGTAGCTCAGCTCAAGCAAGAGAATCCGGGCTTGCAGCAAATTCCTGCAGATCTCGTGACAGGTTCCGGTTCCGGTCTTGATCCGGATCTGTCACCGGAAGCAGCAAAAGCACAGATTCCCCGGATTAGCCAGGCAACGGGCCTTGGTGAGCAAGAGCTTGCCAAGATCGTCGAGGAACATACACAAGGGCGACAGCTAGGCATTTTCGGTGAGCCTCGTGTGAATGTGACCGCTCTGAATCAAGCGTTGACGGCTGAGCTAAAATAACAGGCATCGTGTTGGGTAGATCCACGGGGAATACAACTTCCCTCGGTTGTTCGTATCAGGCCTTCTTCCGAGCTTCGGAAGGGGCTTTCTCCATTTTAAGTAAAGGGTATGTGGGGGGAGTGAACAGGATGGAAGACAGCTTCAAGCGGAAGTCCCCGGAAGACATCTTGAAGATGATCACGAAGCTGCAGCAGGGCACCTTGAAGATATATATCGGTCCGGTCAGCGGTTCGGGCAAAACGTATCATATGCTTAGGGAAGGAAACACATTACGCCATCAGGGGATCGATGTGGTTATCTGCGCTGTGTCTACCATGCAAAGACCGGAGACCGTGGAGCAGCTCGGCGAGTTGGAGCGGATTCCAAGCATTCACTGGTCTCGCTGGAAGGATGGCATGGAGATGAAGGACCTGAATCTGGATGCTCTGCTGGCACGTAATCCGGAGGTTGTGCTCGTTGATGGGCTTGCTCATAGAAACCGAAAAGGGGCGCGTCATGCAACCCGACTGGAAGACATTCGGTATTTGCTGCGACACAACATCAGTGTCATTACAACGGTGAATGTATATGAACTGGAGGGATATACGGAGCTTGCACGCCAGCTAACGGGAATTGCAGCAGAGCATACTGTACCTGCCGATACCCTTGAACTGGCCGATGAAGTGAAATTGATCGATGTAACCCCGGAAACCGTATTAAGCCGTCTTGCGGAGGGACACCTTCGGGGACATGAAGGTGAAGCGGTGTTTCGGCATGGCAATTTGGGCATTTTGCGTGAACTGGCTCTTCGACTTGTTGCGGAAGGGGTCAACGAATCACTGCGTGAGCACCGGGAAGAGATGGGAATTACGGTTACGACAGGCATCATGGAACGCATTTTGGTATCCACCCAATATCACTGGAACGGGTCCATCTATATTCGGCGCGGACAGCAGATTGCGAAGAGATTAAACGGGGATCTGCATGCCGTGACCTTTCGCAATATGAAGCAGCCGCTAACCAAGGAAGCTACTGTTTTTCGTCGCAACATGATCAAACTGGTGGAGAAGTTTGGAGGGCAGTTTGAGGAATTGCCTGTATTACACCGCCGTAACATTCCATCTACACTTGCACGCTACGCAGTCCAGCATCAGATTACCCGTATTGTTATGGGACACTCACGGCACAGTCGCTGGCAGGAGCTGTGGCGGGGATCATTTGTTAATTCCTTGCTGCGCAGAGTGCGGGGTGTCGATCTGTTTCTACTCGCCGATCGGGCACAGCATGAGGGCGAGCGGGTACTTCCGACCCGATTGCCGGATACAGAGACTCCAACATATCGCAGGTTAAGTGAGCAGGAGATGAAGGCACAGATTGGTCAGATTCGGCGTGGTAAGTTCAAGGTATACATCGGTGCTGCGCCAGGTGTGGGAAAAACCTATATGATGCTCCGGGAAGGCAATGATCTGCTCCGCAAAGGCATCGATGTACAGATTGGTCTGCTGGAGACACATAATCGGGCGGAGACGTTGGAACAGATCGGCCAGTTATCCATCATTCCACGAGAGCAGCGGGTGTACCAAGGGGTGCAGCTCGAGGAAATGGACACTGATGCCATTCTTCGTCTATGTCCTGAAGTGGTATTGGTGGATGAGCTCGCGCATACGAATGTCCCGGGAAGCTTGCGGCAAAAGCGTTACGAAGATGTGCAGATCCTGTTGGATGCAGGCATCTCTGTCATCACTACCGTGAATGTGCAGCATCTGGAAAGTCTGAACGATGCGGTGGAACATATTACGGGAATTCGAGTCCGAGAGACCGTGCCGGATCAGATTTTGCAAATGGCAGATGAGGTCCAACTTATCGATGTTGCCCCCCAAGCCTTGCGGCAACGCATGCGGGAGGGTAAAATCTATGCAGCAGCCAAGGTGGAACAAGCGCTTGGTCATTTTTTTCGCATTGGTAATCTGATTGCCTTACGGGAACTTGCCCTGCGGGAATTGGCCGATGATGTGGATGAACGCCTTGAATCACAGGAGCGCAAAAGTGCACTTCGCGGTCCCTGGCGCAGACAGGAGGCGGTCTTTGTCTGCGTAAGCAGTGATGAGCATGCGGAGCGGCTGATTCGCCGCGGATTTCGTACAGCCTACCGGTTAAAGGCGGTCTGGCATGTGCACCATGTTCATGTAGGTGAAGTCATGAGTGATGAAGTGAAATGCCAGTTGGAGGAGCTGGAACAGCTGACCGTTCGACTGGGCGGCAAATTTCATATTCATCATAGCCAGAGGCTGAGAGATGTGCCTGGTATTTTGGCGGGTAAAGCTTCTGAAGAAAAAGCAACGCAGTTGGTGGTTGGTCAAGCGAGACGAGTCTGGTGGCTGAACGGCTATCGTGGAAAGGGAACGGTGGTCAGCAGGCTGGTGCGGTTATCCAGACATATGGACGTATTGATCGTTGCGGACTACGATTATGATCTGAGCGGGATGTGAGATGTGCTGTGTCTGAACGAAATAAAGGGGAAGACTTCTGGCTGAAGCTGAACCGTGTTCCCAAATATATATGGGTAACCCTTGGAATCACATTGCTAACCATTCTGCTTCATGCGATAGGGATTAGTGATGACCTGGTTAACGTGGGGCTAATTTATCTTTTTCCGGTATTGGTCAGTGCTGTGTACTGGGGAATGGGTCCGGCCATATATGCAGCAAGTCTTAGCGTTGTTGCCTTTGACTTCTTTTTTGTTCCCCCGTTTCTCAGTTTTACGGTTGAAGATTTGCGATATATGTTTTCTTTTATAGTGTATTTGGCAGTGGCGGTATTAACGGCGAGTCTGGCGGGGCGCCTGCGGCAGCAGCTGGAGGTGGTAAAACAACGCGAGATTACGACGAATTCGCTATATGCTTTAAGCCGTCAGATGACGGCTGTTACAGATTTGCATACTCTACTCGGCAACATTGTGAGACAAGTGTCACTGACACTTGGGGCTCCGGCGGCAATATATCTCCCGAATGCTCAAGGCGAACTTCAGGTTACCTCCTCTTCGGAGGATTCGGATTCAATAGCCTGGGGTGAAGGGGAAGCTGAAGTCGCTATTGCCAAATGGGTGTATAAACATGGCGAAATTGCCGGACGCGGCTCCTCCAGCCTGCGGGAATCGTCTGGTCTGTATGTGCCGCTGCGTACAGAAGACCAGACACATGGGGTGCTTGCTGTGAATCTGGAATCCAGCGATCTTCAGGAGCAGCGGGAAGAGCTGCGTTTGCTGGAAGCGTGTGGCGGGCTGGCAGCAAGTGCCATTGCCCGTGTCAAGCTGGCTGAGGAAGCGAGACTCGCGCAAGTGACGGCTGAATCGGAACGAATTCGCACCGCTTTGCTGGACTCGGTGTCCCATGAGCTACGGACACCCCTTACGGCCATCATTGGTTCAGCGACAGGTTTGCTGGAGAATGATTCTCTTTTTACCCCGGAGGATCGAAAAGAACTGACAGGCAATATTCGGGATGGAGCGCTTCGCATGAACAGGCTGGTAACCAATTTGCTGGGCATGGTGAAGCTGGAGAGTGGCATGTTGCAGCTGCGCAGAAAATGGTGCGACGTGGGCGACATGATCGGCATTGTGCTAACCCAGGTTCAACAATTCATCCAGCACCGTCGCATTCGGGTTGAATTGCCCGATCAGCCGCCGTTTGTATCCGGGGATGAGGTTTTGCTGGAGCAGGTTCTGGTCAACGTCATCAGCAATGCCATCAAATATTCACCAGAGGACAGTGAAATCGTCATTACGGTGAAGGTGGATGAGCGGCATGGACGAATGACTATTGTGGTGGCTGATTCGGGTGTTGGGATTCCGGAAGCAGAGCGCGAGCGGGTGTTTGAGAAGTTTTATCGATCCGAATCGTCACGGCATGTGACAGGTACGGGACTCGGGCTTGCCATCTGTAGAGGAATCGTCGAAGTTCACGGAGGTACGATTACCGCAGAACCGAATCCGGGAGGCGGGACGCGGGTATGCATCTGTTTGCCCACAGAGGAACCCGAAGCATCATTCCCGTATATGGGACAAGGAGAGGAAGAATGACATGACGGCACCGCAAGGCGCGCGTATATTAATTGTGGATGATGAACCACAAATCCGTAAACTGCTGAAGGTTACGCTTCAGGCGCATCAATTTGAGATTCACGAATGCGCCAACGGCGAAGAAGCGGTCCTTCAGGCGAGCATTGTACATCCTGATCTGATCGTGCTTGATCTGGGCTTGCCTGGTATGTCCGGAATGGATGTACTTCAGCGGATTCGGGAATGGTCGCAGGTACCAGTCATTGTACTGACTGCAAAGGATCGCGAAGAGGATAAAATTGCTGCACTTGATGGCGGGGCGGATGATTATGTCACCAAACCGTTTGGCATGGGGGAGCTCGTTGCCCGTATTCGGGTTGCCCTTCGCCATGTGGCTAAAACTACGGATGAGCCGGTATTGCGTTTTGGTCCGCTCACCATTGATTTGGCCCAGAGACAGGTCGATTTGGACGGGTCACCCGTAAAATTAACACCAACTGAGTATGAAATGCTGAAAGTGCTCGCAACCCATGCAGGCAAAATTATTACCCAACGCCAGCTGCTGCAACAGGTGTGGGGAGGGCATCATCATGAGTCGGACAGCCATTACTTGCGGGTATATGTCGGACATCTGCGCAAAAAATTGCAGGAAGATCCCACGCGTCCACGTTTTATTCAGACCGAGCCGGGAATCGGCTATCGTTTTCTGCTTCAGGATTAGGCTAGGAAACAAGATGAAAGCTCAAAAAAGCACCAGCCCCTCCCTGCTGAGAGGAGACTAGTGCTTCTGAATTGCAAACAATGAACTTCTTATGACGTGTACTTCGGCAACCAGTCGCCATGAGCTTCGATCAGTTCATCACACATGGAGACGATATCATCGATGGACAGCTCGGCAGCTGTATGCGGGTCAAGCATTGCGGCATGATAGATGTGCTCTCTTTTGCCCGTAATCGCCGCTTCAATGGTCAACAGCTGGGTGTTAATATTCGTACGGTTCAATGCCGCAAGCTGCGGAGGCAGGTCCCCGATATACGTCGGGCTGATACCTGATCCATCAACAAGACAAGGCACCTCAACACAGGCTTCACGAGGCAGGTTGGTGATCAGTCCGTTATTCATGACATTACCGCCGATTTTGTAAGGGCGATCCGTCTCCATAGCTTCCATAATATGCGAAGCGTATTCGCGGCTGCGCGTATGTTCAATATTTTCGCTGGATAACAGCTTCTCACGCATTTCTTTCCAGCCTTCAATCTGGTTCACGCAGCGGCGCGGATACTCATCCAGCGGAATGTTGAAGCGTTCGATCAGCTCCGGGTAGTTTCGTTTGATAAAATAAGGATGGTACTCGGCATTATGCTCGGAGGACTCGGTTACATAGTATCCAAAACGCTGCATCAGCTCATAACGCACCATGTCATCATGCTGCTCTTTCTGCTTTTCCTTCGCCAGACGTTTAATCTCTGGATACAAATCTTCACCATCCCGTGTCACTTCCAGCAGCCAGGCCATATGGTTGATACCCGCAACTTTCGCGACCACACCCGTCTGATCAATCCCCAGTGCATCAAACAGATGCGGTACACACACCTGTACACTGTGACACAGACCTACGGTTTTGATTCCGCCATGCACGTTCATGACATTCGTTAGTACCGCCATCGGGTTGGTGTAGTTCAGGAACCACGCATCAGGACACACTTCCTGCATATCCCGTGCAAAATCGAGCATCACCGGAATCGTCCGCAAATTACGGAAAATCCCGCCAATCCCGAGCGTATCGGCAATCGTCTGACGCAATCCATATTTCTTCGGAATCTCAAAATCCGTAATGGTACACGGATCATAACCGCCCACCTGAATGGCGTTAATCACATATTTGGCTCCGCGCAGTGCTTCCTTGCGGTCGGTATAAGCTTTGATGGCACATTGGCTTCCGAGCGAACGGGCCATACTGGTAAGCAAACGCTCTGAGTCGCTTAGGCGTTCAGCATCAATATCGAACAACGCCAGCTCAAAATCCTGAAGTGCTTCGGTCATCATAACGTCACCCAATACATTTTTGACAAAAACGGTGCTTCCCGCACCGAGGAACGTAATTTTGTTCATCTCAAGTTCAGCCTCCCTGAATAAATGGTGTACCTCCAATATAGGCGGATCGGGCTTATATAACTATGGCTCAACCTCTCTGAAACATGGCATAATCCCATTTTTGGATTCGCTTACAGCTAATAATTCATCTATTTACCTGTTATAATTTTAGTGAAGAGATTGCCTGTTGTGGTGAACGGAGGGAGTGTGGAATGTTGAAATTAATCGAAACGAACGTGGTTCCTATGGATTTGACGCAGATGGAATTGGTACTGTTATTTTTCGGTTGGCAGGCATGTGATCCGTCGCATTATTGGGGGCCGGGTGTTCGGGATGCCTACATTGTTCATTACATTCATGAAGGACAGGGCACTGTGTTTATGGCGGATCAACAATACGAGCTTACACAGGGTCAAGGCTTTGTCATTCTTCCGGATACACTTATTCATTATGAAGCAGATGCGAAGCAGCCATGGACTTATTCATGGTTCGGGTTCAAAGGTGTTCATGCCAAGGCATTCATGCAGCGGGCGCACATCAGTCCGGAACATCCTGTATTTGAGGCTAGAGATCGAGACACATTTGCTCGTCTTTATACGGAGATGGTTCAAGCATCAACACGTACCGGGGGAGATGTGTTCAACCAGAGCCTGCTGTACCGGCTGATCGCCGAATTGATTGCATCTTCTCCTGCAGAAGAGCAGCTGCAACGGCCACTGTCCACTAAAGAGGAATACATCAGGCAGGCCGTTCAATTTATGGAGAACAGGTATAGTCAGAGAACTTCAATTCTAGATATTGCCCGAGCCGTAGGTTTGGATCGCACATATCTGTCAGGGCTTTTTAAGGAGAGGTACGGCAAGTCATTACAGGCTTTCTTTCTCGAATACCGGATGAATCGTGCAGCTGAACTGCTGCAGCATTCAGCCCTGTCGGTTAGTGAAGTGGCCCACTCTGTGGGGTATACAGATCCATTACTATTTTCCAAGATGTTTAAGCGAGTGACGGGTGTGTCTCCAAAAGGGTCGAGAAGCATGGAACAGGGAGATTAGTCTTCATTATGTTGTGAACCTCAAAAAATGCAAAAAAAAGGCCGCGAATCCGAAGATTCATAGCCTTATACTTTAAGGTGAAAAGACAGGAATAGCGATATGATAAAAAATCAGGCAATCGGTGTTCCGTTCGGTAATGTCTGGTCGGGGGTTAACAATACAACATCACCTTCATCAGGCACGCCGCCAAGCACCAGTACTTCGGATACAAAACCTGCAATTCGGCGCGGTGGGAAATTGACTACAGCAATAACCTGCTTACCTACCATCATGTCAGGGGTATAACGTTTCGTAATTTGGGCGCTCGAACGTTTAAGGCCAAGTGGGCCGAAATCGATGGTCATTTTAATGGCAGGCATGCGAGCCTTTGGAAAAGGTTCGGCTTCTACCACTGTACCAACGCGGATATCATGCTGTATAAACTCTTCAAAAGTAGCCATGTTGTGATGTCTCCTTTCAGCTATGGAGTCCATTATAAAATAGAAATACCACTAAAATCCAGATTGCGCTAATCGCAACCTGGATTTTAGTGGTGATATTGTATGAGCGATGCCCGTTTTTGTCTCACTCAGACGTGAGCAGGACATAACGCCTAATGCAGCAAAATCATGTTAAATTATGCGCCATTCCACTTTTCACCGGTCAGATATTTCTCAGTCAGGATGGATAACATCTGAATGCCGACTTCATTATGTCCACCTTCGGGAATGATGATGTCTGCATACTTTTTGGAAGGCTCGATAAAAGCATCATGCATCGGTTTGACGGTTTCGAGATATTGTTTGTACACGGATTGAATCGTACGGCCGCGTTCTTCCATATCCCGCAGTACTCTGCGCAGAATACGTACGTCGGAATCCGTATCAACAAATACCTTGATATCCAGAAGGGCACGCAGATGTTCATCGATCAGGACATGCAGTCCTTCCACAATAACGATATGGTTCGGTGCCAGTTCAACCGTTTCATCAGCGGCACGGTTATCTATGGTGAAGTCATATACGGGAGCATATGCCGTTTGTCCTTGTTTTAACAGGGTAAGATGCTCAATTAACAGATCATTATCGAATGCAAACGGATGATCGTAATTGGTGAGTCGACGTTGCTCAGGGGTGAGCTGCGACTGGTCTTTGTAATAGTTGTCTTGGGATATGAAAGTCACTTTTCCTGATCCAAGACGGTCTATGACGGAGCGAGCTACCGTCGTTTTACCGGAGCCGGTTCCTCCGGCGATACCAATAATGAGCATGATTGTTCCATAAACCTCCCTAGAATGGCAGCATGGTCATGGATAAATATGAATGAATCGGGATAGATTCAAGTCCTTACCCACATGTCTGTCTGTGAATGCACAATTCCTCTATTGTAGCACAGCAACTCACTTTTTTCATCTTAGGGAATTACCACATTTTTCTGTAGAACTACCCATCAATCTGTATCAATTTAGTCTCAACTTCGCAATTATAGGTTGTAGGATCTAGGACCTTCGATATATGATGTCGAAAGATGCCAGTTAATGGGGGGTATCTACAAATATAAAAGGAGGTGTACGTTATGAAAAAATCAAGCAAAGTCATTTCTTCCACAGTTATTGCTGCCATCGCAGCTGTATCCGTTGTAACTTCTGCTTCTGCTGCAAGTGTATCTACGGTACCTTCTGTCTCAAGCATTAATTTGAGTAGCATGGATATCGAAACAGCTTTGATGATGGTTCAGCAAGAACGCACGAAATTGCTGGATATCCAATTACAGGCACAAATTCAAGAAGTTCAAAATCGAAATCAAGCGATTGCAGAGCTGAACGTACAATTGCAGGCAGCTATTCAGAACGGGGATACTGCCCAAGTTCAAAAGCTGAAAAACCAAATTGATGCGATGGGCAATTCACTACAGATGGATATGCTGCGTTTGCAGTCTTTATCTAACAAACGTAATGAAACCTTTGATGTGATGACTAACTTCATCAAGAAAATGCAGGATTCAAGATCGTCTATCATCGGAAACATGCGCTAGGAATGTAAAAAAAGAGCGAAGACGGAATGCATTTCCGACACTTCGCTCTTTTTGTATTCTACTATTTACAAGGTTGCGTATGTCGCATCAACTTAGTATGGAGTTAACCCGACCAGTCGCGGCGCCGGGTGAACAGATCCTTCAGCTCATCCGTCGACAGCTCGGTAATCCAGTTTTCAGAGCTGGTGATAATATTGTCGCTGAGCTGCTGTTTACTCTCCAGCATCTCGTCAATGCGTTCTTCAAGTGTGCCCAGCGAGATGAACTTGTGTACCTGAACATCCTTCGTCTGTCCCATCCGATAGGCGCGGTCTGTAGCCTGATTTTCTACGGCAGGGTTCCACCAGCGGTCAAAGTGGAATACATGATTCGCTGCGGTCAGGTTCAAGCCCACGCCGCCTGCTTTGATGGATAGAATAAAGACCGACGGCTGCTCTGCCGCAGGCAACGTCCGGGACTGGAACTCATCAATCATGCGATCCCTTCCTGTCTTGGACGTACCCCCATGCAGATATAGCACAGGTTCCTGCAACTCCTGTCTCAATACTTGTTGCAGCATCTGTCCCATGCCGATGTATTGTGTGAAAATCAGGCACCGTTCGCCCTCATCCCGTAGTTCGCGGACCAGTTCCATCAGTCGTTCCAGCTTCGCGGAGCGACTGATCAGCATGGCCATATCCTGCGGACTGTACAGGTCATACTCTGTTACAGAGCCTTCCGAGGAGATCGTTTCCGGCAAGGCTTCTTTGGTCAGCAGCAGGGGATGATCACACAACTGCTTGAGCTGGGTTAAGGCAGACAGAATCGCACCTTTGCGCTTGATGCCTTCCAGCTCTTTCATTTTGTCCATCAGTTCCTGAACGGACTGGTCATACAGTGCACTTTGCTCACCCGTAAGGTGAATGTAGGTTTTCATCTCATTTTTGTCCGGCAGATCGAGTTGAATATTCGGATCTTTCTTCTTGCGGCGCAGCATGAATGGCTTCACGAGCTGCTGCAAATCTTGCATGCGTTGCTCGTCCTTATCCTTCTCGATCGCACTGATAAAGCGAGTCTGAAATGCCCGCGCGCTGCCCAAATAGCCTGGATTAATAAAATCATAGATGGACCACAGCTCGGACAGCCGATTTTCAATCGGCGTACCAGTCAGTGCAATACGGTGTTTTGCCGGGAAGCTGCGTACTGCCATGGACTGCTTCGTTTGGGCATTTTTAATATTTTGCGCCTCATCCAGACAGATGGATGCCCACGTATATGACTGCAACATCTCTTGATCCAGAGTAGCTGTTGCATAGGAGGTAATGATGATATCTACCTGTTCAGTCTGTTCCCGGAACTCTTCTCCGCTCAGTCTTCGTGCCCCGTAATGCAAACTGACGTTAATTGAAGGCGCGAAGCGGCTGATTTCTTTTTGCCAGTTTCCCAATACGGAAGTGGGGCAGACGAGAAGGGCCGGGGCCTGCCCAGGCAAGCGCTGCTCATGCTCTTTGAGATGAAGTAAATACGTAATGAACTGTATCGTTTTTCCCAGTCCCATGTCATCCGCAAGACAAGCCCCGAGACCGAATCTACGCAGGAATCCAAGCCATGCGAAACCTTCTTTTTGATAAGAACGCAGCTCAGCATGCAATCCTTCCGGAATAGGCAGGGAAGGAGCGCCGCCTTGCCCGCCGCCAAGCTGTGCAATTACCCGGTTCAGGTGTTCGTTCAGTTCCACCTCAAGTCGAATGTTCTCGTTGGATTGTGGCTGTTCTTCTTCCTCATCCTGTCCTTCTTTGCGTTTCTGGTTACGATATTCGCGTTGCTCATTATGCAGCAGATGCAGGTGCAAAATATCCTGAAACGATAGCCCCTGTTCCTGATCCACACCACCCATGGCCCTACGAATCTGCTCAAGCAAGGCTGGATCGAGGGGAACCCATTCTCCACGGAAGCGGACCAGCCGCTCATTACGGGCCACGAGATCAGCGAATTCTTCCTCGCTGAGATCCGTATCCCCAATCGCAATACGCCAGTCAAAATGAATGATCGAGTCCAGTCCAAAGAACGACTGTCCCCGTTCACTGCCTTCCTCCGGTTTCACCTTGGCACGCAGCTTGGGTTTCTTCTTGCGTGCAGCTTCCCACCAACCCGGAAGCAGCACTTGCCAGCCAGCTTCGAGTAGTCGTCCGCTGTCTTGCGTCAGGAACAGCCAAGCATCCTGATCTTCCAATGGATCACTGAGCACATCCCGACTGCCACTGATAGCGCGGCGAATTCGGGGCAGATGTGCACGCAGCTGCTCCAGCCATCCTCCCGAACGATCAAGGATGAACGGCGTCCACACGTCAGGCCATTCACCTTCCAACCGGCCACGTGAATCTAGCCTCACGGGAACGAGTACGGCTGCATCCAGTTTGTTCTGCAATACCAGCCGTAGCCGCCAAGCCGGTTCATCATCTTCCGGCTCCAGCAATTGCAGGAGTGGACGGAATGGGGCTGCGTCTGCTTTCCAGCCGATGGACACCAGCCAGGATTGGGCATCCATGCCGGCTGTTTGCGGAGCTGTTCCGCTTTGTGGAAACAACTGCGGGAATTCTCGCCGCAGATCGGTGGCCGCTTCCTCCGTACTGTACCATCGCTGGAACACGGAAGCGGAAAAGGCAGCACTCAGCCCTTCGGCGTAGCTCTCATCCGTTTGTTCCAGAGCTTTGCCAAGAGTGGTGCGATCCTGCTTTTTCAAGCTGTCCGGGTCCCAGGTCCATTGCAGTTGTCCGGTACGAAATGCGGTGAAGCTAGGGATGTATTTACGATTCTCAATCGATGCTGCGAGTACCGGGGCCAGCCGGATCAAATGCTCTGCCTGCTCGTCCCATTTCCATTCTATGTGTAGAAGGGTGTTCATTTCGCTGAAGAAAGGAATCACTTCTTCCGCAGGCAGTACGACCAGTTCAATTTCTTCGATCTGTCTTGTTTCAAGTTCTGTACCGTAGAAAGAAGGGGCATGCCAAGCAAATAATCGCTGCTTGAGCGATTGTCCCGATACAAAGTGATGGGTGTTCAGCGCTCCATAGAACAAGGCGTCCCCGTATCCTGTCAATGCAACATGGACCTCAATTGTTTCGGTGTAAGGGTGCATTAGGCTCATGAGATCAACTTACCTTTCCGAAGCTCTTCCTGCAGGGCGCGCAGTCGGCTGTTGCGAACAGCCAATGTGGTGATAAACTGCTCCCAATGTTCTTCCTGCTTCAATTTTTTATAAATTTTGGACAGACGCTTCAACAGTTTCACTGCTGCTTTGTATCCGTCCCTGTTTTTGTGTCCGATATAACGATCCACTGCTTGATGGTAGAAAGGCAAAAGCAGTTCGGGTGCATCCTTTTCAATCGGCTGTAGCACCGCTACCCGGAATTCTAGCGGCTCTGTCTCCGTGCTCAGTTGAAAATCAATCCACCGCCGCCACTGTCCCCGGGAATGCATTGCTTCTTCATAAGCTGGCCGGGAATGAGGCAGCATGCTGACCAATGTGTCCCACATGCGGTGTTCTACATCAGGAAGATGATGAATGGCTGTGTCCCACAACTGCATGTAATCATTCAGAGGGGAGTTCCGTCGGTTCGCGAGCAGAGGTCCGAGCTGTACTAACCACTCGCCTAGCCGTTTCCAGTCTGAAGAATCTGCAAGCACATGAAGAAAATGCAGCAGATGCTCCGGCGGGATGCCATATGCCGAGCCTCCGCTAATCAATCGCTGCCAAGCCTGATCATCTTGTCCCAAATGGAAATACATCCAGCTCTGCGCCAATACCAGCGGCAAGGGCAGAGTGGCAGATTTAATCGGCGCATTGCGCCCATTTTCCGTTAGATTCGCTACGCTTAGCACGCTCTCACCAGGTTTGGCGGGTTTGGAAGCAGCAGTCAGTCCGTTCTCCATTTCCTGTAGAAACGCCAGCTCTGACTCTAGCGTTTTCCGGTTTTCCTGGAGATGAGGAACGATCCAGTTTAACCAAAGCTGTCGATACATCGGGGTGAAGAACATCATGCTGGATGTCTCGGATATCATCTGCGTACGCAGGTAAGATGAGGTTTCCTCAAGCCTTTTCCAAAGTTGTTCAAGCTTCGTGCCCTTCAGACCTGAGAGATCCAACGGACGGCTAAAGATCTGTTCCAGTCCTTTCTGGAGCGCATCCACGGCAAGTTGAGCAGGATAGCTCAGATACACCGGTGTATGTGTGATTGAATTGCGGCCAGGCACACAGAAGCGAATCAGGTGCAACTGAACATGCAGCTCAAATAACTGGTCCATGCCAGCGGATAGCTTAGGTTTAATGGAATAGAGCTCGTCCGCTGCGGCCTGCACATACGATGTACTTGGCGTGCCTATCCCGAGTCGTTTCAGGCATGCCCGAAACAGCTCATGCCATTCCGTGATTTCAAGCTCTGCAAGTTCCGTTGCACGTTCCTTGATCTGGCTATACTGGTTATCAGGGATGGTGAGATCCTCTTCGTGCGCTGCGTAATCCGAACGTCCTGAAGTCGCCATAGCAGCAGGTTTTGGAGCCTGTTTCAGTGCAGTACTGGAGTGAGCATTGACGATGCCATGTACGGGTCGCCCCAGTTGCTCCGCATAACTCATTAGAACGGCTATCATATGTTTGCAATGAGATCCTACCGGACAGGTGCAGTGACTGCTGTTCAACGATTGCAAGCTCAGGGTTACTTTATAATCATCGGAGCCCTGCACTTCAGCCAAAATTCCGTTTTGTTCAGTGAAGGTTAATGTTCCGACGCGTTTCTGTTTATAATATTGAAATCCGCGCATAATCGTCAGGTTGTTAAAATGTTCAGCGACCTGCCTGATCAGCTGTTGCCACTGCGCATCATCCATGTTCATGTCAATAGGTATGTTCATCATTCCATCTCCTGGGGAAATCATAGGTTCAGTAATCACCACGTCTTGACGTAATGGTGTACATTTCATGTATCCATCATATCAGTTATCATGTGCTCCGTGCATCGGTTCTGAGAACTTGGATGGGACTTTTTAATAGGTGAAACCCAAGAGTACCGATCTTTATTTTTTACCATAAACCATGCATAATAGGCTCGTCTTGTGTATGCTTATCGTATGTATTCCTTTCAGGAACGATGCAGGCCGGGATTCGGCTTAATTCTAAACAACAGGAGAGAGCATATGAAAATACTTACGTTAAATACGCACGCTTGGGCAGAAGAAGACCAACTGAACAAGATCAGTCAGCTGGCTGATTTTATCAATACACACCAATTTGATGTGATCTCCATGCAAGAGGTTAATCAATCGATGCAAGAAGCAGCGCTGTCCGCGGAGGAACTGAAACATTACTTTGCCACGGAATCGGATGCTGTGATCAAAAAAGACAACTACGCCTACGTTCTGCTTACGCAACTGACCGAGACCTATTACTGGACATGGATTCCCGCCCATGTCGGTTTCCAAAAATACGATGAAGGGCTGGCAATCCTGAGCCGGACGCCGATTACAAAGGCTTTTGGAGAGTATGTATCCCACATGCGGGATTACGCCAACTACCGGACACGCAAAATTATAGGTGTTCAGACTGAAGTACAAGGCGAAGCCACCTGGTTTGTGAATGGACACTATAACTGGTGGGATGATGAACAAGAGCCTTTCAAGGGGCAGTGGGAACTGACTGAGAGCAAGCTCGCTCCATATATGGACCAGCCGCTGTATATTATGGGTGATTTCAATAATGTCGCGGAAGTACGTGAGGAAGGCTACGATTATATGATGAGCAAGGGCTGGAATGACCTGTACACGACAGCTGTGCAAAAGGATGACGGTGCAACCGTGGTCAAAGCCATTGCCGGATGGGCGGATAACAAACGCGATCTGCGTATTGATTATATTTTCTCGAATCGTCCGGTACAGGCGAAGTCTTCGACGGTAGTTCTCAACGGAAAGAACGGCCCTGTAGTCTCTGACCATTACGGCGTAGCTGTGGAAATTTAATAGTTGGTCAGCCATGTACACAATTTTTTATCAAAATAAAACGAAAGCCTCCGCTCACTTCCTTATAAGGAAAGTGCAGTCGGAGGTTTTTTATTTTTAAACCTTTGCTCCCCACGTTGTCGAAATAAGGCGATTTGTTCAGAATCGGTTCAGAGCCTCTATATATAATGTCATTATCGTACATGTCCATATTATTTAAGGAAGATCCTCGATTGGATTTTGCGTTGGAATGACACGAACTTACTTCATACTGGAGGAGCATTCTTTTGAAAAAAAATCATTTCATCAGCTCGATTCTCGCGGCGTCCTTGTTGACAACACCTTTGTGGACGACACAGGCTAACGCCGCAGTATCATTTACCGATATCGATAAATCCTACGCCAAGGATGCCATTGTAGAGTTGCAAAATGAAGGAATTATCGCCGGATTCAGTGATGGTCGATTTAATCCGTCCGGTATGATTACCAGACAGGATTTTGCCATCCTAGTTGCCAAAACGTTAAAACTGGATGTAACCAATAACGTCCCATCCAATCCGACATTTACAGATATTCCTGTGACCAGCTATGCCTATGCTTCTGTTGAAGCGGTATATCAAGCAGGTATATTTAAAGGCATGGGAAGCGGGAAATTCGGGAGCGGTAAGACATTATCCAGACAGGATATGGTCGTAACCCTGATGAGAGCAAAGGGAACAGACGTAACGGGCAAAGCTGCTTCCTTAACGTTCAAGGATAGCGCAACTATTTCGAAATATGCAAAAGATGCGGTTGGAGCGGCACTCGAAGCTGGATACATTATCGGTGATCAAAACAACATGTTTAAACCCGTGTTACAAGCCGATCGTCAAGCTGCGGCACTGACGGCTTCTCGATTGCTGCAAACGATAAAAGAAACTACAGGTCCGCAACCTGAACCAGTTCCGACGCCAACACCAACACCAGAGGTAATACCAACGCCCGTGCCTACTCCGGCTCCATCTACCAGTTCGAATAATAGCGGGTCCTCATCAGGTGGAAGTAGCGACAGCGGGAACATGAATCCATCTGTACCTGCGGATACAACAGCACCAACGGTGGATGTAAGCAAATTTAGCATTATCGATAATAACAGCGGAACCTGGGATCAAGTTCAGGGGGATTCTGGAGCAGTAAGTGAAGAAGGAGCCGTTGTAACTTTCTATAGATGGACCGATACGAATACAAATGAAGTCGTGGATGAAGGAGAGTTGGAAGAAGGAATTCCCCTTGCCAAAAGCAAATCGGATGGTTCACTTGCGCTTACTAAATTGAAAAATTTGACTCCAGGAGACTACACATTTGTGGTTACTGCCAAGGATTCAGCAGGTAATGAGTCTCCTAAAGATGCGGCGCATGTATTTACTTTTACGCTTGTGAACGGGGATAAGCCAGTAGCCGTGCCAACTATAAGGTCTAGTAATTATGGTTTCGATTCGAACAACTCCAAAGCGAAGTATCTCCAGGTTCAAACTGTTAATCCTGCATTTTCTCTTTATTATAATGTAGGGGAAAGTTTTGTGGATGGTACCATCGAGTATTCGACCAACGCTTTTCAGTTTAGCGTAAACGATTCTTACGAAATTGATGGTGAGTCTTATACAATCGATAGCAGCCAAATTAGCAATGATGGTCATACGCTTAAGCTTAAAGTGACTGTGGAAGCTGATACCCGTATTACTCTGGTATTATTAGATAAGCGTAATAATGATATAAGTCAAAATGATTTTATCATTCGAGCAGATGCGGATGGTGAAGGATTAACTAAATCTGTATCTGAAGAAAACGAGAAACTTATCGTTCACTTTGTCATTTACGGATAAATGGAATTTAGATGAGACGGACTACATTTATGTAGTCCGTGGTTTCTTCTTAGGGTAAGAATGAGAATATGAAGGATTATTTGTAAGCGTAATCAAAAATCTGTAGCCACCGGGAAGCAGGTCAGTTATACTTGGTTTATTATTTGGCTATTTCAAAGATAAACGAGGATCATCACCGTTCGGTAAAAGGGATTCTCTCACAAAGGTTAAGCGCTATACTTATGTATTCCATCGGGAGAGGAATGTGGGCATTCAATGACAACGTATTTCAGTGAACCGCAGAGTATGTACTATCGATTCGGAGAAGATCAGGATCAGGTGCTGAAGGTGCTGGCAGAGAGGTATATAGGTGCCAACGCGCAGGCTGATTTTGTATATCGCGTATTTCAGAAGTCTGGTATTTTGCAAAATGAGAAGGGTCTGTATGATCTGAATTTGAGTAAACGTTTCCCTGATGCACAGAAAGGTCAGATTTCTTATGCCGCAGCGCTGGTATGGGGGGATGAAGATCGAAATCTGGATGTGCTGATCCGCTGTTATGGACCGGTTCGCTTCTATTTTAACGAGCAATTGGTATATCGCTCCACGGTCATGGATGAGATCAACCTGGACGCGACTGTGAAACTGGGAATCGACATTAAACCGGGATGGAATATGTTGTTGCTGGAGATGAAGTATACACCTGCGGGCTTTGGATGCCAGTTTGGCTCGGACGAGGGGAAAGTGCGTATTCTGAATGTGCTTGCTCCTTTCCAGGAGAGACAGGGACAGGCCGGATGGGTGTATTCCAAACCGATAAGTTCGGAGGAGAATCATCCGGAATGGAATCTGCTCGGGTCAGAAGAGGATCACAGACTAGATTGGCTGCCTGACGCGCAATGGTCAGAGGAGAAACAGACGCAACCATCCCTGGAGAGAATATACGGACATCTTCCAGGTCAGCAAGTCTATGCGTGGACACGGTTAATCAACAGGGATTCAAGTGATTGCCCGATCCGTTTGTCTGGTCAATCTTCCGGACCACTGAATATATGGCTGAACGGTGTATCGGCAGTGCAATTGAAGGAAGCGGGTCCATTCGAGGCGAACATAACCGGATCTTTTGGACGGAACGACCTGTTGGTTTGCAGTGAATGTAGCGATACGGCTGAGCCATGGAATTTTGTAATAAATGCAATGATGAATGGAGAGCAACTGAAACTGGAGCTTCCCCAGCGTGTGCACGGAGCTTCTGGAGAGGCGTGGCTATATCTAGGACCTTTTGAATCGGAGGACGTCGAAACTGATTTGCAGGATCTAATGCGCACTGATCGGGTGTTTAAAGGAAGTGTATTGAACGATAACCCAGAAGAAACGGGAAGCCAGCAGGCACGGAAGGAACGCATATATTGGCAACTGGATAGACCGGATGCGTGGATACGCCCCTATTATGAAAATGCAATGCTCAGTAACAAATGGACCGTAGGCAGTGTAACCAACTATGGTCGCTGGGACTATCCTTTAGGTGTCACCGTATATGGTCTGTTGCAAACTGGACGTTATTTGCAGCGGCCCGACATTACGCGTTATGCGTCAGAACATGTGCAGGCGTGTACTCGTATGGATGAGTACTCATTATGGGATCGGGAGCAGTATGGTTTCCCAGCGGTTAACCAGCAGCTGGTTATGATGAAAATGCTGGATAACTGTGGCTCCTTTGGCTCCGCCATGCTGGAAGCCTATTCCGAATGTCAGGAGCCGACGTTTTTGCCGATTGCCGATCGAATTGCAGATTTTATGTTGACCCGGTTGGAGCGACAGGAGGACGGTGCATTTTACCGTGAGTGTATCGGTGAATTTGCCGAGAATACGATGTGGGCAGATGACCTTTATATGAGCACTCCGTTTCTTGTGCGGTATGCCCGACTGACGGGAAATAATTCAGCACTGGATGAAGTAGCTAGACAATTTTTATTGTATCGGAAATATCTGTTCATGCCTGAATTCAAGATCATGTCCCACGTATACGATTTTAAATATGGACAGGCGACACAAATTCCGTGGGGACGGGGAAATGGTTGGACGCTTTTTTCGCTGTCTGAGGTATTGGAAGCTTTGCCGACAGAGCACCCGGAGCGCCCGACTTTAATTGCCTTCTTTAATGAATTATGTGAAGGATATGCAGCTCTGCAAGGAGAGGGTGGATTGTGGCATCAGGTATTGAATGATTCGGAAACATACCAGGAAGCCTCCTGTACAGCGATGTTTGCTTATGGTTTTGCACGGGGAGTACGTTTTGGTTGGTTATATCAACCTGAACGTTACATTGAAGCGGCTGAGCGGGCCTGGAACGGATTAACCCGTAAAGCGATTGATCGTCAGGGTAATGTACATGGTGTATGCAGTGGCTCGAGATATGCCTTTACCGCAGAATATTACAATAAGGACCTGCTCACGGTAACGAATGACAATCACGGTATTGGCATTATGATGCTGGCAGGAACCGAAGTGGCGAAGATGAAGAAACATCTGGCCCAGTCTAAGGTGCCATCAACTGCTGTGACGCAATCCTGAAAGTGTCAGTAAAACTACAGGATACCTTGATCGAAATCTCACATGATATCTACTCTAACGTTTCATTGCAGACGGCTGGATGACCATCGTTGAGATGTAGCGAGGCGCAGTACGCCGCACGAAGAATGCTGTATAGATGGATAACCACCTGGAGAATCATTCCTGGTGGTTATTTAATCACTAAGAATATTGAAGACAATTGAATGGACATTTGTCCCAACCCCTTACTTTTTTGACAGGAAAGCTTACTTTTGTTTATGTCATGAGCAGCCATAGGCCGTTACAATAGTTTTTGTAAGCGATTCCACAAAGCTAAAGGGGAGGAAATTCATTCATGTTGAATACCAAAAAGTGGGTAACCTTGTTCTGCCTATCCCTGTTAATGTTCGCTACAGCCTGTTCCGGAGGGTCATCAGGACCATCTGCTTCATCCAATGAAGGAGAAGAAGGGGGCACTTCCGGCAATATTGAACTTCGTATGACTTGGTGGGGATCACAGACTCGACACGATCTTACGACCAAAGTGATTAAGCTGTTTGAAGAAAAACACCCTGGCATTACCATCAAGCCGGAATATTCCGGTTGGGACGGATACTTTGACAAGCTGACCACACAGGTAGCCGGTTCAAATGCACCGGATATCATACAGATGGATTACGCTTTTCTAACCGATTTTGCCCGGCGTGGTGCATTGCTTGACCTGACCCCATACGCAGAGAGCAAGGAGCTGCGCACTGAGGATCATGACAAGAGCATGCTCAAAGCCGGATCGATTGACGATAAATTATACGCGATTACATTGGGTGTAAATGCGCCAGGTGTTATCTATGATGCCACCGTATTCCAGGAGCTCGGAATCGAGGAGCCGCAGGAAAGCTGGACGTGGAAAGATTTTAGTGACGTAGCTGCCAAGATTGCAGCAGAGAAGGGTGACGGTTTCTACGGTTCGGCCGATGTATCCGGAACTACTAACATGTTTGAGGTATTTATCCGGCAAACAGGCAAGGGACTATTTGATGGCGGGACGTTGATAGCGACCAGCGAGGAGCTTCAGCAATGGTTTGACATGTGGGGGGCGCTTCGTGAGAACGGGGGTGCTACCTCCGCAGAAGTGACGGCGTCCACTACGAATGCACTGGAGACACGCCCGATCTCACTTGGTACAGCTGCCATGGACTTTGCCTGGTCTAACCAATTGCTGACGTTCCAGCAGGTTAACAAAAACCAGGATCATAAGCTTGGGATACAAGTGCTTCCGCACGGTGTGGGTGAAAAGCAAATCGGTGAATACCTGAAAGCAGGCCAGTTCCTGTCCGGTTATGCCAAAACGAAACATCCGAAGGAAGTGGCAATGTTTATCGACTTCATGGTAAATGATCCCGAAGCTACCGCCATTCTCGGCTCGGAACGCGGAGTACCCGTCAATGCCAGTATCCGTGAGAAGATGCAGCCTACACTGCCAGAAGCGGAGCAAGTTATCTTCCAATTTATCGATGTGGTATCGAAAAACTCCAGTGAAATTGATCCGCCATACCCGCAAGGATTTTCCGAAGTGGATACCAGCTTCAAGAGTGCAAGCGAGCAGATTGCCTTTGGTCAAGACAACACACCGGATGTGATTGCCCAGTTCATTGAAGGGGCCAAGGCGACACTTGCATCAAGTCAATAACACTTGAACGGTTCCAGACTTCATATTCCGCGGGGAGGTTGCGAAGATGAGTACAACACAGGTCAGTCAAGCACGAACCGAGCGTGTGACAGCCCGGCGGGTGAAACGGAGATATGCCCATAATGGAGCAGCGCTTCTTTTCCTGGCCCCATGGCTGGTAGGTTTATTATTTCTGACACTTGGGCCGATGCTCGTTTCCTTATACATTTCGTTCACCGACTACAGTATCCTGGCCGCCCCTTCCTGGGTCGGTCTGGATAACTACTCTACGATGTTTACATCAGATAAACTGTTTATCCAATCGCTCAAAGTCACATTTACGTATGTCGCTGTCTCCGTACCGATCAAGCTGATTTTTGCCCTGCTGGTGGCGATGCTGTTGAACAAAGGCATTCGTGGGCTTGGCATTTACAGAACGGTGTATTACATCCCAACCCTGCTTGGGGGAAGTGTGGCGATTGCGATGCTGTGGCGCAAAATGCTGGGCGGTGACGGACTGCTCAATGGGGTGCTTGCCATGATCGGCATTAAGGCACCCGATTGGGTAGCCAACCCGAAATATGCCCTGTATTCGATCGTACTGCTGTCCGTATGGCAGTTCGGATCGTCGATGATTATTTTCCTGGCAGGCTTGAAACAGATTCCACCTGAGTATGACGAAGCTTCCGCCGTTGATGGAGCAGGCCCACTCCGGAGATTCTTTTATATCACACTGCCGATTCTGTCGCCGGTTATCTTTTTCAATCTCGTGATGCAGCTGATTACCTCCTTCCAGTCATTTACTCAGGCTTTTGTCATCAGTAACGGCAGCGGGGGGCCAGTCAATTCAACATTAATGTACTCTTTATACCTGTACAAAAAAGGGTTCTCGTTCTTCCAGATGGGTTATGCGTCCGCGATGGCCTGGGTGCTGGTGATTCTGATCGGTGTCTTTACATTGCTGGTATTCCGCAGCAGCAAGCTGTGGGTGCACTATGAGGATGGTGGAAAATCATGATTGGACAACGAAACTCTGCTGCGTGGGTAGTCGCCAAACATATACTTATCTCGGTCATTGCCTTTGTCATGCTGTACCCGGTGCTCTGGATGCTGGGCAGTTCATTCAAACCGGGACATATGATTTTCACCGAAACTTGGTTTTGGCCGCAAGAATGGAACTGGCAAAACTACATCAATGGCTGGACAGGAATTCAGGGCAATCCCTTCTCTCGTTTTCTGACCAACTCGGTCGTCCTGTCGCTGGGCGCTGTGCTTGGCAATGTCATCTCTTGCTCGATGGCGGCGTATGCCTTTGCCAGATTGAATTTTCGGTTCAAAGCGATTTGCTTTGGCTTAATGCTGATGACGATCATGCTGCCACACCATGTGACGCTGATTCCTCAATATATTCTGTTTAACCATCTGGAATGGGTGAATACGTATCTGCCGCTGGTCGTGCCGAAATGGCTGGCGACCGATGCCTTCTTCATTTTCCTGATGGTCCAGTTCTTTCGGGGATTGCCTAAAGAGTTGGATGAAGCGGCTACGATTGATGGATGTGGTCCTGTACGAATTTACACCAAAATTATCATTCCGCTGGCCTTTCCGGCGCTGGTGACGACGATGATCTTTACCTTTTTGTGGACATGGGATGACTTCTTCAGCCAGTTGATCTATCTGAGTGATGTCAGCAAATATACGGTGCCGCTAGGCTTACGCCTGTTCCTCGATTCCAGTTCCCAATCCGATTGGGGACCGATGTTTGCGATGTCAGTGCTGTCACTGGTGCCTTGTTTTATCGTATTTATCGTGTGTCAAAAGTATTTCGTGGAAGGAATCGCGACCTCTGGGCTCAAAGGGTAATTCCAAGACGAAACGAGTTGATTCCTAATGCGGAAACGAAGATTATCTGTATTCCTAAATCATAAGCTGCAACAAAGCAAGCTCTCCACGTTGATGGTGACTTGCTTTATTGCGTTTAACCTGCTGCTCGTCTCGGTTATTGTCTGGCTGGCATACCAGTCGTTCTCTGCCGTCACGTTTACCGAGATCAGCAAAGCACGACTTGCTCTTCTGAATGAGAGTACACGCCGCGGGTTTGATTTTATTACAGGTGTGACAGGCACGGCTTATTCTTTGGCGAGCAACCGTGAGCTGTCGAGTCTGCTTGAAACGAAGGGAGCGGGAAGGCTGACACAGATCCACCAACGGCGTGAGGTGTCCAAAATATTGGATCATACGGTGGTAGTCAGTGAAGGTATTACCTCAGTGGAGCTGTATACGGATTCCTTCAACGGTGTCACTGTCACGATGGCCGACCGCATCTATTCAGTGGATACGATTGCCGGTGATTCATGGTTTGCTGCACTGGAGCATGCGGATGCGGCTTGGGTACCTCTGCGGGAAAACGAATCAGGCCAATCGCTAATCGGATACGCCCAGCGAATCTTTGACAGCCGGGGTGGTACGGTAGCCTACGTGCTCATCCGCCTGAGTCGCGCCGATATTGTACGCAGATTTGCGGATATGCCGATGGTGCTGGATGGACAGGTGCTGTTGGTGGATACCGCAGGCAACGTCGTCATGCAGATGGGCGATGACAATTTAGGGGTGAATTCTGCTGAGGATTCAAGCTTAATTCATGGAGCCTCAAAAATTTTTCCTTCTATTAATGTATCTGCTAATGCAGCTGCTGCTGGGGAAAGCGAACCAGTCGTTGATCGTGCATGGATTCAGGAGCATGTTGAACATGGGCAGGACGGATTTGAAGTGGTTTCCGGCAAGCCTGGTGGAGCGCAGCTGGTTCTGTATTCAAGACCTGCCATGCTTCAGTGGCGACTGGTACAGACCATCCCTGTTCACACCCTGTTATCTCCTGTGAGGCAGGCCGGATGGCAGGTCCTTGGAATAGCTGTGCTGGGATTACTATTTTCAGCGGTACTTGCGTATCTGTTCGTTTGGCGGATTGTTCGTCCTTTACGTCAGTTGATCAAGCGGATGAGGCAACTGGAGAAGGGGGATTTCAATACCCGGGTTCAGCTTTCGTTTACCGAAGAATATGCCCATTTGGCGTATGGATTCAACCATATGGCTTCACAGTTGACGGAGTTGATGGAGCAGGTCAAGGAAGAGAGCCGGGCGAAGCGTGAAGCACAGACCGGTTTACTGGAGGCGCAAATCAAACCGCATTTTTTGTACAACACACTTGACATGATCCACTGGCGTGCTCTCGATTATGAGGCCAAGGACATCAGCCGCATGATTGTTCAACTCAGCAAACTGCTGCGTATTGGATTGAGCGGTGGCAGATTATTCATCCGAGTACGGGATGAGTTGGAGCATGCTCGTTGTTACGTTAGCATTCAGTCGGAGCGGCTGCCGTTCTCTATTGATTATCAGGAACAGATTGATCCGAGAGTGCGAAGTTGTTACATTCCCAAAATCATTTTGCAGGCCTTTATTGAAAATGCGGTCATGCATGGGCAGCCGAAGGAAGGACAACTTCGTATACAGGTGGATATGCGGGAATCGGAGAGCAACGATCCACCACCCAAAGTCATCATTTGCATAAAGGATAACGGTCAGGGCTTGCCTGAGGGCTGGAAGCTGGAGGAGACGACTGGTATTGGTATACGAAATGTACATCAACGCATTCAATTGTATTGTGGTACTGGGTACGGCGTTGATATATGTGCAGGTGAATTAGGCGGAGTAGAAGTGACCATTACGTTGCCACGTATTGAGACGGAAGAACAATTAAACTTATGGCTGGGCGGTGAAAATGAATGAAAACCATTATGCTCGTAGACGATGACCCGCATATTGTAAAAGCATTGACCGACCATATTGATTGGCCATCCATTGGCCTCCACATTGCAGGAACAGCTTCCAATGGCGTGGACGCACTGGAGCTATTCCAACAGCTGCGCCCCGATCTTGTGATGACGGACGTCTATTTGCCAGGAATGACAGGACTTGAGGTCACGCAGGCGTTGCGGAGGGACCATCCCCATCTGCCGATCATCATTCTTAGCGGATATGACGAATTCGAGAATGCCCGGGCTGCCATGCGCTGGGGAGTGAATCATTTTTTGCTAAAGCCTGCGGAAGTGGAGGAGATTGAGTCTGTTCTGCGTGAGGTGCTACTGGAAGAGGATGTGCGTGAGCGGCGTGAGCAGCTGGAGCGGACGTACAAACAGGAGATTGGACGGGTGGTTCCTTATCTTCGCAAATTGTTTCTCCACGAGCTGTTAACCACACGCTACCGGGAAGAAGAGTTACCTGCAGAGCGTATGGATTATGTGGGCATTCGTATACCCTCTCAAGTGCGCGCCATCAGTCTACAGTTGTACCGGCCTGCATTTTTGACAAAGATGAAAGAGAGGGACTGGCAGCTATTAAGATATGGGGCAGCTGATATTATTCAGGAGACCGTCAAAGAGCAGACTTCGCAGATAAACGACTGCCAGGTGGAGATCGTGGATTACTCGGACCAGGTGTTAGTGCTGCTTCTATTTGACGAGAAGGACCCGCTAGAGCAATTTGAGTCCATTGTTGAACGGATGATTGATCAGATTTTTACGTATCTCAAAATCGAAATGAGCGCAGGTATTGGAACGTCCAAAGAGCACTTATGCGAAGTGATGGACTCCTATCTGGAGAGCAGAGAGGCGCTGGAGAAAGCAGAGTTTCAGGGCGGGAGCCGTGTATATCGATATGATTCATCAGATGCGTTAACCCCGAGCGCAACGGATTACTCGCAATTGCTGCGACAATGGAGTGAGTCATGGGCAGGTATGAGGACTGATCTGGCAGAGGAGATATGGGTTCACTTTCGCAATCTGCTGGAAGAAGGGGGTGGTACCAGTATTCAGGATGTGCAGGTTGTGGCTGTGAGCCTGTTCGACACGTTAATTCATAGTTGGAACCGGCATTATCCCATGCTGGCACCACCGCTCTCGATGAGCCACTTTTTGCGGGAAATTCAATCGAAATATGGGCTGCAGGATCTGATATGCTGGATGGATGGTATTATTCGAAACTGGATGGAACAGATACGTAAAGAAATGGGCGAGAAAAAAAGCAATAAACTAGTGGAGCAGGTAAAACAGTACGTTGAAATGCATTATGCTGAAGAGATTAGTTTTGAAGCCATTGCCAAGGGACTGTTTGTACACCCCAAATATTTGAGTCAGCTGTTCAAGAGGGTGACCGGAGAGAACTTTGTGAGTTATGTAAATGGGTATCGGATTCAACGTGCGCTGGAGCTATTACAGTCAGGGCATTACATGGTCTACGAGGTTAGTGAAATGACTGGGTTCCGCAACGCGACCTATTTCAGTCAGGTGTTCAAGATGCTTACGGGCAAGAGTCCGTCTGAGGTGGGGTAGAGCCATCAATAGGGTAAGCAAAATAAAATAGATTGGACGGATTACAACGTATGATCATCGATCAACAGGAGTTTAACGTAAAAGGATTGACCTATTCAATTAGGTCCGCAATGGAAAAGGATGCTGAGGCATTGTCTTCACTTCGTTTACAGATGGATGGAGAAACCGAGTATATGGATCGTGAGCAAGGTGAAGGCTTTATTGATCCAGCGGGGTTTGAACAACTAATCCGGTTGGACTCTGAGAAAGAGAGAAACCTGTTTCTCGTTACTATGGTAAAGGAACAAATCGTCGGGTATTCCAGGTGTGAAGGTGTTGATCTAAAGCGATTTTCTCATAAGGTTGAATTTGGCGTTTGTGTAGCGAAAGAGTTCTGGGGATACGGGATTGGCAAGAAACTACTCGAACTATCAATAGATTGGGCAGACACGAATGGAATTGAGAAGATGACATTGAACGTGGTGGGGACGAACGATAAAGCGATGGAGCTTTACAAAAGGATGGGCTTCGAGATAGAGGGGACTGTGAAAAAGGATCGACGACACGCGGACGGTCGGTATTACGATACAGTTATGATGGGAAGGTTCAGGGGCTGAGGGGGAGAAGGTGGTGGTGAGAGGTTGGCTAACAATATACGCCACTCCTTTTATTATTCAATAACTATTCTTTTATATGAAAGAACAGATACACGAGTAACTACTTATCTCTCATGGAGAGAGTTAATATCTATTAGATGTATTTTCTTAAAATCTGATTTCATATATTGTTATAGAGGCTAATAGATATGTGCGATACAAGACTAAGTATCCCTTGAGCTACTAAATAGTGTTTCTTCAAAACGAATAGAATCTCAGTTTACTATGAACATTAACTATTACCTTTCTCAATAAGTTAATGATATTCAACATTGTCATATTTATTGAGTGTAGCAGATGGGGGCTGATTGCAAGACAAAGATTGATTATAAATAGAAGGGAGATATAACGGTTCTATTTGTTCTCATAAAACGGAGATAGAAAAATATTAATTAAGGGTTGCAATTTATTTTTGTACATGGTATATTCTAATTCCGGCCAAGAAAACACGAGAAACACGGTGCGGCAAGCGAATGAAATAAGCTTCGAAAGAAACTTGAAAAAAGAGCTTGCAAAGTTGGTTCGGATGTGATAAGATATAAAAGTTGCTGAGGTGAACAACACACGGCAATGAAACAAGTTTGATCTTTGAAAACTGAACAACGAGTGAGTAACGATCTTGCTTGCAAGATCGACGCTGAGAAATCGGTACACGTCTTCGGACTGTATGATTTCAAAGCAAAATAAATGAGATTTTTAATCTCGTCAGTTTCAAAATGAGCTTATCGCTCTTTTCAATACTTTATTGGAGAGTTTGATC